>JBGQBI010000001.1:0-493930 GCA_041494705.1 Candidatus Methanoperedens sp.
TATCAAAAACTGTTGCGGCAGTTTACACCGCATACACGTATGGCTTTGCCATACGTGGGTACTGCGCAAGCCGAAGTTTCGGCTTACAGAGAACTATTACAACTCTGTGCTCTCTGTGTGCTCTGTGGTCGATTATCCTTACTTGAGTTCATTTATCAACGATTGCAGAACATATTTATCCTAAACCCGTCTCTAAACCCCTATAATGGGCATCAAGGAAAGCGCGATAAGGCAATTCGGAAGCAGGGCGGAAGCATACTCGAAAGGGAATATATTCGTGGACGGTGTTCATCTCTCCGAAATAGTAAAAAAAAGCGGGGTAGCAAAAAACCACCGCGTTCTTGATGTAGCCACAGGCGCGGGTTTTCTCGCGCTTGAGTTCGCAAAAAATGCGCAAACTGTAATCGGCTGCGACATCACGCGCAACATGCTCATGAAAGCCATTGAAAAGCAGGAAATTTCAGGACTGGACAATACCGGATTCCTGCTTTCTGACGTGGAATCGCTTCCCTTTCCTGATGAGAGCTTTGATATAGTCTCATGCAGGTTCGCATTCCATCATTTTCCAGACCCGGGCAAAGCCCTGGCGGAAATGAAACGGGTCTGTAAAAAACGTATAATCATAGTTGACGGCGTCTCATCCGAAGACCGCGATAAGAGCCTGTTCCATAACCATATCGAAAAGCTCCGCGACCCCTCGCATGTCAGGATATATGCGCTTCGTGAAATGGAAAAAATGGTCAAAGACACCGGGGCTGTTATTTCGGAGCTGGCGCACCGGGATATCCCGCAGGATTTCGGGGAGTGGATAAGTCGGGCTGGAACCGAGGCAAAGACGGCAAAAGTCATTGAAGGTTTGATGAGGCAGAGTGTGAATGGTGACAGCACGGGTTTGCGGGTGAAGCTTGAAAACGGAAGGCTCGGGTTTACGTATGATACGGTTATTCTGATTGTGGATATTCGCGGATAGGGCAAAAATACTTTTATGGTTGAGAACCGAATTTTTCAAACATATTCTTGTGAATACTTTGCGTACCTGGCACCTTATAGAAAAATCAACAACTATAGCAAGATTCTTAAATAATCGTAAATCTAAAAACTGGTATGAATCTGGACAGGATTAACAGGATAAGATATTAAATCCTGTTCATCCTGTAATCCTGTCTGGAAAATCTATAATTTTCAATATTTTATTGCTTCATAAGCCGTTTCTCAATTACTCCCGGCCATATCGATGCCGATACAATCATCGACAGGATGAAAACATACACCATGCCGGCATACACATCCACAGATTTGTACTCCGCCGGGTTTGTGCTTACCATCCGCATGGCAAGAATATAGAACATTACCATTATAAAAACCGAAGTCGCAAGGCTTGCAAGAACACTGTAAACCCCAAGCTTCTTTTCCATATTTTCACCCCTTTAATTTGATGCGCTTCAAGAGCAGCGTGTTCATAGTCACTGTGACAGAACTTGCAGCCATCGCTGCTGCTGCCAGCGCAGGATTAAGCAACCCTGCTGCTCCCATGAACGGATACAGTATGCCTGCAGCTATCGGGATTCCCACCGAGTTGTAGAAGAAAGCCCAGAAAAGGTTCTGCTTTATTTTATTAAGCGTGAGCCTGCTCAGCCGTATTGCTTTTGCCACATCGCGCACGTCGTTCTTTATCAGCACAATCTGGGCAGATTCGATAGCAACATCAGTGCCGCTCCCTATGGCTATACCCACATCAGACTGCGCAAGAGCCGGGGCATCGTTTATACCATCGCCCACCATCGCCACTTTTTTGCCTTCAGCCTGGAGTTTCTTGATCTCAGCCGCCTTATCTTCGGGAAGAACCTCTGACAAAACCATGTCGATGCCCACTTGTTTTGCGATTGCATCAGCCGTTCTCCTGTTGTCGCCTGTTATCATGGCAACAGAGAAACCCATATCATGCAGTTCACGCACAGCCTCGGCTGAATTCTCCTTAAGGGTATCGGCAACCGCGATTATGCCCGCTATTTCGTTATCGAGCGCCACGAGCATTGCAGTCTTCCCCTCATGCTCAAGTTCCTCAAGCTTTCCCGAATGAGGCGTAATGTCCATTCCGTACTCGGTCATCAGCTTTCGCGTTCCGATAAGCACTTTTTTCCCGCCGTATTTTACCTCAACGCCGCGGCCCGGTATTGCCTTGAACTCCTCTGCGTCTGGCACAACTATGCCGCGTTCCTTTGCGCCTTTGAGGATGGCTTCACCGAGGGGATGCTCCGACCCCTTCTCCGCTATGGCGGCAAGCCTCAGCACCTCGTCCTGGGTGCCTTTTATGGCTATCACATCGGTGAGCGCAGGCTCGCCTTTTGTGAGCGTGCCGGTTTTATCGAAGACGATGGTATCCAGTTTTTGCGCCTTCTCAAGCACCTCGCCGCCCTTGATGAGAATGCCGTTCTCCGCGCCTTTTCCTGTTCCCACCATGATAGCGATAGGTGTCGCCAGTCCCACAGCGCACGGGCAGGAGATGATGAGCACTGTTATGGAAATCAACAGCGAGAAAAGGAAAGGGGAAGTCAGCCCCATCCCGGAGGTTGCAGGCACATTGAATTTCTCAAACCCGATGAAGAACCAGAAGAAAAACGTAAGCAGCGCAAGTATATGCACAGCGAGGATGAAATGCCCCGCCACTATATCGGCGAGTTTCTGTATCGGCGCCTTGCGGGTCTGGGCGTCTTCCACCAGTTTGATAATCTGCGAAAGTGCGGTGTCCGAGCCTACCTTTGTCGCTTTGAACTTTATCATGCCCGTTTTGTTCATTGTGGCGCCGATTACCAGAGAGCCTGCCGTTTTCTCAACAGGTATGCTCTCTCCGGTGAGCATGGATTCATCAACCGCCGTGAGACCATCGACGACCCTGCCATCGACAGGTATTTTTTCACCCGGTCTCACAACAACAATATCATCGACCTTCACATCCTCGACAGGTATTTCCTTCTCTTCCCCGCCAACGATGATGCGTGCGGTCTTTGCCGCAAGCCCCATAAGCTTCCTGATGGCTTCCGAGGTCTTTCCCTTGGTGAGCGCCTCAAGATACCGCCCGAGCACGATGAACATGATAAGCAGCGCAGCGGTATCATAATAAGTATGCTTGTACGCCTCGCCGAGGTCAAGGAATGTGGCTGCAACACTGATGGTATAAGCCGCGCCCGTTCCCGTTGCTATCAGGAGATTCATGTCAGTCATGCCGTGCCTTAAACCTTTATAAGTGCCCTCAAAAAACTGCCGCCCGGGGAAGAGCATCACGATTGTGGCAAGGATGAAAAGAACATAATCGTTTTTCAGTATTTCGGGCACGAATGCCCATTCCATGTTGCGCCCCATGTCACCGAGAGATATCGGGACAGCAAGGAGAACCGCAATGATAAGATTAATCCTCTGTTTCTTTATTTCCTCTTCGCGTGCCCTCTTTTCCCTGTCGGCATCCGATTTTTCAAGTTTCTCGGAAGCCGTGTAGCCCACACTCTCAATTGTTTTTATCATGTCTGATACCGAGATGAGTTCAGGGTCGTAGGTAATCCTTGCCCGCTCAAGCGGAAAACTGACATCAACAGAAACAATACCGCCTGTTTTCTTAAGCGCAGTCTCGATATTGAGCGCACAGGCAGCGCAATGCATCCCTCCAATCTTGAGCGTGATATCGCTCTTAGCCACGCCGTATCCCAGGGAAGTTATCACGCTTTCCAAGCTTTGCGGCGTCACCTTGGCAGCGTCGTATTCCACGCTTGCTTTTTCAAATGAGAAGTTAACGGATGCGTTTTTCACACCTTCTGTTTTTATTAACGCCGTTTCGATGTTCTGGGCGCACGAAGCGCATGTCATCCCTGTTATCTTCAAAGAGATTTTTTTTAACCCGCTTTCTTTAATCTCAACCTTAGTTTCAGGTATAACCACCTGCTTTACCGGAACAGGGCAGGCTTCCCCCTCATCTATTACTTCATACCCTGAAGAAGCGATAGCCGTTTTTATTGTCCCAAGGTCTGTGACATTTGTGTCAAACGACACCTTTGCCTCGCCTCGCTTAAAATCGGATGAGGCTTTTGTCACCCCTTTAACACTCATTGCGGCTTCAGTCACTGTTTTTTCGCAATGGCCGCACATCATGCCTTTGATTTTAATTACAACGTCTTCCAATGATATTCTCCAGACTTATTTGTGGACTTGATAATATAATACTTATCAGTTATGTTTGTTCTGGTTTAAAAAATAAGAAAAATCTCGAATTGAATCTTAATTTTTGAAAATATACGGAATATTTTCTTTACGCGATATCCTTTGTAGTATCTATCTGAACACCGTCTCCGACCTTGAACCTTATCATTTCAATCGACGGGACTCTTCCCCTTATTTTCGGTATTGAAAGCCGGTTAGAAATCTTTTCCGAATTTTTTTCAGAATCCACATCAAAAATCACGTCACAGGATTTTAATATTTCATTTTCAAGATTCTTTTCATGTGTATCCTTGAGGCCGTATAAAAAAGTCAGGCAATTAACGCTTTTTGTTGCCTCGTATATCAAATTGATGAGCCGTTTGATTGATCCCGGATTAACGTTCAGGTTCAGGTAGAAAGAGAACGAGTCAAAAATTATGTTTATATCCTGTTCTTCTTCAGCCACTATTTTTTTCAGGTTATATTCCGTGAATTCCACTATCTTGGCATCGACGAATTCATTGCCAATATTATCAACCATATCTCCATGGGACGAGATATAATACTCACTGTATATATCCACAAATGTAATATCATCTGTTTTAAAACCAAAATTCTGGATATCATGCATTACATATACCGGGCGCCTTTCATTTGAAAAATAATAGCTTTTGCGGGCCTGCGTGAATTGGAATAAGAAAACTTCAGCCATGGAAGTGGCATCGGCGTGTATATAGGCAACAGAACCCGATGGCAATCCGCCTCCGAGGGTACGGTCAAGAATAGATATGCCTGTGGTCCGGTTTTGTTTTTGGGGAACCCCATTCAAGATTGAAACTGCCAGCGGGCTAGTACTTTGGGAAGGTTTTTTATTGACAGTCCCTGCTAAAGATATTCTTTTTCCGTTTGCCATTTTTTCCCTTTTTTTATAATAGAGTTATTTTTTTCTGGCTTAATATAGTTTACTAAAAATGCATGATAATAATGATGAGATTAAAATAAGGTTTTAGGTTTTTGTGCTTTCTTCTTTACATTGCCGGATTTTTTCAAGGAACCCAAACACATTTCCATACCTTTAATCGCTATTTGGCTTTCAGGATTTAATTCAAATGCCATTTGATAACTTTTAAGGGCCTCTCTGATATCCCCTTTTTTATAAAGCGCATTGCCTTTATTATTTAGAAATACATAGTCGTCCGGGTCGATTCCCAGCGCTTTATCATAGCAGATTATTGCCTCATCGATTTTTCCTGATTTTGCAAAAGCAAGACCTTTATTGTTCCAGGCGATGGTATTTTCGGAATCTATCAGAAGCGATTTATTGAACGAATCGATTGCATCTTCATATTTTTTCATGGAATACAACGCATTTCCGGTAACAAGGTGATCTAAAGCTTTTTTGGCTATTTCATGACCAGGCGCAGGCTTTTTTTGTTGAGCTTTCGGCGCCGGTTTTTCTATCTTAATAATTTTTCTTTCAGGGGGAGGTTCGATAAATGCCTGTTCCTCGATACTCTTAACGGGAGCAGGTTCGGGTTTAATTGTTTTCGGTTCAGGTTGCTTAGTGATAGCTTGTTCAACAGGATGATGTTTGATTATTTTCTGCTCCTTGAAACTCTCAACAGGAGCGGGTTCAGGAATTATGGCAACTGGCTCCGCTTCAGGCTGTGGCAGCTCAATAACCGGCTGTTCAACGACTTGCGGTTCTATAAATGCCTGTTCTTTGATGGTTTCAGCAGGATGTTCAGGCATCTTGGTAACGGTTTCTGGCTCTGGTTCAGGTTGCGGAGGCTTAATAACTGGCTGTTCAACGACTTGCGGTTCGATAAATTCCTGTTCTTTGATGGTTTCAGGAGGAGCAGGCTTTTCAACTACTGCCTCTTGCATCGGTTCAGGCTTCGGAGGCGTAATGACCGGTTGCTCAATAAACGGTGGTTCGATGGCAGGAGCCGCCTCCTCTTCTTTCGGTATGGATGAAGCAATCTTTTGTAAATCGATTGTTTCAGCGTTCTGCTTCATTTTTGCAAGAGCGAGCCCTTTATTGCTCCATATCTTCTCAACTTTCGGGTTTATTTCAAGAGCCTTATCATAGGATTCTATAGCCTGGGCGAACCGGTTAAGTTTTACAAGAGTCAATCCCCTGTTATTCCATACTGTCTCGTCCCCGGGATTGATTTCGATTGATTTGTCATACGCACGAAGCGCCTCTTGAAAATTGCCGCTCTCAAAATACACATCGCCCTTGCTGCACCATGCGGCAGCGTCAGTGGGATTTTTTTCAAGCAATTTATCATAACAGGCAATGGCCTCAGGCAGCCGCCCGAGCTGGGCAAGCGCAATGCCTTTATTATACATCACTTCTTCGTCATCAGGTTTGAGTTCAATGGCTTTATCATAACACTGTATGGCTTCTGAATATCTCCCGGTTCTTGCAAGTGCAAGCCCTTTATTATTCCAGACTTCGGTTAATTTTGGGTTTATCCCGAGGACTTTATCATAATACTTAATAGCCTCTGCATACATGCCGCTCTCAACCAGCTCATTGCCCTTATTGGCCAATACGCTCGCATCCGCGCCCCCAATGTCATTCATAGGCCCACCCGCATTTTCACTTTCGGAAATGGGTTTCTTTCTCCTGAAAATCGTCTCAAATCCCATATCTCAATACCATTAAATATAATGAGCCAATTAATATTGCTTATCCTATTTAATGTTTATTTATTGTTGAGAACCTGATTTTCCAAAATATTCTTGTGAATACTTTGCTTACCTGGCGCCTTTTGCGGTGTGCGATTTTATTCACCGCAGAGCGCGAAGGTCGAAAGTTAGTTTTAACTCGTAGGGTCAAGGGGTAGAGAAGTCCCCTTCTGAGAGGTAGGGGATGAATCGTACCCCTTGGGATATGCGATTTGATAAAAGCCGAAAACACTTTCACCATGCTTACATAAAAACCATATCTATACAGATATAATCCAGATAAATACTATGCGACTAACTGAAAAAATCAGGATATACCCAACACCTGAACAGGAAGAAGTATTATGGCATCTATCAGAGCAATGCAGGCTAATATACAATTTTGCTCTTGCAGAACGAAGAAAAGAATGGATACTCAATAACTTTCGAGCCGATTTTGAAGTATTCCCTTGGGGAAAACCATACTATGAAGTTGGATACAAGAAACAGCAAAACGATTTGCCGAAAATAAAAGAAAAGTATCCGAAATATAATGTTGTATATTCAAAAGTATTGCAGATGGCTATCCGAACCCTCAATGCTGATTACAGTTCATTTTTTGAGCAAAGAAAAAAAGGTGATACCAATGCACATTCACCTGGATTCAAAGGCAAAAACCATTTCACTACAATGATGTATAATCAATCCGGGTTCACAATCAAAGGATCAGAAATATCGTTATCCCATTTTTATAATGAAGTGCCTCTTGTATTTGAATTATTGCGAAAATACAATAAAGTCTATCAAGTAAATGTCTATCAGGTTGAAGGAAAATATTATCTTGGGATTGTTCATGAAGTTCCGGAAAAACCTTATGTCGATAACGGATTGTATCAGGCAATTGACCTTGGAGTCACAAAAACCATAACCGCTATAAACACAGAATCAAAATTCTATGAAGCTGTAAACCCAAGACCGGACAAATACTGGAATCCGAAAGTCGATGAACTTCAAGCAAGACGAGACCATTGTATCAAAGGAAGCAATCACTGGCAGAGACTCAATCGAGCAAAGAATAAACTTACTCGGAAATGTAGTAACCAGATAAAAGACATTCAGCATAAACTCACACGGAAAATGGTTGACAATACTAAAGCCAATACAATCATTGTCGGTGACCTTGATGTCAAGGAAATGGCTCAATCCAAAAATACAAAAATAACAAAGAAAGCTAAAAAGAGTCTCAACCGATCAACTCAAAATAATGGATATTTATCTCAGTTTGTTGGATTTCTAACCTACAAGGCAGCACTTATAGGTAAGAAAGTAATAGAAATCGATGAGCAATACACTTCTAAGAAATGTTATGTTTGCGGAAAGAAACACGACATGCCTATCTGGAAGCGTACTATGGAATGTGATTGTGGGAATGTAATTGATAGAGATAGGAACAGTGCTATCTTTATCATGTTACGATTTCTATCAAAAAATGCCATGTGGACTGGCTACCAACAATTTGTTGGTAATCTACGACAAACAGGGCTTATGGTGCCTAAACAAGCACCAGAAGCATACTCGTAGGAAGCCCCATCCCGAAAGGGTGGGGTAGTTCACAGATAAATACAAGAGTTGATAAGCGAAATTGTCCACTCTATAAGGATAATTTTTATCCCGGTAAAAATAAATATGGATATAATCAAACACTGGTAAAAACACAGGGAAATAGCAATGACAATTCAAATCGACGACCAGGGATGGGGTACGCCAGTTGGGGGGGTGGGTATCATAGTAGTGAGAAAAGAGACCGGGGAATTGCATTATGATATCGTCCCGATAGAGCATTTTGGAAAAGAAATGTTTAAGAAGAAGACATATAATACGGGAGCGCAAAACATAGTGGAGAAGGGGTTCATTAAACTAAAAGTCCAGCATGACGAGAATATCGAGATATGCTCAGGCTGTATCCACGATAAGACAATCGAGTGGTTGAAAACCGAGGGCTATAAATTCACAGTTATGAAAATTGACGGTATTGCCCAGCAGAAAGGGGAATCGATGTTCATCGAATATCTCCGCACTCTTGGCCTCCCGAATCCGCCCGCCATTGTCGGGGAAACAGTGGATGAATATAAAGCGCAATTTTTCTATATCATGGACTGGGTAAGAGAGGACCCGCAGGGAAGGAAGCATCTTTGCAAAACCGGGTGGAAGTATTTCAAGAAATTCTTTAAAGATACGAATAAAGATTAAGAGTATTATGGTTAAAAAATGTATCCATGTGGCTTCCCTGAACAAAAATAAGATAAACGCCGTTTGCGAAGTATTTCCCTCATATCTGGTGGAGGGGATGGAATGCAGGTCAGGCGTCAGGGAACAGCCTCTTTCTCTTGATGAGACAATCGAAGGTGCGGTATTCAGGGCAAAATCGATTTTTGGTGATTGCGAATATTCGGTGGGAATAGAAGACGGGATAGCCCCTGTGCCCTCCACACATAGCGGATATATGAACTTTTGCTGCTGTGCCGTGTACGATGGAGAGCGGGTTTTTCTGGGTCTTGGGCCAGCCTTTGAGTACCCGCCCCAATGCACCAAAAGGGTAATTGATGAGGGAATAACTATCTCAGAAGCATTTTTGCCAGTCTCAAATAAGCCTGAAATCGGATATGAGGAAGGCATTATTGGCTGGCTTACACGCGGAAAAATAAACAGGAAGGATTATACAAAAATTGCAGTGGAGATGGCGAAGGTGCAGATGGATAATGTTGAGCTTTATGAGCTTTGAACTCATACCGGGCACACAGGTGCCGGACATCCTCCTGCATATTCATCATCAGCGGATACAAATTGATCAACCCTGTCACCAAGATATAACACCTGCTGCGCCTTGCTCCCGTACCTGTAAACTGTAATTCCCTTGCATTTTAATTCATAGGCGAGCATGAACGCCTTTTCAACTTCCTTGATATCCACATCATTCGGGAAATTGATGGTCTTAGATACTGCGTTATCCGTATATTTCTGGAAAGCCGCCTGCATCCTGACATGCCACTCTGGCGCTATATCAAAAGCAGTCACAAACACGCGCTTCACATCATCGGGCACTTCTTCAATTCCAGCGAGAGTTCCCTGCTTCGCGATTTTCATCATCATCTCCTCGCTGTAGAAACCCCGCTCTTTCGCCACAGCTTCAAAATACGGGTTTATTTCAAGGAGTTTAGTCCCTTCCATGACATTGCGCACGAAAGAAACCGCAAACAGTGGCTCAATACCGCTTGAACAGCCTGCGATAATGCTGATAGTTCCTGTGGGAGCAACAGTTGTCACGGTGGAATTGCGTATTGGTTTCTTATACATGCTTCCCGGGAAATTCGGGAAAGCGCCCCGCTCAATCGCAAGTCTTTCTGAAGCTGCATGGGATTTTTCCTGGATGAATTTCATAATCTCTTCGCCTGTTTTGAGGGCGTCTTCAGAATCGTACGGGATACCGAGCTGCACGAGCATATCTGCAAAACCCATTATCCCAAGACCGATTTTCCTGTTAGCTTTTGTAATTTCCTCAATCTGGGGAAGCGGGTATTTGTTGATATCTATTACATTGTCAAGGAACTTGACTGCATTGTTTATGATTTTTTCAAGGTTTTCCCAGTCGATTTTGCCATCCTTCACTATTTTCGCAAGGTTTATCGAACCAAGGTTGCAGGATTCGTAGGGTAAAAGCGGCTGCTCTCCGCAATCAAGCGACACGATTCCATTTGAAATGAAGCTCAAGGTTCTCGGCTCTGTTAAATCATATACAAGTTCCTTTCCATTTTCTTTTATATATTTTATTTTCTCTACAAATTTGTCAGAATAAAATCCTTTTGTGAAAAATTTTCCGATTTTATCTTTATGCAGCCCGCACAGGAATCCGATGTCTCCTATAAATTTCATCACACTTTCTTTGCTGATTTCAAGCTCGAAACACACACCGCTTGAACCATATTTTCTCAGCTCCCCGCTCTTGTTGAGATAGCTGAACTTATTTTCTTCGGGTTGCCGGCTTCTGTCGTATATCCTTGATTTTATCCCTAAATTTAGCAGAAGTATTTGAACGTCTTTCAGCAGTCTCAGGGATTTTGAAGTCAGTCTTACGTATGATGATTTATCCTTAATAAAATTAACAGTTCCATCAGCCGTGAACAGACCCTGCAAAAAACCGATAACAGCCTCTTTCGGCGCAATTAAAATACTTTCAGGGACTGTTTTGTTTCCACCATCCACAGCCCGAATGCCCAGCTTGATGAAAAAGTCCACGAAATGTTTTGAGTGGTATGATAAGTGATATACTCCATTCTCCCTTTTCACTTCTTTTATGTCAGAGCCATACCAGTAATTAATAATAGGTTTGAAATAGTCCATCACATTTTTATCTTGTTTTGAGAATGTGAACCCCACCCTTCGGTTTTTATCCCCGTCCCTGAGCCAGCCATCGCCAACCAGCCAGCCCAATACCTGACCCAATTCTTTGCTCCAATCAGATGGCAGGTTTAATCGGGTGATTTTTCCATTTTTCCCAACAAATTCATTTCCCGCATCGAATGGCAATTTGAAGTCATCGCTGAATCTCCCTTCACCGGATTGAATCGATATTCTGTGAATCGTTGGATCCAAATCTATTGTTTTAACCCAGCCTTCAGGGGTCAGGATTTTATGGTCAGCAGTGCAGGTCAGTTCATATCCGGACTCTGTCTCTATTTTGTACGTCTCTTTTTCTCCAACACAAAAAGCCTTTATTATCTTATTGAAGCCAATCCCGGTTTGCTTTGAGCGCATCAAACTTATTGTCCCGCCGCTATTCACAATCCGGATTGGAACCTTGTTATCCGTGGCAATTCTGATTCCACCATCGGGGTGTTTTTCAATCAGGTCGCTCATTCTCATTAAGCCGTTTTCTGTCGAAATAAGCGTACTTCCGACAACGCACGGGTTTGTGCTTTCCATTTCCCCTACCTGCGGCGTGGGATTGTGCCTGTTAATCTCATCTATGAACACAACCCCCGGGTCGCCTGTCCTCCACGCCATTGTTATTATGAGGTTCCAGATATCTTTGGCCCTGACCTTCTTCACTATTTCCCTGTTCCGCGGGTTTATTAACCCGTATTCACCATCTTCCCTGACGGCTTTCATGAACTTATCATCCACCGCTACCGAGATATTGAAATTCGTAAGAAAACCCTCCTTTGTTTTTGCGGTGATGAATTCAATGATATCAGGGTGGTCTGCCCTTAGAATCCCCATATTGGCGCCGCGCCGCTTTCCTCCCTGCTTTATGATATCCGTGGTGGTGTCGAACACCCTCATGAAAGAAACCGGTCCTGATGCAACCCCTTTTGTAGATTTTACAATATCTCCCGAAGGCCGGAGGCGCGAAAATGAAAAACCCGTGCCGCCGCCTGATTGCTGGATGAGCGCCATGCTTTTTACCGCATCAAAAATGCTCACAAGCGAGTCCTCGACAGGAATGACAAAACAGGCCGAAAGCTGTCCCAGGTCTGTACCCGCGTTCATGAGTGTGGGCGTATTGGGCAGGAATTCAAGGTTTACCAGCATGTTGAGGAATTCATCCTCGGATTCGGGGTCAAGCGCCACGGCTTTTGCTATGCGCCGCAAAAGCCGAAGAGGTGTCTCAATCACCTTCCCGTCCTCATCTTTTAACAGGTAGCGCCTCTTGAGGACTCTTGCGGCATTAACACTCAACTTCAGTTCATCCTTTACTCCGAGAAATTCCTTGGCTTTCCGTATCTGTGAGCGCTTTTCCCTGTACAGGATGTATGCTTTCGCAACGCCGGCATAGCCGTTTTTAATCAAAACCTCTTCGACCGTATCCTGGACATCTTCAACATCAGGGATTCCCGTGATTCTTTTTTCAAGAAGCTCAACTACCTGCTTTGCTATTCCCTCTGCCCTTTTGCCATCCCTGCTTTTTGTGGCGATAAATGCCTTAAAAACTGCATTGGCTATCTTTGAGCTGTCAAAATCTACAATTCTTCCGTCCCTTTTTTTGATTTTCTCAATCATTTTTAACCCCTTGTTCTGGACACTATAATATATTAGAAGTGGTTGTTAAATAACTTAAACCTTGAGGCTTTTTGAGTGTTATGCAGGGTTTCTTGATACCTGTGAAAAATATTATAAAATTGTAAACATTAAATTTTTGGCGCAACAGCCGGATGAAGGAACACGGATTACACGGATGCGACGGATACGCACGGATTTTCATTGATTCCCTTCCATCTATTATCCCATACTTCTCCCCAAACTACATTTAGTATTTTATAAGATACTGAGCTATGTATTTACTAAATTGTTCAATATCTCCAATATTATTCTGCAAGTAATAATAGAGCTTTCCGATGTCTATTTTTGCGTACATGTGGACGAGCCTATTTCTAAATCCTGCAGATGGTGCAAATTTTACAGCAAAATCACCCGGCAAAATACCATGCTCTCCAAGAACCAAAAACACTTCCTGGTATGTTTCAGGTCGTTTAAGTTTTTCTCTTGATATTATCATTTCACCAATGTCGATGGTACATTCCAGTGCAATCTCTAAATATCGCTCGACTGCTCCCTTAAGTGTGTGGTCTGTCTGTAAGTCCTCTATTTTAAAATGTTGATAGCCTTTTAATATGCTCACATATTCTTCAAGCTGTTCAAGTTTGGATGCTATTTCATCATTCACGAGAAACCGACCCCGGCAATCCTTTTCAGAGTTTCTTCCGTATGCCTCTTTATGTAATATTTTTCATCCATATACATAGAAAGGAGCTTTGTTTCGAACTTTACTCTCTCTATTTCACTGGATTTTAAAATAATTCCATTTTTTATAATATTATATGCCAGAAGCAAAGGCGCTTCATTTAAAACGATCAAATCTATTTTGTTTTTCTTGATTAAAGCGGCTATTTCACCCATCAATTTTAATTCCAGATCGAAGCGGTCTTTTTTGGATAATTTTTCATCGAGCAGGACTCCAATATCAACATCGCTCAACCTGCCTGTATCGCCCCTGACTGTTGAGCCAAAAAGATAAGCAAGTATTATGCTGTCTTTGCTGCTGAAGTATTCTGTTAGTTCCTTTTCATATGGTATCATGAATACTCTGTAATTTGTTTTTGCTAATATATGTTCTTCGCTCATGTGCAGCATCTTTCAGGCGGCAGCATAACAGGCGCAGGTATCGGTGGGGTTTGTATTGGGTTATAATTTTAAATCATGGCGCCGGCAGGTCCCCGGAGCGGCGGACTGCTCTGAAAGCATGCAGGCTTGCGAAAAGGAGGGAGAGAGGCTTCCGCAGTCTATTGATAGATAGGGGTATGTGTTCTTAATCGGGTTGCGCTGGTTAGTTAAACAGTCAACAGCCGGGTGACGGAACACGGATGACACGGATTCGACGGATACGCACGGATTTTCATTGATATTTTTTCTATCTATTAACCCCATACCTCCGCAATCTTCTCCTTTATCTTCCCCTAAAAAAGCTCGATCAGTTTCTTATTTGCATCGACCAATTTCTGCTCCTATTCGATTCGGGCAACGATTTCCGCTCCCCGGGGAGGGGGCGGGATAACATATCGAAATACAGAGGCACGGTGGCGGTGCTTACGCTGATCACGCCTCTACCTTCTGCTTGACTATCTTGAGTCTGATGCCTCCTGGCTCGGTTTCGATGGGCAGCTTAAAGTTCGAATTAAGGTGATAGAGATCTGCAATCACTTTTGGAAGTCGTATAGATATGCTATTGCCCGATTTATATACAGTCGCCTCCACACCTTTCTTCAGTGCTTTGAAGTATTTGACGATGTTATCCACATCTTGAGGGTCGCTGTGTTCATTACCGCATTCGCACCGCCAGCCATGTATAATAAACCCTTTCAGGTTAATATCTTCCACTGTATTCATTTCTTTTCCACAGATATTGCATTTATGCATCTTTTTCACCTCGCATTAATTTCAATTTTTCTTTAGTAGCTCTAATTTTTCCGACGTGTCTTATAAGCCAATAATCATCATAGTCCTCGATCGCCACGATGTAGATAATCTGTCCGCGGTGGCACCACTTTTCGATTATACCTTTTTTCCTTTTGGATACTTCTTTACCGTTTTCAAGTAATTCTATTATCTGATGTATTTCAATTCCGAGTTCTATCATTTCGCCATCGGCATTTCTGTTATGGTCAGGAATTAATGGCTTATTTTTCCATGTTATCAAGCCATATCAACCTCATAATGTATAAACATATTTCACCATATGTATATACTTTTTTGTTATCCAAAGAGGCATGGAAGCGCAGAGACATTCTTTTTATCGAATTCTTATATAAAAATTGCGGCGCATGCTATCCCCATGCAACCAATATCTATCAAAATACCGCGCTGCTGTCCTTCTCTTCTTTCCCGCAGGTGTGACAGCAGGAAAGGGGCGGGGTTATGAGCATGGTCGTTTGGTTTAAGAAATAGTATTCATCCAGACGAAAGGAACACGGATGACGCGGATTGGACGGATACGCACGGATTTTTTTATTAGCCGTGAAAATCCGATATAAGAGAGAGAGCACTAATAATTTTATATAATAATGGCAATTAAAATGTGGCGCCGGCAGGAGCGGCGGATTGCTCTGAAAGCTTGCAGGCTTGCGAAAAGGAGGAAGAGAGGCTTCCGCAGTCTATTTATGATGGGGGTATGTGTTTTTAATCAGGTTGCGCTCGAAAAGCTCGATCAGTTTCTTGCATGTCTCGATACAATTTCTGTTCCTCTTTAATTCGGGCAACGATTTGCTTTTTGATATCATGGAGTGGGAGATCATGGCAGTAAGTTAAATAACCCAGTAAATTGTTCACCAGATAAAATTAACACGTTCTTTGTTCTAAAAGTGGGTTTATCCACCCTTTCCAGAAACAAAGAGTATTTTAAAAGTTTCACAAATATTTTCAATACTCGTTCAGATTTGGCAACTATTACACCAAAACGCCCCATGGCAGAAGTATTTATTATGTCAGCTAAAACGACCTTGCGATCTGCTCTTCCTTCTATCTCAACCGCCATGAAGCATCTTGCATTTGTATTCGTAAACTCTCGATTGAAGAAATCATCAAACCTTGGCAATTCTTCTTCTCGGTTACTATACCGTTCTAAGTTTTCAATGTGAGCATTTAACGCGAATCGTAATAATCTCCGTACATCTCTATTGGCTAATAACTCATCATATTCTAGAATACATTGGGTTTCTATTGCAAAAGGACCTATTGCAATATCTATCATTGGGGAAGATATAAATTGATCGTGCCATCTATTGAATGGTAACCATTCTTTTCTTATTTCAACATCTCTACCTCTAATTGTAGTTGGAAATTTTCTTGCAAATTCCCGAACACCCATATTTTGGAGTCTTATTGTTTCTGCGTTTGGCATTTTAAGTCCTTTTTGATTCTTTTTAATTAGTCCAATATTTCATTTTTAATGGTAATTTGTTCTATGAATTTTTCTATATAATTTTATTTAAAATTATTTATTCCATTCATAAATTTTATTACCACATCCGCATCTTATCTTTTTGCAAACTTCATCATAGTATTTTAGAGAAATGAATTTCTGACAAGAACCGCAAAAAAATAAATCATCCAAATCTTTTACATCTTTCCAAAACGCTTTGAAATCATTGATGCTTGCAACAAATGTACTGTCGTGAGAATCTTTATTGCCTAAAAATACGGACTTTAAAAGCCTGTCCAGTATTGCGCTATTCTTCAACACCAAACTTGGCTGTTTATTGATTTTATTTTTAAGTTCAGTTAAAAGTTCATAAGCCATTCTATCTTCATTTGTATCATTATAGACAAACTTAACCTTAACTTCTAAATTAAATGCAATGTCTTTGAGTCTATGCTCAAGATATTTTCTACAATCATTACCTAATCCTGTTTCGTCATTTGTTTTAATCTTATGCTCTATTCTTTCTTTTAAAGTCTCAAAAGGTTCATCAATGTAGGTTCCTCTATCTTCACTCCATTTTATAGTGTTAACTTTCCAGTTTTTCCCCTTCACTAGGTTTTTAACAATATCAAACCAATTTTTTTCGTGAGTTAATAAAATAATTTGATAATCAGAAAATTTTTCAACTAATAGATCAGCAAAGCGTTTTCTATGGCTTGTGTCCAGACTTGATATCACATCATCAAGAATAAAGAATTTATTCTTTTTATTAAATGCTTTAACAGAGGTAAGAAAGAAAGCTATTCCGAAACAATTGAGGTGGGATTCGCTTAAATATTTATGAGGCGGTGAAACCTCATTTTCAAAAAACTTAAATTGGAATGTTATACCTGCTAAATCATCATCTTTTTCAAGAGGAATTAATTTTATATCCTCAACTTTTTCATCTGGATGCATAAATTGATATAGACTATTAATATCCTTCGAAAAGATAGAAAGGAAAGATTCCAAACCCTCTTTTTGTTTTTTTGCAAACTCACTATATACTAATTCTAATGATTTTATTTGATTATCTAATATTTTTCTTTCTTTTGTTAACTTCTTAATTTCAAAATATGCATTTCTTGATAATACTATCTTACTATGAATATCAAATTTAAGATTATCCTTTTTGTTCGTCTTTAATTGCTCGTTCTTTTCTTTACAGAAATCAACTATTTGTTTAAAGAGTTCTTTATCAATTATGAATTCATTTGCTATTTTAAGCTTTTGAATCTCAGAAATTTCAATATCTGATTCAGCTAAATAATTTTCAAAGCAAATATTTAACTTTCTAATTTTTATTTTTAATTCTTTATTATCTGCTAATTCAAAGTGCTTATCTGATAATAAAGGTTTAATTAACTGGTTGGAATCATTAAGTACTCTTTGTAAAGATTTTTTTAAGTCAATCAACCTTAATTTTTCTTTTTTGTATTTTTCTAATTCAATGATTCTAAGTTCTAATTCCTTTAATAACTCCTTTTTATTTTTGGGCTGCAAACACAGCGGACAATTGTTATCTGTAATAATATTCCGTTTTAAAACATCTACACCTACAGATAATAGTGTTTCTAATTCGATTTTATTTATTTTTTCAATATCAGTAATTATTTTTTGAAATTGGTCATAATATTTTTTATAAGATTCTTCTATTTCACCAAGCCTGTTGGATAAATTAGAAATAAGATCATTTACGTTGCTATAAAATGATTGAATTGCCACTATTCTAGAATCATCAGGTTCTTTGATTAATGTTAAAATACTATCTATATCATCGATTTTTGTTAATTCTTTATCAATACCTAAAAGTTTTATCAGTTTGTTTATAGAATCAATAAATTGCTCATCAGATGTTATATTGTGCCCGATATGCTCTATAATATGAGCTTGTTGGGCATTAATCTGGTTATCAAACTTTTGTAATTTGAGTTCCTTTTTTAGTTCATTAGTAATTTTTCTTAATATATCTCTAGTGCCTGTGACCTCTGAAAACCCAATAATATTAGAAAGCTCGATTAATTTCTCGGATTTCGGGGCTAAAATAAAATTCATTAAATCTTCATAGCGTAAAATGATATTTTCGTTTTTGGAAGCCTTTAGAAAATCAACGAATTCATTTGAATTATTTGAATATTCAGAAGTATAGGAGCCTTTTTTTAAATAGATGCATTTATACGAATTAAATTCTTTGTCTGTAAATTCAATGTTAATAAAAGCTTTTTCATCATCACCTAAAAAGAAATTTCTTAAAGCAGCTATACCCCCCCGCCCGATTTCTTCACTTGCCAAGTGTTCTATTCTGTCATAATAAAACCACTCAAATGCATCTGAAATACTGCTCTTACCAGTGGCATTATCACCATAAAGCAAAACAGATTTTTCATCTATATTTAGTGATAAATTTGATTTAATTCCTCTAAGGCCATTTATATTAAAACTTTTAATTTTTGCCATTTATCGCTTCTTCTCTAAGCTCTATTAATGCATTAAAAATTTGTTTTTCGTTAAATTTATTATTCTGATATAGTCCTATTAAAGCATCTGCAATCTTCGGATCAATTCCGGAAATTTCTTTTAAACCATCAAAAAATTCGTCTAATATCTCCTTACCACTCTTAATTGTGTTACTCATTTTTCGTCTCCCTTTTTTCAAAATAACTCCATCTATTTTAAAGTTAATATCCAATTCATTTTGTAAAATCTCAAATTCTGTTTTATTGTTACAGCTTGGATATTCACCATAATTTCTTACCACCTTTTTAATATTAAATCCCATGAGCCCTGATATTGCTCAGCTCAGATGATTATAATACTCATATAAGTATAAATATTCTTTCTTTTTATCTTTTTTACCACTCTACTTACATAAAAATCACATAAAACCCGCCATCCCTTTTGCTTCACCTCTCGCTCTCAAACAGCGACTTCATCCTAAGTTCAAGCCCCTCCCTCAAATACACCGCACAAACCTCACCCACCCACAACCTCCACTTCACTCCTCCCCAAAAAATCCTTATCAAAAGTCGCTATCTTCCTTCTCCTTACCTTATCGCTCGTCTCATCTCAATCATTTAACAAAAAGCCCGCATTTGCATGAACCTTTTTTTCGTATGTCAAGAGTCCTGTGGATACAGGGACAAATTAAATCCCTGTCTTTTTCAGGGTTACCTGTAACCTGGCGGCAGCCGCAATACTGTACTCCGTATTCTCTTTTATTCCGGGCAAGACCTTTTATTGCCTGAACAACCAAATCATAATCAGGATTAAGTTTCAAGCCGTTTTTTTCTGCGTAGTCCTTTGCCCATTCGAAAATCTGGCCTTCAATATCATCCATTTTAACCACTCTTAACTTTCTGTGCGATACTTTTGCCAAACTCCCGACACTTTTCCAATCCAGCTTCATCGGGCTTTTCGTGAATAAGGAGACCTTCCAACGTCTCCATCCCAAAGCCTTTCAGCCTGTTCGTTATCAGGTCAACAACTTCAGGAGACCAGCCATATGAGCAAAATGCTGCTCCTACTTTACCCTTCAAGCCTGCATCCTTTACTTTTTCAATGAAAACCTCAAGAGCAGGCATGATTTCATGGTGGTACGTCCCTGAACCCAGAACCAGGCCGTCAACATTTTTGATATCCTCTATCCTTGCCTCATGGACATGTGAGATTTTTACATCCACTTTTTCTGACTTTATTCCTTCTGCTATGGCTTTTGCCATCATCTCGGTATTATGCGTTGCGGAATCGTATATTATTGCCACTTTTGCCATATTATTCCCCTTAACAAGCATTTAACCTTTAACGCCAATAAGGCTTTCGCAGTTCGATATATGCATTATGCGCCACCGTAGCCCCATGCGCCACCGCAACCACGACCAGTTGAAGGTCAGAGGCTATGTCGCCCACTGCATAAATCCCGTCGATATTGGTCTTCTGGGTTTTATCGGTCTTGAGGTACCCTTTTTCATCCATCTCAAGCCCGAGCTTCTTGAAAATCTCGGTGTTGGGCGTCAAACCGACAGCCAGCACAACCGAATCCACCACCTGCTGGATGGTTTCATCCTCCTTTAAGTCCTTCATAATGGCTTTCTCGACCTTTTCAGTTCCGGCTATTTCGAGAACCTCGGTATTATACAACACCTTGATTTTATCTATCGCCTTCAGTCGCTCTATCTTCTGCGGGACAACTCTTAACTCATCCTTCCTGTGCGCTATGGTGATGAGGTCGGCAGTGTCGGCAAGGGAAAGCGCAGCGTCAACTGCGGAATTACCGCCCCCGACGACGAGAACGCGTTTTCCCACAAAATTCTGGGGGTCCCTGACATAATAATATACACCGCGTTCATTCTTGCTGAATTTATCTTCGCCTTTAATGTCGCCTGTAGATGGCGAACTGCCAGTTGCAAGAACGATAATCTTTCCTCTGTACGCGCCGCTTTCAGCGATGATTTTCTTATCCTGGGTGATTTCATTCACGCGTTCTTTTTTCATTTCCACTTTCAGTTTCTTTGCTTCATTCACCCAGCTTTCAACAAGGTCAGTACATGTTGATTTCTCACACAGCCCCGGGAAATTTTCAATCATCTTGTTCGGGCATAACCATGAAAGTATCCCGCCCCAGTTTGAAGCTTCAAATATCGCGGTTTTAAGCCCCCGGTACGCGCACAATATCCCGGTTGTCAGCCCGCCCGGTCCCCCGCCTACTATAATCACATCAAAATCATAGTTCTCAGCCTCGGTTTTGGCTTTCTCCTCTTTTTTGGTCATGTAATCCTTGATTGCAGCATGAAGCGCATCTGCTGCAAGGTTTGAGCAGTGCATCTTGATAGGAGGCAGGCCGTCAAGTTCTGCCGCCACATCTCCCCTTGTAATTTTAAGAGCTTCCTCAAGCGTTTTACCAATGGCCATTTCTGTTATCATGCTGCTTGTTGCGATTGCAGAGCCGCAGCCGAATGTCTTGAACTTCACGTCCTTTAAAATATTGTTCTCGACCTTGATTTGTATCTCCATCAAATCCCCGCAAACAGGGTTCCCGACCCTTCCAATCCCGTCGGCGTCCTTAATCTCTCCAACATTGCGCGGGTTCCTGAAATGTTCCATTACTTTTTCTGAGTATTCGAATTGTTCTTCCATATTTTCACCCTTTTCTCGGATACAGCGGCGATAAAGCCCGAAGTTTTGCCACTATTTTAGGCACGGATTCAATGACATAATCAACATCTTCTTCGGTATTTGATTTTCCAAGCGTGAGCAGGAGCGAGCCGTGGGCTTCCTCATGCCTCAATCCCATTGCAATAAGCACGTGCGAGGGTTCAAGCGTTTTCGTGGAACACGCCGAGCCTGTACTTGCGGTTATCCCCAGGTCGTTAAGCTGGAGTATTATGCTCTCGCCTTCAATGAAACTGAACCTGAAACTTGCATTATTTGGGAGACGCTTTGTCCTGTGACCTGTGAGATATGCGTACTCTGTTTTCAGGATATTGTCCATCAGCCGGTCGCGCATCCTGATAAGCAGTGCGCCGTTATCAACCATTTCCGCTATGGCAAGCTCTGCGGCCTTTCCCATGCCAACAATTCCCGGGATATTCTCAGAGCCGCTTCTCATGCCAAATTCCTGCCCTCCTCCCAGCATGAAAGGCAGAATCCTCACTCCCTGTTTAACATACAGGGCTCCCGCGCCTTTTGGGCCATACATATCATTCGAAGAAATGGTAAGAAGGTCGATATGCTCTTTTTCGACATCAACCGGGACTTTACCGCATGCAGTCGTCCCGTCAACATGGAACAGGATTTTCTTATCTGACGCAATTTCCCCGATTTCACGTATCGGCTGCACCGTCCCCACCTCGCCGTTAGCAAACTGGACAGAAATTAGAATGGTTTTTTCTGTTATTGCGTTCTTGATTTTCTCCGCATCCGCAAGCCCGTCTTTGTCAACAGGAATATACGTCACCTCAAACCCGCTTCTTTGAAGGTCTTTTAAGGTATTCATCACAGACATGTGCTCAACCGAAGTGGTGATTATGTGGTTCCCTTTATCCTTATACCGGAGCGCTGCTCCGCGCAGTGCCAGGTTATTTGATTCCGTGGCGCATGATGTGAAAATTATGCTTTTGGGGTTGGGCGCGGTAACCAGGTTTGCAACTTTTGTGCGTGCGGCTTCAAGCTCGCGTTTGGCTTTTCTTCCTGGCGAATGAAGGGAAGAAGGGTTCCCGACCTCTTTATCAAAATACGGCATCATGGCTTCAAGCACCCGTGCATCGACGGGCGATGCCGAACCATAATCCATGTAAACCTGTCTCATTTTTTCACTCTTTGTGTTAGTAACGAGTTATCTTTGTATATCTTTTGAAACTTTGCGTTCTTTGCGGTGTGATTTCGCCGTAGAGATTATATCCTTCTATCCCTGCCTTCCGGTCCCTCGCATTCGGGGATATAGCAGGTCGCATCAATGAATGCGCACGCTTCTTTGCACGAAGGACACCGCTCAGGTGGCGAAGGTTCGCCTTCGAACTGGTAGCCGCACATCGAACATTTCCACTGGGTTTTCACACTTCCTCCTAAAACCACATCGTCCCATCGGCATCAAGCACAAGGTCATTTAACGTGGCGGCGCCAACGATTTCTGCCACGGGAATAAAATCTCCCTTTGCAAGATTGATAAGTTGGCAGCTCTGCTCGCAGACCATGAGTTTTACACCTGCCTTCACGGTCTGGTCCATCACTTCCTTGAGGGTGGGGAATTTCCCTATCTTTATCTTTTCCGCATTTCCTTTTTTAACGACAGTAATTCCCATACCGAGGAAATATATTGTCGCATCTATTCCCATAGCTTTTGCTGTCTGGGCAAGGATGAAAGGGGAATACAGGCGTTCGGGCGTATCGATTCCGCTTGTCTGGACGTATAGTAGGTTTGTCATGATAAATCTCCCATTATATATTATGATTAATGATAGATACACTTTTCCATTTCAGGACTCTACAATTTCAGGAAATCCTCATCCTGCTATCAATGACTGATACGCTCTGCTGTAACTCCTGTCTTTTTGATTCAACGTCGCGCTTTAGCGCTTCAAAACGGTTTCTTGATAATTCAAGTTCCTTTTCAAGAGCGGTAATCTTATCCTTTAAACCAGCAATCCTCTTCTCCAGTCCCGCTTCTTCATCAGCCGCTTTCATCCCTGATATCTTTTCTTTTTGCTTTTCAATATCCTGTGTTAGGGCCTGATATTCTGGTTTTGACGAATCCAATGATGCAAGTACAAGTTTTGTTTGCTCAAGGATTTTATTGGTTTTTTCAGTTGTGAGGTTCAGGATGCCGCTTTCAACGATTTTCTGGAATTCGATAAAGAATTCAGGATTTACATTTATCTGGCCGGACAAGCACAAATTCAGCCCTTCCTTGATTTCAGGAGCCAATGTATATCTCCCGCTTTCGCTTAATTGCTTTAGCCTTCCCAGGGCTTTATTCAAAGGAAGGATAAGCCCCCTGATATCATCCTCCTTTTTCCTGGCATCAGTCTCAAGCGAAATAAGTTCTTCCCTGCTTTTAATATACTCTTTCCATGGTTCGCTTTCCTTTAAATGGGTCAGAGCTTTCTCTTTCCCTTCAAGTTCTTTTTTCAAAAGGGCAATTTTTTCTTCGCTCTCTTTTATTGTTTTTTCATTGAATCCGATATCGAGAATTGTATTCTTGATATTTTGTATTGTGGTTTTAGCAATATTCAGGGCATCCAGCACGTTTCTTTTGTTATCTATAGGTTCTATAAGCTGGTTCAAGAGTCTCCCGAGCGCGTTTACTTTTGCGATTAATTCTTTTGATTCCTCAAAATAAACCAGTTTGGTGTACTGGTAGCTTTTCATCATATTTTCAAGGCAAACTGTCAGGGTCTGGATAGCATTTTCATGAAAAGTCATGATAGCGCCGATATCGGTAGCTTGCGGGATATTAATATTATCAAGTAGCATCCTCACCTGCTTACTCATGTTGTCCCTGTTGCTTGCGGCGACTTTCACCATTTTAAGATGGAACCTCCCTTCTGGCGTTGCCTCTTCAAGTGCAGTCATGTTTTCCTTTATTGCAGATAGCGCTTCCCCTATCTCGGAATAGAGGGAAGAAGCGTCTCTGCCCATCTCCTCCGATATCTTCTTCGACCTTGATTCAAGCCATTCAGGCAGCTCATCGAACGTTATCAGGGATGGCGAGCTTTGCCTTTTCCCAAATAGCCTGTCAATCCATTTCAAATTGAATCCTTCTTTGATGAACCCGATGCTCTATTCTTCATTGGCGGTTTCATCCGACATTTTCCCGCTGAAATAGCTGTCGTATGCTCCCATATCAAAATGCCCGTGCCCGCTCAGGTTAAAGAGAATAGTCTTTTTCTCTCCTTTCTTCTTGCATTCCAGTGCTTTATCTATTGCGCATTTTATGGCATGTGATGATTCAGGCGCCGGGACTATGCCCTCACTTCTCGCAAAGGTCACAGCGGCCTCAAACACCTCGGTCTGGTGATACGCCACTGCGTCTATCACCTTATCAGCATACAACTGGCTCACGATTGGAGAATCCCCGTGGTATCGAAGACCGCCGGCATGGATTGCAGGAGGTACATACTCGTGCCCCATGGTGTACATTTTTAGAAGCGGCGTCAAGCCCGCAGTATCGCCAAAGTCATACCTGAATTCCCCGCCTGTAAGGCTCGGGCATGCGGTGGGTTCAACCGCGATCACTTTTATGTCCTTTTTTCCTGCAAGCTTATCCATCAGGAACGGGAAACTTATCCCTGCGAAATTGCTTCCCCCGCCAACACATCCTATGATGTAGTCGGGATATTCCTCGACCTGCGCAAGCTGTTCCTTTGCTTCCTGGCCAATAACCGTCTGGTGAAGCATGACATGATTCAACACGCTCCCCAGAGAATAATGGGTGTCATCATGGGTTGCGGCGTCCTCGACTGCCTCGCTTATGGCAATTCCAAGGCTGCCCGGGGAGCCGGGGTCTTTTTCAAGCATCTTTTTTCCTGAGTTGGTGAGGTTGCTCGGGGATGGAATAACATCAGCGCCCCAGAGCTGCATCAATGACCTGCGGTATGGTTTTTGCTTGTAGCTTATTTTTACCATATAGACCGTGCACCGGAGGTCAAAATAAGTAGTTGCAAGAGCGAGGGCGCTTCCCCACTGCCCGGCGCCGGTTTCCGTTGCCAGCCGCTCAATTCCTTCTTTCATATTATAATACGCCTGGGCAATCGCAGTATTGGGTTTGTGGCTGCCTGCCGGGCTTACGCCTTCATATTTGTAATAAATCCGGGCAGGGGTTTTAAGTGCAGCTTCAAGACGGTGTGCCCTGTAAAGAGGGGTGGGGCGCCACATCCTGTAAATATCCCGGACCTCATCAGGTATTGATATGAATCTTTCCTGGCTGACCTCCTGCTTTATCAATTCCATTGGGAAAATAGTCGAGAGGTCTTTGGGGCCGATAGGCTCTTTCGTAGCCGGGTTCAAAGGGGGAGAAAGGGGTGTGGGCATATCGGGAAGTATGTTGTACCATTTCTTCGGGATATCATTTTCATCTAAAAGTATTTTTGTTTGTTGCATAAGGAAACCTCGGGGATAATATTTACGTGGGGGTATATCAAACTTGATGAATAGATTTCTTTGATTTAACTGGAATCACGGTATTATGAAAAATGGAAAAAAATAAAAAAATAAAAACAGTGGTAAGAAACCACTATTTTTTAAGCAATCTTTCTTTTATGAAATAAATACTGATAGCCAGCACCGATATGGCATAGAATGCATCAAATATGGGTTTATACCTGTATTCAATAAAAGTTCCTATAAGCATATTGATTGCATTATAAAGATTAAATACGGAAATCAATGCGAACAACATGGCTATCAGGAAAATTCCAAGATAAAAATAATCCTCAAGCTTTTCTCGGTTGACCATTGTTATAACCTCCTTCTTGATACAAATACAATTAAGAGCGCAGATATTGCTGCAAATATTTCAAATCCGGGTGCCTTGGGGGTTTCTCCGGGATACGCCTGATACGCCGGTACCGCCGTTGCCATAGGATTAGTATAGCCTGGCGCTGCGCCGCCTTCACGCACGAACTTTGAAACCTCGATATTCGTCTTTTTCTCAACACTTTCCTTGGGAACGGTCTTTGTGGGGGCAAGAAGCACCGGCTTTTCCCAGCTATTTATCAAAGTACCCCCTCTCCAGAGTTCCACTACCACCATGTAATTATATCCTTCAGGCACAGCAAGCACAACACTTTTTACCGCAGTCGTTTCGTTTGCGATCACGCCGGTTTCGGTGCCAGTCTTATCCGCAAGCAGGTTGGAAGTGGCTTCCCTTGCTTTTACAGTCATTTTCAGGTTTTCGGAAGCTTGAGGGCCTTTATTTTCAAGGTATATGTCGGATTTAATGGAGACCTTCCCGGTTGAAACGTTGGTGACTGTAAAATCGATATTGTTCAGCATCACTCCGCTTCTCTTTGACATGGGCGTCAGGGCGTTCAATCCGCTTATGCTCACCGAGCCGCTGTCCATGATGCTCCCGTTGTCAAAAAGAAGGATATTAAGGTCATAGCCTCCGTTCCTTTCAAGGTTTAAATTGGTTGAAATAGCAAGCGTTTTTTCCAAATCAGATTCGATTTCCGGTATCGGGGCTGAAACCTGGGTTTCAAGCAGTCTGGTATCACTGCTTATGGCTCTTATGAGCATGGTCGCGTTCCGAGTTTTAGCGCCTTTATGGTTTATATAGGCTGTAACATTCACCTCTACCTGCGAGCTGGTAACCATGACTGGTTTTACATCCACATCGCGGATGTTGAGGTTTGATGGGGGAACCCATGTTTCAGGCGGCTTTTGCAGAACGTCGCTTTTAATTATAACAATAGCAAAAGATAAAATCAACAACGATGCCAATATTATTGTGAGCAGATGACCCGGTTTCATAATCCCGAGTCCTAAAGAATTGCAGTACTTATATACTTTACGAAGGTTTTTAAATTTTAAACTTGAATGAAACAGGAATCAGCTTCTTTTAAAAAGCTTATCGAGTTCCTGCCTGTTAAAAGAAACCATGGTTGGTCTTCCGTGCGGGCAGGTATATGGATTTTCAGTCATGAAAAGCTGCCGGACAAGGCTTTGCATCTGTGAAGTCGAGCAGTCCGCGCCCGCCTTGATAGCGCTTCTGCAGGCAATACTTTTAGTCACCCGCTCAAATACCCCGGTTTCATCTTTTATCCTTCCCTCTGAAAGTATGTCAGCTATTATATCATGTATCAACTGCGGGTCTTCAAGCCTGCCAAGCACAAAAGGGACTGCGGTTACCGCAAATGTGTCGGGTCCGAACCCGGATATCCTGAAGCCAAACTCCTCAAGAAACGGGATGCACTCTTTTATTAAAACCTTCTCCCTTGAATCAAGTTCAAGATTGACAGGCACAATAAGTTCCTGGGAATCCTCGCGTTTTGATTCACGCACTTTTTCAAAAAAGACCCGCTCATGCGCAGCATGCTGGTCAATTATTATCAGGCCATCTTTTGTTTCTGCAATGATGTACAGGCTGTCGACCTGCCCGAGGATATTGACCTGCGGCATTTCAATATTTTGGTTCCCATGCCTCATCCCGAATTTTTCAGACTGCCTGAGTCTTTTCTCCGTGTCTTTAAGAGGGGCCCTGAATCCTGTACCGGTTTCCCGGACCAGAAGAGGATTTTGAGGGATATTTTCATACACCAAAGACTGCTGTTCAGGTATTTTCACATCCGGAATCAGGGTCTCTCCAGATAGGGACATTTTCACAGCCTGCGCCACCACATCGCATATCTCCCGTTCATGGCTTAACCTGACCTGGTTCTTGGTCGGGTGCACATTGACATCCACTTCCAAAACATTAACATATATTTTTAAAACAGCAATCGGAAAACGCCCCCTCGGGATAAGCGTGCCGTAGCCGTCGCGCAAGGCAAAGCTAATAGCTCTTGAACTTACGTTCCTGTCGTTTATGAAAAAGGACTGGAAGTCAAGGCTTCCGCGCACCAGCGCGGGTTTTGACACAAATCCTGTTACCCTGGCAGGACCAGATTCAAAATTAACAGGGACCATCGCCCGCGCCACTTCCTGGCCATAGATATGAATTATCGTGTCTCGAAGCTCCGAGGCCGGGGCGCGCAGTATCTCCTTTCCGTTATTGGATAAAGTAAATGATATGCTGTTATGACCGAGTGCGTTCCTTGTCACGGCATCAATGATATGCGCTAGTTCGGTGCTATCTGATTTTAGGTATTTTTTTCTTGCAGGGGTGTTGTAAAACAGCTCTTCGGCAAGTACGGAAGTCCCATCGGCGGCTCCGGTTTCTTCGATGCTGATTAATTTGCCCCCATGGATTACTACCCTTGTGCCTGATAACTCGTCTTTTGTTTTGGTGGTTATCTCCACATTGGCCACAGCGGAAATAGAAGAGAGCGCTTCTCCGCGGAACCCCATTGTCCTGACGGTTTCGATATCCTCGCTGGTGCTGATTTTGCTTGTTGCATGTTTCACGAATGAAAGCGCTGCATCCTCTTTACTCATCCCGCATCCGTTATCGGTCACGCGTATCGAATTCTTCCCGCTTTTTGTGACTTCGATGCGTATATCGGTTGCGCCGGCATCGATAGAGTTTTCGATAAGTTCCTTAACCACAGAGGAGGGGCGCTCTATCACTTCCCCTGCAGCTATCTTGTTTATTGTTGCATCATCAAGTACGCGGATTTTTCCCATATTCTCGGTTGTATTAGATGCTGTCTTTGTTATTCACTTTTTCGTGTGGCATTTTTTTGAAGAGAGATTCCAGATGTCTGCAAATCGTGAAACGGTGATTATTTGCCGCGGAGTTATACAATATCGTATAACTTATATAGATGCAATTACAAAGTTGTATTTATGTGCCATGCTTCTGTAGAGGTAAAAAAATGGGGCAACTCCCTCGGTGTGCTCATCCCGAAAGACAAGGTTGCTGAGTTAGGATTATCAGAAAAGGATATAATCGATATCGATATCTTAAAAAAAGAAAAAGTAAGCGGGTTTGGGATAGCAAAGGGAAAAATATCATTTGAAAGAGAAGAACCTGAGCACGAAGACCTCTGGTGAATCCTGTGTACCTGATAGATACTTATGCCTGGGTTGAATATTTCATAGGTTCAAAAAGAGGGGAAAAGGTTAAAAAAATAATAGAGGATGAAAATAATGTTATCCTCACTCCTGAATGCTGCCTGGCTGAAATAAAAGGCTGGGCTATCAGGGAAAATATGGATTTTGAGGAACTATATTCTATTCTAAGGAAAATTTCAGATATCCAGTGCATTTTAACCCAGGATTGGCTGGAAGCTGCAACGATTAGAAGTGAACTCAGGAAAACAAAAAAGGGTTTTGGTATTATGGATGCACTTATCATGGCTCAACAAGAGAGAATGGGCTGCAAAGTGGTCAGCGGGGATCCGCATTTTGAAGATTTGAAAGATGTAATTTTTATATGATGACCAGTTTACAAGAATAGCCCCGTTTTCATTGCCCTAAAGCCTGTGCCTGGCAAGATTAAGTAAAACCATACTCAGGATAATGCATATCGAAAGTGCATAAAACGTTGTATCCGTGCTGAGGCCCCCCAGCCCTTTCACCCAGATATATTTCATCCCACCGATGGATGCCGTGATTATGAACGCAAGACACGCGGATGCGATCGCGCCGCCCACAAGCGACCAGGGAAAGACGGCGCCCCTTTTTTCAAAGAACACCGAAGCGATAACGAAGCCTATTGAGAATATGAACAGGATGAGATATGGCGGAAGCGGAAATGAATTGCTCTCCATAATATACGTAATCCCGTAAGCTACGGAAACCATGATAAAAGCCATTCCGGCTACAATCCCGAGCATTTTCACGAAATCATTGGATTCTAATTTAATATCCATCCCTTCAAATCAAAATATAATTAAAAGTATTTAAACAATTTGATAGCCTCCACAAACAAATAGCAATAATTTAATAATAAAACGTATCAATATGTTCTTCAAGACTGTAAAAAATTATAGCAATACATTTGGGAGAAAAAAAACTAATGAAACTTCCTGTCATCCACCTGCCAGATATCCAGGCGAACCAGCCTGAGATTCCGATTACATTAACGCGCGTGGGAGTGACCGACGTCAAGAAACTTGTTGAAGTAGCAAGAAAAGACAAACGTCCAATCGTGCTCGTCTCCATATTTGATATTTTTGTGGATTTGCCCTCGAACCGCAAAGGTGCGAATCTCTCAAGGAATTTTGAAGCCATAGATGAAGTGCTTGAGGAGATGATTGCCTCGCCCGTTTATGAGATAGAGGATTTATGCGGCGAAGTCGCAAAGCGTCTCATCGACAGGCACGAGTACGCCCTGAATGCAGAAGTGAGAATGAAAAGCGAATATATATTAAAACGCGAAACCCCGGCAACAAAAATAAAATGCCAGGAAGTTGTGAATATTTTCGCAGAAGCGAAGGCAATTCGCGGAAAAACCCTGACAATAAGGAAACTCGTCGGGGCAGAAGTCCTCGGAATTACTGCATGTCCATGCGCCCAGGAAATCATGAGGGATAAGGCAAAAAAGGAATTGAAAACACTTGGCGTGGAAAGTGATATTATAAGAAAATTCCTGGGTAAAGTACCCATGCCCACCCATAACCAGAGGGGGCGCGGCATTATTTCGATTGAAGTTCATGACAATCATTTTGTTTCCCTTGAGAAGATCATTGAAATTATTGAGAATTCCATGAGTTCGCAGATGTTTGAACTGTTAAAGAGGTCGGACGAGGCTGCAATCGTGGAACGGGCGCATAAGAATCCCAAATTCGTGGAAGATTGCGTGCGGACAATGGCGCAAAAAATAGTAAATGAATTTCCCGAGCTGCCTGATGATTCGATTATTATTATCAAGCAGATAAATGAGGAGAGTATCCATCGTCACAATGCGTTTGCGGAGCGAAAATCCACGCTTGGGGAACTGAGGCAGGAAATTAATAGTATCGTTTAACCCAAGAATTTATTATTTTACCATTTATACGATTTAAGCGTAAAGCCGGTTCATCCTTTCCTTTTGGTGCTGGTATGATTTTTTTTAAGTATTCACGGCTCCATGAAAAAAAATGACCTCTAGACATAAGGGTACCATAACGCGCTAAAAACATGAAAAATAGAGCACGTCACGCCTCATCCTCATGTCTACAGGTTTAAGAAAATTGTTTAAATGCCATGCTATCTTCTTATTTCGGCTGAGGTGCCTTGCGGGCTCTCAGTTTTGCATTAAAAGCATCCAGTCTCTTTTTCTCAGCGGGATCTTCTTTTGCTTTGACTTTTTTCGCAGCAGCTGCATTATCCATTGAGCTTTCTAGTCCGACCATTTTTTCACCTCCTGTTGAATCTATTCTTTCATATATTTTAAATCTTTCGGCTGTTATAAAGTTATCCGATACAAAAAGATAAATTGACCCCGAACATAGAATGCATGTGCCAAAAATCGCAATTACGGCTCTTGTGCCCCCTGAATTAATTTTCGCCTGCGGGGGAGAGCCGTTTGATGTCAATAATGTCATACCCGCATCTAAAAAAACACCCAGGAACAAACTTTGTGCATGGACTGCAATATGGCAGGAGATGCTGGTAAAAAGAGAACAGAAAATTGACTCATTAATCGTAGTTGCAGGCGGCGACTGCCATAATGCTCTTGTTGACGGGCAGAAAGTGGCCATGAGCGGGATTCCCACCCACTTTTTCTTTTACCCTTTCGATGGAGATGCAGGATACCTTGAATCGCAATTATACAAACTACGCGACTTTCTCGGGAACATCGAATACCCGGAAAAATTCAGGGAAATCGAGAAACTCAAGAAAACCGGGCAGCAAATCGACAAGAAAAGGCTTTATGGGAAAATCTCTTCGGTAGACGCTTTTCGCATCCTGGTTTCTTTTAGCGATCTTCGAGGCGATTTGAATGATTTTCAAAAAGCCATTGCGGAAGTGAAGGAGAGCGATATCGATTTGAATAACAGGGTTGCATTGATTGGCGTGCCCCCGATATATCATGATTTTCATGAAGTAGCGCAATCACTTGACCTTCAGGTAGTATTTGATGAACTTCCTTTTGAATTCATAAGACACTCAGGGGTTAATATAAAGGAAGTTGCGCGGGATTACAGCGACTATACCTTTGCCAGGCCGCTTGATTTCAGGATAGGATTCCTCCAGAAGGAACTTGAAAAACGCAAGGTTGACGGGATAATACATTATACGCAGTTTGCCTGCCATCACACACTTGAAGATGAGGTCATGAGGCAAAAACTGGATTATCCGATGTTGACCCTCCAGGGAGACATGCCGGGAAAAACCCCGGAGCAAATAAAATTGCGCCTTGAAGCCTTCAGGGAGATGATTGCGCGATGATCGGCCTGGATGTGGGCAGTACGACAGCGAAAATGGTCTGGATAGAGGACGGGGAAATTAAATACAGGATAACAGAGACGCATAACTGGAAAGACCTCCTGAAAGGAATTGAAAACGAGGATATAATTTCAACTGGATATTTTCGAAAATCGGTTCCACATAAAGCGTCGGTGACCGAAATAACCGCAGCGCAATTCGGCGTGAAACATTATTATCCGGATGTTGATGTGATTGTGGATATCGGCGGGCAGGATACAAAAGTAATCGACATAAGGAAAAACCAGTTCATAATCAACGACAAGTGCAGCGCAGGCACGGGGGCATTTCTTGAGTTTGTGGCAAATTACTTCAAAATTGACTTGAAGGACCTGGGTTCACTTCATAGCAGGGCAAAGAGAATCCCCCAGATAAACAATACATGCGGTGTATTTGCGGTTTCCGAGATGATTTCGCAGCTTGTGGCAGGTTATTCAAAAGAGGAGGTTATTGCAGGGATGCATTACGCTTTTGCGCGCCGCATCTCGTTTATGATACCAGAGGCGAAGACGATTGTCCTGATAGGCGGGGCGGTTAAGAATAACGGGATGGTCTCAGCCCTGCGGGATATCCTGAAAAAAGAAATACTGATACCTGATGAGCCCCAGATAGTGAATGCGCTGGGGGCGCTTGAGTATGGGCATTGAGTTGATAGTAAAAGACGTTGCTGAAAAAATAGTCAAAGCTCCGCAATAATGCCTTTCTTACCCTTCTTCCTGATATCCCTTTTAAGTTCCTGATTCTCACGCAAGAACGATGTCGCATCGGATTCGATCTTTTTCTTATCGATTTTCTTTCCCTGCCCTACTCCAGGACAATCCACAACAGGTTTAAGCTTCATCATTGGTTCATCGGAATATGAGACCTCAACAATCCTGAAGGGAAGCAAACGGCATACAAGCGGCTCGTTTTCCCGTATAGTGCATTCAAGTTTTTTCCCATTGAAAAAGCACTTTCCTTCTTTTCCCTTAATCTTGAATACATTATTTTTTTCATCAAAATCAAGGAAATCATCAGGTGAATATCCCAATCCTTTAATCCTTTTTATATCTTCAATTGTAAGCTGGATACCCTCGGCGCAGCACTTTGCGCCGCATTTTTTGTATTCGCACTTCCACTTATCGATATTTTCAAGGATATGAATCATATGCTTTAATTGACTTTCTTATAATTTAAGGATACCCATATCTGGCGAGCATAAAATGACAATTGTATAATTATGGAATTGACAGGGCAAGCTCGAATATATCAGCTCATCCCATTATCCCAGATCCTCCAAATACAGATACTCCTGTGCGTACCCGCAATATTTCCCGAAATATTCTCGCGCAAATTCAGCAATCTCTTCCCTCTTTTTGCTCTTCGAACCTTTGAATTTGTCGCCATAGAATCTCTCCATTATCTGTTCGATATGCGTGTCCACAGGAAATGATTCAAGCTTCCCGAATGCAAAAAGCAGAACACAATCCGCAATCTTGTTCCCCACGCCGTCTATTTTCATAAGTTCTTTGCGCCCCTCTTCGTAGGACAGGTTTTTTATCCCGTATAGGTCAAATTCATTTTTCGTTATCATAGACGCGATCTTGAGGACACGGGGGGCGCGAAAACCAAGCCTGCACTGTTCCATGTCGCAGAGATTAAGCTCAGAGAGCGAATCGGGTGTCGGGAAGGAATAATATCCATCATCGGTTTTTCCTCCAAAACATTCGCACATGCGCCTTATGGAATTCCTGATGTTCCTGATGGTGTTGTTGCTTGAGCAGATATACGACACCAGGCATTCCCACGGGTCCTGGCGTATGAGGCGCAGCCCCCTGTATTTTCTGATTAACGATGCTATTTTTTTGTCTTTGTTGATGGAAGCGTATATTTTCTCCATGTCATCGTCGAGCCTGAAATAATCCCGGATGAATTTTTTGTCAAGCGGCGAGTCGATGATAACCTCGGCATCCACCTGTTTTGCCCTGATAAGATTTCCGTTTACAACGCCAGTCCAGCACTCGTTTTTTTCCCACCTGAAGACCTGCCCGCAGGAAAGAGTAAGGTCAAGATTAAAATCCTTTGTATTGATGCGGTACACATTCATGGATACTTTACAGGCTTAAAATACATTACGGTTTTAAGGATGCACGACAATAAAATAAAATCTCATGAATTTCAGGACAAAGCAGTATCTTCGGAAAAGGTTCGGGGATTATTATCAGTCTTCCAATCTTACCCTGCCGCCGGAGCTTGAACGGCGCGAATGGGGTTTCATATTCTTTGATGAACTGCCAGAGGTAGTAATGCGCCGCCATAAGGCGTTTTCAAGAGAAAACGAAGCATTTGATTATATCCGGGGAATGGTGCCTGCGCATGTGTACCATTCGGCTGCGTATTACAAGTTTCCCGGCGCCGCTACAATGAAGGAGAAGCAGTGGCAGGGCGCCGATTTGATTTTCGACCTTGATGCCGACCATCTTCCCATGAAGGCAAGGTCGTATGCCGAAATGCTTTCCAATGTGAAAACTGAAACCATGAAGCTTCTCGATTTCTTGCTTGAGGATTTCGGATTCTCTGAAAATAATATTAGCGTGGTGTTTTCGGGAGGGCGCGGCTATCACATCCATGTGCGAGACCCGAAAGTTCTGGCGATTGAGAGCGCAGAGAGGAGGGAGATTGTGGATTATGTCAGCGGGACAGGATTATCCATCGATTTTTTGTTTAAATCCGCGAAACATAAAGTCTATGACGATGGAAAATTTAAGAAAAAAGAATTAACAGCATCAAGGCGGATAACGTCTTTTGAGGAAGTATCGGGGGGATTTGGCTGGGGGAAACGCATCAGTAAATACCTCGTTCATTTTTTAAAGGATATTTCAGCGAAAGATGACGCTGCGGCAATACAGGAAATAACTGATTTGATAAAGGATTATAAGAAGAAAAATGCATATGCTGAAACGCTCCCGGATGATATTATTAAACGAATTATAGATATGAAAACTGAAAACAAAAGAATCGGTCTGCAAAAAATAGCAGAAGATGTGGGGGTCAGACCTGAAAAAGTGCGGGATATTTTGATAGTAAATGATATATGGGATTTTAAGACGGAGGCTTCAGTGAAATTAAAATCCATTAAAAACATCTCAACAAATTCCCGGGCGCTTGGCATGATAGAAAATAATGGTATTATCGAGGAATCGTATATTTTTGATGCGATTGTCCAAAAAGCAATTGAAGATAATATTATCTATCTGGGAAGCGCCCACACAGACGAACCCGTCACCGCAGACATCAGGCGTCTCATCCGCATGCCCATGTCCCTTCATGGCGGCTCGGGGATGCGGGTAGTTCCTCTCACGCTTTCTGAACTTACGAAATTCGAGCCGCTGAATGACGCCGTGGTATTCAGCGAAAAAGAAACAAAAATCGATGTTCTAAACCCGCTCAAACCGCAGAATTCTCTGGTTGAAATGAAAGGAAAAAGCTTTACTGTCACAGAAGGTATCAACACTTTGCCAGAGTATGCGGCAATATATCTCATGTGCCGCGGAGCAGCCGAATATGCCTGAAAATCCTGATAAACCCAGAATCAACCTCCATAATATCCTGAGAGAAGAGCGAAAATCAAAACTTGTTCCTCTTGAGAATGATTTCTATGAAAAAGTGGCAGCACAGATACGCGAACTTCAGGAAGAAAAAACCAGGATTGAAGATATTTACGGCACAAAATACGCAATTATCGATGATGAGCTTAAAACTGCAAGGAAATCCATAGAGAACATTATCGAGAGACGAATAGGTAAAATAATCAAAGAAGCATCCCTTCGCGCGTCATCCAAACAGAAAGAAAAACAGGACATTGAGTCAATGACGCAGGAGGAACGGCGGTTCTATAACCGGCTGCTCGAACTGAATACGGAAATCAGAAGGGAACTTCTTGATAAAATATCCAGGAACGAAAAACTTGCCTCCGGTTCCTTGGCGGCGGCAACCCTGGAAATCCATGAAAAAGAAACCCCAAAAGAAACTACTCTTGAAGACAAAAAGGATATAAGCAAAGAGTACATTGTGGTGCGCTTGCTGAAAGACATTCCGACATTTGTCGGAGTCGATGGACGCAATTATACTTTAGCAAAAGAAGATATTGCTGTTTTATCGACCGTTAATGCTAAAGCTTTAATCAACCGTAAAGCAGCCATTCAAATTACAGTTAAAAGGTGACTTCATGAAAATACCAAAGAATTTCAATACTTACTGCCCAAATTGTAAAACCCATACCCCGCATGTAGTGGAAAGGGTGAAAAAAGGACAGGCTTCGACGTTGACCCGTATCTCGAGACAAAAGGCAAGACATACAGGCATCGGGAACTCTGGAAAATTCTCAAAAGTGCCCGGTGGGGACAAGCCCACAAAGCGCATTAACCTGAGATACAGATGTAAGACCTGCAAGAAAGCTCATCAGAAACCTAAATGCTTCAGGGCAGGGAAATTCGAACTTGTGGAGTCATAAGCATGGAACCCAAAAGCAGATTTTTAAAAGTAAAGTGTAATGATTGCGAGAATGAACAGGTCATTTTTGGATGCGCAAGCGCTCCTGTGACCTGTCTTGTATGCGGAAGAACTCTTTCAGAACCAACTGGCGGGAAGGCATTTATAAAAACGCAAATCGTTGAGGTTCTTGAGTAATGGAAAGAACCGGCTGGCCTGAAACCAGTGATCTTGTAGTATGCAGCGTTAAGAGGGTCACCGATTTCGGGGCTTTCGTAGAACTGGATGAATACGGTCATAAAGAAGGGTTAATCCATATTTCGGATGTGGCTTCCGGCTGGGTAAAGTACATACGTGACCATGTCAGGGAAGGGCAGAAGATAGTATGTAAAGTATTGTACGTGGATACGGCCAAACATCATATCGACCTGTCGCTCAAGGATGTTAATGAACACCAGCGACGTGAAAAAATCCAGGAATGGAAGAACGAGCAAAAAGCCGAGAAATGGATACAGTATGTGGCCAAAACCACAAAACAAACCCCTGAGGATCTTAATACATTAATCAGCCTCTTATATGAAAAATTCGGAAGGGTATATTCGGCTTTTGAGAAATCAAGATTTGAAGGGACTGAGGTCCTGACAAAAATCGGGATTGCCAAAGAGATTGCAGATGCAATCACAAAGGTGGCGCACGAGAACCTGAAAAAGCCGCAGGTGGATATTTCAGGTTATGTTGATCTTACATGTTCTCTTTCCGACGGGATTCAGTATATAAAGAAAGCATTGATTGAAGCTAATGAAGTCGATGGGGAGGATGTCAAAGTGGATATCTCTTATATCGGGGCGCCGCGATACCGGATACATGTAATAGCCCCGGATTATAAAAAAGCTGAAGGCATTCTTAAAAAATCGGCGCAATCTGCCATTAAAATCATTGAAAAAGCAGGCGGAAGCGGAGAATTCCACAGATATACTGAACAAAATACCTAAAGATTATGGTATCAAAAATAAGAAAATGCCAATGCGGGAGATATACGCTCAAAGAAGTTTGTCCTGTGTGCGGTTCTCTGGCAAAATACTCCAGGCCTGCACGGTTTTCTCTTGAAGACAGATATGGGAAATATAGAAGGATTACCAAAAAGACATAAATTATGATTAAAACTACAATCTTAAGGGGTAAAAAACCGCGACTCAAGAATCCGGTACTTATTGAAGGGCTTCCCGGTGTGGGGCATGTCGGGAAACTGGTAGCGGAGCATATGGTCGAGGAACTCGGCGCGAAAAAGATAATGGAGATATACTCCCCCCATTTTCCTCCCCAGGTCATAGTCGAAGACGATGGTACAATCCGGCTTGTCAGGAACGAACTTTTTGCATATAAATCAAAAGGCAAACATGACCTCCTGATACTGGTGGGCGACCACCAGAGCGCTACAAACGAAGGTCATTATGAGCTTTGCGGAGTATTCCTTGATATTGCTGAAGAATTCAAGGTTGAACGTGTATACGCGCTTGGAGGTTACGGGGTGGGGCAGCTTGTTGAGACCGAATCTGTAATGGGAGCTGCAAATAACATAAAACTTGTGAAGGAGCTTAAAAAATATGGCGTGGAATTCAAGGCAAACGAACCGGCTGGCGGTATTGTAGGCGCATCCGGACTGCTTCTGGGCTTAAGCGAGCTTCGCGGGATTGATGCCGCATGTCTTATGGGAGTTACATCGGGTTATCTCGTTGACCCGAAGAGCGCTCAGGCAGTGCTGAAAGTGCTGTGCAAGGTTCTTGAGATTGATGTGGATATGGCGGCCCTGGAAGAGCGGGCTGCTGAAATGGAAAAGATTGTCGCGAAACTTCGCGAAATGGAGCAGGGGCAGATGCCGCCTACTACGGATGAGGATTTGAGGTATATAGGTTAAAGAGGAATGGGCAAAAGCCACCCATTTCCTTATTCGATTTTCAGCGGCGTCTTTTTCTCGACCTCTGTCTTTGGCATTTTTATTTCAAGTACGATTGTACTTAAAATTAATGCTAACACAAAAGTTATTTGCTGAACCAGAATTATCTATAATCTAAAAAGGTGAATATTGTGGGAGATGAAAAAATCAAACTCTTCGGCATTTGCGGCAGCCCCAGAAAAGGAGCCACCGATTATATCGTGCAGGAAGCGTTACGTTATGCAAAAGAGAAGTACGATGTAGAGACCGAATACTTCTCCGCAATGGGGAAAAAACTAAACTTCTGCATTCACTGCGATTACTGCATACGCGAGAAGAAAGGATGCATCCACAAAGACGACATGCAGGAAGTCTATGAAAAGCTGAAATGGGCTGATGCGCTCATAATCGGCACGCCTGTGTACCAGGGAATGGTGAGCGGCCAGACAAAGGTAATAATGGACAGGTGCAGGGCGGTTGCAGCGCATGACCCGCATTTTATCCTGAACAAGCCCGGCGCGGCTCTTGCCGTGGGCGGTGACCGCATCGGCGGGCAGGAACCATCGCTCCAGGCAATACTTGATTTTTATGTCATAAACGAAGCGCTTCCCGTAGGCGGAGGGTCGTTCGGGGCAAACTTGGGCGGGACTTTCTGGTCAAAAGACATGGGCGCAGATGGGGCAAAAGAAGACGAGGAAGGATTGAAAAGCATGCGCAAGACCATTAACAGGTTAATTAAATTGGCTTTAATGATAAAGAAAACAAAAGAAACCCTGTAATTTCGTAATTACAAACTGCCGCATAAAACCAAAATTAGCAAATTTTTAGAAATCTTCAAATAAACCAACTGCAATATCTTAATCCATGAGCTTAAATAGTGTATTTGAACCTCTGGGGATTAATAAAATTACCCTGCCTAACCGTATTGTTTTTCCGGCCTGCCAGACAAATTATGCAACATCCGACGGGTTTGTCACCGAAAGATTGCTTCGTATGTATGGAAAGCTCGCAAAGGGTGGAAACGGTCTGGTAATTGTCGGGGGCGTGGCGGTATCGGATAACGGAACCCCACACACAAATGCTTTGAAAATCAACCATGACAAATATGTAAGCGGGCTAAAAGAACTTTTTTCACTCATCAGGGAAAACGGCGCAGTACCTGCAGTCCAGTTGTTACACGCCGGAAGGCAGACCCTTTCGGTGATGACAGGGCACCCCCTTGTCGCCCCATCCGCCATACCATGCCCTCTTATGAAAGAGACCCCAATTGAACTTGACAGGAACGGGATAAAAAAGATACAGGATGATTTTGCGGATGCTGCGGGCAGGGCGAAAAAAGCCGGGGCAGAACTGATTGAACTTCACGGCGCTTTTGGTTACCTGATAGGCGCATTTATGTCACCGTATTCGAATAAGCGCAAGGATGAATACGGCGCGGATAAAGCGCTGTTCTTTACCGAGATAATAGAAAAAGTAAAAAGAAAAGTCGGGGATACGCCGATATCATGCCGCATCAGCGCAGATGAATTCGTTGATGGCGGGCTTACCCTCGATGAAACCGGAAAAATCGCTCCCCGCCTTGTTAAAGCCGGGGCAGATGTCATCAGCGTCGGCGCTGGAACGTACGCAAGCATGAAACACATGGCGCCCACAATGGATATGGGCGAGGGCGTACATGTGCACCTCGCTCGAGCTATACGTGATTCTGTTGACGTGCCTGTGATATGCGCGGGCAATATACGAAGTCTTGAATATGCAAACAGTGTTGTTTCGGAACAGGAAGCAGACCTTGTTGCAATATGCAGACCGCAGCTGGCAGACCCGTTCTTTGTTAAAAAATCAATGAACAAAGAACCATTCGTGGAATGTATTGACTGCGGTACATGTTTATTCTTCCTGCACGGGGCGAGCGCTGTTTCATGTCCTCAAAACCCGGAACTTTAAAAAATGGAAAATATTGAAAAACCAAAACTCAAAGCATTATCCGATATTGCGTCAATAGATATCTCTCTTGAATTTAACGATATCTTACGAAGCATCCTTAAAATCATATGCGAAGCGATAGGCGCAAAATCCGGAACCGTAATGCTGGTTGATGAATTGGATAACAATATCAGGATGGTGGCGTCATACGGATTGCCGCGAGACTACATCGAACGTGTATATAAAGCGGCAGAAAAGGCGGGTGTGGAACTATCATCAAGTCCTTCCGGCACGGTATTGGAGACAGGTAAATATTATCTTGTTCCAAACACCTTTGAAGAACCCAAAAATAAGCCATGGAATGATTTACCAAAGGAACTTGGATTTTCATCCCAGATATTCACTCCCATGAAAAAAGGAGTGAAGGTAATAGGTTTGCTGAATGTCTATTGGGCAGAGCCGCGCCGGTTTACGGATGAAGAGATTAATTTTGTAACCATCGCAGCATCGCAGGCATCATCCGTGGTTCAAAACGCCAGGTTGTGCGGCAGCTTGGAAAACAATGTTTTGGAACTTAAACAGTATAAAGAGCACCTTGAAGATAAAATAAAGGAGACGCATAAGAAATTATATGATTCCGAAAGGTATCTCAGGACGATTATCGAGTCATCCCTTGACGGAATACTTGTAGTGGATGAAGAAGGCAGGTTTGAGTTCGGGAATGATTCGGCTTTCAATATACTGGGCTGGCCGGAGGAGGAATTAATCGGACAATTTTTCATGAAAGTTTTCCCCGTGGATATGGAAGAATTCATGCTTGACCGCTGGCATGATATTCAAAAAGGAAATGAAACGCCTTATGAAACCAGGATAATTACAAAAAGTAATGAGATAAAATACCTGTATGTGTCCCATTCGCACGGCGTAATCAAAGGAAAAAGAAAATATATTGTGGTTATCAAGAATGTCACGGAGAATAAAAAATTAGAACAGCAGCTTAAGGAATACCATGAAAAATTAGAGAAATCCTGCGAAGAACTCAAAGAAGCCGACAGGATAAAAACAGAGTTCATTTCAAATTTGACACATGAACTGATGACCCCCCTTACCTCCATTAAGGGATTTGTTGAACTGCTTAATGACGAAGCAATAGGCACGATAAATGAAGAACAGAAAAAGAGCCTTGGAATAATTCATCGCAACTCGGAGAGGTTAATACATCTTATTAAAGAGTTACTGGATATTTCCCATCTTGAAAAAAATAAGCTGGGACTGCAATTCGGATTGGTTTCGATAAACGATATCCTGTCAAAATGCATACTGGATATGCAGCCCCTGGCAAAAGAAAAACAAATCTCCTTATTCCAGGATGCACGGCCGCTTCCCGTGATATGGGGAGATGAAGAAAGACTTACCCAGGTTATAATAAACTTACTTGCAAATGCAATAAAATTCACTCCCCAAAATGGAAAAATAACCGTGATATCGCATGACTTCACAGAACAGGTTAAAATAAGCATAAGAGATACGGGCATAGGAATCCCCGGTGACCGGCTTTCACGCATTTTTGACAGGTTCTACCAGATAGACAGCTCAACGAAAAGAAAATATGGCGGTACCGGAATAGGGCTTTCTATATGTAAGAACGTAATTGAAAAGCACTATGGTTCCATATGGGCCGAGAGCGATGAAAACGGAAGCACTTTTCATATTCTTTTACCCAAGTTGACACCAAGAAATGGAGTTAGCAATGTTAGACCCGAATCTTGAAGCAGGAAGGATTTCCGCTTCATTTTACAAAAGCTGGATAATGGCGAAACGGAATTTCTTCACCATTTTTGAAGTAATATTCTGGCCGTTTATCGGTCTTATGTCTATCGGCCTTATGGGTACTTTTTTTTCGTTGAGCCCGAATACAATTTCTTTTATCCTTATTGGAGCGATAGCGTTTAGCATCATCCAGGTATGCCAGATAGATATCGCATACGTGATGCTGTTTGACATGTGGAGCAAAAGCATAAAACACACTTTCATGGCGCCTGTCAGGGGTCACCACCTCATCATCGGCTCTCTTCTTTTCGGTATCCTGCGAAGCAGTCTTGTTTTTATTATCCTGATGGTTCTCAGCTTCTACGCTTTTGGTTTTAATTTCCTGATAGCAGGTGTCATTCCCGTGCTGGTTTTCATGGCGGGACTGTTCCTGACCTCAGCATCGGTCGGGATTCTGGTCTGCATCTCGATTCTCAGGTTCGGTCAGCGCGCAGAGGTTGCTGCATGGACAATAACAGGGATAATGATGTTCCTTTGCGGCATTTACTATCCCGTTTCCGTGCTGCCGGAAAGCGCCAGGATTGTAGCGCGTGCTATTCCTCTTACGTATTTCCTTGAATATATGCGCTCATTTTACGGTTTTGGCGAGGCAAATGTAATGGTCGGGTTCGGGCTTGGGATTTTCTATTTCGCCATCGGGTTAATTGCGCTGGAGAGGGCGATTATCATGGCGAGGCGGTCGGGGATACTGCTGCGGCTGTCGGAATGAACGGCTCACCGCAAAGGCGCAGAGAACGCAAAGATGAGCAGCAAAATTTTGCAATCTTTGCGTGCGGTGTAACAGAATTCAGGCCAGCCCGTACATATCCTTTAACCCGTGCCCGGTCGCAAGACAGACCACTGTCCCGGGCAGCTCCTTTTTCAAGAATCCTGCATATGCAACAGCGCCGCTGGGTTCTACAAAAATCCCGTTCCTTGCAAGCGTATCCCGTGCGGAAAGCGCCTCGCCATCACTGACCTTGATGGCAAGACCGCCTGAATCCCTGATTGCCCGAAGCGCCGCAAGACCGTCTATAGGGTCGCCGCATGCGATTGCAGTTGCTATTGTATCCGGGTTTCGCACAGGTATTATCTCAGAAAGCCCGTTCTCCCACGCATGCACCACAGGGGCGCAGTTCTCAACCTGTACCCCGATAATACGTGGTATTTTATCAGTAATCCCGACAAGTGAAAGCTCCCGGAAAGCTTCATAAATGCTCCATATCAGGGTACCGTTGCCTACAGGCACCACCACGTAATCGGGGACATGCCAGTAAAGCTGGTCTGCTATCTCAAAACCCACGGTCTTTGTACCTTCGCTGCGCCATGGATAATCGCCTGTTAAAAACGAGTCGCTGTTGGAAAGAACATATTCTTCAGCCCGCTTCATCGCAACGGAATAATCACCTTCCACAAGTATTGTCTCGGCGCCGTAGGCTTTTATCTGCATTATCTTTTCCTTACCTGCAATATCAGGAATGAACACTTTGCACTCAAGCCCGGCAAAAGCCGCATAAGCAGCCATGGATGCGCCCATGTTGCCCGTGGATGCGAGCGCAACCTTGTGTTTTTTGAACTCAAGCGCTTTTGCTATTTCAAGTGAGGAACCCCGGTCTTTAAAGGAACCTGTAGGATTTGCGGCTTCATATTTTATGAGTAATCGTCCCGCTTTTGAAAGTCTTTTGTTTTCAAGAAGTGGCGTACCCCCTTCTCCCATTGTGATCCTTTTTGAGAGGTCTTTTACAGGCATGAAAGCCCAGTATTTCCAGTGTGTCGGCTGGCTTCTCATGAATTCATCGCGGAGGATGACTTTCTGTATCGATTTGTAATCATATTCAGCATCGACAGCCGAGCCGCATTCGCATCTCGGTATCGGAAGCTTTTCTATTTCATGCGGTTTATGCGTTCTCCCGCATCGGAAACACTTAAAACCTGTAACATATACCATGATTATTAATTCACGCGCTTTTGTTAAATATTATTCGACAAAAACCGGAAACGCTTCGGATGGATAACGAGGACTTTTGTCATCAGGACGGGAAAATCAAAAAATTGTCAATAAATCCAGGCTTTTTTTATTGGTTTTTGGTCGTTTTCCGGCATATTTTTTGGTTTTATTATTAAATTTTTAATAAAAATTAAAATCGCTATGCATTGAGGCAATAAGCTATATATGCTTTGAGAACAATTAGAGACCGAAGGAATTAAAGTACTGAAGGCATGAAATTAGGAATGAATATTGTTACAAAAAGAAATTTTTATAACAATATATTTTATAACTATTAAAAAAGGTACTCGATATGAACGATGTCAATAATGAATACGGCGCAGAGCAGATACAGGTACTTGAGGGGCTCGAAGCAGTACGCAAGCGCCCAAGCATGTATATAGGAAGTACAGATGCACGCGGGCTTCACCATCTTGTGTATGAAGTCGTGGATAACAGCATAGATGAGGCGCTAGCAGGCTACTGCAACAATATCGAGGTGACCATCAGGTCAGACCACAGCGTCAGGGTAGTAGATAACGGCAGGGGAATCCCGGTTGAGGTCATGCCGAAATACCAGAAATCTGCGCTTGAAGTTGTTATGACAATGCTCCATGCCGGAGGGAAATTCGACAACAATGCCTACAAAGTCTCAGGAGGCTTGCACGGCGTAGGAGTTTCCGCAGTCAACGCCTTATCTGAATGGCTTGAAGTGGAAGTCAGGCGCGATGGCAAGCTGTACAAGCAGAGGTACGAATGCGGGAAACCAGTTACGGCAGTGACTCTCATAGGCGAATCAACGCAGGCGGCAGGCATAACGGTTACTTTCAAGCCTGACAAAACTATTTTCGAAACGCTTGAGTTCAACCTCGATATGCTGGCTGCCCGGCTGCGAGAGCTTGCTTTCCTCAATAAAGGCGTCAAAATATCGCTGAAGGATGAATTCACGCAAAAAGAAGAGGTGTTCCAGTACGAGGGGGGAATCGTTTCGTTTGTTGATTTCCTGAACAAGAACAAAAACCTCCTCCACGAGAAGCCGATATATTTCCAGAAGCAAAAAGACACGACTGTGGTCGAAATCGCCATGCAGTACAACGACAGCTATACTGAAAATGTGTATGCTTTTGCCAACAACATCAACACGCACGAAGGCGGAACGCACCTTGTCGGATTCAAGGCAGCGCTCACAAAGGTATCCAACGATTACGCTAAAGCAAAGGGGCTGCTGAAAGGCGAGGAAAAATTATCGGGGGATGATGTCAGGGAAGGGCTGACCGCAATAATCAATGTAAAGCTCACAAACCCGCAATTCGAGGGTCAGACCAAGACGAAACTGGGCAACAGCGATATCAAAGGAATAGTGGAGACGCTCGTCTCTGACGGGTTGTCTGAGTTCTTTGAAGAAAACCCGGCTGCCGGAAAAAGCATTCTTTCAAAGGCTCTTGAGGCTGCCGAGGCACGAGAAGCAGCAAGAAAAGCCCGGGAGCTCACGCGCCGGAAGAACGCGCTTGAAATAAGCTCGCTGCCCGGAAAATTGGCGGATTGTTCGGAGAAAGACCCGAAGCTTAGCGAGATTTACATCGTGGAAGGAGATTCAGCAGGAGGCTGTTTTTCAGGAGATACACTTATTGCCCTTGCGGATGGACGAACGCTAAGTTTCAAAGAAATCATGGCAGAGCAGGCTGCTGGTAAAGAGCATTTTTGCTATACTATTCGAAATGATGGTAAAATCGGGTTAGAGCGAATAATAAATCCACGCAAGACGAAGGCAAATGCGAAAGTCATTAAGGTTACTTTCGATAACGGAGAAACTATCACATGTACGCCCGATCATCCGTTCATGATGCGTGACGGTAGTTTCAAACCTATAGAAGATGTTGCCATGAACGATTCATTAATGCCTCTTTATCGCAAATTTTCAGACTTCAAGGAATCAGGTATTACAATAGATGGCTATGAAATGGTGCTCGACCCGCTTTCTGGTTGCTGGCTTTTTACTCATGTGCTGGCTGACTGGTATAATGGCAATTTGAAAAACCACAGAGAGCACAGAGGACACAGAGAATGGCTGGACCCCTCTGTGCTCTCTGTGTCCTCTGTGGTTGATTATAATTATTTGGATTCATTTACTGGGAAAACTTTCAACCATCGTATTGTATCCATCGAACGGCTTGAAGAACGAATGGATGTTTATGATATCGAAGTTCCAAATACGCACAACTTTGCTCTTGCAAGCGGAGTATTTGTGCATAATAGCGCTAAGCAGGGACGCAACCGCAGGTTCCAGGCGATACTTCCTCTTCGCGGCAAGATATTGAACGTGGAGAAAGCGCGCCTGACTAAGATTTTGAAGAACGAAGAGATACGTGCGCTCATAACCGCCATCGGCGCAGGCATCGGCGAGGGCGAAGAATTCGACATCGAAAAGACCCGGTACCATAAGATAGTGGTCATGACTGATGCCGATGTTGATGGAAGCCACATCAGGACTTTACTGCTGACGCTGTTCTACAGGTATATGCGCCCGCTTATCGAGAGCGGGTATATCTATATTGCCCAGCCTCCGCTTTTCAAGGTGAAGAAAGGGAAATCCGAATTTTACGTGTATAATGAGGAAGAACTCAATAAGAAACTTGCCGAGATAGGAAGGGATGGTATCGCCATGCAGCGCTACAAGGGTCTTGGTGAGATGAACCCGCAGCAGCTCTGGGATACAACCATGAATCCCGAATCGCGCACCATGCTTAAGGTCACTCTTGAGGATGCCATCAAAGCAGATGAGATTTTTACCATACTTATGGGCGATAAGGTGGAGCCGCGGCGCGAGTTCATCGAGAGGCATGCGAAGGATGTAAGGAATTTGGATGTTTAGATATGATATGTTTGGAGTTGATTCACAATGCACTTAAACATCGCACAAATTTCAAAAGACAAGAAAATTCAGGACGCATTCACCGATATCATCCAGAGCATAATCAGCAACTATGCCCCCCAGAAAATTGTGCTTTTTGGTTCTTACGCAAGAGGAGAAGCGCATGAAGGCAGCGATATAGACCTCATGTTGATAAAAGAAACCTCTAAAAGGTTCATAGATAGGATTGCAGATGTAATAAAGCTGAATAATACGTTCCTTTCATTGGAACCATTGATTTATTCTCCCTTAGAGCTTGAAAAAATGAAAAAAGAAAAAAGGGATTTCATACTGACTATTGAAGAAGAAGGAATTGAAATATATGATGCGAGACGCAGAAAGATGGCTTAATCAGGCAAAAAATGACCTTGAAGCAGCGAAATGGAATTCAGAAGGGAAATTTTATGCTCATGCATGTTTTCTCTCCCAGCAGGCTGCCGAAAAAGCGCTGAAAGCTTATCTTTATTCAATCGGGAAAAGAAAGATAATTACGCATTCTACATTTACTCTTGCCAGAGAATGCGCGCAAGAAAACAATGAGTTCAATTCGATTTTGTCCATTTGCGCAGAACTTGATAAACACTATATACCTTCCCGTTATCCCAATGGACTTCCAGATAGTACCCCTTCTGAAGTCTATCTTAAACAAGATGCAGAGGTTAGCATTAATAATAGTCAAAAAATTTTAGATTTTATTTCGAAATTAGTAAATATTTAACTTATGTCAATTTGAGTTGATACTATCATGACCGACCCAGAACCCAAAAACCCGCAGCAAAAGCTCGTAGTTGAAAAAATCACAGATGTTAACATCGAAGTTGAAATGAAACGCTCATACATCGACTACGCTATGAGTGTCATCGTTGGGCGCGCGCTTCCGGACGTCAGGGACGGCCTGAAACCCGTTCACCGCCGCATTTTGTATGCGATGAACGAGCAGGGTATGACCCACGACAAGCCATACAAGAAATCAGCAAGGATAGTGGGAGATGTTCTCGGTAAATACCATCCGCACGGCGATATCGCTGTTTACGATTCTCTCGTAAGGATGGTACAGGAGTTCTCGCTTCGTTATCCGCTTATCGACGGGCAGGGGAACTTCGGCTCAATCGACGGCGATAGCGCCGCAGCGATGCGATACACTGAAGTCAGACTCGGAAAAATAGCAGATGAAATACTGGGCGATATCGACAAAGAGACCGTTGATTTCGTGCCAAACTACGATGATTCATTAAAAGAGCCTTCAGTTCTTCCATGTAAGCTTCCCAACCTCCTCATCAACGGTTCGACAGGCATCGCGGTCGGCATGGCGACCAACATGCCGCCGCACAATCTCGGGGAAGTTATTGACGGAATTATAATGGTCATAGATAATCCGGCTGTCGAATGGACTGAACTCATGAACGCAGTCAAAGGACCTGATTTTCCCACAGCTGGATTCATATACGGACGGCAGGGCATCCGGGATGCGTACTCGACAGGCCGCGGCTCAGTAAAAATGCGAGCCAGGGCAATAATCGAGGAAGTAAAGAACAAGGAAACGATTATCGTTAATGAGCTTCCCTACCAGGTGAACAAGGCAAAATTGATAGAAGATATTGCAGGGTTAGTTCGCGATAAGAAAATCGCGGGGATAACCGACCTTCGTGATGAATCTGATAAAGATGGCATCCGCATCGTAATGGAGGTATCAAGACAGGCGCAGGCGAATATTATTTTGAACCAGCTATATTCGCACACGCAGCTTGAGACCACTTTTGGCGTTATCAACCTTGCACTTGTCGATGGGAGGCCAATTGTTCTTCCGTTAAAGGAAATAATCGTCCAGTATATTTCACACAGGAAGAATGTAATAATAAGAAGAAGCCAGTTCGAGCTCAAAAAGGCACAGCAGCGTGCCCATATCCTCGAAGGTTTGATAATTGCGCTTGATAATATCGATGAAGTAATCAAGCTCATAAGAGCTTCAAAGACACCAGATGAAGCTCGCGATGGTCTTGTAGTAAAGTTCAAACTCAGCATTGAACAGGCAAAAGCTATCCTCGACATGAGGCTTCAGCGGCTCACGGGTCTTGAGCGCGAGAAGATAGACGCCGAGTACAGCGAGCTTTTGAAGACGATTGCATGGCTCAAAGAACTCCTGGCAAGTGAAATAAAAATACTTGCTGTCATAAAAACAGAACTTGCAGACCTCAAGGCCCGCTTTGCGGATAAACGGCGGACTGAGATCATTGAAAGTACAGGCGACCTGGTCACAGAGGATCTCATTCCGAAAGAGGACGATGTCATCACAATCACGAACAGCGGATATATCAAACGCATAGCTGTAGATGCTTACAAGCAGCAGCGCCGTGGCGGGAAGGGTGTCATGGGCATGGAGACCAAGGAAGAGGATTTCGTAAGCGACCTCTTTATTGGCAATACACATGATTATCTCCTTTTCTTCACTGACAAAGGCAAGGTTTACTGGCTGAAAGTATATGGGATACCCGAGGCAGGAAGGCAGGCGCGGGGCACTGCCATTGTCAACCTGCTGCAGCTTGAGCAGGGCGAGAAGATAAACGCGTACATACCCATCAGCAAGTTTGATGAAAAGCACTATCTTCTGATGGTTACAAAGAAGGGCACAGCGAAGAAGACTGCGCTCACTGATTTCTCAAATCCCAGGAAGACAGGCATTATCGCCATTTCTCTTGAAGAGGGGGATAAACTTGTATCCGTGAAGCTTACGGATGGGACAAAAGAAGCGGTTATCGGCACAAAGCATGGAAAGGCCATCAGATTCGAGGAGAACGACGTGCGCGACATGGGGCGCAGTGCTTATGGAGTGCGAGGCGTGAGGCTAGTAGGCGAGGATGAAGTGGTGAGCATGGCTGTTGTGGAAGAAAGTACAACACTTCTCACAGTGACCGAGAACGGCTTCGGGAAGCGCACAGAATTTGAGGAATACCGCACCAGCAACCGCGGCGGGCAGGGCGTGATTACCATCGACGTGAACGTAAGGAACGGGAACGTGGTGGATATCAGGAGCGTGCGTGAGGACGATGAGATAATGGTCACGACCTCGAACGGCATTATCATCCGCGTGCCTGCGAGCGGGATTCGCGTGCAGGGAAGGAATACGCAGGGTGTTAAGATAATGAATGTCGGGGAGAAGGACAGGGTTGTTGGGGTGGCGACGCTTGCGAAAGAGGAGGAGACAGGGGAGGAGAAAGCGGTGCAGGAGAAGCTGGAAGAGGTGGAAGAGCCTGCTAAGGAGACCTAATTAATAAATTGATTTGATAATTCTCCAAGGTGCTTCTTCTCTCTGGGTGGCGCGCTCCTCCGGCTCGATGACAGGGCGGCGCCGCAGAACAACCACAGATAAATTTGAGTTCGTATCAAGTTCGTACCAGTTCGCTGCCAATAACCGTAATCCTGGCTCAGAAAGAATTTATAATTGTGTAAAACAGATATTACATGAATTCATCCATGATATCAAAAGAAAAAATCACAGGCATTGCCAAAAAGATAGCCGAATGTTTCAATCCAGAGACGATAATCCTTTTTGGCTCTTATGCATGGGGAAAACCCGACAGGGACAGCGACCTCGACCTTTTTGTGATAATGGAATCCGCAGAAAGACCGATAAAGCGCGCTGCATCCCTCAGGCGTGTATTAAAAGACCGCTATGTTCCTATGGATATACTCGTTCGCACGCCGGAAGAACTCAAGCATAGAATTGATATTGGAGACCCTTTCATAAAAAAGATATTAAGGGACGGGCAGGTGATATATGCGCGAGATAGTGCGAGAGTGGGTCAATAAAGGCGAAAGTGATTTTATTGCAGCAAAAACACTTGCTCGGCAAAAAGGACTTGAGGACCAGACAGGATTCCACTGCCAGCAGGCTATTGAGAAGTGGCTGAAAGCATATCTTATCAAGCAGGGCGAGGAATTGCGAAAAATCCACGACCTGACCGCTCTTGTCATTGACTGTGAAAAATACAACCCTGCTTTTGAAGAGCTTGAACCTCTTGTGGAAGGGCTCACCGACTTTGCAGTTGAGTTCCGTTATCCAGGCGAAAGTGCGACTCCTGAAGAAGTACAGGATGCCCTCGATAAAACTGTCAAAATCAGGAAATTCCTGACGTCAAAAATTGAATAGGCAGAGGTTACTTACAAACCAACTGCCATCAGTCCTCATTCAGGCGTGCCCTCCTCGGTTATTCCGCTTCTTTTTGACCGAAGAAACCGCTGTAAACACGATATACTTTCATATACATGTCACCTGCTTTCGGGTTTTGCCAGTTATTCATCCATTCGGAAACGGTTTGCATCCATGTGCAAGGTACCACGCCAGCCTGTATCATACGTTCTACGGCCATATTGTGGGCATACAACGTTTCTGAACCAGCGGCATCCATCACGCCAAACACATCAAATCCTGCACGCAAGCCATGGAGTGAGGTCAAAGACATACACATGCTCGTCCACAAACCTGATAAGACCAATTGTTTTCGTCCGGTTTTCTTAACCGCGTCAAGTAATTCCTTGTCATCAAACGCATCAAAACCCGGCATTTTGCGGTCAATTACCGGAGCATCAGGGAACATCTCCACAATTTCAGGTAAAAACACCCCGTTGTTTTTTGCGTTGATGGTTGTCAGAATGGCAGGAATACCAAGTACTTCAGCACCTTTTGCCAGGGCCATCACATTGTTTTTAAGACTTGTGCGGTCATGCGACTCAATGCCATAAACCATTCTTGCCTGATAATCTACCAACAGCAATACGCTGTTGTTAGCTTCTAACAATTTACAGAATTTGTTCTCCATTTTCTAACCTCCTATTTATGATGATATTTTATCCCTGATAAGTTTTTCTACCTTTCCGCTGATTAAAAAACCGAAGATAAATGCAGAAGGATTCCATTACCATCTGCCTGAGCGAATAATCGAAACAAGCAGCCCAAGCCCTAGAAAACCTGCAAGAAGAAACCCGAAAATCCCCAGAAACGGCACACCAAAAAGGCTGGGCTGCATTCTGGTCTGGATAACGAGAGAAGAACCCACAATAAGCGCAGCAATTATCATACTAAAAGACAGCCTGTTGCTCAGTATATCCATTCCCTCAACAAGGGTTTCAAGCTCCAGGTGTTCCAGTTCAAGCTTAAGCGTTCCTTTTTCTGCCTTCGCAAGGATATGATTGACCCTTCTCGGGAAAGTCTTGACAAGGCGAATATAATCCAATACCGTTTTTTCAGCCTCTTTTATTAGATGAGAAGCTTTAGCACGTTCTTTGAGCATCTCATCAACATACGGTTTAGTCAATTCCCCAAAATTATGCTCAGGATCGAGTTTGCGGCTAATTTCATCCCGTATAACAAGAGTTTTTGACAGGAGCATTATATTCGAAGGGATTTTTCCCTTGCTTTTGGCAAAAATATAGATAATATCACGCAAAAACGCTGTGGGGTCTATGAATTTACTGGATAAGTCGTAATATTTGTTCAAGAATTCTTCAAGTTTTATCCGAAGTTGCGGACTCTCACCTCCGGCGTCGCTAATCAGCCCTATCTCTGCGAGAGCTTCTATAAGAACATCTATATCATTCAATTGTATCGCTATTATGAGATTCGCGAGATTTTCGTGAAGTATGGGGTCTATGTGCCCCGCCATTCCAAAATCAAGAAAAATAACAATCCCGTCACGGGAAACAAGGATATTCCCGGGATGCGGGTCGGCATGATAAAACATGTCCTCAAAAATCATTTTCAGATACGCATTTGCAATATCGATTGAAATTTTTTTCTTGTCAAGGCCAATAGATTCAATCTGTTTGATTTCCGTTATTTTGATGCCATCTGAAAATTCCTGGGTCAACACATGTTTTGTAGTGCATTCCCAGTACATTTTCGGGATTCTGACTGTTGCGCTCCCCTTGAAATTTGAGTAAAACCTGTCAGCATTCTGGGCTTCATGGGCATAATCAATTTCTTGTTTCATGACCCTGGAAAATTCATCAACGAAACCCACCGGATTAAAAAATTTGCTTTCTTTTATATGCTTTTCAGCAAATATTGCAAGGCTCATCAATATCGCAAGGTCTGTTTCAATGATGTCCTCAACGCCCGGCCGCATCACTTTGACCGCTACCTCTTCGCCTCCCGACAACGTTGCGCGATAGACCTGCCCTATCGAAGCAGATGCAATTTGTTCAGGATTGAAGGATTGGAATATTTCTTCAAGTTTCTTTCCGAGTTCCTTTTCGATTACTTTTTTTGCCTCCGAAAATTCAAAAGCCGGGGCACTGTCCTGAAGTCTGGAAAGTTCCCGTATATACTCTTCAGGGATGAGGTCATACCTTGTGCTTAATATCTGCCCGAATTTAATAAAGGTGGGCCCGAGTTCTTCTAAAGCAAGGCGCAGTCTTTGCGCTTCCGACAGTAGAAGCATTTGTTCCCTGAGAGGTCTGGGCCCGAACAATTTCTCGCGAAAAGACCGAAAAGGGCGCAGCCCAAACCTGTCAACAAGGTAACCGAATCCGTGCTTTATCATCACGTCAACGATTTGCCGGTATCGTTTGACGTAAGCAACTTGTTTATCAAACAGACGCACGTTCTACTTCCAAAAATTTTCTATTTTTTCGCCATGGAGTGGACTGTTTTTTCAAGTTTCTCAATTTTCCGCTCAAGAGCCGCAAAATCGCTTTTCATCACAACGCCGCTCTTTCCCAGCGTCTCTTTCACTCTTTTATTTATTTTATTTTCAATGTCCTTCATCTGCTTTTCTTTCTCTGAGAGGACATCCTTTACGAATTTCTTCCCTTCTTCTTTGCTCATTTCTCCCTTTTTTATCATTTCCTGGGAAAATTCCTCAATCTTTTCCTGAGTCAGGGAAATTACCCCGATACCGAATAGTCCCATTTTCCTAACCATATCTGACATTTCTGACATACTTTTCCTCCTTAATTAAACCGTAAAGCAACTGACTTTTTTCAGGCGCAAGATTTAATATAACGCCCCAATATGGAATTGGTTTATTAATTGATAATCTTTTTGATAAAGGAGAATAATGAAACTGGTTTTTAGCGGAATAATGATTCCCGTATCGACAATAGACTGGTACGGCAGGTCTGCGTCTGTTGTTTTCTTCAATGGCTGCAATTTTAAATGCATTTATTGCTCCAACAACAGGTTTATCGAGGTATCAAATCGCCTGGAGCCGCTCTTTAAAGGTGGGGTCGTGGTTGATATCGAAGAAATCGAAAAACATATCCTTCACGCAAAAAGTTTCATCAGCGCCGTGGTTTTTTCCGGCGGCGAGCCGACTACACAATATGATGCGCTGGAACACCTTTCAAAATTCGCAAAAAAGCAAGGTTTGCTTGTGGGAATAGAGACAAATGGGTATTACCCCGAGCGCCTTTCAAGATTAATCCAGCAAAAACTCCTTGATAAAATTTTCCTTGATATCAAAGCCCCGCTTGACGATTCGCACAAATATAGCCTGATAACAGGCGGTAAAGGGGATGCAGCAGAGCGCGTTTTGCAATCCTTGAATCTCAGGGGAGTTCCTATTGAGGTCAGGACGACTGTTTTCCGATCGCTTGACAGGGTTTTGGAAATTGCAAAGTTTCTTGTGAACAAAGATTGCACTTATGTGCTTCAGCAGGGTATTCCTGAAAATGCTCCCGATGAAAGAATCCAAAAAGAAAAACCTCTTTCCAGGGAAGAATTAATCGACCTGGCCCGTAGTATTTCTTTTTTAAAAGATGTAAGGATAAGGACAAAGGAAAAAGGGGAGGAAAAAATTATTTGAAATACCTAAAAAATCTCACCCGTGGTATTCCTGACCACTCCCCCGATTTGCAGTTTATTTTTGCCGATAATTTTTGTGGTCATGCCTTCGATGATGCCGTCTGTTTCAATAAAATCCCCATCATTTAATTTCTTAACTAATACAGTATATTGTGTTTTTAACATTTTTCTGTCCTATCGCATCTGTTTCTTATTCGTTAGTATATATACGAATGAGTGACTTATATATTTTATGCATCACATAAGTTATTTTGCATCGTAAACTATCTAATGCCCGATGAATCTCGCTCTGAATAAGTTTGAAGGATACGGCGAAATAATTGCCGCTTCAATCCTCTGGAGTCTTGCAGGAATACTTGGGAAAATGATATTCGGCATGTCAGCCCAGAGCATTATTTTCTACAGACTCGCGTTTGCATGGTTTTTCTTTTTTATTGTCCTTTTGATTTCAGGCAACCTGGATAAAATCAGGTTAAAGGATAAAAAAATCTACCTTTTGTTATTCAGTATTATGCAGGCAATGACAATGCTAACGTATTTCATAGCTATTCTAAAAGGCTCGGTCTCAGTTGCCGTGTTATTGCTCTATACAGCGCCTGTGTACGTGACGCTGTTCTCTCCCTGGTTATTGAAAGAACGCTCCACAAAGAAGGGAATAATCGCACTTGTTTTGTCAATCGCGGGTATCCTTCTCATAATTGACCCGGGAAAACTTGAATTCCAGGGATATTATATCGGAATAATGGCCGGGATTGTGTCCGGCATAACCTACGCTTTCCAGATAATAACATCAAAATATATCAGCCAGACATACCGCGGATACACCCAGGCATTCTGGAGTTTCATAATCGCAGTCCTGATTCTCCTCCCGGTAGGGCTTGCGCCGGTAAATATAGTTTCAGACAATATGATTAATCTTATCCTGCTTGCGATATTTCCGACAATACTTGCAGTATCTCTTTATTTTAACGGCTTGAAAAAAGTCCGGGCACAAAGCGCCAGCATCCTCGGATTAATTGAACCCGTGAGCGCTGTTATTTTAGCAGTTATCATCCTCAAAGAAGACATTTCAACCCTGGAATTAATCGGCGGCGCGCTTATATTGATAGGAGCAGCATTAGTTACAAGGGAAAAATGAAAAACTTTAAGAAAGTTTTATCAAAAACCGTCGCGCCGCTTTACTTCGCAGACACGTATGGCTTTGCCATACGTAAACCTTTAAGAAAGGTTTATCAAAAACTTTTAGAAAAGTTTATTAAATTCAACACGTATGGCTTTGCCATACGTGGACACTGCGTAAACCGAAGTTTCGGTTTTCAAACGACAGGTATGCAACGCATACCTGAACACCACGTAAACCGGGGTATCGGTTTACGTGGACACCACATAAAGCGAGGTGTCGCTAAACTTTTAGAAAAGTTTATTAAAGACAACACGTATGGCTTTGCCATACGTGGACACCGCATAAAGCGAGGTGTCGCTTTATGAACGATACTATTCATGAATATTATCTGGAAGCAGGGAAAATCGCAGCAGAAGTCAGGAAAGAATCCCTTGGCAAAATAAAAGAAGGCATTCCGCTGCTTGATATCGCCCAATACGTTGAAAACAAAATAAAAGACCTCGGGGGAGTGCCGGCATTCCCCTGCAATATTTCAAGAAATGAGGTTGCGTCCCATTATACCCCACAGGACAATGTGCCGTGTTTTAAAACAGGTGACGTTGTCAAGCTGGATATCGGGGTGCATATAGAAGGATATATTGCAGATACTGCGACCACGGTGGAGGTGGGGACAAATAATCACCAAAAATTGATAAAGACCTGCGAAGAAGCACTTGAAAAAGCTATTGCATCGGTCAAAGACGGCGTCCAGACCAACACCATTGGCAGGATAATCGAGGAAACCATTAAAAAAAATGGTTTCCATCCAATCAAGGATTTAACAGGGCACAGCCTTGAGAGATACAGACTGCATGCGGGCGCTACCATTCCAAATTATAAGAGTTTTTTTGGCAATAAGATAAAAAAAGATATGGTTTTTGCTATTGAACCTTTTGCAACTTATGGTGAGGGTAGAATAAAATACGGGAAACCTTATATTTTTGCAATAAACGACGGGTGCAAAGGAGAAATTGCGCAGGAAATCAGGGAGAGGTTCGGTCCGCTGCCTTTCACTCCCAGATGGATTCCCGGAATAACGGGCAAAGAACTGAAGGGAGCAAGGGAATATTTTGAACTGATTGAAGAAAGCGGTAATATTGTTGCCCAGTCAGAGCATACGGTGATTGTCAAAGAAGATGGGTGTGAAGTAATAACAAAATAAGGAAAAGTAATAAGAGCTACCAGACACAATTAACTAATGTGGGAAAATGACAACCAAAGATACCATATTGTATGAAGCGCACGGTAACCTGTATCTCAACATTACGAACAGGTGCACTGCCGAATGTGTTTTTTGCATTAAAAGGTATTCTGACGGCGTTTATGGTTATAATCTCCGGCTTTCAAAGGAACCCTCATTGCCAGAAATCATTAAACAACTTTCAGGGCTTGAACTTTCAAAATACAAAGAAGTTGTTTTTACAGGTTTTGGGGAACCACTTGTGCGTCTTGATGATGTCCTTGAAATCACAAAATGGCTAACAACCCGGGGCATCCGCGTACGGCTTGATACAATCGGTCATGCCAAACTCCTGTATGCTGACAGGGATGTAGCCTCGGAACTTGCCGATTCCGGTATGAAAGTTGTCTCAATAAGCCTTAACGCGCAGGATGCGAACACATATAACCAGTTGTGCGACCCAAAATACATTAAGGCATACGATAAAATGCTTGAGTTTGCCAGGGATGTTTCAAAAGTCGGCCTTGACCTTCGGTTCACGGTGGTTAATCTGCCGGTCGTGGATATTGAAAAATGCAAGAAAATAGCAAAAGAATACTGCGCCGACTTTAAAGTCCGGGGATATAGTAATACAGAGTAAACTTTTTTACCATAAGCTATAATTATTAGGATATTCATGTATCCACTGTGACCGGATAGGAGCAGAATTTTTGAAAAAGCTACTATGGTATCTGATTGCAGGAACACGCGGGGGGCATACCCGTGCATTAATCCTGAAACTGCTTATTGACAGGCCTTATAATGCAAACCAATTAACTGAGGCTATGGATATGGATTATAAAACCATCCGGCATCACCTCGATGTTCTCACCAAAAACGGTGTAATCACAATGGAAGGCGACAAATACGGCGCTATGTATTTCCTTTCCAAGGCTATGGAGGCAAATATAAATGAATTTAATCAAATTTGGGAAAAAATTGATAAGCAAAGTAAATGAACATACACAGGAGGAAATTTTATTCAGATAACTGATATCGCGTATTATATCACCGCAGGTAACATCGTGTTACTGCTTGTACTTCTTGTTTCATACATTCAGATATACAGTAAGATAAAGTCCAACTTTACACTCGGACTTATTATATTCACTGTTGCGCTGCTGCTTCAGAGTTTTTCACGCGCTATCCTGTTATTACTTATCATAGCATCTCCTCCTCCACAGCAGGTATATCCTATAATAATTAATTTATTGGGGTATAATCCGATATACGTGGTAATACCGGATGCGCTTGAATTTATAGCTTTGAGTATCCTGCTGTATTTTACCAGGGAATGAAATCAGACCTGTTCTTTCCATTTTTCCCTCTTTTTTCCCCCTCATACTTTTCGGAATTCTACAATTTGTTCTGATGAAAATATATTAAGCACTAATCCCAATATTATAATGGGTGTCAGAATGAGGATTTCATGCGCATCATTGTTTCTCTGGGAATACGATATCTATGATATAATGGAGATACTGCTGGACGCGGGTATAGAAAGCGTTGAATTCTGGGCAGAGACGCCAGATTATTGGATGAACAGAAATGATGAGATTGCGACAGCAGGACTCTTGGAAGCAATATCCATTATGCCAGGCGGGTGCACTTTGCACGCCCCGATAATGGATTTAAACCCATCGTCATATAATGATCTTGTCCACGAAGCTGCAATAAAGGAGACTTTATGGTCGCTTGAACTTGCAAGGATGCTTGAGGCAAGAGCTGTCACAATCCATCCCGGCAAAAGGACAGCCCGCCGTACTCCAACAAATGAGGACTGGGATAAATTCAGAAGATTTTTAAATATATGTAAAAACAGGGCTGATGAACTTGGTATTAATCTTTCGCTTGAAAATAGCATGAGGGATGTTTCATCGATGTGTTCAATCCCGGGTGAGATGGAAAAAATCCTCAATGAATTTCCCGGTCTTTATTTTACTTTTGATGTGGTTCATGCGTTCATGGATTCTCCACAAACCCCCCTCTCCTTTATCGACCGGCTTGGCGACAGGATAATTAACGTGCATGTGGGGGCGCCGCATGACGGGAAGCCGCACTATCCTTCGCATCGCGTGAAGAAGAATATGGATGCAGTGTTGCGAAAACTCAACGGTTCCGGATATAACGGCGACCTGACCATCGAGATTGATGATAAGGTGTATTCCAGACCATTGTCGAGAGAGGATAAAGTAAAAGAATTAATTGGGGAGAGAAAGTACTTGGAATCGATATTCGATGTGTAATTTGTAGGAGTAGTTGGCTTATCCCAAAAAAATATATACTTTTATGATTAATAAAAAGAGAATCGAAAGTTTGCTGAACTATTAAAAAGCATGAAAAAAGATTTAGATTGTTCAGCAAAAGAGAAAAATGAACAAAAAACAAGCCTTTTATTGGATTGGAATTATTGCAAGTATTTTAGGAATATTAGTTTTGGACTTTATTGCTATGACAAGTGGACGGAAGTTAAATACGAAGGAGAATTAAAAACTTATTATGGTGACACAAGAGTTATTTTCGGTAGTAATATTTTTATTGGAACCCCCAATATTTTGGTTGTAAACGAAAAGCCGATTTTTACCTCAGCCGTCAAAAATGGTAAACTGTTTATAAGCATAATTATTTTTGATCGTGATGGAAAAGTTGTTGCCCAAATTGATGAGAATAAATGGTTTATCAATAAAAATAACTACTTCAGAATGGATATTTCAAACTCAGAAATAAAAGTAACTAATCAACAAGGTGAAGTTGCATTGGATGCTATTGCTCTGCCTGATGGGGCGGTCAAGGTTAATGGGACATTCTATATAGGTGGGAGAAAAATAATTGCAACTGATCAAGGGCTAACAATTATGGCGGATTGAATGGTCTGCCCCTGCCCGACATTAAGAGTGGCGGCGCTTGCGAATCCGATATTAACAATTATTAAGCAGATACCGATAATTAATTTGTTGTATGCCATAATCTCACCATAATGGAATCGTTTTCCAGCTTTAAAAAGATTGTGAATTAATGCAGTTCAACTTGAATTGCTTGCATTAATTCTTACACTGATTGTCTGGATACTTGGGGCGGTTCGCATTAAGTTGTAATATAACCCGAAGCTGTAATTGCCAGTTGTGTTGAAGATGTATTCTGCTTTCCCAGCTCCTCTGAGTGTTATATTGGCTATCTTTTTATCCGTCTCAACTATGGTGTATGTGGTATCTTCCATATTATCCCACAGCACTTTATCCCCGGCGTTTATTTGATGAGTCGGGTAAACAAACTTATCACTTTTTACTCTTGAATAAACAGATATGCCCGTTGGTGTGGCTACGACCACTGGTTCTGGGGTGGGTGTTGGAGTCAGTGTAGCGGTTACGTTGATTGTTGGCGCCGGGGTTGGCGTGGGTGTCGGTGTGGGAGAAGGTGTAGGCGTTGGTGTAAACTCCCTGGTTTCTCCTGAAAGCAGCGTTATCGGGAGTGTCCTTGCTTCTATCTTCTGCCCATTTGCAGACAAGGTAATAGTGACTTCATAAATGCCTGCGAGGCTTTTGCCCTGTCTTTCCTTCTCAGTCGGGAAAACTGCGCTGAGCATTTTCTTTTCCCCGGGTTTAATCAGGTAATATGGATTCTCACTGGAATCAAAATCTATTGTTTTAATCCCTGTTTTCTTTTCATCGCTCATGGTTTTTAAGTACAGGTTTGCAAGGGTATCATCAAGCGTATTTACTTTGGCTTTTATTTCAACTGTTTCATTGGTAATATTTTCTGTCCCGGCATTTAGCACCATAAGCTCAGCCGTGACCTTTTCCCCGGCTCTGATGTCATTCCTGTCAAATTTTAATTCCGTCACTGTCGCATCAAGATTTGGGTCGGGATGTTCGAGCCTTTGCACCTGTACCGTAGCTGTATTGATTGAAGTCGTTGCATTAGAGCCCGTACATCCTGATAGAGCTGTAACAATCAGTATTATTAATATGATGGGGAATAGCCTGTTCATCAAATCACCGATGCTGTGAATGGTATTATTGCTTAAAAACATTTCTCATAAAATTCATTAAAATGGTATTTTTTCGAATAAACTTTATATTCGGACACCAATCCTGTTATAATGCGCCTGATGAGCCTTATATTATTACTGGTCTTTTCTGCTGCTGTTTTCCCTGTATCCGCCGAAACCACCCGCTGGTATGCATATGAGGAGGGCATGGTGGCAGCAGGTTCGATGGGAAAACCGGTTATCCTTGACTTTTTTGCAGACTGGTGCCCACCATGCATAGCGATGGAAGAGGGAACATATCCTGACCCCGGGGTGGTTTCAGAAATGAAGGATTTTATCGCCATAAAGGTGGATACCCAGAAAAGGATTGATATCGAAAGCAAGTACGGTATAACCTATTATCCCACGGTTGTATTTTTAGACTCAAAAGGTAAAGAGGTGTCGCGGCACATAGGATATCTGGGGCCTCTGGAAATGGTGAATGAGATAAAACAGTCGCGCGGGAAATTGCCGAAAGAAACTCCGGGGTTTGAAATCATCTATTTGGCGCTTGTATTCATGCTTTTGTTCTTAAAAAGAAAGCTATCGTGAGAATTTCTTGATATTTTTCACCATCGATTCCACAAGCGATGGGACATCTATCAATTTCTCTGCTTTGATAACTTCTTCCGGTTTTGCAGCGGTGGAAGGATATTCCGGGACTGCCATGCAGCAGGTCGCCGGTTTGGTCGAAGGTCCAAGTGTGCCAATTTTCCTTGCCATATCCGTAATCTCAAGCTTGTCTAACCCGATAAGAGGATGATAAATCGGGTATTCCATGCCGTACATCTCGGCAAGCATATTCTGCGAAGTCTGGGATGCGACCTGCCCGAGTGAGGAACCCGTGATAATCCCGTGCGCCTCTTCAAGTTTCATGACCTCTCCTGCAATCCTGTACATCATCCTCCTACACAGAACGCAATTCAGCCTGTTGTCGCAATTTTCAAGGAAAGCAAGCAGGTTATCCCCATGAGGCGCCTCGTAAACAGTGAATTTTTTCTGGGGAGACCATTTCTGGAGAACATCGATACACTGCATCGCCCTCTCACGCGTGGTCTCATCCGAGAATGGCTCGTTATTCATATACAGGGGCACTATCTCGCAGCCACGTTTCATCATTAACCAGGCAGCTACGGGCGAGTCAATGCCGCCTGAAATAAGCGCCACCATCCTGCCCTGGGTTCCCATGGGCAGCCCACCAACCCCTTTGACCGATTCTGTAAAAACATAAGCCCTATCCTGCCTCACTTCCACGAAAATCTCAACATCGGGATTATCAAGATCAACCCTGACGTTCTTATTTATACTGTCAAACACTGCATCGCCGCATGCGACAGCTACATCGCGGGAGGTGAACTCATGGTTCCCTGCCCTTCGCGACCTTATGGCAAATGACTGGCCTTCCTTCATAATCCCGCCTGCAACTTCAGCGCAGAGCCGCGCGGCTGATTCAAGGTCGGGTTCGCATGTAAAAACTGCGCTTGCAGAAACAACGCCAAAGACTTTTGCTGCGCTTTTTACTGCCTCTGCGTCCTCGGAATGTATGAAAATCCTTCCCATTTCCCTGCTTATTTTGGAATATGAGCACCCGTCAGCATTGAGCATTGCTTTTATATTCCTGACAAGAATTTGTTCATACCTTGTCCTGACCCTTTTGCTTTTCAGGGCAAGCTCGTCGTACCTGACTAAAATCATATCTCTTGGGCTCACGCCTACCCCATTGTATTTAAGCGATTTAAGGCTGCCGAATATAAGGATTCGTAAGGCTTCATCGGGAAAATCAACCAGGAATCATGTTTTTCAAGAAGTATTTTTCTCTCCTCTTCTGAAAAATCATCAGGCAGTTTATTGAAAACATGACTCAGCAGGTACTCATCGATATGCACATTCATGATATCATCCGTATTGTTGGAATGTTCAAGCCCCCATAGATGACCCATCTCATGAAGAAGCACCGGTGTCTCTACTTCCTGTGCCTGGACGACATCTTTAAAAATTATGATTGAATCGGCATTGTATGTTATCCCTGCGGCGCTATAATTCGTATTTCCTTCCCAGTTCGAATTGGTGTATATTATATAAATCACCATACGCCCCGAGAGCCATCCGCTATGGTATTGAGTGTGGTTTCGAAGAATCCTGTCCCCAAACACGCTCACTCCGTCATCTTTAACTACGCCTGAAATCTCAAAATCTTTTATATCAGGATATTTTACCAAAATAACATTCTTTCCGGTATAATTTGCCACCTTTTCTTTCAGGGTATCGAGAGATGCAGCAAAAGGCTCAGCCCCTTCCTGATAATGAACTTCTATGAGTATTGTATCATATGGTGAATGCTTTGAAAGTAATAATGTGTCATATGCGCCTGTGAATTGCCTGGCTGTATAATGGACATACAGGGGTATCATTATGCCGAAAGTAATGACAAGGAAAATCATCAGGGAGATGAGCTTTTTATAATTTTTACGCATCCTTCTTCCAGTAATGTCAGGCTGACATTAATACTTTCATGTCGCTTTAAGAAAACTTATTTGCCAATTGATGCTATTTAGCTTATATGAAAACCGTTTATCTTGCAGCGCCCCTTTTTTCTGAAGCCGAGTGCGATTTCAACCGCAAACTGAAGGATTTGATTATGAGCGAGGGCTTTCTGGTTTTCCTGCCGCAGGAGGACTCCAACAATATCTATGTTGAAAAAAACCGCCAGGAAATAATTTTCAATAAGAACCTTGCTGCGTTAGATAGGTCGGATATAATAGTTGCAGTGATTGACGGGGCAGACGTTGATTCCGGTACGGCATGGGAAATCGGTTATGCGTATTCAAAAGGTAAACCGGTGCTGGGGCTGAAAACGGATTTCAGGACGCTGGGTATTGAAGGAAGGGTGAATCTTATGATAGAGAGGTCTATTGTTCTTTGCACAAGCGTTTCGGAGTTATTAAATCGTTTAAAGTCAATGCAGGATACATGAAAATTACAGGCATATCAGGAAGCCCAAAATACTGTGAATATGATTTTGATACACTTTCGGGATTCAGGTAATGGACGAATATCATTTAATCAAGCAATTTTCAAAACCCAGGGAAGGGGAATATGTGCCTATAACCTTCATCGAGTTCAAACGAAAACTCGTAGGATGGTCGCCTGAACTGAAACGAAGCGTGTATATCGGGAGCGATGAGGACAAAGCAAAGCTCAAGAGAGTGAGAGAGATAAACCTCTTGATAGCGATAAACCACCTTTCAGGCAAAGCATCGTCTATAGAACTCACAGACGAGGAGAGAGTGCAGTTTGAGGAGGTGTACAACTCATTCCTTGAAAAAGGCGGACAGCTTATGTACACGCGCAAGAAGACGGGGGCAAAAACAGTTTCTTTTTTTGAGCTCAAAGAAAGCGGGAGAAGGGTTTCCGAGGCGCCGGGAAAAAGCCTGTTATCTGAAAGAATATGACTGAGTACTATAAAAAGGGAAAAAGCAAACAGACTGATATTTCAAGTTTACCCAGTAAAATATATAACTTTTGCAATAGATAGGTGCATAATGGTCAGAAAGCAGGAGATTCTTAAAATTTTAGAAGGGTATGATAAGGAAAACCTGGCAATCGCCACGGTCTGCTCGCACAGCAGCCTCCAGATTTTTGACGGGGCACGAAAAGAGGGGTTCAGAACCATCGGTATCTGCATGGGCGCGCCTCCGAAATTCTATGATGCTTTCCCGAAAGCGAAGCCCGATGAATTTTTTATAGTGAAAGATTACAAGGAAATCCTTTCAAAATCGGATGAGCTTGCCTCCAAAAACGCCATAATTATCCCGCACGGCTCTTTCGTGGAATATCTCGGAGCAGATAATTTCCAGGAACTCCGCCTGCCCACGTATGGCAACCGCAGGGTTCTTGAATGGGAATCCGACAGGGAAATGAGCCGCAACTGGCTTGAGGCGGCAGGCATAAAAATGCCGAAGCAGATAAAGAATCCTGAAGATATTGATTCACCTATGATGGTGAAGTATTACGGCGCTAAAGGCGGAATGGGTTTCTTTGTCGTGAAAAATTATTCCGACTTCAAGAAGAGGATAAATCCGGCTGAAAAATTCACCATACAGGAATTCGTTCTCGGCACCCGATATTACATGCATTATTTTTATTCACCAATTAAATCCGACGGCTACGCATTGAGTAAAGGCACGCTTGAGCTACTCGGTATTGACAGGCGCGTGGAATCAAACGCTGACGAGATTTTCAGGATAGGTTCGCCGACAGAGCTTGCTGAAGCCGGTATTTACCCCACTTTTGTAGTTACGGGCAATCTCCCTCTTATAGTGAGGGAATCGCTTCTCCCCAGGATATTCGATATGGGGGAAAAGGTAGTCGAGAAATCGCTTGAACTGTTCGGAGGAATGATAGGGCCATTCTGTCTTGAAGCCGTTGTGACAGACTCGCTTGAATTGAAAGTGTTTGAGATTTCAGCACGTATTGTTGCAGGAACAAATTTATTCATATCCGGCTCTCCTTATTCTGATTTAGTGGATGAGAAACTCTCGATGGGGCGGCGTATTGCCCGGGAAATAAAGATAGCAAAGGACAAGGAGCTGCTTTCAGAGGTAATCTCATGACGCAAAAGAAAGAATATGACGTGATAATCGTGGGCTCAGGACCTGCCGGCATGTTCGCCGCAGATGAACTTGCAGAAAAAATGAATGTTCTTATCATTGATATGGGACGCGACATAAACGAGCGCGAATGCAAGATGAAGCGCATGGGCGTCTGTACGCACTGCGACCCCTGCGATATCATGTGTGGGGTAGGCGGCGCAGGGACGTATTCGGACGGGACGCTCAACCTTCGCCCGGATATAGGCGGAGACCTGGCAGAGCAGACTGGCGACCCCGATTATGCCTGGGAACTGGTTGACCATGTGGACAAGGTATTTGTGAGATACGGCGCGCCCGGGCAGTTATACATCCCCAAGGGAGATGAAGTCGAGCAGCTAAAACGCCGTGCTGCTGCTGTGGGAGCAAGGTTCATCGAGATAATCCAGAGGCACATGGGGTCTGACAATGCGCCAAAGGTTATTGGTAATTTTGAGAAAGACTTGAAGGAAAGGGGCATTGAATTCCTGCTTAATACGAAGGTATCAGACCTGATTATTGAGAACGATACATGCAACGGTGTAGTTTTACATGATGGGACTGAGCTCCGCTCCAGGTTCACGATAATAGCGCCCGGAAGGGTCGGAGCGAAATGGATAGATGAGATTATCCAGAAACACAAAATTGGAGCGAAATACGCACCTATTGACGTTGGCGTAAGGGTGGAAGTCCCGGCAATCGTGATGGACCCGATAACCAGGATCAACCGCGACCCGAAATTCCATATACAAACTAAGACCTATGATGATTTTGTCAGGACATTCTGCACGAACGAGCATGGTTTTGTGGTCAAGGAGGAGTATGAGGATTTCATAGCCACTAACGGGCATTCCATGACAAATATGGAATCTGAGAACACGAATTTTGCTTTTATTGTCAGGGTTGAGCTTACCGAACCCATTGAGAATACTGTGCGCTACGGGAGGTCGATTGCAAAGCTTGCTACCACAATCGGCGGAGGAAAACCGGTGCTTCAGAGGATGGGCGACCTCAGAAGAGGCAGGCGCAGTACTGAAGCGAGAATCAGGAAGAATGTTGTGGTTAATACCCTTAAGGATGTGACGCCGGGCGACATATCCATGGCGCTGCCGCACCGCATCGTCACGGATATCAGGGAAGGGCTTGAGGTTTTAAACGAAATAATTCCAGGTGTGGCATCCGATTCCACGCTTTTGTACGCGCCCGAGGTGAAATTCTATTCCATGCAGGTTCTTGTGGACAGGAACATGGAATCCTCGGTCAAGAACCTGTTCGCAGCCGGGGACGGCGCCGGCCTTTCGAGGGATATTGTGAATGCTGCGGCGACAGGAGTGATTGCGGGCAGGGGGATATTGAAGAAAAGTGTATAATATGAACATAACAAGAATGTTATATAACAAAATTGTTATGCGGGCAAAAATATCGAGGCGCTTGCGAAAGGGGATTACTTTCACATACCTTTAATAAAGGATATATCCGAAAATTTATCAATGTATGCCATATCAAAAAATCGAATGGATTACTGGTGATTGAGGCAAAAGAGATACGATTGGTGCAATATGAAAATTATTCTTGATACAAATATCCTAATTCACATAGAAGATCCAAAGGAGCTATCTAAAAATCTCCAAGATTTACTGAAGATATTTCGTGAACACGGGCATCAAATATTCATCCACCCGGCATCATTAAGAGATATAGACAATGACCAAAATGAATCCCGAAAAAAGGTTATTTTATCTAAATTAAACGGCTACCCGCTTATAGAATCACCACCAAAACCAACAGATGACTTTTTATCCGCAGTAGGGATGGTATCAAATTCCAATGAAATAAACGATAATGAAATACTTTTTGCGATCCAGCGAAATGCGACTGATTTTTTAATTACTGAGGATTATGGTCTTCAGAAAAAAGCAATTCGAGCGAACCTTGAGGATCGTGTGCTATCTCTCGATTCGGCATTGGATTATTTTAAGAATCTTTATGCAAGAAAGGCATTACATCATACCCTCTTAAAAGAAGTTTTAGTTCGCAGCCTTGATATAGAAGACACATTTTTTGATTCTTTAAAAGAGGATTATGGGAATTTGGATTTCAGGGATTGGTTTAAAAGGAAATCAATAGAAGGGCGAAAATGCTGGGTATATCGTGAAAACGATAATATCAAGGCACTTTTGATGCTGAAAGAAGAAAATGAGACTATCCCGACATCTCCCCCTATACCGGCAGCAAAGAGACTGAAGATAGCTACGTTGAAAGTAGATATACCCGGCTCCAAGATGGGCGAGCTTTTTTTGAAAATGGCATTTCAATATTGCATTAGTAACCATATTTTTGAAGCTTTTCTCACCCATTATCGCAAACTTGACGACCGATTGATACCTCTCATTGAGAATTTCGGATTTGAATTCAGAGGATTTTTAGAAGAACGTAAAGGGATGATGGAAAAAGAGGAAGTTTATCTTAAAAAACTCATTCCAATAGAAAAAGATTTGCCGCCGATGGATTTAGCGAAAAAATATTATCCATCTTTTAAAGACTCTCCAAGCATTAGAAAATTCTTAATACCCATTATGCCCGAATATCATGACAGGCTTTTTCCAGATTTTAAAAAACGACAGATGAGAATTACCGATTATTTTGAGATTAATATTCCTGGGAATGCTATTAAGAAAGCATATCTTTCGGGCTCGGCAATCAAAAAAATAAGACCTGGAGACCTTCTTCTTTTTTATCGGTCTCATGACCTGAAAGCAATAACATCTATCGGGGTTGTTGATCGTGAACCTGTTCACACGAACGAGCCAGAAAAGGTAGTGAGCATAGTTGGGCAAAGGAGTGTATACACTTACGAAGAAATAAAGAACAAAACTCAAGAGGGTGTTTTAGTAATTCTTTTCAGGCATCATCTTAATCTGCCAACGTCTCCTGACTTAAATTATCTTCGGACTCATAATATTCCAGTGCCCCAGACAATTATAGAATTAAATCATAATCAATATCTAGCTATCAAAAAAGGAGGGAAATTGGATGAACGTTTTACTGTCAGTTAAACCAAAATATGCCGAGGAAATACTATCAGGCAGGAAAAAATACGAGTTCAGAAGGTCTATTTTTAAGAAACAGAATATAGAAAGGGTCTATATTTATTCCAGTTCACCTGTAAGTAAAATCGTTGCCGCATTTGAGATTGAACAAATCCTGAAGGGTTCCCCTGAGAAGATCTGGAAGTTATGCCATAAATATGCGGGTATATCAAAAAATGATTTTTTCGCTTATTTTAAAAATTCCGATGTGGCGTATGCAATTGAAATTGGGAATGTCGATAGTTTCCTAAACCCGATAGATCCACATCATATAATTGAAGATTTCAAACCACCTCAGTCGTTCTATTATGTACCATTAAGTTTTCTCCTGAATCAATTTGATGGTCAATGTAATCAGGTGCAGAAATATACGCATTTGAGTGAACATTTTTCTGGAATTCCTCTGATAAATAAAATTTGATTATTTAATCTATTTATGAAACCCTATATAGTGTAAAAATTATGACCACTTTCGACTCCTCCCACATCGCCCGCTGCGCCCAGCTCGCCATGATTCTTGAGGTCTCAGCCACACCCAAGCCGGGCAACATCGACAGAGACCACAACTACACAGACACACGCTTTGAGCACTTTCTGGCAAGCGCCGTGGGCGTGTATCCAATCCTGGAAAAAGCTGCGCGCTCAAATTCCGGCGTTGGCGCGCTCATCCATGAGGCTGTCACAGAGAGCGGCAAATGGCAAAAAGGTGGCAACACACATTTCGGGGCGTTTCTCCTGCTCATCCCGCTTGCGATGGCGGCAGGGAAATGTGAAAATAAAACATGCTTGAAAGCGCAAACTCAAAAGGTTGTAAGAGAAACAAACGTGGAGGACGCAATTGAACTATACGGGGCATTTTCCGAAGCGAAAGTGAAAGTTAAACCTGTTAGCGACCTTGACCTTGGCGATACGGCATCTGTTGACAAAATTAAGTCAAAGGAATTGACCCTCTATAATCTCATGGAAATTTCCTGTGGTTATGATATGATAGCAGAGGAATGGCTAAACGGTTTTGAGGGAACTTTTGAGTGCGCCGCGTCCATCCGGAATAAGCTCAAAAAACATGGTATTAATGATGCCGTTGTACTTACGTTTATGGAACTCCTTTCCACCAATAAAGACACATTCATCCAGACAAAATTCGACAGCAAAAAAGCAGAGGAGGTTTCCATGCGGGCAAAAGAGATACTGCAAAAAGGGAATATAGACAAGATAAGGGATGAAATACGTTCTTTTGATGAGGAGCTGTTAAACGAGGGCGTGAATCCCGGCTCAACTGCGGATATAATCATCGCGGGGCTGTTCGTATCGCTTTTTGAGGGGATGAGATTTTGATCGCCAGCGGCAAAGCGGCGCTCATCGACATTGAAAAGTTCGGGATACAGGAAGGAATATCGGAAGTGATTTTTACAACCATCTCGTCCGACGGCATCCCGAATGCTGCACCTATGGGTTTACATAACAAGGACGGCAGGCTCTTTGTGAGGATTTATAATTCAAAGACCCTGGAAAACATTATGAAAAAGCCCATTGCAGCTGCAAATATAGTGGATGACCCTGTATTGTTCGTGCAGTCGGCGCTTTCTGATGTCGGGCCAGAAAGATTTGAATTCATTGATGGTTTTCCAGTTTTGAAAGATGCTCCTGGATGGATTCTTTTTGAATGCAAATGTAAAAAGGGCGAAAATATTTCGGTTGTTGAGCTGTCCCCCGTTAAAGGAAAAATAAACACGCGAAAGCTCAAGCCTGTGAATCGCGGTTTCAATGCGGTCATTGAAGCTTCGATTCATGCCACAAGATATGTTGTGTTCAGGGAGCAAAAATACCTTGAACATATCGAATATTACAATTCTATCGTCAAAAAATGCGGCGGGGCGTGGGAGAAGGAAGCGATGGGATTGCTTTATGAACTGATTGGACACAAGAAATGAGCTAAGGAACTGCCATGAAAAACTTGACCCAATGTCCAGCTAGGTTAACAGTGTGAAGTTACCTGTGAAATTGGTCAATTCTTAACAAATATTTCAAGAACATGCTCCTTCACAGGAGGCTTGTCTTTTTCCCATGACCGCCTCTGTGCAAGGTGAATGGTTGCATGTCCCGGTACCAGAGCCTCTATAGTAACCAGGACATCCAGGCTATAACCGGGAGGTAGTGGTCCGGTCTTTTTCCCATCATCCACAAAATCCAATGATACGGAGACTACCTTTTCGATTCCTTCAATATTGTATTCCCAGTTGTAGCCTGCTGCACCCAATCCTTTCAGTCTGAATGCGTGCTTTTCTCCGGCCTTGAGTTCAATTTTATCTGGAACAACGGATTCAATCGATTCTATATTTTTTCTCCCCGCCGGATTGTCCAGAAATCGTCGGACAAGTTTCTATTTGCAAGATAGTCGTAGGGTATTGTGAAATAACCTTTCATACCCCAATCTTCTCCCCATGAATTGCGGACGATAAATCTTTTCTTGGAATCGTCATAACCCACTCCGAGCACTGCATGACCGCCTAACTGCTTCTCGCCGGTCTTCGGCATCGGTACCACTCCGGTCTGCGCAACTTTCTGGGATTCAAAACTTTCGTACACCGAAAAGCCGAATACGAACGGATATCCATCTGCGAGGCAAGTCCTCATTTCATCAACTGTCTGGATGCGCTGGTACGATGTTATTTTATGGGTTGAAGCTTCTTTATAACAGGGTGCGGCTGGCTTCACTGTAAACTTCGAAATATCATACGGCCAGCGTTTTTCTGAACACACACCCTGTTTGTTAAGAGTCTTTATCCCGTCACGGATCATAGCCCCTGAATCCGATGCCACCGAGTGTTCAATGACGCGTTCATTGTAATATATGAACAATCTGCTCAATTCGATGTAGGTAACTTTGTCCTTCTTTTCCAGGAATTCCAATGCACCAACGAGGGCATTGCCCGAACAACTGCCAAGTTGCCCCTGGTCTTCCACCGTTGAACACATGGGACGCAAATCGACAGCAGACGGCAGCTTTGCAGATATCTTACGCACTGCGCTATACATTATGTCCCGGTGGTCGGGCAAATCTGGAACCCAGCCGTAACCGGATTTTTTCATTTCACTTTTTTTTGTCGAAACAACTTTTTTTTTCACAGGCATATATATTTCTCCTCTTAATTTTAGTTAAATCGTTATTAAAACCCCTGTTCCTCTTAATATAAACTTGTTCTTTTACTATTTATTGATTTTGGAACGGAACCACCTTCACCGATTCCATTAAAAGTTACCTGGGAATGTTACAACATCGCAAAAAATTCAAGTTATTCTATGACAATCCCTAACTTCTCATTAAAATTTTACCCTGATTTTCCAATTATTTTTCCGAAAGTTCAGCCCTGATTACTTTCATGATTCCGTGGTCTCCCATCCAGATATTCCTGGTCTCAACCAGGTCTATCCTTTTCCTGTAATACGGCGCGTCAAGCACCAGCGTCTCGTACTCACCGCCCTCGCCTGCAATATGAACCCTGTACTTTCTGTTGAGCGCTTTCAGGTCTTCAATCATCTTTTCATCAAAGCGCCGCCCGAGCCATGATTCATCCATGCCCGCAGCCGCGACCTTTACCATCCTGATATCCATATATTTTATCATCTCGCAAAGCAGTTCTTCAGGTTCCTTGTGCCACAGCGGCGCATACATCTTAAGCCCGAGTTCTTCGCAGATGCGCCTCACACGCGAAGCTTGGTATTCGGATTCGATAGCGCCTACCGCAATGCCATCAACCTTTACCCGGCTCAGGGCAATTTTCAGGTCATCGAGTTCCTTTTCCTTCTCGCCTGTTGATGTCTCTACTGTTAGCGGAATTCCGCTTGCCTGTGAAATCATCTCGGTGAGATGGATGTTTGCAGAATGGAACATATACGAATCTTCGTTTGCCGGCTTTATTGTGATAAGGTCGGTGACACTATGTCCCTCTTGCAATGCCTTATATATTGCAAATGACGAGTCCTTGCCGCCGGAAATCAGCGCTGCCAGTTTCATTCTTCTTCCACTGCCGGTTTCTTCTTTTCCTTCTTCTCTTTTCCGCCTTCAAACTCCTCGACATCGACAACATTAAGAGGAGTGGTTCTTAATGCCTTGCCTATAGTGGATTTTGCAATCCTTGCCGCGTGTTCTTCGCTTTCGGCATCATATACTTTCATTTCAAGCAAAATGCCCACAAGCGCGGTACCTGCCGCCAGAAAAACACTGTCAAAAGCCTCACTGCATGCCGGGCAACTGGTAGTGCCAACCTCTATCTCCACAAAGTTCAGGTCAGGATTCAAAAGTTTTCCAACCTCTGAAATCGCTATATTCATTGCATCTTCAACGCTTTCTACATTTTTCACAAGCCAGCCGGCTTCAAGTGTAACAATATAATTCGACATTTTATTATTCCTCTTTTAAATCGTAAACAGAGCTTCATCACTCACTTTAAAAACACCAAGTTTCACACCTGCATCCAGCCATGCATGCCCATAACTGAAACAGGCGAGGGCATTCACCAGATCCCCCTGCTCAATGAAATATTTGCCATCCTTATAGTAAGACCTTGCCATATTGGAAAAATCCTCTGCAACTTTTCTCAAATGGGAGTTTTCCTGCGGGGCTACCTCAAAAGCCCCAAGAGCCCTGTGCAACATGCCCTCGTATCTTTCCACTTTTTCCGATAGAACTGCATGACGTTTCATTCAACATTATAATACTGGCAAAGATATGTAAAGGTATTGTAAAACAACTCACAACATCTTTGTTTGAGATATTAAAAAAAGGTAGAGGATTACAAGATTTCATGGATAGGTTTGGATAGGATAGGAAGCGAATCTTGATAATTATTATTTATCCTCTACAGAACACATGTTTCTTTTATCATATAATAGTATTTTTCCAAGATTATACCCAAATTGTTTCCAAATTATGAATAAAAACTGATTTCCAGAATTAGAAATCAGTCATTACCCTGTACTGGTCAATCTCGGGCTGCTTGAGTTCTTCAAGGAACTGTTCAGTCATGGAGCGCACATCTTTGGCTTTGGTGATTGCGCGTCCAACCACGATTATATCCGCGCCTGATTTAAGCGCTTCCTTGACCGTTTCAACACGGATTCCGCCTGCTACCGCCACCAGCAGCCTCTCTGACAGCTTCTTCATGGCTGGTATGTCTCCCCATGCATGTTCCGCTTTGTTTTCAGTATCAATTGCCCTGTGAAGTTCTACTACATCCGGCTTAACTGTGAGCGACTTTAGAACCGATAACGGTTTCTCCACGTTCAGCATGTCGATTACAGAGTAGATGCCCGTCTTCTTCGCCTCTTTTATGGCATTCGCGATGGTGGAAACTGGCGCAAGTCCTGATATTACAATGGCGTCAGCAGTTGCATCCGCGACCATGCGCGCCTCAAGGTTGCCTGTATCCAGCGTTTTTAAATCAGCTACTACAAAGGCATTCGGCCGCACTTCCCTTATGGATTGTACCACATTCACGCCATATCTTTTGATAAGCGGAGTTCCGGCCTCGATTATAAGATGATCGCTTTGTGGTATCTGTTTCAATATGTTCCTGACAGCTTCGATATCGGGTATGTCAATCGCAACCTGAAGGTACGGCGGGTTCCATAACCTGACGACCTTGAATCCCATTATGGGGTGCATGGTTCTGTCCTTCTCGTACATGAGGGTCTTCTTGTCCGGGAATCCCTGCATCGCCCTTTCAATCGCAAGTTTTGTGGCGCCGTAATTGTAGCGGTATATCTTATTGTAATCCTTTGCTTCGGGATGAATAAACACACTGACTACGATTGTAAGCTCTTCAAGCTGGTCTTCGGGGATGACTCCTTCCTGCACGGAATCGGCAACCGCCCTTGCTACTGCGGTTTGCGCCGGGCCGAATATCTGGGCAGCCTGTGCCATGTTCTTGACCGTCACTTTCGGCACAATAAGGGTTGCAGGTTTGGTCAGAAGGTTTGGCCTTATCACTGAAAGAAGGGGAGTGTGCCCCTTGGATAATTGTGTAAAACCGTTCGCAAATGCCTGTCCTACCGGTCCTGTCTTTTCTCCTATGATCAAATCAATATGAGCAAGTTCTGGTTCCTCGCCGATTAAAGCCTCACCTACTAAAAACATTATCGTACCTCTGTGCTTTAATTGATACTTTGGTATTTATGTATTTCTGCAATAGGAAGCGTTAGATTAATATAGGTTCGGTTAAATATTATCAGTGTATTTTAGCGGAGAATATGAATAAAAACAAGTCAAATCTTAAAGCAATTGATTTCTTTTGCGGTGCCGGAGGAATGACAAACGGTTTCCGTAAAGCTGGAATTGAAGTAATTGCTGGAATTGACATTGACGGTGAATGCAAAGAAACATATGAAAAGAACAACAAATGTTCGAATTTCATTCTTGCGGACTTAAAAAAACTTTCTTTTGAGGAATTTGAAAGGCAAACTGGAATAAAAAAGAATGACGATAATTTAATTTTCATAGGTTGTAGTCCTTGTCAATACTGGACACTACTTAAAACAGACAGAACCAAATCCGAAGAATCGAAAAATTTATTAGTCGATTTTCAAAGATATGTTGAAGAATATAATCCAGGATATGTTGTTATTGAAAATGTTCCTGGCATACTTACAAAAGAAGGAAGTCCTTTAAATGATTTCTTGGAATTTCTAAAAAGTAAGAATTATACTCACGACAAAGCGATTATTAATGCTTACAAATTCGGAGTGCCTCAAACAAGGAGGAGGTTTTTGTTGATTGCATCAAGAGTGAACATAAACATAAAACTTCCTAAGCCGAGAACAAAAAAAATTCCTACGGTTAGAGATTTTATTTCCGAATCAAATAGATTTCCAAAATTGAAAGCGGGAACATTTGATAGCACTTTTAAAATACATACTGTTGCCGGATTATCAGAACTAAATTTACGCCGCTTAAAATTGACAACGAAAAATGGCGGAACAAGGTTATCTTATGTAGATGATAAAGATTTAGCAGTTCCATGCCAATACCAAAAGAAAAATTCTTTTCACGACACTTATGGCAGAATGCATTGGGACAAGCCCGCCCCCACTATCACTACAAAGTTTTTCAGTATTTCAAATGGACGTTTCGCTCATCCGGAACAAGACAGAGCCATTTCGTTGAGAGAAGGAGCAACACTTCAAACTTTTGATATATCATATAAGTTTTATGGCAAAAATATTGCTTCGATTGCCAAACATATCGGTAATGCTGTTCCTCCTGCTTTATCAAAAAAAATTGCTTTATCAATAATAAAACTCCAAAATCATGAGCGATGAAAAATTAATAATGACATTTGAAGCAAACACCATAAAGCATTTGGGTGTTAAAATGTATGCGAATCTGCCGCCTGCATTGGCAGAATTGATTGCTAACGCCTATGATGCCTGTGCAACGAAAGTGTTCGTTCGTTTATATGATGGTGCTGAAAAAAAAGTAATTGTTGAAGATGATGGTGTAGGAATGTCATTTGATGAAGTTAATGACTTCTTTTTGAGAATCGGAAGAAACAGAAGGGAAGAAAATCAAAAATCACCTTGTGGCAGAGTGCCTACAGGAAAAAAGGGTCTAGGGAAATTAGCACTTTTTGGAATTGGAGATACAATAAACATTACTACGAGTCAAGGAGAAGAAGGAGTTAGTTTCAATCTTGATTGGAACGAAATCCTTAGTTGGAAGGGTAGTGATTACGAACCAAAGTTTAGCATTTTGCCTAAAGGTAAAACTCCAAAAGGAACAATAATTACCTTAACGAACCTGAAGAGGAAAACAGGTTTTCCTGTTGAGGATTATGCCGAAAGCATAGCGAAACTATTTAATTTTCAAGATAAGTTTATTGTGTATTTATCTTTGAATGATGCTAAACCCATTAAAATTGATAGCAAACTGAAATATGAAAACATAACTCCCGAATTTGAGTGGGACATTCAAAAAATCATTGGGGTAAATAAGGAAGATTATGCTGATAAAAAAGAAATTCAAGGTACAGTTTTTACAAATGAAAAACCTTTAAAGTCAAATGCAACAGGTATTACATTGTTTGCAAATGGCAGAATGGTAAATATTCCAGAATTCTTCGGGTTGTCTGGTTCAAGCAATTTTTATTCTTACGCAACTGGCTGGCTCAATATTGATTTCATTGATAATTGGGACGAAGATGTTATTTCTACAAACCGCCAATCAATAGATTGGGAAAATGCAAGAACTTCTGAATTGAGAAAATATCTTGCTTCTTGCATTTTAATCATTGAAAGACAGTGGAGAGAATCAAGAAAGGTAAAGAAGCAGGAAAATATTACCAAAAAGGCGAACATAGATGTCAAGGATTGGACGAATAAGTTGCCTGAGAATGCTCAGGGGCAAGTTGAAACTATTGTCAATATTTTGGATGATACGCCTGAATTATCAGAAGACACACAACAAAAAGTAATTAAACTTCTTCACGAAATCGCTCCCGAATATGCGAACTTACATTGGCGTAACCTGGATAACGAAATAAAAATTGCTTCTGAAAGGTATTATCAAAATGCAGATTATTACACTGCATTTCTTGAAGCATTGAAGAGATATAGTCAAGAAGTAAGAGCTAGGTCAGGAAGCAGCAATGGAAGTGAAAGAAGTATGATGGGGGAAGTTTTTTCAAATAGAAAACTTTCGGTTACAAAAAAGTATAAAAAAACAGATGGAACAAATTTTTTACCAGATTCAATAGAAAATATTGAAGCTGGACAGCAATATTTGTCAGAAGGTATTGTAATGGGCGGTAGAAATCCTCTTTCACACGAGGAACATGTAGAGTTAAGTAAAACAGGATTGTTTTCGGAAAAAGATTGCTTAGATTATTTAAGTTTACTTTCCCATTTGTCTAGACGATTAAATGATGCTGAAAAGCCCTAATTATGGCAGACATTTTTTCCAAAACGAAACGCAGTGAAATAATGTCTAAAATTCGGGCGACAGAAACAAAGCCCGAAAAAATTGTTCGCAGTTTTCTTTTCGCAAAAGGTTTTCGTTATCGTAAAAATTTAAAATCACTCCCTGGCAAACCGGACATTGTTTTATCGAAATACAAAACAGCAATTTTTATCCACGGCTGTTTTTGGCACGGACACAAGAACTGCAAAGCTGCAACATTACCGCAGACAAGAAGAAACTTTTGGACTGATAAAATTAATGACAACAAAAAACGAGACGCAAAGAATTACAAGGAATTAAAAAAATCCGGATGGAAAGTAATTACCATTTGGCAATGTCAAATAAAAAATAAAAGTAAACAAGAAAGAACATTAAATCGTGTTGTAAATAAAATAATTAATTAAGCCAACGCATTGGCAAGCACATTTTCATTTTCTCCAACCACACCGATGGATAGAATTTATAACATGCCATGACATTTAGGCTTGAAATTATGCCCAAAAGAACAGACCTCAAGAAAGTACTGCTCATAGGCTCAGGCCCAATTATGATAGGACAGGGGGCGGAATTTGATTTTTCAGGCAGCCAGGCATGCCGCTCACTCCGTGAAGAAGGTATCAAGGTAGTCCTTGTCAACAGCAACCCGGCAACAATAATGACGGACACCGACATGGCTGATGCCATCTACATTGAACCGCTTGAGCCTGAAATCGTTGCAAAAATCATAGAAAAAGAGCGGCCTGACGGCATCATTGCGGGTCTTGGCGGGCAGACCGGCCTGAATATTACAACCGAGCTTGGCGAGATGGGGGTTCTGGATAAATTCAATGTCGAGCTTCTTGGCACATCGCTCCAGGCAATCAAGGATTCGGAAGACCGCGACCTTTTCAAGAAGAAAATGATAAGCATCGGCGAAAAAGTCCCGCGTTCAAAAGCCGTGAATACGCTAAAAGAAGCCGAGTCGCTGATTGAAGAACTCGGGCTTCCGCTTATCATCCGCCCCGCATACACACTCGGCGGCGCAGGAGGCGGCATCGCCTATACGCGCGAGGAACTCCTTGAAATCACAGAGCGCGGGCTTGAACGCTCACGCATTCACCAGGTGCTGATTGAAGAAAGCATCATCGGATGGAAAGAATTCGAATATGAGGTGATGCGTGACAAGAACGATACATGCATCGTGATATGCAATATGGAAAACTTTGACCCTATGGGCATCCATACCGGCGAGTCCATAGTTGTAACGCCTTCACAAACGCTGTCGGATGCCGACCACCAGAAACTCAGGAGCACCTCGATAAAGATAATAAGGGCGCTCGGCATCGAGGGTGGGTGCAATATCCAGTTCGCTGTCCGTGATGACGAGGTCAGGATCGTTGAAGTCAACCCGCGGGTCTCACGCTCATCCGCCCTTGCCTCAAAAGCCACAGGATACCCGATAGCCCGTGTCACTGCAAAAATCGCAATCGGCATGACACTGGATGAGATAACAAACGATATCACCAAGAAAACCCCTGCATCTTTTGAACCCACTATCGACTATACGGTTGTCAAAATCCCGCGCTGGCCTTTTGATAAATTCGTTACAGCAGACAAGCATCTTACCACGGCAATGAAAAGCACGGGCGAGGTGATGGCAATAGGAAGGACTATCGAAGAAGCCCTGCAGAAAGCAGTTCGTTCACTTGAAGTGGACATGTACTTCGGATTCAGGGAGTGGAGCAATGATGAGCTCTTGGATATCCTGCGCCATCCCACCCACGAGCGCCTGTTTGTCATTTACCAGGCTTTGCGAAACGGCATGCAAATCAATGAAATTTCAAGGCATACCAATATCGACCCTTTCTTCATACGGAAAATAAAGAATATCATAGACATCGAGGATACAATAAAAGAAGAGCTGTCGGCTGATAACCTGCGAAAGGCCAAACGCATGGGGTTAAACGATGAGAGAATAGCGTTCCTGTGCGGAAGGACACGCGAAGAGATAAACGATATGCGAAGGGAAAATGGCATCATTCCCACCTACAAGATGGTAGATACCTGCGCAGCCGAATTTGCAGCAGCTACACCTTACTATTATTCCACCTATGAAGACCAGTGCGAAGCGGCTCCCACCGACAAAAAGAAAGTGCTCATTATCGGTTCAGGTCCCATCCGCATAGGACAGGGCATCGAGTTTGACTACTGTACAGTTCATGCCGTGACAGCATTGAGGGAAGAAGGTATCGAAACCCATATCCTGAACAACAATCCTGAGACCGTGTCTACGGATTACGATACCTCTGATAAACTCTTCTTTGAGCCGCTTACGCTTGAAGATGTCATGAACGTGATAGACAGGGAGCGTCCTTATGGCGTGATGGTACAGTTCGGGGGACAGACGTCTGTAAACCTTGCCATTCCGCTTAAAAAAGAGCTTGACCGAAGGTCTGACCTGAATACCGTTATACTCGGAACAACTCCTGACGACATGGACATTGCAGAGGACAGGGGACGCTTTAACGCCATGATGAAAAAACTGGGCATCCTCCAGCCCGAGGCAGGGTGCGCAACCAATTATAAAGAAGCGTTCATTGAAGCGACAAGAATCGGATATCCTGTGCTCGTGCGCCCATCATATGTGCTTGGCGGGCGGGCGATGGAAATCGTTTACGATGACCGCGACCTTGAGCGATACCTGAAAGAGGCTGTGAGGGTCTCAAACGAGCATCCGGTGCTTATCGATGATTTCCTCGATAATGCTGTGGAAATCGATGTGGATGCAATATGCGACGGGAAGGATGTGCTCATAGGCGCAATAATGGAGCACATAGAAGAAGCGGGCATTCATTCGGGCGACTCGGCATGCGTCATACCGCCGCAGTCCCTGAAACCCGAGATTATCGCTACTGTTCGCGATTATGTAAAAAAAATAGCTCTTGCCCTTCATGTGGTCGGGATAGTCAACATACAGATGGCAACCAAGAACGGCCTGGTCTATGTTCTTGAGGCAAACCCCAGGTCGAGCCGCACCATACCTTTTGTAAGCAAGGCAATAGGGCTTCCGCTTGCAAAAATTGCGGCAAAGGTTATGGCAGGTCACTCATTAAAGGAACTTGGTTATACCGGCGATATAATTCCAAAGCATGTTTCTGTAAAGGAAGTGCTGCTGCCTTTTGACAAACTCCCGGGCGCAGACCCTGTGCTCGGGCCTGAGATGAAAAGCACGGGCGAAGTAATGGGAATAGATTATGATTTCGGGAGAGCCTTTTTCAAGGCAGAATGGGCTGCGGATAATACCCTGCCGCTTTCAGGAACGGTTTTCATGTCGGTACGCGATGAAGATAAGAAGCTTATTATCGGTGTTGCAAAAAAAATGCAGGATGCAGGTTTGCATATCCTTGGCACGCGCGGTACGGTCAGGTTCCTGGAAAAGAACGGAATAAAGATTGATGTCATAAACAAGGTAAGCGAAGGCACGCCAAACATCGTAGACCTTATCCATAAAAAAAAGGTTGACCTTATTATTAATACACCGACAAGCAAACAGACTGTGAAGGACGGTTTCCAGATAAGGCGTGCTGCTGTTGATTTCAGCGTTCCTTATATTACCACGATACAGGCTGCGCTTGCGGCTGCCGATGCAATTCAGGCAATGAAGAACGGGGAGATTACGATTAAGTCGCTGGGCGAATACCACTCGTGAGGTTCATAGATGAGCGGGGACATCATCAAAGGAATAAAGAAAAACGTATTCGCCCTCGGATTTGTCAGCTTTTTCACCGACATCAGCAGCGAGATGCTGTACCCCATCATTCCCATATTCCTGACAACCGTTCTCGGCGCGCCGCTGACAATCGTCGGGATAATAGAAGGGGTTGCAGAAAGCACAGCTAGCATCATGAAAGTTGTATCGGGCTGGCTGTCAGATAAAACCGGAAAAAGAAAGCCATTTGTCATTTATGGATATGGTCTTTCAGCAATTGCAAAACCCCTCCTCGCGTTTGCAGCAACATGGCACTTCGTTCTTACGGCGCGGTTTCTTGACAGGTTCGGTAAAGGGCTTCGCTCCTCGGCAAGAGATGCGCTCATAGCGGATTCAACAGATGCCCAATACCGTGGGAAAGCCTACGGGTTTCACCGCGCCCTTGATACTATGGGGGCTGTTATCGGGCCGCTCATTGCCTTGCTCCTTTTATATTACCTTGATGGGAATTACAGGCTGATATTCCTTATAGCGTTCATTCCGGCTGTTATAAGCGTTGTGTTGTTGTTTTTATACGTTTCTGAGAAAAAAAGCGATAGGAAAGAAGGACAGCGTTTTAAACTCTCGGAGTTTAGCCGTGAATTTAAGATTTTTCTTCTAATATCCGTTATTTTCGCAATTGGTAATTCAAGCGATGCGTTCCTGATTCTCAGGGCAAAAAATATTTTTGGGGCGAATCTTGGCGAGATACCTTCGTTCATCACCGCAAACTTCGGGGGTATGGCTGTTCTTGCAGTCGTTGTATTGAGTTATGTGGTTTATAATATCACATATTCGCTTGCTTCCATGCCTGCCGGGATTCTTTCGGATAAGATCGGGCGAAGAAATGTAATGGTTGGCGGGCTTCTGATATTCTCTTTAGTGTATCTGGGTTTTGCAGTGGCAAATTCCGGATATCATATATGGATCCTGTTCGCAGTATATGGGTTTTACATAGCCATGACAGACGGCGTGAGCAAGGCGTTTGTGGTTGATATGGTGCCGAAGGAAAAAAGAGGGACTGCAATAGGATTGTACTATACTGCGACAGGGCTTCTGGCTCTTCTTTCAAGCATAATCGCAGGCATTTTGTGGGATTACATAGGAGCTTATGCCACATTCCTGTTCGGGAGCGCAGCAGCGCTTGTGGCTGCATTTATGATGATTACGCTCTTGCCAAAACATAATAATATCTCATAACCGGTAGCAATGTCACGCAAAACAGAAATCGCCCTCCTTTTGAAAACGCTTGATAAAGCCCTCAAAATAGATGAAACGCAGCTTGCGGATGAAATAAAATCCATAGGCTTTAAATGCAATAATTGCGCTCATTGCTGCCAGGCTGAATATGGCGATAACACAGTATTTGTTTTTCCTTCTGAGATAAGACGCATCAGTGAAAAAACCGGGCTCAAGCGTGATGATTTCGTAATTCCAACGCCTTCAGAAGACAGGGATTCCGAAGGAAATACCCATACTTTTGAATGGGTTCTCAGAAAAAACGGGAACTGCATTTTCCTAAAAGGTGGTTTATGTGAAATTTATGAATCAAGACCTTTTATATGCAAAACCTATCCTTTTTATTTGCTGGATGGACGCCTCATGGTTTCTGAATGTGAAGGCATTGGAGGCGATATCACAGAAGAGGAGAGCCGCAAACTCGCAACTCTTCTCAAGGAAAGATATATTGCTGAGATTAAAGAGGCGATTGCGCTCTTTGAGATATTTCGGGGCTTCAATCCTTCAGGAAGCGGGATATGCGTGCACGATAGCGAGGGCGAGCACTGGGTTTGAAGTTGCAAAATCCTGACCGAAATTTAGCGAGGCGGTTACATTACGTGTTGGGTAAATTGAAAAGATATTAAAAAATGGATGTTACAAAAAATTATCCCATTTTTCTTTAAGCCATTTTATAAACCTTCTGCTTTCCTGAATAGCTTGTGGGAGTGCCAATATTGCTGATGGGATGGATATTATTGCAATTGCTAAAGCTAATATTCCCAAATATAATGAGTTCATGGTAGCCTTATCCAAATCTAGTTTCATTGGGTCCGGATGAATCTTATAATCAATAAGAAAAGGACTCATTATATTGCTGTTCTCATTATACCACCATTCTATGGATTCCCCTCTTCCAAATGATGTGCGATAATCATATTTTGGAAATGTATCCAAAATTTCTTCCCAATAATAAGGGTCGTTGGGTAAATTCACTTTAATAATAAGAGATTGAACATTTTTGTTGGGGAATGGCAATAAATAAAATATAAACTTACTATAGTCTCCCGTGTTTGAAGAAATTTGAATAATTTTGGTTCTTGTTCTAATTGTAAGTAGCTGGTTCTTAAGAAAAGTAGTATATTGACCACTTTTGGGGGATACTGCAATAACATATTCATGAATATATGTAGAATCGCTGTTTTTAGGGGATATAGTATAATTTCTAATAGAGTAATTATAACTAGTATAATTATCTCCCACTGAAACCTCCGTTAGATTTGCTTTTTCTTTTGAAAAAGAGGTTATACGTATAGGAATTTCTAACGGAGTAGATGAATCCCATTCAAAATTATCATCTAGATTCTGATATCTGATTATAGTTACGAGTTCACCATTGCCATCCAAATCTAAGGAAAAGGTATAAGTAGCAAAAATGTATGTGTTTGGAAAATTGACCGTTGCTTGGGCAGATTGAGTGCCGAATATGACCGTTGCTAAAAGCAGAGCAAAGAACACATATAGCGCTTTTTTATACATTTCTCAGTCACCCATGGTTTTCAAAAGTGAAAAGTGCATCTTGACTAGCTTTTAAATACCTCATCGCACCCTCTTATTGGTTTGATTAATAAATAGTTATTGCAGAATAGATAAAAGATTCCTCGAATAATCAATAAGCAACATTAACCATATTTAGTATATATAAATTTATAAGATTTAACTATCTCTATCCAAAAAATCGTTTCAATATATGTTAGTGAATAAAAATTATAGGATGAACCTAAACTGGTGATGGCATAAACGTAATTACAATCAACCATAACCCCGTATTAAGGTAATTTATTGTCTCAGTACACCCAACACCAATTGAAACGATTTTAACATTACAATTATAAACAACTGAACTAATATTACACCCTATGAAGCTGCTTGCACTATCAGACCTTCACGGCGATTATTCCCATGTGGAATCCATTTGTGAGGAGGCTGGGGATTTTGACGCCGTATTGATAGCGGGCGACCTGACAAATTTCGGGCCTGATGAAAAAGCGCTTGAATTACTCGCAATGTTCAAAAAGCCGGTTCTTGCAGTGCCCGGAAATTGCGATAACCCCTCACTGCTGGAAATATTGGACGAAAATGAAAATACCATAAATCTTCATAATTCATTTCATGAATTCGGAGGGCTCAACTTTATCGGTCTTGGCGGCTCAAACCCCACACCATTCAATACGCCTTTTGAACTCTCAGAAAAAAAGATAGGAGAATATGTCGGCACATTATTAAGCAGATTAAACGGGAGGATTATTTTACTATCCCACGCCCCGCCGCGCAATACCACAGACAGGCTGCCGCACGGGAATGTGGGAAGCGTTGCGCTGGCGCGGTATCTGGGAAGATTTGACCTCGTAGTTTGCGGGCATATCCATGAAGCGCGCGGAATTGTCCGTGTGAACGGAACGCATGTGGTTAATCCCGGTACGGCTGCCAGAGGCCAGGGCGCTTTAATTACGATAAAAGATGATATAAACACAGAGTTTATTGATGCTAAATGATTAAAATCGCAATCTCAGGAAAAGGCGGCGTGGGGAAGACAACGCTATCAGGCACGCTTGCCAGGCTTTTTGCAAGAAAAGGTTACGATGTCCTGGCTATTGACGCCGACCCGAGTATGAACCTCGCTTCAGCGCTTGGAATAAAAAACCCGCCAAAACCGCTAACTGAATTCAAGGAACTCATTGATGAAAGAGCCGGGGGTCCTGCCGGTGTATTCAAATTGAACCCGAAAGTGGATGATATTGCAGGGAAATTCGGCGTCACAGGACCAGATAATGTGAAATTGCTGGTCATGGGCACAATAGAACGGGGCGGGAGCGGATGCATGTGCCCTGCAAGCTCTTTTTTAAAAGCCCTTATGCGCCATGTGATTTTAAAACTTAACAGCGTGGTTATCCTGGATATGGAAGCCGGGGTTGAACATCTCGGGCGCGGAACCACAAAAGGAATCGATTACATGCTCATCGTGGTGGAACCCGGGGCAAGGTCAATCGAGACTGCTGGAAGGATTGCCGGACTTGCCCGCCATATCGATATTCACAAATTCGGAGCAGTCATCAATAAAGCCGGAGCCGATGTAAAGGATATCGAGGATAAGCTTAAAGAATACGATATACCGGTGATAGGCGTTATACCGTTTGATTCCACCCTCGTGCAGGCGGACATGGATAATATTGCCCCTGTTGACACAGGCGGCCCGGCAATTCTGGCGATAAGAAAAATTTTTGAGAAATTATCGGAGGGATACCAATAAAAAAACAGGACAGGATTCCCTGCGGATGCAAATCCATCGACGAGATGCTTGGCGGCGGGTTTGAGACCGGCATAGTCACTCAACTTTACGGCGCTTCGGGCACCGGTAAGACCAATATCTGTATCCAGCTCGCTGTGGAATGCGTAAAAAGCGGAAGAAAAGTCATTTTCATAGACACGGAAGGCTTCTCCTCAGAAAGGTTCAAACAGATAGCGGGCGAGGAGGCAAAAAAAATCGCAGGGGATATAATCATATACGAACCCGCAAGTTTTGAGCAGCAGTATTCTGCAATTACGGATATTGAAAAATTAATGAACGAGAAAATCGGATTGATAATCCTGGACTCTGCTGCGCTTTTTTACAGGCTTGGGCTTACCCAGGATGATTCAAATGAAGAGAACATGGCGATTCGGCGCGAACTTGTGAACCAGATAGGGATACTTCACGGGATTGCACGAAAGCACGGGGTCGCCGTGGTAATTACAAACCAGGTTTTTAAAGATGTAACCACAGGCGAACTGTGTCCGGTCGGAGGGAATGCAATGGAGCATCTCTCAAAAACAATTATCCTGTTTGAGAGGACGGGCGTCAACAAACGCAGGGCAGCCCTGCGAAAGCACCGTTCAATAAGCGAGGACACGTTCGCAGACTTCACACTGACCGATAAAGGAGCGCAAAGCTTATGATTTCGGTTTTGAATTCGGTTTTTCTCCCTTCAGGATTTTTCCCAGCTTCCGGGGGAAATCCTTGAGCTGATTCCATGATGAACCTGGGCCAGGCTGTTTCCCCGTTGGCGCCGCAGGCGCTGCCTTTTTCACGGGCGTTTCCCTCAGAAGATACCACGTCAGCACTTCGGCATATGCAACTATCCCGATAAATGCAGACCAGATAAGAAGCAGGATATGGATATTATATACCGGCACAGTCCCGCCCACAAACGAAAATTGCTTTATTGAAAAAAATCCTATGGCTTTAACAGGAAGAATGTAAATGGACGCCACAGGAGCCAGAATCATGATGAAAGCAGAAAGCAGCGGCGAGACGTAAACGAGAATAACCAGTATGAGCAGCGAGTATATGAGAAAAAGTATTAGTGAAAGAATATCCATCATCCTGACCTCGTTTTGAATCTTGTTATTAAATAAGCCGCTATTGCCACGCTGCCTATTATTGCTGCAATTACAAGGAACGATGATACCATAAATATTATTATTTCATTCCGCCCTGCATTTATAGGTGATGTTTCATCAGCTTTATCGGAAGAATCCGCATTTTTGGTTTCGATATTATTTGACAGGGCCTGTCTCGTGATGCCGCGAATATCGCGGTACGTTGCATTAGCAGCAGGAAGAGACACGATATTCCCCTGCAATGAGTATTCGAAAGAGACTTTATCGCCACCTTCAATAAAACCCGACCAGGTTGATTTTCCAAAGACCAGAGGATACATATCAGGTATTTTATCCGATAACGTTACCATCGCAGGCCTGTCTCCGGTATTGCTGATAGCGAGTTCCACATCAGTCAGGCTCCCATTATTTTGTGCTTTTTTTGTGATGGTGATATATGGCATATGCACGGTTGTATAATTCACTCTGGATACCGAAGATTGGTCGTCCCATCTGGCTATTGCAGGCGGCAGCTCATATTTCCTTGGTTTCTGGGGTGTAATATTATACATCAGGTTTCTTGAATTTTTGTACCCCAGTTCAATATTCCAATCATGTTGCTCACTGGTGGTAAACCCGGAAGGTATGTCGTCGTGGATGCTGATGGATTTGTTATCCATTCCTGAATTATAGACATACAATTCAACAGGCACGTTTTCATCATCTGTTTCTTCAGGTATGATTTTTGCAATAGAGATATTCGGGGTGATTTGTATATCTTTACTTATGGTGAGGAGGCGGGCGTTGTTGTAATAATCGCGTGTCTCAACCTGTGCAATTAATTTAATTGTAGAATTTGGAGGCAGCCGGGTTATCCGGGATTCAAAGGATTTTGTGCCTTTAATGCCCGAGATTGAGAACACGTCGGGCTGGATTTTTATCGGATTATTGGTATCCAGGACTATACCTGCAATATTTTGGGTATCATCGCTTGTTAAATTTATAATGACATCTACTGTTTCATCGGGATAATATTCGTCTTTATTGGTGATAATTTCGGCTTTAACCTCCGGAGGCTTAAAGGCCAGGGATTCAAGTTCGACAAAACCTGTTCTGTTTATACTCCTCACGGCGATGCGCAGGTTCCCAAAATCCTTGAAGCCGTCTTTTTGGAAAATCCCGGTTTCACTCATGGTTTTATTTGATATTGTCAGGTTCACGGTATTGGTTCCAAGCGCATCAATACTGATTGAATAATTTTGAATTGAATAGTTGTCTCCCCATTTTAATGTCGTTGTTTCCAGGGGCGTCCAGATATCCCTGTCTTCAAGTTTGGAGAGGGCTATCCACGAATAATCACCACGTATCCCGAGCAGGGTTATCCCGATGCCGTTATAAATTTTAAATTCATTTACCTTAAATTCGTCTGCCGCTATCAGGGATTGGTCTTTGTATAAGGCTAAAGAGGCGTTTGAACCATCTAAGGCCGTTACTCTTATCAAATAATTTTCATATGCGAGAGATTCGTTTAATTTGATATAACCAGAGGTTTTGGCTGCCCAGACCCTGTCTGTTGTAACGGCGGACGCGGCAGGGAGAAAACAGATTATTATGAAACATATTACAATTTTTATGTTCATTATACTTCAGATTGAATTCAATTGGTTTAAACCTTTTCTTGATTTTATAATTATATGTATATCCGGTCTCCATTGGCAGGAGCGAAAGATTGAACTCCGAGTTCTTCCTTTATCCAGTTTGCAAAGCCGGCTGTATTGTCCCCGTGCACTACGATTACTGTTTCAGTTCCACGGTCGGCGAAATTCTTTACAACTTCTTTTAATTGCAAATCCCCGCAATGGGCTGAGAAATCATATAGTTCAAGCCTGCAATTAAGCTTTATCGTGTCCCTTCCATCTACTATATACCCGCTTTGCAGCGCTTTTCTCCCGTTTGTATCTTCTGCCTGGTAACCTGTGAGATGGATTTTGGATTTCGGGTCGTCATGAATTTCGCTCAAGTAATAAAGTACCGGGCCCCCGTTTAGCATCCCGGCGCTTGTCACGATTATTGACGGCTCGTTGATAATCTTTTTGCGCTGTTGCGGCTCTACAATACTTGAACTCGAGAAGGCTTTTTTGAGTTTATCAATATCACGCACATTTTCAGGCGACCTTGCTATGAGGTTGAAAACGTCCACTCCCATGCCGTCCACATAAGCAAAGAGACCGTGTTTTTTCAGGATGAGCATTATTTCCTGCGTTCTCCCGATACTGAAAGCCGGGATTATGGCTTTTCCTCCGCTATCGATTGTCTCTTTTACGGATCCTATAAATCTTTCTTCAAGTATCTTGCGAGGCGTGTGGTTTTTCCCGAAATAAGTGCTTTCGATGAGCAGGATATCGCTCTCAGGCACCTCTTTATCCGCGCCTTCCTGGAGTTCTGTCCGGATTGTGTTTATGTCTCCTGTATATAACAGGCTCTGCTTGTCTTTTTCAAGATAGACCAGGGATGAGCCTGGAATATGTCCTGCATCGTAAAGACATGCATTATATCCGGATGTCTTGAATTCCTGTTTGTACCCGATTGCCCTGGCTTTGCGCTCGAATTCCTGTATCTCATCTGTATAATAAGGAATGACGTGACCTTTCTTCGCTGCTATTTTGAGTGTATCTCTTGCAAGGAGCGCTGATAAGCGGGCTGTCATGTCCGTGCAATATATTTCAGGTTCAAGGTCCATTAAGTTCGGCACAAGCCCGCAGTGGTCAAGATGACCGTGGGAAATTATTACGGTTTTGGGGCGAAGACCGTTTGAGGGATATTCGGGCGGGTCAGTGGGTTTTATCCCGTAATCAAGAAGAAGTTCCTCGTTTACCAGGATGGCAGACCTTCCAACTTCTCCTGCCCCTCCTAAGAATCGTAAATTTATGTTATCGCCTCAGATTATTTTTATTTGTTGGCGTAAATAGTTTACATCAGACATAAGTTTAACTCTTGCTTGACATGCATTCTTTCCTATCGAGTTCGCGAATGATTTTAACGAGCATGCGCCGGTATAGCTTGTGAATGAAGAGGTCAGGAGAGCGGATGGTAGGGAGGGGCTAAGTACACAAAGTCCGTTGGTTGTGTGACCTTGTCGGAAAGCTTTTAAGTCATTCAACCAGAATTAATACTATGAAAGATGCTTTAGAATATTTCAGAGCAAATCTTGTGAATATGATTGCCAAATACGAAGGGGAGTATGTCGCCATCATTGAAGATAAAATCATAGCTCATGGCAAAGATGTAAAAAAGGTCTACCAAGAGGCAAAAGATAAATTTCCTAAAAAGGTTGTGTTCTTAGGTCAGGTTCCGAGAAAGGAGGCTCTGATTCTTTGAGAAAATGTTTCAAGTTTGCAAAGGAAAATTCTTCAAGTCTCGGGATTGTTTATAGACCGATAGCGAAAGTGGGTTTGAGAGATGCCGGTGGAGATTTGTTCGAATTAAGCATGCTGGTTGATTCCGGTGCCGATATAACGATTCTTTCGAAAAGAATAGGTGATATAATGGGCGTGAATGTGGAACAGGGTGAGGCAAAAGTATTCCGGGGAATAGTTGGGGAAATGATAGCTTATGTCCATGAAATACCGCTGTTCATAAATGGAAAGGAAATTGAAACGAGAGTAGCATTTGCCCTTTCCGAAGTACCAAATTTATTGGGCAGGCTGGATATTTTTAAAAATTTTGAGATAAGTTTCAGGAAAGAAGAGGATTTTTGCTTCAGCGATTGATTTTTAGATCAATGAAAGTTGGTTATAATGAAAACACTCAAAGATAGAATGTGTGTTGTATGCGGGCGCAAGTTCGATGTAAAACTTGAAAAAGGCAATGTAATCCCTATCCAGTTTTTCTATTCAAAGGAACTCGGCAAAGCTCTGACAGGCAAAGAAACGGAATACTGGGAGTGCGAGTATTGCAGTGGATACATGAAGGAGAGAATGATAGAGTGGATGAATAAAAATTGGGGTACGCGGTGTCCAGATTTTGATGAGAACTGTGCGCTTTGCAGAGCATGGAAATGTTTTGACTATCTTTTTGAGATGGACTGATGATGCAATAGAAAACCGCAGATGAAGGCGCCCCGAGTCACGCCTCTGGAGGGCGTGTCCACGTATCGCGAAGCGATACGTGTTGTATGGGAGTCGAGAACCGTTAGGTTTCGGTCTGAGAACCCGCAGGGTTTCGGGGTTGGCGCATTCACGTATGGCAAAGCCATACGTGTCAGAGCGAACAAAAGCAAATAAACAGCAGATTTTAACGAAATACCTTGCAGCGCACCAATATGTTCTCAAAGACGCCTCAGCTTTGCGCTCTTTGCGTGCTTTGCGGTGTACTGCGCCGCATATTTATTACTTTTTAAATATTAAATCCTCGGCGCCGATATGTTGCCGATGCAACTAAGTCAGAAGCGCAGCAGAGTTTGAGGCGCGCCTATTTCGCAGCTGAAATTCTAATCGCAGCAAGCAGTTCATCAAAGCTATGAGGTTCTTTTAAATTTGTATCAATAGTGTGTTTCATAAAATGGAGATTTTTATCTTCTTTTAGGTTTCTTGCAAATTTTGATGCTATTAGAACTCCCGCCAGGCACTCTTCGCCGATGTCTTTAATGTATTTTTTCAACTGCTCCACATCCTCAAAGCCTGCACTTCCTGATTTTATTTCAAGGATTATCTGCTTTGTCTTTCCTTTCGGATGTACCTCTTTAATTAATATATCGATGTGCCCTTCTGCAAGCGCTTTTTCGCCGAGAATCTCGAACTCTACACTTTTTTGGCTTGATAATCCAAGATTGTCCAAAAATATGTCCAGATTATGAGGTTGGGATAGATGCTGACGTATCAGCGATTGCAGGATTAGTTCTCTGAATTGGTATATTTCGGGGGGCTTTCCTTTTTTCGCCCTGACAAACTTTGATTTGAAATTTTCATGTAAAGGGAAATCAAAGCTCTCTGCTTTGCCCTTGAAAACCACGCCCATCGCCGTTACATTTGAAAGTGTTGTTTGATCTGCTTGGAAGTGAGTTTTCCAATATCCACCTCTCTGAAGCAAGTTTTCGGCAATGTAATAAAACTCTGGTCTCGCCAATGGTTCTTCAAGTTCTCTGATGGTTTCCAAGTAAAGGCGGAAAGGGAAATAAACGATTTTTCCTGAATCCTTAAAATGTAGCTGCTTCCAAGGTGGTAGATTTTCAGCATTTGAAATAGCTTCTTTCTCGATCACTTTGTATAAATTATGAGCTCTTGCGCCATAAAGAAAAGTGATATAATCACCCACGTTTATTTCTGAATATGTCCACGCGCCGTTGATAGTATTAGGAAATCCTGCAAGAGAGTACTTTTTGCACAAATCCAAGTTTTCACGCGTTGATATCGCAATGAAGAAGTAAGACTCCATGGATTGTAAATAGCGCAATAACGATCTAAACTTTTCGGTCTATTTAACCAATTTTTTCAGAAGCTGGGTCTTAGTTACAGTTTAATTACACCTTACTTCCAACTTAATTATATTCACATAATTAGATCATATTAATTTATATATTATTAATTGGATCAATATCGATCCTTGCTCGAAATCACAAGGACCGACTACAAACAATTCCTCCAATCCCACCCGGAAGTGGAAATCGGAGAAACAAAAATAAAACTCCAGCCAAAGTGGACGATCTCAAAATTCGCCCCCTCCACCTTCACCCCCGAAACCACCACGGTATGGAGCTTCCCCGACCGCGGCGACTGGGCTACCCATGTGGGGAATTACAGGGGCAACTGGTCGCCATACATCCCACGCAACCTCATTTTGCGCTACACGGCGCCGGGTGAGCTTGTGCTTGACCAGATGGCAGGCTCTGGAACCACGCTTGTGGAATGCAAGCTCCTGGGACGGCGCGCCGTGGGCATGGACATCAATCCCGATGCCGTCATGGTGGCGCGCAACAGGCTGGATTTTGCTTATACGCCGCTCGATGCTGACTACCAGGCGCCGGAGATTAAAACGTATGTTGGGGATGCGCGGTCGCTTGACCTGATTGAGAGTGAGTCCATCGACCTCATCGCCACCCATCCTCCCTATGCCAGCATCATCCCGTACTCGCACAACCGCGAGGGCGACCTCTCAAGTGTGCACAATATAGCTGAATTCGCAGAGGAGATGCGCCGGGTCGCCGAGGAGTGCATGCGCGTCCTCAAGCCCGGAAGGCACTGCGCCATCCTCATGGGTGATTCGCGGCGCAGCAAACATTTCGTGCCCATCACGCCGCGGGTGCTGATGAGCTTTCTTGATGCGGGTTTCATCCTGCGCGAGGATATCATCAAGCTCCAGTGGAAGATGAAGAGCACGCGGGAGAAGTGGTTCGGGAAGAAGTACGATTTTTATCTCATTGGGCATGAGCACCTGTATGTATTCAGGAAGCCGGAGGCGGGGGAGAGGACAACGAGGTTCAGGGAGAGCATGAAGTGGTGGTAGACTTCGCCTGTAGATTTTAATCCTGTCAATCCTGTTAATCCTATCAGAAATACTGCACTTTAATTGAGTTCGTACGAGTTCGTATGAGTTCGCTGTTGATTTTTTTCTTTGGAACGGCGCCGCCCTTCGGGCGGGTTGTTGCCTGGGGTTCTGTTGAAACCTAATAAATACTGATAGCTGGCTATAAATCTGCGTTCATCTGCGGTTCCTTATACTGTTACCTGAAATGATTGTCCTATCAGTTGGAAATTTGACACTTCTTTGCGCTCTAATTTTCTCCTTATCTCTTCGAAGCGTTTGACAGTTTCCTGCAAATAAAGGCGCTCCCCGCAGTGGAGACAAACATCTGCTCTGACCCTGATGACGGCGGTGTTGTCGCCCCCTCTCAGAAGCTTCTCAACTTGTTTTTCTACAAGTTCCCCGTCGCAAACAGGGCACTTATCGAATGGTTTTGTCTGCGTCATCGGTTCCTTTTACCGAGCAATCGCGGAGTAGCTCTTCAATAGAGGTTACTTCCTTAACCCGCCCATTTTTTATGTCAAGGTCGCTTCTGTGCAGCGCTTCCATCGTTTTTGGATTACAGAGAATTTCGATTGTTATCGATTCAGTCATGTTTTCAAAATGGATTCATATCCATATAATGATTGCTCAAAAAACAGGCGCGGATTCGGAATTTCGCCCCCGCCGGCTACCCCTGCGGCTTTAACTCCGGCCTGGGTTCCACATCATATTCATCATATATTTCCCCTACAAGCTCCTCCAGTATATCCTCGATAGAAACCAGCCCGATAACCTTCAAGTTATTATCCACTACAACTGCAATATTCATTTTCTTTTGCTGGAGTTCCTTCAGGATCACTGAAATTTCCCTTCCAGCCTTCACAACAAGAAGCGGGCGCAGAACCTGGAATACCTTAATCTTGGCAAGTTCGTAGTCCCGAAACTTCAGGAAATCCTTGGCATAAATCATCCCCACAATATTATCGAAATCTCCCCTGTACACAGGTAATCTTGAATGCCCCGACTTATTAATTAATTCAAGCGCGATGTCAAGTGTTTCCGATTCCTCGATACATACGATTTTTTCCCTCGGGGTCATGACGCCGTGCGCTTTCCCGTTGGTAAATTCAAAGACCCTGTGTATCAGCTCCCTCTCGTGTTTTTCAATAGTTCCCTCCTTTTCCCCGACCTTCACCATCATCTTGATCATTTCCTCTGTAACGAAGGGATGCTTTACCCGTTCCTTCCCGCCGGTAAGCGCTATAAGGAAATTGACAATCACTGTAAAGAACCAGACAACAGGTCTCAGGATATCAATAAAAATTATTATCGGGTTTGCAATATGCATGGCTATATATTCAGGGTTCCTCGATGCAAGCGTCTTTGGAAAAATTTCACCGAATACAAGAATAAACAGGGTCATTACGCCTGTCGCTATCGCAATCCCTGAATGTTCAAAATACCGCAACGCTGCATCGGTTGCCAGGACGGAAGCTGTAATATTGACGATATTATTGCCGACCAGGATAGCTGTAAGGAACTGTTCCGGGTTTTCAAGTAATTTGGAGACTATTTTTGCGTTTTTATTCCCTGTTTCCGCAAGGTGCTTTATCCTTATCTTACCCACTGAAAGAAGTGCTGTCTCCGAAAGCGAGAAAAAGGCAGAAAATACAATCAGTACTGATATGATTATTATTTCAATAGTAATCCATGAATCCATTGGATATTTGATCAATTCTTATAATATCGATAAGGTTAAAAATTTAACTGCAAATGTAAATATATAAACGCAGCCTTATCGATAATCATGCTCGTCCTCGCAGAATTCGAATTCGATGCCGGAAGGAATTCCGGGATAATCTATGAATCATTGCTCCCCGAACTTGCAGAGGATTACCAGAGGACAAAAACAACCCTTACGCTAAAGGATAATTCGCTTATCCTGAATGTCGAGGCAAATGACCTGGTATCGATGAGGGCTGCCCTTAACGGATGGCTTCGGCTTATTAAAATCACGTATGAGATGTGTACTCTCTCTTTGAATACACAAGTTATAAGTTAATGTTGTGCAATACTACACCAGATTTATATGGTGAATTAAATGAGTTCAGAATTACCCCCGCAAATTCAAAACCAGATTGCCCAACTGCAGCAAATCCAGCAGCAGGCCCAGGCGCTCGCAGTCCAGAAAAACCAGGTCGAAATAAGCTTGAAAGAGACCGAACTGGCTCTTTCGGAACTTGAAAAACTTGACGCTGATGCCGTGGTATACAGGGCTATCGGCGATTTGTTGATAAAAACCGGACGTGATAAGACCAAGGAATCTCTCATAGAGAAAAAAGATACTCTTACCCTCCGCGTTCAGACCCTCGTTCGCCAGGAGGAGCGCATCCAGAAGCGGTTCCAGCAGTTGCAGGAGCAGCTCAAACAGGCAATCGGTACTCCAGCCGCCCAATAAATATGGAGTTAGACGAATCTCAATTCTATAATCAACTGCTGGATTACAACAACATCCTTTACTTATGCCACAGGAATGCCGACCCTGACGCCCTGGGAAGCGCATTTGCGTTAAAAGAAGCTGTCGGAGGCACAATTGGCGTCGTGGAAGGATGCGACAGGGTAGCGTCCCAGATTGCCAGGCAGTTAAATATCGAATTTGTTAACGAACCTAAAGGGGATTTCGACCTTGTTGTAGTGGTGGATACGTCCACGCCTGCACAATTGAACGATTATCCATTAAAAACATATGCCGTTATCGACCATCATGCAACCACCTCCCTGAATGAAAAAGCGGCATTTTATCTTCACAGGAACAAGAGCTCAACAGCCGAGATTGTTCTTGATGTTTTAAAGACCATGGGGGCGCCGATTATGAGGCGGGCTGCATTTGCCCTGATTTCCGGCATTATCACAGACACCGGCAATTTCAGGCATGCAACATCGGATTCGTTCAAGGCGGTAGCCGAATTGATTGAGTTAAGCGGTATCGAGTACAGTGAAGTAATGGACATGCTATCATCCGTCCCCCAGGATGTTTCCATGAGGATTGCATTCCTGAAAGCAGCCCAGCGCGCTGTGATTGAGAGGGTTGACGACTGGATTATTGTCACCTCGCGGGTCAGTTCGTTTGGCGGGGCTGCAGCTTCTGGTTTAATTTCAATCGGGGCGGATGTTGTATTTGTGGCGTCTAAACAGGATGATGTGGTCAAGGTGAGCGCCCGCGCAAGGAGAGAAGCCCAGAATGCTGGCGTGAATCTTGCAAAATTGATGGAAGATATTAGCGTAAAATTCAACGGGACCGGGGGCGGGCATGAAGGCGCGGCTGGAATGGATGTGCGCGGGGAAACGGAAAATGTGCTGGCTGCTTGCGTGGAGTATGTTAAGAATTCACTTAAGAAAATCCCTGAGCTTGGACATGTTTGAAAAACCACAGAGAACGCAGAGGACACAGAGAAAAAAAATAACAACTCTCTGTGCCCTCCGTGGTTAATTATCTGACGGGATTGAGAATTAAACCTTGTCCCTTAAAAGCTGGTTGATTGCAGCCACAAGCGCTTCCACCGATGCCATTACAATATCCTCATTCGTGGCGCGCGCGGAAACAACCCTTCCTTTTTCATCCTCGACGCCTATTATTACTTCTGCAAGGGCATCCGAACCGCCAGTTATAGCCTCTATCCTGAAATCGCGCAATTTGACATTATAGTCCCCGAGGAGACTTGTTACCGTATTGAGCGCTGCATCTACCGGCCCTACGCCGATATGAGCTCCTATACGCTCTTTCCCGTTCACAATCGCTTTTACGGTCGCAGTCGGGGTTATAATATTGCCAGTCATGACCGACACTTCCTTCAGGATGATAGCCTGCTCGCCTTTTGAAGTGCTGCCCATTATTGATTCTGCAATCGCATACAGGTCGGCATCCGTAACGCGTTTTCCCTTGTCGCCTATATCTTTCAGGCGCTTCATTATAGCGTTTAGCTGCTCGTCCGTGGGATGGAGGCCGGCGAATTCAAGAGACTGTTTTACTGCATGCTTGCCTGCATGTTTCCCGAGTACGATGCGCCTCCTGTGACCCACCATCTCAGGCGTCATGACCCCGGGTTCGAAAGTATCGGTCCTCACAAGGACGCCGTGTGTGTGAATGCCTGACTCGTGGGCAAAAGCGTTTTCCCCTACAACCGGCATTGTTGGCGGCATACGGACTTTGGTCAGCCTTTCTACCAGATGCGAGGTCTCGACAAGATATTGGGTTTTGATGTTGGTCTTTGCGCCGTACAATGAGTGCAATCCCATAACGGTCTCTGCGAGGTCGGCATTTCCTGCGCGTTCCCCGAGACCGTTTATCGTGACCTGCACCTGGCTTGCACCGGCTTCGACAGCGGCGAGGCTGTTCGCTACCGCAAGTCCGAAATCGTTGTGGCAGTGCACATCAATCGGTATTTTCACGTTTGAGGCAATCTCACCGATAAGTTTAATCATAGCCGAGGGCACTATCACGCCTACAGTGTCTGGTACATTAATAATATCGCAATGCGCAGATTCTACACCTTTATAGATTTTGAGCAGGTAATCAATATCTGTCCTTGTGGCATCCATGGCAGAGAACATGCATTTAACGCCATGGTCTTTTATGTATTCCACGGCGTCTATCGCCATTTTATAGACTTCATCCCTGCTTTTTTTAATGGTCGATATCCTCTGGACATCAGATGTGGAGACAAATGTATGTATCATATCCACATCGCAGTCAAGACACGTATCGATATCAGACTTGATGACACGCGCCAATCCGCATACCTGTAAATCCAGCCCGGAGCCGGCTATCCTTTTAACTGATGCCTTCTCTCCATCTGAAGACATCGGGAAACCGGCTTCAATGATATCAACGCCCAGTTTATCGAGCTGCTGCGCAATGAGGAGTTTCTCATCGTGGGTAAGCGATACCCCCGGAGTCTGTTCCCCGTCGCGAAGTGTAGTATCAAAAATGCTTATTTTTTTGTTCCTAAGCGATTCAATTGTGTAAAAGACGATCCCTCACGTTTGTCATGGTTATCGTATCTCAATAGCGTTTTATTGTATAAAGGCTTTTTCTATGATTGTCCAAACAATATTATTATATTATACGATTTAACAATCGAATTGTAGAAAAGTATATATATTATAAAAGAAGATTTTTAGAATAGCCAGAGGGATTATGATGGAGTCGCTAAAACTTAGAATAAAAAGACGCCTTGAGACATATCTGGAGCTTGATATCGATGGTATCAGGAAATCTATAATAGATATATTGCTCAAATTTAAAAAAGTGACAGTAGACATGCTTTACAATGAACTCAGCCGCAAATTCAAAATTTCCTATAGCGCGGTCGGTTCAACATTGGGATATATCCATTCCAAACTCGGGATTCTTCATGCTTATAAGGAATCCTATAAAACACCAATTGTATATTCATTGAAAGAAGAATATGTAGATATAATAAAAAACGCATTGAATAAAAGCGTTATTAATCCATCATAGAATTAATTTCGTTATTTAGTTCTATGAACCTGTGGATTGTTTCGTCATCAAGCTTTTTTTTCCTTAAATTTTTGACCATCTCATCCGGAGTCCCTATTTTATTACCGAAAACAAGATTATCCGCGTGCGCGACTATTTTCTCTTCAATCGTAACAGGCATGTAATCCTTTTTGGGAAGTCCAAGACCCACCGCTTCTTCTTTTGGGATTCCGGCGCCGATATGCCGTTCTATAATATTCACTAATTTATCACCCAGCCCATTTTCATTCGCTATCGCCGCGCCGGCAACCGCATGTCCTATACCATGCGTTTTTGACCTCCCGATGTCGTGAAGCAATCCTCCCAGATAGACTGCATCCATATCGATATCTATTGACTGCCCTTTTTTCCCTGCGCTTTTTCTTATGTTAATTGCAATTTGCCTGGCATATTCAGCCACAGTCTTGCAGTGCTCTATCACATCGTGTGGACACCCTGAACTTATAAGAAGCGCTATAGCGTCTTTTTCTTTCAGGTTTTGATGGGAATCGCTCATTTAAACGGAAGCGCTTGAAATCGTTTCTTCAAGCTGGTTAATTCTTTGTTTCAGGGCTTTAATAACAGGTTCATTTTCCTGGTATTTCAATTCCCCGCCGCAGATAGGACATTTGAATTCCAGTTCGACCGCCGTTTCAAAAAGAAATCGCCCATCCTGTTTTTCGCATACATAAAATATTTTATCGTCCTCAAATTCAAGTTTCGTCTTAAGATTTTTCAGAAGTTTTTTGGATTCAAGCTCAAGCTGGTTGTTTAAATTGGACAGGTCAAGCTGCCATAAATAAGTCAGCCATCCGCTGTCCGTATCCCTTTCCCTGCGATAGATTGCAAGCCTGTTCTCATATAGGATGAATAGCGTACGCCTTACAATATTCAGTAACACGCCCGTCGCCAGGGCGATTTTTTCATCCGTGACTTCACCTTCGGGCATATTCGACACGACTTTAAACCCTTCTTCCCCGACGAGATTTATGAGATAGCCTTTAATAACCGGATCATCTAAAACAACCAAAAATATCACCATCTTATTCTTGTTTTTATATGACTTTAAACTTCCGTCTTGTATAGAGTCGGTACATACATTCTTCCATAGACATTCAATTATTTTATTCGTATTTATACGAACCAAAATCCTTAATATGCCGCACAGCGTTTACATCAATTGTAAAACATGACACATTGTGCGAGAAGAAAAACGGCAGACAGATTGCACTGCACATTCAGTGCGATAATCGACATCCTCGAGATGGAAAACAACAGGGAACCGACAGCAGAGGAAGTAAACAACCTGATATTTTCGATAGGTGACCGTGGAGCTTTAAACAAATAGGAGATAAAATGTTAAAAACTGCCACAACTGTAGAAAAACCCATCCAGATAAGAGTGTTTCCACAGCGATTATTAAAGCCCGCTACTGCTGAAAAAGTGTTAAATGAAATTGATCAGGTAGAGGGGGTAATAAGAATGCTCATCAATGGAAAAAACCTGCCCAGGAAAGTGACATCAGGACCAGGTACTGGCACAGATGTAAACCATCCTGATAGAATAATCATTCACGTAGGCGACTGCGCATTAGAATTGCACATAATGGTTGGAGAGATAGTGGTCGAAGTGGAAGATGAAGGCGCTGTTGAGAACGTCAGAAAAGCATGCGAGAATGTACTTCCCTTCTCATTTGAACTCAAGCGGGGGCACTTCATAAAGAGAAGACCGACGCTGACCGATTACGGCAAGTACGGGTTCAGGAGCAAAACCGATGAAAGTATCAATCTTGAAGACAATCGCATGCTTGGCTTAATAGACCCGCATACAAAAGTGGAAGGCAACATCTGTGTAATCGGAACAGATGGAAAAAAATAATATTATTCATTTTTGGAGGTTGTAAGTTACATTATTAATAATGAAGCTACGCATCGTTAAAAATCGAAATGTTTAAAACCAATTATACCTTCTAATTAAAAAAAGGTTATAAACCCCAAAGAAACGCTGGTGGATACAAACGAGTAACGTACAAGCCTGTTATCAGTGCGGTAAATGCACATCTATTTGCCCGATGCGCCGAGTTTCAAAGACTTCGCCGCGCAGTTCAATTTACAATTCCAATGTCTACGGACTTCTGACAAAAGATATATGGACATGCCTTACGTGCGGATTATGTCCACAGGAATGTCCGCAGCAGGTGGATTTCTTAAGCTTCATAAAAGAAGAACGTGAGGGGGGACAGCCGCTTGATGTTGTGCATCTTGGCGTTTTCACCGAGCTTGCTGAACTGAGTTCAAAACTCAACGGGAGCAAAATCGAGAAAACCAATGATTCAAAATACGGTTACTTCCCCGGATGCGTGGATTCGCTGGGCTTGTTCTTACACGATGTCAAAACAGATTTCGGGGAGATTACAACCTCATCGCTTAAACTCCTTGATAAACTCGACATCAAACCCCAGGTATTGCAGATGAAATGCTGCGGCCATGATGCCCTCTGGCAGGGGAAAAAGGATGTTTTTGACAGGCTTAAAAATTATAATACAAAATACCTGAAAGATAGCGGCATCGATACCCTTGTAACAAGCTGTGCTGAATGTTACCGAACTTTTTCAAAAGATTACGAGCTTGGAATCAAGGTTATCCATATCTCCGAGCTTCTTGATAAACTCGGATTGAAGATAAACGCTGAAGTAACGTACCATGACCCGTGCAGGCTCGGGAGACACATGGGCATTTACGATGCGCCGCGAAATGCCCTGACCTCCAACGGCGTCGTACTGATAGAAATGGAACATTCAAAAGACAAAGCCCTGTGCTGCGGCGTCAGCAGCTTCATGAACTGCAACGAGCAAACAAAAGCCCTTCGCATAGCCAGAATGGATGAAGCGGCGGCGACAGGAGCAAATACGCTGATAACAACCTGTTCAAAATGCCTTGCGCACTTCAACTGCCTGAAGAGTGAAAAAGATGCAGTGAAGAAATATGATTTTGATGTTGTTGATCTTACAGTATTCCTTGCACGGCAACTGGAGGCGGGCAAATGATTAAAACAAGCGAGCTTGACCCGAATTTCAAATATGAGATAGCTAATGAGCCTGGCGGCGAAAATATCAAACGCTGTTTTAACTGCACAGGCTGTACAGTAGGCTGCCCGGTCACGGAAATTGATAAAGGTTACAACCCTCGCAAGATAATCCGGAAAGCCCTGCTTGGGATGCGCAACGAAGTCCTGACAGATGACTCGCTCTGGCTCTGCGCTTCCTGCTACATCTGCTACGAGCGATGCCCGCAGGACGTGAAGATAACCGAGGTCATGGGCGCGATAAGAGCCATTGCCCAGCGTGAGGCAAAAGCAGGAAAGATCAAGCTCAACAATCCAAAACCACTTTTTGATAATCTTTTCATCGACTCGGTCAAGAACAACGGAAGATGGTACGAAGCCGGAGTAAGCGGAATGTTCATGCTCAAGACAAAAGGAATTGGCGGCGTTATTGGTTACGCCCCGATGGGAATGGAATTGTTCAAGAAAGGGAAACTGAGTATCCTGCCACACAGTATAAAAGGCAAAGACCAGATTAAGCGAATATTCGAGGAAGTGGAGAAATGAAACTTGCGTATTATCCGGGCTGCACGCTGCACGGAACGGCGCGGGAGTATGACGCATCCACAAAAGCAGTAAGCAAAGCAGCAGGTATTGAGCTTACCGAGATAGAGGACTGGAACTGCTGCGGCGCGCTTGAGGCTATTTTCGATAAGGAGCTGTCCATGGGGCTTTCAGCAAGGAATAACGTGCTGGCGCAAAAGACAGGGCTTGACCTTGTGGTTCCGTGCAGCATATGCTCGCATAATCTCTCAAGGGCCGATAAAGCCATGAAAACCGATGATGCTTTCAGGGCGAAGATCGAAAAGGCACTTGGAGAAAGTTATAAAGGCGTTAAGATAAAACATCTTCTTGATGTCATGGTAAACGATGTTGGGACTGAGGCATTAGCCAAAAAGTTCGTAAAACCATTAAAAGGCATCAAAGCTGTGCCATACTACGGCTGTCTCCTTGTCCGCCCTTCCGAAGTATCCAGATTCGATAACCCGGAAAATCCGACATCCCTTGATAATCTTATAAAAGCCACAGGCGCAGAATGTCTTCCTTTTACCCAGAAAACAAAATGCTGCGGCGGGAATCTACTGATGAGCAAACAGGATTATGCGTTCATACTCACGAAGAAGCTGTTCGATGAAGCAAAAGCAGCAGGAGCGAATTGCATCGTGGTCGCATGTCCCATGTGCCACATGCTGCTTGACGGCCAGCAGTCGATGGTGGAGAAGGCGCATAATACCGTCATCGGATTACCAATACTTTATTTCACACAGCTTATTGGTCTTGCTATGGGACTGAGCGAGAAAGAGCTTGAACTTGACAAGAATATGGTCTCACCTAAAAGTCTTATCGAATCTATCGGAAAACAGGACGGAAAGAAAGTAGAAACTCAAATTGAAAATAAGGCAGAACCGAAAGCAGAAGAAGAGGTGGCTAAATGAAAGGCTCGGTAGCAGTCGTCGGAGGCGGCATAGCAGGGATACAGGCAGCCCTTGACCTGGCGGACAGCGGGTTCAAGACCTATCTCATAGAATCAAGACCGAGCATAGGCGGAACAATGTCGCAACTGGATAAAACCTTCCCGACCAATGATTGCGCCATGTGCATCCTCTCACCGAAGCTTGTGGAAACGGCGAGGCATCCGAATATTGAGCTGCTATCATACAGCGATGTAAAATCCATATCAGGCAAAGCCGGGGATTTCAAAGTAAAAGTTGTTAAAAAAGCGCGGTACGTGGACGAAACGAAATGTACCGGATGCGGCACCTGCACAGAGAAATGCCCGACAAAAGTACTGGACGAATACAATGCAGGTATGAGTAAGCGCAAAGCCATCTATATTCCTTTTGCACAGGCAATCCCCAGGGTTGCGACTATCGATGCTTCAAAATGCATATATCTCACAAAAGGCAAATGCGGCGTATGCAAGAAAGTATGCGGACCAAAAGCAGTGGATTATGAGCAGAAAGACAAAGAGGTCGAGCTGGACGTTGGTTCGGTCGTTCTTGCGACCGGCTTTAAACCTTTTGACCCTTCGGTACTGAAACAGTACAGGTTTGACCATCCTGATGTCATCACCTCGCTTCAGTTCGAGCGCCTCCTGAGTGCGAGCGGTCCGACGCAGGGGCATGTCACAAAGCAATCAGACGGCAAAGTCCCGAAGAAGATCGCTTTTATCCAGTGCGTGGGTTCGCGCAATCCGCGAATAGGCAGGAAGCACTGCTCTTCTGTTTGCTGCATGTATGCTACAAAGGAATCCATAATCGCGAAAGAGCATGACTCCGAGCTTGATATTACCATATTCCACATTGATATACGTGCATTCGGCAAGAACTTTGAAGAATTCTATAACCGAGCGCAGAGGGAGTACGGCATCAAATACATCAACTCCCGACCGCCTGAAGTTATCGTTGACGCAAATAATGCTCTCTCTTTGAAATACGAGGATTTCAATACAGGCGACCTTAAAACCCAGAATTTCGATATGGTAATCCTTTCCATAGGGCTTGACCCTGCGGATTCTACCCGGACGCTGGCGCAGTCGTCAGGTATCGCGCTTGACGATTTCGGTAACATCGTCACAACCGTTGAGAATCCTGTGGAGACAAGCGTTCCCGGCATCTATGTTTGCGGTGTCGCCCAGGGACCAAAGGATATTCCTGACACCGTAGCGCAGGCAAGTGCAGCCGCGGCAAAGGCTGCCGCACTTTTATCTGCTGAGCGCGGAACGCTGATAAAAGAGAGAAAGTTCCCGGATGAGAAGCCCCTCTCACCTGAGCCCAGGATAGGTGTATTCGTCTGCCACTGCGGGATTAACATAGGCAGCGTGGTCAATGTCCCGAACGTGGTAGAGTATGCCAAGACTCTTCCGAACGTGGCGCACGCACAGGAAATGCTGTATGCATGTTCCTCAGATTCGCAGGTTACGATTAAGGAAACCATAGCAAAGAATAACCTGAACCGCGTAGTGGTGGCGTCGTGCACGCCGCGCACACACGAGCCTCTGTTCCAGAATACCTGTCGTGAGGCAGGGCTTAATCCCTATCTTTTCGAACTCGCCAATATCCGCGAACACTGCTCCTGGGTACATATGAAGGAAAAGGAGAAAGCCACTGAAAAGGCGAAGGGAGTCGTGCAGATGGCCGTGGCAAAATCAGCCCTTTTCCAGCCCCTGTACAAGCAAAAAGTATCTCTTATCAACAAGGCGCTGGTGCTCGGAGGCGGCGTAGCTGGCATGACCGCGGCGCTTGATATTGCGAATAACGGTTATAGCGTGACACTCGTCGAGAAAGAAACAGAACTTGGCGGGATGCTTAGAGAAATGACAGAGTTGTACGACGGAAAGAAGCCCTCCGATGTATTAAAAGAACTCATCCGGAAGGTCAATGATAATAAAAATATCGTAGTCGTAAATGAGGCGAAACTCATCAAGGTCGAAGGCTATCTTGGTAACTTTAAGGGAATCATCCAGGCAAAAGGAAAAGAGAAGACTGTGGATTTCGGGGCTGCTGTTGTTGCAACAGGCGCACGGAACTTTGAGCCTGCCGGATTATTCAACTACGGAAAGGATTCACGCGTAGTTACGCAGGCACAGCTTGAGAAAATGCTCGGTAATAGTATCAGCGCAAAGAATATCACAATGATACAGTGCGTAGGAGCCCGCAATAAAGAAAGAGAGTATTGCGGGAGAACATGCTGCATCGATGCAGTAAAGAATGCTATAAGGATTAAAAAAGCAAACAGCAGTGCCAACGTCTATGTCCTGTACCGCGACATGAGGACGTACGGGGTCATGGAAAGGCTGTACGAAGAAGCCAGAGACCTTGGCGTAATATTCATCAAATACGATGCTGAGAAACTGCCCGCAGTTCAGGATGGAGCTGTAACAGTTCACGATTCCATGCTCAACGAAGACATTGAAATCGCATCAGACCTCGTGGTGCTGAGCACTCCTTTAGTGGCCGGAGAGAACGAGGAAATAAACCAGTTGTTCAAGATACCTCTTGATAAGAACAAATTCTTCCTCGAAGCGCATCCAAAACTGCGGCCTGTGGATTTTGCCACGGACGGTGTTTTCCTGTGCGGAAGTGCGCAGGCGCCCAAGCTCATGGATGAGGCAATATCGCAGGCAAGCGCGGCTGCCTCCCGTGCATGTACAATCCTGTCCCGCAAGTTCATAGAAACAGAGGGTGCGGTATCAATTGTCAACGAGGCAAAATGCATAGGCTGCGGGACATGCGTTACAATGTGTCCGTATAATGCGCCTTCATTGTATGATGTGACCGTGAAAGTGGAAGAGGTCACATACACGACAAAGAAATCAAAAATAAACCCGGCTGCCTGCAAGGGATGCGGTTCATGTGCCGCCGCTTGTCCCGCCGGAGCGATAACTGCCCAGCATTTCTCTTCAAAAGAGATAGGCGAGGCAATAGATGCTTTTGATAAAGGTGTCCGGAGCATTTCGTTAGAGAAGGGTGTCGTGGAGGTGACAATATGAATGAGGAAGCGGTCAAAGCGAACCCCGCGCAGGCGGGGAACGGCTGGGAACCCAATATCCTCGCTTTCTGCTGCAACTGGTGTTCGTATGCGGGGGCAGACCTTGCGGGAGTAAGCCGTTTCCAGTATCCCCCGACAGTCAAGATTTTGAGAGTGATGTGTTCAAGCAGGGTCGAACCTTCGTTCATCCTGAAAGCATTAAATGACGGAGCTGACGGCGTTCTGATAGCCGGTTGCCACATAGGTGATTGCCACTATATCGACGGCAACAGGAATGCCGAGGTCAGGATTAATAATACTAAAAAAGCGCTGGCAAAACTGGGATTTGATAAGAGGCTTCGGCTTGAGTGGATATCAGCCAGCGAAGGATTGCGATTCTCAGAAGTTATTCGAGATTTTACAGAAGAGATTAAAAAATTGGGTCAAAACCCGGTCTTTGATGAACCTGTCAAAAAAGACCGGAGAACATTAGGTTCATCAAACAAGGAAGTGAAGAAATGAGCGATATTAAAGGTACTGAAAATAAAGGTGCCGTTCCAATAGATAACGACGAAAAGCGGGTAGGTGTGTTTGTTTGCGAATGCGGTGTGAATATCGGAGGCGTAGTTAACACAAAAGCTGTGGCTGAATATATCGGAACTCTGCCGGGCGTGAAAGTAACCTCCGTGAATAAATTCACATGCTCTGACTCAGGCCAGGCTGATATCCAGTCGAAAATAAAAGAACATAATCTCAACCGCGTTGTAGTAGCGGCTTGTTCGCCAAAGACACATGAACCAACATTTCGTGCTTGCATCGAGCAGATGGGACTGAACCAGTACTTCCTTGAATTCGTAAATATCAGAGACCACTGCTCATGGATACACATGTGGGAGAAGGAGAAAGCCACCGAGAAGGCAAAAGACCTTATCCGCATGGGAGTTGAGCGCGCAAAGCTGCTTGAACCGCTTCAGGCAAGCGAAGTCCCTGTGACTGATAAGGCGCTTGTTGTGGGCGCCGGCGTTGCAGGAATGCAGGCTGCTCTTGACCTTGCTGATATGGGTTTCCAGGTCTATCTTGTTGAGAAGGAACCCTCTATCGGCGGCAGGATGGCAAGGTTTGACAAGGTTTTCCCAACCAATGACTGTTCTATTTGCATCCTCGGTCCAAAGATGGTAGAGGTTGCAAGGAACAAGAATATCAAGATAATGAGTTATTCGGAAGTGAAAGCGGTTGAAGGGTATGTGGGTAACTTTAACGTGAAAATCGAGCACAAACCAAGATACCTCGATATTGAAAAATGCACAGGCTGCGCAAAATGCAGCGAGGTCTGCCCTGTCGAAGTGCCTTATGACTTTAACGAGGGCTTCGGGACGCGAAAAGCTATATTTGTCCCCTTCCCGCAGGCAGTCCCACTTCGCGCAGTCTTAGACAAAGAGAACTGTATTTCATGCAAAGCGTGCGCAAAGGCATGCGAACGCGGCGCAATCAATTACGATATGCAGCCGAGTTTTACGGATGTCAATGTGGGCGTCATCATCGGCGCAGTCGGATTCAAGACTTATGACCCTGAACCCAGACACGATTTCGGCTACGGGTTATATGATAACATCATAACAGCTATGGAATTTGAGCGGCTTCTTAACGCAGCAGGTCCCACAGGCGGGCATGTGGTAAGACCGTCTGACTGCAAAGAACCGATACGCGTTGGATTTGTGAACTGCGTTGGTTCACGCGATAAGAACACCAACATTTACTGCTCAGGCGTATGCTGCATGGTTACCATAAAGAACGCGCAGCTCCTTAAAGAGAAGCGCCCTGAAACTGACCAGACGATAATGTATATAGATATCAGGACACCCTTCAGAGGCTACGAGGAATCATATAACAGGTCGCGAAACCTTGGCGTGAAATTCCTGCGCGGAAGACCCGTGGAAGTGAAAGAAGACCCTGTTACCAAGAATATCAAGGTGCGGGTTGAGGATACACTTGCAAATGAGATACGAAATCTCGAATTTGATCTGCTTGTCCTTGCAACCGGCATTGTCCCGAATGAAGGAATTAACCAGATACAGCAGTTATTGAAATTATCAAAAGCAGCGGATGGCCTGCTTATGGAAGCGCATCCTAAATTGAGACCTGTGGATACGACTATCGATGGCGTGTTCCTCGCGGGTTGCGCTTCAGGGCCAAAGGATATTCCCTATGCAGTGTCGCAGGGAAGCGCATGCGCAGGCCGCGCCACGATTCTTCTCAAAAATAAGAAAGCCATAACGGAAGGCATCACAGCCGTTGTGAATCCTGATGTATGCGTGGGATGCGGCGTGTGTATACCCATGTGCCCGTTCCAGGCAATAAAGATGGATGAGAAAGAAGGCAAGGCAAATGTGATGAAGGCGCTGTGTAAAGGCTGCGGGACATGCGTAACAGCCTGCCCCACAGGCGCCCTGGAGCAGAGCCACTTCAAGAATAACCAGATCCTTGCGCAGGTCAAGAACGTGTTCAGGTTCCAGGAGGTAGCGGCATGAGTGCAGAAGCTGTTGCGGCTCAGCCTGCTCCTAAGAGTAATGGCTGGGAACCCAAAATCGTGGCGTTCTGCTGCAACTGGTGCTCATACGGAGGCGCCGACAGCGCAGGCATGGGCAGGTTCCAGCAGCCGGCATCGACAAGAATCATTCGCGTTATGTGCTCGGGACGAATAGACCCACTGCATGTGTTCAACGCATTTCTGGAAGGTGCAGATGCTGTGCTTGTCACGGGATGCCATATAGGCGATTGCCATTATGTAAACGGGAACGATAAGACCAAGATTAAATACAAATTCCTTGAGAACATGACGAGAGAGTTGGGAATTGAGAAGGAAAGGCTGCAACTGAACTGGATATCAGCAAGCGAGGGAGAAAAGTTTGCCAATTTCATCCGTGATGTTACAGAGCAGATAAAAAAACTCGGACCAAGTCCGCTTAAACCCGAGGGGGTGGCGTAATGCAGAACGGCGAAATGTTCGTTGGCTGGTCAACGAAAGAGGATGTCAGGAAACGAGGCGGCTCAGGCGGTCTTGTTACGTCCGTACTCGCGGCTGCGCTTGAGAAGAAATTGGTCGATGCTGTCGTGGTATTAAAGAAAATCAACGAGTTTGAAGCGGTACCGATAATAACCTCTGATGTGAATGAGGTGCTGAACTCGGCAGGCTCTTTGCACTCAGTTCCGAGCAACTTTGCAAAACTCATCGCCAATAAGGATATGAAAGTGGCCCTTCCGGCGAAGGGTTGCGATGTGCGCGGGGTTATCGAGCAGAGCAAGCGCAATGCCGTAAATCTTGATAATACTTTTACAATCGGTCTTAACTGCGGCGGGTCAATGCACCCAGTCGTGACGCGTGAGATGCTTGAAGTCATGTACAAGATCAAGCCAGAAGATGTTCACGGCGAAGAGATCGAGAAAGGAAAACTCATTTTCGAGACAAAGGATGGAAAAGAGCACGCAATAACCATTGACGAGCTTGAAGAGAAAGGTTATGGACGCAGGGAGAGCTGCCGGTATTGCACGATCAAGATACCGAACAACGCCGACCTTGCGTGCGGGAACTGGGGCGTGACCGGAGACCTTGTTGGCAAAGCCACTTTTGTAGAGATAAATTCAGAAAAAGGAGCAAAGCTCCTTCAAAATGCCATCGACGCCGGATATGTGCAGGTGCAAAAGCCTGATGAGAAAGGTGTTGCGGCGCGCGCCAAGATTAAAGGCGTTATGGAAAGTCTTGGCAAGAAATGGAAGGATAAGGTATTTGTTCCAATCGATAACAGGCTTGAGTATTTCAGGAAAGAGCTTGAGCACTGCATCGACTGCGGCGCCTGCAAAGCAGTGTGCCCCACATGCTCATGCGGGGATGTTTCAAAATGCACCGAATTCCACTTCCGCGGCGATGCTTACAAGATGTCCATGTATCATCTGGTGCGCTTTTTGCACCTTGCGGATTCATGTATCGGGTGTGGGCAGTGCAGCGATGTGTGCCCTGTTGATATTCCGCTCACAAGATTATATAGGCGCTTTGCAAATCCTGTGCAGGAGCAGTTAAAGTATGAACCTGGCATGGATATGCGAAAGCCCCCTTATTTTGAGGTGAAGTTAAATGAGTGAGGATTTTAGTTTGATTAAACCGCAGATGAAAATAGATGAACGCGGATTTGCTCTGAATTTATGTGAGTCTCTGGAGAAAAAACACGGAGATGCAGAGGCAAAGGGAGGTTTTTCAGGTTTATCTCCTTTGCGTCTTTTTAGTGAAATTCATGATAAAAATCTGAATGGCGATTCCTTGGATCAGGAGCGTTTAGCCAAAGAAGACCTAGAAGAACTGAGAAAATCGTCAGGATTAACTCCTTTGCATCCTGGTGGCGAGATTCATAATAGGAATTTGAATAGTGTGTCTCCGGAAGAAGGATTTCCAGCAGCAGAGAACATAGAAACGCTGATAAATTATTCGGGATTAACTCCTTTGCGGCCTGGTGGCGAGATTTACAAAAGAGGTTTGATTTAAATGACCGATAATGTTTATTCAACAATATGCCCGGGCTGCAATTTTGGCTGCGGATTATATATTCGAGAGAACGGAAAACTTGAAGTGGATTTCAGGAAATCCTCTCCTGCCAATGCCGGGAAGCTTTGCAGGTTCGGAATGAGCCTCTTCCGCCTCTATACACCTGTTAAATCGATGGTGGATGGAAAGGAGACCTCGCCTGAAGAAGCTGCAAAGGAAGCAGCTAAGAGAATATCGGCAAGCAAGGGTTCCACAGCTTTCCTCTCGTTCGGCAACACCACAAGCGAGGAGCTTCTTGCATTCCGGAAAGTTGCTGAATCCTATTTATGCACGGGAGCAAATTTCGAGGAGCTTCCAAAAGACACATATCAGACCCTGAGCGTGGGAATACCATATATTGAAATCGAAGCTGCAAAACATATCGTGCTCTTTATCGACCCATATGAGCAGTATCCGCTGATAGTCCGGCGCCTGCTTTCAGCCAGGAAGAAAGGAGCGAAGATAACTTCGGTGTGGTGGAAGGATTTACCCTTAGCAGATGAGAACATCCGACCTGCTGATGTTTCAAAGTTGCAGCTCACAAAAGATTCGCTTGTTATTGCTGATTTTCACCCGCTTTCGGATATTGAGCAGGTTAAGAGCGTACTGTCTCTTGTAAAGAACGCAGGCGCTAAAGTAACATTCCTCAAGCCTTTTGTGAATTCAACAGGTGCATATTTATTGTATAAGGATGCCAAGCAAAAATCACTGGCGCAACTGGTTGAGGATATAAATAAAGGGACGATAAAGACATTGTTCTGTCTCGAATCCGACCCGTCCGCGCTGATACCATCTGAGACTCTTTCAAAACTCACGAATCTTATTGTCCAGACAGGGCAGGCAGTTTCGGCAAATGCAAATGTGGTAATAGCCCATGAGCCGCTGTATAAGAAGAGAGGCACTCTCATCAACAACGAGGGCAGGGCACAGGCGCTTGGCGGCGCGGGAACGAGCGGGCTTGATGCGCTTGGAATCATAGCTGGCGCCAAATTTGATTTCAATGTTCTTCATGAATCCGTTAAAAAGTCTATTGGAATTGCGTCAGTCGATGAATTCACAATCCCGAAATATGATAGACCTGCTTACGGCGCGATACAGGCAGCGGCGAAACCGGCTGAAGCCAAAACGGCACTTGTAAGCGTGTACAACCCGTTCATGTGGTTTAATCTGGGAGACGATAACGATTTTGTGGAATTGAATCTGAATGTTGTGAGGGCGCTCAAGCTCCTGAAGGGCGGGACACTCAAGATAAAGTCTAACGGCAGTGCCATTGAAAAGAAGTTCAAGGTGGCGCCTGTGCAGGATAATATTTTGCTGGCAGGCAGGAAGTTTGGGATTGAAAAGGGGATTCTCACGCCGGTTGAGATTTCGAGGTGATAGGTATGGCAGAAGAGATAGCTATTATAAAAGCGGAAGCAGCGCCGGAAGTTAAAGCTGAAGCGCCAAAAGCAAAGGAAGCCGACCCGAACAAGGAGTTTGTGGACGGCATTATGGGTGAGATGGCTCTAAAAGGCGCATCAAAAAAGAGGCTTGTCAAGAAGCTGGCTGAGCAGTATGGTTTTGATAAACAGAAGGTGCTGTTTAGGCTAAGGCGAGCGCTGATTACGGAGAGGTATGCCGGAGCATGCGGAAGCGGGGCATTGAGTTCAGTTGGCTGCGCCGCGCCCTGACACCGCGCCGCCGGGTTCGTACGAGTTCGTATCAGTTCGTTGTTTTTTATAAAAGATTGCTGCTGGGCTTTGCGCCCTTTGCGGTGAGCGTACACTTGTGGTTACATCGGTTTCCTATCGGCGCCACAACTGTATAAGTAATTTAAGTATGTTTAATCCCGTCTGAATCAACGATTCCTAAGATACTTCGTATTTTCTTTCAGGTATCCTTTGAAAAACCATTGAAGAAAAATCATCTCATCCTTTTTTATCTGAGACCGCTCCAGAGCGCTATAATAACCTGCTCTTTTTTCATAAGGTATATTGAGCATAGGGAAGCCATGCCTATTTAAAACAAAGTTCATCATCAGCCTGCTTATTCTTCCGTTCCCGTCTGCGAAAGGATGAATAGTTACAAGTTTCAGATGGACAAGCGCCGCAAGTTCTAAGGTGTGCATTTTGTCTTTATTTTTGCGATACCATCTGAAAAAATCCATTAGCAGAGGATATATTTCTGCGGGAAAAGGCGGTGTAAATCTACTTCCTGCAATCGTCACCTGATGCTGCCTTATCATCCCTGCTATGTCTTTTTTCGTGTTCTCAAATAATTTTTTGTGAAAATACAATATGAGATCAAGCGATAAGTCCTTTTTGCAATCCAGCGCCTCATAAAATACGCTCCGGTGCGCTTCCGCCTCTTTTACATCGCGCATAGGTTTTGCATTCGGGGTTATGCTTTTTTCGAGTAGCAAAGAGGTTTCCCTGAATGTCAGGGTTGAGCCTTCTATCCTGTTCGTATCATAAGTGAATTTGATAGCAAAGTTCTCCAATTCTTTTTCCTGCGCCGATGGAGGGATTGTTTTTCCCTGCGCTGAATATTCTTCTTTTATTTTGTCAAAAAGGTCAAACCATTTCTCCCTGTACATCTCAGAAACAAACTGTCTTTTCAATTCTTCGATGTTTTGCGGCAACGTTTTTCCAAGGTATTTTTCCTTCTTTTCCACCCTGCCGTTTTCACGGAAGCTGTGCTCGATATAATAATATACCTGTTTGCCTATCGTCTTTTTTCTAATTGCTACCATAAGACTATATTATCCCTACAAGATTATAAGTTTTATGGTTTTTTATAAATTGTAGGGGTAAGTAACCAAGGGTATGCCACGCATACCCTAACACTGCACCGCCGGGTTCGTACAAGTTCGTATCAGTTCGTTGTTTTTTATAAAAAATTGTCGCCGGAGCTTTGCGCTCTTCGCGCCCTTTGCGGTGAGCGTGGACTTGTGGTTGCATCGGTTTCCTATCGGCGCCACAACTGTTGAAATAATTTAAGTAATACGTTTGCCAGCCCTTAGTATTAATTAAATATATCCTGACACATAAAGCATGATGTGCCATACGAAATCATAATCCCCGATAAAATTCAGAGGATCATCGATAAGAAGTGTGATAATCACTTAAAAAAGCGGCTGTTCACAAAATTACTAAAACTCGAAAACGCTCCGCAATCATACGCCAAACCCTTACGCGTTCCTCTCGCAGGCATCTGGGAAATCTATTTTGAAAAGAGATGGCGTGTGCTCTTGAAATAGATGAAAATAACAAATCAATCATTGTTGTTGGATTCAAACACAAAGATGAAATGACTTAGAGCTTATTCTTTCATTAGTTCATGTAGCGTTTTAAAATTACCAGATTTATAATCTTCCCTGCTCTCTTTAATCTGCTCTATAAGTTCGGAGTCTGAAAGAACTTCCAGAGTAGATTTCATAGATTCATATTCATCACTGGAAATAGTTACCCACTGTGCTTTATGTTCCCCGGAAGTTTCAATAACGCTGCTCATTATGGTATTATTGCAATACATCATATTTAAACATTGTTTTTGGCAGCAACCCTATCCAAAATCTATCCCTATCCGCGCCCCTTCCTTCAAAACCCCAGGCGTGCAAACCCTTATGCGCCCGGCGCCGCTGAGTTCGTACGAGTTCGTATCAGTTCGTTGTTTTTTATAAAATATTGCTGCCGCACTTTGCGCCCTTTGCGGTGAGCGCGCTCCGATGGCCGCCCCGGTCTACATAAGAAGTTGGAGATTTTTTAATTTCTTCTGGGTAAATGAAATCAAGTAAGGATAATCGACCACAGAGCACACAGAGAGCACAGAGAGTTGCCCCTTTTCTCAGTGTCCTCTGTGCTCTCTGTGGTTTTTCAAACCAGAAAATAATAAAAAGTCTCAGAAGTTGATACCATAATCCAAATCCGAACTCATTCCAATCCTCCGATTATCCCCATCACAGAATCAATATCATTTGCTTTATTAATCTCTATACGCACAGATTTTATGTTATCTATGCCTTTCGTGAACCACTGCGCATTAAGCTTCAGGTCATTTAAAGCCAGCATGCCATATTTACTGCACAAAGCCGTGTACTCATAAAAATCCCGAAGCCGCTCAGCCATTTCCTGGGGAGGTAATAATTCCCCGGTGGAAAGATAATGTGAAAGCCTCCTGAATATATACGGGTTCCCGATTGCAGCCCTTCCTATCATAAGCCCGTCGCACTGCGTATATTCAAGCACTTCCCGGGCGGTTTTCTCATCGTAAATATCGCCGTTTGCAATCACAGGAATCGATAGTTCTTTCTTGACACCTTTAATGAATTCAAGGTTGGATTTTCCGGAATAGCCCTGTTTCTGTGTCCTTCCGTGAATGGTGATAGTGTCGGCGCCGGATTTTTCGATAATCCTTGCGATTTTTAGTGTCTCCTCAAAACTATTCATTATTCTCATCTTCGCTGTGAGCGGTACATCAAGAGCAAAAGAAAGCTGTTCTATTATTTCCCCGATGATTTCAGGATTTTTCAGGAGCGCAGACCCGAAGCCGTTTTTGATAACGCTCTGCGCCGGGCAGCCAAGATTTATGTCAAAAAGGTCCGGATTATATCTTTCCTGCAAGATACGCGCAGAATCGACAAGGTCAGCAGCATCAGAACCCAGTAACTGGATTCCGAAAGGCTTCTCGTCTTTAGATGTAAGACATCTATCTATGCTTTCGGCATTTCGCCTGACAATCCCGCCGGAACAGACCATCTCCGAATACACAAGCGATGCCCCGTATTTTTTGCAGAGCAGCCTGAATGGCAGGTTCGTGACATCAGACATCGGGGCAAGAACAAGATTCCTGTCCAGCCTTATTTTTCCGATATTTAGATGAATCATACGTTTTAATCCTTGAGAGAAAACAATTTTCTTGATTTTATTTAAGTCATTGTGACTTTAATTTTCTAAAATATTCCATCAAGCTTTCAAGACTCGTAACCTCTTCTTTTACAAGAGAAATTTTTGCAGTAATATTCTTGAACTCGGGAATCCCTTTTCCTCCCGTATCGCCCGATACAAGAACATTTGACCACGGGCTGTTCACCATGAAGGCTACACCGCCGGGTTCATCTCTTTTAGACTCCCTGACCTCCACGACGATGCTTCCATTATTATTGGCGACCTTTACTCTGTCTCCCGACTTCAATCCCATTTTCGCCATGTCGTTTTTACTCATCATGATGCAGGCGGACAGTTTTTCATAATCCTTTCCAAACCTGTCGCGTTCCTGCGCCTCGACCTGGAAAATATCCCTGTATGTAGTGATTTTTATCTCGTATTCCGGATTTTTCAGGAACTTTCCGACATCGATTCCCATTAAAGCGCCTCCATCAATCGAGTGAGCAGTTCCTCATCAGTTGGGTAATCGCTTTCAATCATCTTTGACAGCCCGACTTTTTTCCCGTCCATCCTGACGGCGGTGCCGCCTGATTCAACTCCCGACACAGCGCATGGGATTGTTACAGCGGCTATTTTTGATGTCATGGTAACACACGGGTCTATGCATATCACCGGTATGGATGCAAGGTGCCGGATTAATGAACGCGGCAGGCTTGATAGCGGGTCAGAACCTGCAACGAGCAGGGCGTCTATGCTTTTTTCCCGAAGCGCCTCAATGATTGAATATTTATCGTCATGAACCGCTGTGTCATGAAATCTAACCCGGTTCACGAACCCGGTTTCTTTGAACAAATTCTCGTTAAAGCCGCGCATATTGTAATGGCCCACCATGGGCATAATGTGGAAATTCGGGAGCTTATCTGCCAGTGAAACCAGGATATCAAAATCCTCTTTTATCGAATATGTTAGCCCGATGCCCACACAAATCACCCCGAACTCGGCTTTTTTCAATATGGCTGCAAGCTCAAGAATCTTTTTTGGCTCATACGCGGGGACTTTTCCGGAGAGAGCGTCTATCAGGGCAAGGATAAATTCCCTGTCGCCCTTTGGCTGTATCCTGTAAAAGTGCCCCTTGCATATCTTTGCTGTATTGGATTCGCGCACATCTATCGCTATGGCAATCCTGTCTTCTTCGTAGCCACGCTGTCGGGATTCTCCGCGGGGAAAATATGAGAACCGGGAGAGATGCCGCGGCTGTGAGTCCTGAGCATCCGACCCCCAATAGACAAGAACATCAGCTTTGTTCCTTACATCTTCAAGCGTGCATGTTCTGAATTTTTTCCGGAGTATCTTTTCTATCAGGAGCCCCTGGCAAAATGATGATGTATCGTCGATTATCGCGCCCAGTTTCTTTGCCAGTTGGATTCCTTTTACCTGGGCTTCACATGTTGAGTTGCTAAAGCCAAAAAGCATTGGCGCTCTGGCATCCTTAAGTATCCCGGCAGCTTTCTTGATGGCACTTTCAATATCAACAGGCTTTTGGGCTATGGTCGGCGCCAGCCTGTTAGTGCAGCCCTTTATCCGCGCAGCCCCCCGCCTGCATGCATGTCTCGTCTCTTTTATCCTGTTGTTTTCAACTGTGACCTCAATATCATCGCATAACAGTGCGCATCCGGGGCAGGTTGCCATTAAAAACACCTACACGAACTCGATTGCACCGGTCGGGCATGGGTCTATGCATGCATAACAGAGCACCCTGTTCTTCCCAAAGCGCCTGCATTCCTTTATATTTGAAGCCACTATTTTGCCGTCAACCACTTTGAAGATCACTTTATCGTTTGTGGGAGCGCATCCGATAGCTGCGCCTTTGGGGTCGTTTGCCACATCCACAGGGCATGCAACCACGCAATTACCGCAGCCTGTGCATAGTTCGGGATGGACTATCATGCCTGTTTCCCCTGCCCCGGCTGAAGGTAAAAGAAGAGCTTCCAGTTTTTCTTTCTGTTTTTTAAAATTTTCTTCAAGAATGGGAGTACATTCGGATATGTTTCTTTTCCTTCCCAGTAATGCAACCGAAAAAGCCATGCATGTGGATTCACCGCATATCTTGCAGTTGGTTTTTGGCAAGAGCTGGTAAATCTCCATTACTGTAACCATGGCTCGGAAATTGGTTTTATAATGGATAAATGTTATGATTCCGGCACCTTGAGAATAAAAAAAATATAAATAGTAGAATTACCAATCAAATATTATGAAAGTAGTTTTCAGAATTATTGGCGGAGAGGAAGACCTCAACGATATTGATGGGAAAGAAGAAAATGTACATTTTTGTTTCAGGCCGTCTGAAAAAAACATTTTTGAGCTTGTGACAAAAACCCCAAAACTGAAAAGGATACAACTGCCGTCGTCGTATCATAAAACGATATCAGGCACAACGAAAACGCTTTTAAAAATGAAAAATATCAAATTGTTAACCGGGGATATCTGGGGTCATCGGACTGACATAGACAGGTTTGCCGAGATAGAAATTTAAAATCCGGGGTGAAGGCACAGGGTTTGGCTTACACTTTAGTGCCGACTATGACAGTAAGCTGCTCGAACATAAATCTTTCATGAGCTATTTCTTTAACCGCATAATTCAGCGACCTCATCTTCGATTTCACCTCTTCTATTCCGGTCAATGACGACACCACCATCAGAATCCTTCCGTTATCAACAAGGTGAGGCAGCGCATCCCCAAGAAACCTGAATATTATCTCCCTGCCGTCATGTCCCCCGGTCAGGGCAACGTCAATCCAGTCCTTTTTTGCCCCTTCATGACCTGGAAGATACGGCGGATTAAATATTATAATATCGAATTTCCCTTTAACACAGCTTAACAAATCGCCCCTGATTGCATCCACGCCATTTTCTTTCGTGCATGCCGCTGCGTATGGGTTGATATCAATACCTGTTATTTTTGCTTTTGTATTGGCTTTTATGACCGCGGAAATTATCCCGCTCCCGCAGCCTACTTCTAAAATCCTCTCCGAGTCTTTTATTTCTGATAATGCTGCCTCTGCGAGCAGGAAAGAGTCTTCGGAAGGTTCATAGACCGAATCCGTATATTTTATGACAGTATTTTTATAATGAATATTCATCGGGGGATTCTGACATTGGCTGTTAAACTGATAATGATATCCATGCAATTTAAATATAATGGATGATAATGATAAATACAAAAACGTTTAAGTACATTGATGTGAATTAGGGCTTAAAGCCATATCCGTCAATATCGGAAAATTATAATATTATGAGAATTAGTCTGGGTAGGAAAGCATGCCATGTAAATCTAATCATCGGAGATATTAAATGATAGTTAAAAAAGGAAGTTTTGTAATAGAAGGATTGGAAAACGTCCAGATAAATATTGGCAAAATCGGCGAGGGGCAGGAAGAAAAGGTAGAAGGGCCTACGCCCCGTCCCGACATTATCAGTCTTCGGAACTGGGATTACCGCCTCCTTGACAGGTACAACCCTGTTTATACACCCACAAGCGATTTGTGCGATTACTGCACGTACGGGAAATGCGACCTGACAGGCAACAAGGAAGGGGCGTGCGGCATTGACCTTGAAGGGCAATCAGCAAGACAGGCGCTCATGACAAGTATAATGGGGGCGGCATGCCACACCGCGCACGGTCGTCATCTTCTTCATTACCTGATAAAAAAATACGGCGAAGACCGCCTGATTGATGTCGGCCCGAGCAACCTTAAAGCCCCGCTTACCGAGACGATAATGGGTATCCAGCCGCAAACCATTGGCGACTTTCTCCCGGTACTTGATTATGTGGAAGAGCAATTGACCCAGCTTATAGCCGCAGCCAATACGGGACAGGAGGGTTCAGCCCGGGATTTTGAGTCCAAAGCGCTTCATGCCGGGATGCTTGACCTCCTGGGAATGGAAGTGGCTGACATAATCCAGATTTCATGCATGGGGTTCCCTAAATCAGATGAGAAAACACCTCTGGCAGAAGTGGGGATGGGCATTCTTGATTCCAAAAAACCGGTTGTAATATGCGTGGGACATAATATCGCTGCTCCGGCGTACATACTGGATTACATGGACAAAGGCGGTCTTTTTGATAAAATAGAGATTGCAGGGTTGTGCTGTACCGCCCATGATATGACCCGTTATAACAAATCCGCAAAAATCATCGGTTCCATGAGCAAGGAATTGAAATATATACGCTCAGGGATTCCCGATGTACTGGTCACTGATGAGCAGTGCGTAAGGGCTGATATATTGAAAGAAGCACAAAAACTTCATATTCCGGTAATTGCCACTAACGAAAAAATCACATACGGATTGCCTGACAGGTCAAATGACAGTGTTGATGTTATCATAGATGACCTTGTGAGCGGAAAACAGGCAGGGGTACTGCTTCTTGATTTTGAAAAAATCGGGGAACTCGTCCCTAAACTTGCAATGAAGATGGGACCAATCAGGAAAGCCAAAGGATTAACCGCTCTTCCGAATGATGAGGAATTCAAGAAACTTGTTTCAAAATGTACAAAATGCCTCCAGTGCACAAGGGATTGCCCGCAGAGCTTGCCAATATCAGATGCCATGGTGGCTGCCGTGAACGGCGACCTTTCGCCTTTTGAGATACTCCATGACAAATGCGTGGGCTGCGGACGGTGCGATTATAGCTGCCCTGTGGATATACCCGTACTAAATGTTATCGAAAAGGCATCGCAGCGCGTAATCAGGGAAGAAAAAGGCAAGGTGAGGATTGGAAGAGGACAGATAGGCGACCCCGAGATACGGGAGGAGGGGCGTAACCTTGTGCTTGGTACAACGCCAGGAGTGCTTGCTTTTGTAGGCTGCGGCAATTATCCCGATGGCACGAAAGATGTGTATGATGTTGTTGAAGAAATGATACAGCGCAGTTATATTATAATTACTTCAGGCTGCGCTGCCATGGATGTGGGAATGTATAAGGATAAGGAAGGAAAAACCCTGTACGAGCGCTACCCGGGAAGATTCATCAAGGGCAATCTCCTGAACACCGGTTCCTGCGTCTCGAACGCCCACATAGCAGCGACAACGATAAAAGTGGCTTCGATATTTGCAGGAAGAAAGACAAAAGGCAACTGGGAAGAAATAGCAGATTATGTGCTTAACAGGGTCGGAGCCGTCGGGATAGCGTGGGGAGCCTATTCGCAGAAGGCTTTTGCGATAGCCACCGGATGCAACAGGCTCGGTATCCCTGTTGTTGCAGGACCGCACGGGACAAAGTACAGGCGCGCTTTCATTGGTAAACCTTACAGGAAAGAGGACTGGAACGTCCTTGACGGAAGGGACGGCTCGGTAATTAATGTCGAACCTGCACCTGAGCATCTGATGATTACGGCCGAGACTAAGGATGAGCTTATGCCTCTTTTGGCGAAGCTGTGTTTCAGGCCAAGCGACAACAGCCTCGGGAGAGCCATCAAACTGACGCATTACATTGAACTCAGCGAGAAATACCTTAAAAAGATGCCAGACGACTGGCATATCTATGTCCGAAATGAGGCAGACCTTCCCGTGGCAAAGAGGGAGCAGCTATTGAAACTGCTTGAGGAAAAAGGATGGAAGATTGACTGGGAGAAGAAAAAGATAACCGAAGGGCCGCTTCGGAAAGTGGACGTTTCATTCCAGCCGACAAACGTCCCCCGCCTGTGCAAGGAGGTTAAGAAATGACAAAAAAGGAGCACTTGAAACCTGCCGAAAAGACAGGCGGAAAACCAATTGAAAAACCCGTTGCCAAAACTCTGGATAAACAGGAGGCTATCGATACTACCCGCCAGGCAGTACCATTTGACACAGGGAATATCCCCGGACCTAAGATGGCGCGTGCTGTAATGCCTGCCGTCCCGGGAAAAATGCTTGCCAAAGCAAAGCGACCTTTGCTGATAGTGGGTTCTGAAATCGAGGATAAGGATGTTCTGGCAAGAGTTGTCGCGATTGGAAAAACCGGAATACAAATAGCTTCCGTAGGCGACTCATATAAATATCTTGGTGATAAAGGTCTTGATGCCCATTACGCGAATATGCATGCCCTTGCGTCATACCTCTGCGACCCCGAGTGGCCGGGGCTTGACGGCAAAGGCGGATACGACCTTGTTGTGTTTTTCGGGATAACATATTATTATGCATCCCAGGCGATATCTGCACTCAAGAATTTCTCAAAAATCAGGGTTATATCTATCGATAAATACTATCATCCGAATGCGGATATGTCATTCGGGAACCTCAAAAAAGATGTATTCATCGCGGCGCTTGATGAGGTCATAAAGGAGTTACCAAAAAGATAAAGACCCCGTATTTGAATACGGGTGCAAATAATACAGGACGGCAACCATGGCAAATGAATTTCCCTTTGAAATCTCACCCATGTTCGAGGGTGAACGAGTAAGAAAAGATGATATGTTCGTTGAGCTTGCAGGCCCCAAGTCCAGGGGATTTGAACTTGTAAGGGCGGCTGGATTGGACGAGATAGAAGATGGAAAGTTTACACTTATCGGGCCCGACATTTCCGGGATGCAGGAGGGGTCACGGCATCCTTATGCAATGATATACCGAATCGCAGGAAAACTTGTTGAGGCCGACCTTGAGGCTATTGTGGAGAGGCGAAACCACGATTTCCAGAATTATATCCAGGGATACATGCACCTGAACCAGCGCTATGACGTATGGGTGCGGATTAACAAGGATGCCATTAAAAAAGGGCTCAAATCGTTTGAACAGGTAGCCAAAGCCACAATGATGCTGTTCAAGAACGAGCTGCCTTTTATCGAGAAAATAGAAGCCACATATATCACCGACCCTGAAGAAGTGGAAAAACAAAGAGAAGAGGCAATAAAAATCTATGAGGCAAGAGATGCCAGGACGCGCGGGCTTCATGATGAGGATGTGGATGTGTTCTACGGTTGCACCCTGTGCCAGAGCTTTGCACCCACAAACGTATGCGTCGTGACGCCGGACAGGATTTCATTATGCGGCGCTATCAACTGGTTTGACGGGCGCGCTGCTGCCAAGGTGGACCCCGAAGGGCCGCAGTTCGCCATTCCCAAAGGCGAGATAATAGACAAGGTTGGCGGTGAATACTCTGGTGTTAATGAGAAAGCTGTAGCACTATCGGGCGGTGAGTATTCACGCATCAAGCTGCACTCATTTTTTGAGTACCCTCACACAAGCTGCGGATGTTTTGAAGTGGTCGGTTTTTACATTCCTGAAGTGGACGGCATTGGATGGGTTGACCGGGATTTCAGCGGAACAGCCCCCAACGGGCTTGCTTTCTCGACAATGGCAGGACAGACAGGCGGAGGAAAGCAGATTATAGGTTTCCTTGGCGTGGGAGTGAATTATTTCCGCTCGCCCAAATTCATACAGGCAGACGGCGGCTGGGAGCGCGTAATCTGGATGCCAAAGAACCTCATGGAAAAAATCAAGGCGGATATACCTGCGGAACTTATGGATAAGATACCTACGGAAGAGGATGTTACCGACCTGAAGGCGCTTCGTGATTATCTTGAGAAAAAGCAGCACCCGATTACCCAGCGCTGGGCAAAGGAAGAAGCAGCTGCGGAAGCCGCGCCCCAAGAGAGCGCTGCGGCGGCGCCTGCATGGTCTGTACCCGCCATGACAATGCCTGCCGGAATGCCCATGATGCCGCAGTTCGGAGGCGGAGAGGGCGTGAAACTTGTTTTCAAGAATGCTAAAATCACCATCGACCGCATCGTACTCAAAGGCAAAGAGAAACAGAGTTGATTGAGAATTTTAACAGCGAACTAATACCAACTCGTACGAACTCCCGGCGGCGTGAGTTCGTATCAGTTAGTACGAGTTAGTTGTTGATTTTTTCATTACACGATAATTCTTATGAAAGTAATCGCAATTACAGGCAAGGGCGGAACAGGAAAAACAGCCGTAGCCGGGATGCTGATAAAACACCTGTCTTCAGGCAAAAAAACGCTGCTCGCCATTGACGCAGACCCGGATTCCAACCTGCCAGATGTGCTTGGCGTGAAAGTAGAAAAGACAATCGGCGACATGCGGGAATTCATGCTACAGGAGCGCGATAAGATGCCTCCTGATACCAATAAGGAGAGGTTGCTGGAATCGAAAGTGTATGAGGTTCTCACTGAGATGCCGCATTATGACCTGCTGGTGATGGGACGGCCTGAGGGTGCTGGCTGCTACTGCTTTGCCAATAACCTCCTGCGCGGGATTATGGACAGGATTCTTAAGAACTATGACCTGACGATAATCGACACGGCGGCAGGGCTTGAGCATTTGTCGAGGCGGATAATCCGCGATGTGGATGAACTGCTCGTGGTCACGGACGGATCGCGCCGCGGCCTCCAGACTGCTGAGCGGATACGGGAACTGGCAAAGTCGCTGAATTTGAATATTAAAAAGATGCATGTGATAGCGAACAAGGTCACACCTGAGAACCGCGCAAGGATTGAGGAGTATGCGAGGGAGTTGAAGATGGACCTGGTGGGAGTTGTGCCTTTTGATGAGACGCTTGCGAGTTTTGACCTTGAGGGGAGACCGCTTGCGGAGTTGCCGGAGGATTCGGCTGCATTCCTGGGGGTCGGGGAGATTGCGAAGAGGATGGGGTTGTAGGGAAAAATAATCGAACACAAACATTGCGTTATTTTAATCAACGATATCTATTTAATGTCTAAATGTCATCTCTAAATGTTGATAGTAAATGTCCGAAGTAAAATATATCCAGAGCGAACTTGAAACGCATCTTTATTCACAACTAAAAAAGACTGCTGAAAAGAAAGGCATTTCTATAAAAGAAGCTATAAGAGAAGCTGTGTTAGAGTGGGTCAGGGGTAAATCCGGTTTTGATCCAAAAGACCCCTTCTTCAAAATGCGTACTTTCCAGGCATCAAAAGACTTATCAGAAAAACATGATGAAATCTACAACGAGGACTGAATATGCTTTTCGTGGATACATCGGCTTTTCTCGCGCTTGTAAATGAAAAGGACAACAATCATGCCGCTGCGACCAGTTTTCTTGAAGAAATTAAGAATGGCAAGGTAAAGATAAAGAAAATAATAACTTCGGATTATATAATAGATGAGACCCTGACAAGAATTCGCTACACTGTGGGGCACAAGGAAGCGGTTGAATGGGGACAGGACATCATTGCGTCGAATGTTGTTGAGAAAATCGGGGTGGGACGGGAATTATTTGAGCCTGCATGGGAACTTTTTAAGACGTATGATGATAAGAAATTAAGTTTTACAGACTGCACGAGTTTTGCTATAATGAAGACACGGGGCATAGAGAAGGTGTTTTCATTTGACGATGATTTTGAAAGAGTGGGATTCAAGCTTATGCCGTGAAGCATTAACTTCCTGATGTTATCGCACGTATCGGTGTCATCTGTGCTATCCATCTGAGGCGTCACATATTTATTACATTTTAAATATTTAACCACAGGCGCCGGTATTGCCTCCAGACAACCGCCTCACATCAAAATTGAAAAACCACAGAGCGCACAGAGGACACAGAGAAAAAAGATTGGGAAAAAAGTTTTGAGAATAGTTATTAAAGGAAGAGAAGAACCGTTAAAACAGGCACAAACATTAACAGCGAACTAATACGAACTCGTACGAACTCTGAGTTAAATATTTTCAACTGTTCGGCGCGCCGATAGAAACCGATGCAGCCTATGCGTATCGGAAATATAAACCGCAGATAAACACAGATAAACGCAGATTTGCTGCATCGTATCTGAAGCATCGGCGCCAATAATTTAATATTAAAAAAGTGATATATTTGTGGCGCTTTTCACCGCAAAGTTCGCAAAGACCGCAAAGCTGGGCGTATTTTAGTAATGCGCCATGAGCGGCTTCACGCGACCGGGCGCCCCGCTTGAGCGCAGGACTGTCGCCTCCCGCACAAGGACGCAGGCGGATGCGGGCTTGTTCCGCACCTGTGGGCGGCGCACGTCTTGGCGCGTATGGAATAATTGACGGTTGAATTTGAGAGTTGTATTTTTATGAGAGTAGTGTAAACAGTATATTTAAATATGTAAACAAAATTATATAAGGTAAATATGAAACCGTTTAGAAGACCTATTACAAAACTTGGGCGATGTCCATTATGCAAAGAACTTGTCTCGAAAAGAGTAAGACATAGTATTTTTGGAGATAATCCTATGTGGATTACTACAAACATGGGAGTTTTCCATAGGCATTGTTGGGAATTGCATAAAAAGAGTATTCCAACAAAGACCGAATCAACAGCAACATTTTCAATGCCTCCATTTAAATTAGAAATAAAAAGGGAGAAAGAGGAAATAAAAACGGAAGACGAGAGGAAGGAGCAAAAAGAAAAAGATGTAAATGGGGAAAAAGGAAAAGGTTGATAAGTTTCATAAAGGAGAGATTAAATGGGCGATGAATTGTCGGCGGCAATATTTGGGGGGATAATTGGCGGTATTCTTGGCTGTGCTGGAACTATCATAACATCTTATTGGGGGCCGCGAAAGTTAGATGAATATAAGGAGAATCTAGCTGAAAAGCGACTTAATGGTCCGCGAAAAAGTAACCTGAAAAAGTTACTGGAGGATGATAAATTTAAGTGGCGCCGTCTTTCCACATTGGCTCGTGTAACTGGAACTAATCAAGAAGAATGTCGGCGATTGTTGATAGAAATCGGTGCGAGAGGTTCACTCTCAGAAGGAGATGAAATGTGGGGATTGATAAGCCGTAATCCAATTGAAGAGCAATAGAATTTCCCGCGAAAGCCCCCGCCGCCCAAAAGCCGCACAATCGGAATATTTAAAATAATTGAGGTACTCTACACTCAGGTATCATGAGAAGCGATAATATAAAAAAAGGACTTGAACGCGCCCCTCACAGGTCTTTATTAAAAGCAGTAGGGCTGACCGATGAAGAAATGGCTCTTCCCTTCATAGGAGTGGTAAACTCCTGGAACGAGATAATACCTGGGCACATTCATCTTGACAAGCTCGCCGAAGCCGTAAAAGCCGGGATACGCATGGCAGGCGGCGTACCTTTTGAGTTCAACACCATCGGGATATGCGACGGCATAGCAATGGGGCATACGGGCATGAAGAATTCGCTGCCAAGCAGGGAATTGATAGCAGACAGCATCGAACTCATGGTCGAAGCGCACCAGTTTGACGGCATGGTCATGATACCCACATGCGATAAAATTGTCCCTGGTCACCTGATGGCAGCAGGAAGGCTGGACATCCCCGCCATCGTTGTGACAGGCGGACCCATGATGCCGGGGATGGTCGGGGATGAGCCCCGCGATGTTATCTCTCTCTTCGAGGCAGTCGGGGCGCGCAGAAACAATACGATAACAGACCGGGAACTCAAGAACCTTGAGGACTGCGCGTGCTGCGGGGCGGGTTCATGCGCCGGATTATTTACAGCCAATACGATGGCATGTGTTACAGAGGCGCTGGGCTTGAGCCTTCCCGGATGCGGAACAGCGCATGCAGTGGACGCCAAAAAGACAAGGATAGCAAAGCATTCAGGCATGAAGATACTTGAACTCGTGGAAAAAGGCATAAGACCAACCCAAATAGTCACACGGGAATCGCTTGATAATGCGATACGCGTGGACATGGCAATAGGGGGCAGCACAAATACCGCGCTTCATTTACCCGCAATAGCGCAGGAATTCGGGCTTGACCTTCCGCTTATGAGGTTTGATGAAATAAGCAAAGAGACTCCGCATCTTATAAACCTGAGGCCGGGAGGAGACCGATACCTTATAGACTTTGAACGCGCCGGCGGAGTACCCGCAATCCAGCAGCGGATGCAGGAGAAACTTGACATGGGCACCCTGACCGTATCAGGAAAAACCCTTGGAGAGAACCTGAAGGAATATATAATCATAAATCCGCGCGCCAATAAGGAGATAATCGCAACACTTGAATCACCGATACATGCCGAAGGTGGTATAGCTGTGCTGAAAGGCAGCCTCGCTCCTGATGGTTCGGTAATAAAACAGACTGCAGTAAGCCGGAAAATGCAGAGGCACTCAGGGCCTGCGCGTGTTTTTGACGGCGAGGAGGCGGCGATGAAGGCTATAATGGCAAAGAAAATCAAATCTGGCGATTGCCTCGTTATCAGGTATGAAGGGCCAAAAGGAGGACCGGGAATGCGGGAAATGCTTTCACCGACTGCTGCGATAGCAGGCATGGGACTTATCGATTCGGTTGCGCTCATAACAGATGGGCGGTTCTCTGGCGGCACGAGGGGCCCGTGCATAGGTCATGTATCGCCTGAGGCTGCTGATGGCGGAGCCATTGCGCTTGTGAGGGATGGCGATATTATTGAGATTGATATACCAAAGCGTGTGTTGAATCTCAAGCTCTCGCAGGAAGAACTTGAGAAAAGAAGAAAAGCGTGGAAACCACCGGCGCCAAAGGTTACGAGAGGTTATCTGGCGCGGTATCAGAAACAGGTGAGTTCGGCTGATAAAGGAGCCATCTTCAGGAATTAATTCCACCATCTTTTTATATATCCGATGCAATGTATAATTATCGCAAAGACCTATTAATTCAGGCTTTAATATGAAAACACTTGATGAAATAAAAAATATCCTTTCGCAGCATAAGGAAGAAATAAAACAAAAGTATGAAGTCAGAGAGATAGGGATATTTGGCTCATATGTGAGAGGAGAAGAAAGAGAAGCCAGCGATATTGACATTCTCGTGGAGCTTGGGAAAGCTATTGGATTGATAAAATTTATCGAAATCGAGGAATACCTTAGCGAGCTATTAGGGGTGAAAGTAGACCTCGTGATGAAAGGGGCACTCAAACCAAGGATAGGGAAGCGTATTTTAAGGGAAGTGGTCTATGTATAAGAGAGAGTACGGGGACTATATAGAAGACATAGTTGATGCCATGGATAAAGCCGTGCAATTTACGGAAAATATGGACTACAGTGATTTTATTCATGATAACAAGACTATCTTTGCTGTAATCAGGGCGCTGGAAATAATAGGCGAAGCCGTGAAAAAGATTCCTGAGGATGTAAGAATAAAGAATCCTGAAATTCCCTGGAAGCGCATAGCAGGGATGAGAGATAAGGTTATTCACGAGTATTTTGGTGTCAAGTTAGAAGTTGTCTGGACAACGGTAAAAGAGGAAATTCCTGCTTTAAAACCCCTTTTTCAAGATATTCTGAAAAAGTAAATAGCCATGATGTGGCCGTTTTTTGCAATTTTGCATTAATATTTCCGCTCAATCATATAATCCGCAAGCCCTATGAGCGTCTTCTTTGCTTCGGAATCAGGAAGCACTGACAGTGCAGCCTTGCCCTCATCCACAAACCCAAGCGCCTTGTTCATTGCATAATCAACCGAACCTGATTCTTTAAGGGTGGTAAGCGCTGCGGATATCTCGCTCCTTGTCGCATTGCTCTTCCCGAGCGCATCTATGCTGACCCCTTTTGACAATGCATGGATAACAATAAGTGTGCGTTTACCCTCGATAATGTCCCCTCCCTGCGCTTTCCCAAGAATCTCCTCAGGCGTAATAAGGTCAATAACATCGTCGTATATCTGGAACCCAACTCCTGTCAGCCGGCCGAAATCCCACAGCGCACGTACTACTTCCCTGTTAGCCCCGGACAGTACAGCGCCCATTTTCACGGCAGTGGCAAAAAGCACTGCGGTCTTTTTCTCCACCATGCGCATGTACTCTTCTTCGGTAACGTCCTTCCTTGTTTCAAAATTCATATCCATCCACTGGCCTTCGCAGATATCCGTACAGGTTTTCGAAAGGAGTTCAAGACTTTCAACAAGCCTTTGCGGCTCGCTTTTTGTGCAGGAAAGGATTTCAAAAGCTTTTGAATAAAGGGCATCGCCCGCGATAATCGCTCTCGGAACACCCCATTTTTTATGAACTGTGGTAAGTCCCCTTCTGAGGTCTGCCTCGTCCATTATGTCATCATGTATCAAAGTGAAATTATGAACCAGTTCTACAGCCACTGCCGCGGGAAGTACATCTTCGGGCTTGCCTCCTACAGCTTCTGCCGCCAATAACAATGCAGACGGGCGAAGCCTTTTTCCTCCACCATCCAGCAGGTGGCGCATGGCTTTATACAATTCATCCGGGGGAGTGATAGGAAGGAATTTGGGGATGGATTCGTCCACCAATTTGGCTTTTTTCTGGAGGATTTCTTCAATCATAAACTGGTTATCTCCGTTTTAAAGAATTTCTTATGAGGTGTTTCATAAAACCATTTCCTCACCGTTTCTCATGATATGCACCGTGTCTCCGAATACATAGCCTGCATCCTCGGCAAGCTCGACGTAATGGGAATGCATTACCATATTTCCGTGTGATGGTATTACCTGTTCAGGGTTTACCATTCTCAAAAGTTCCCAGTGGTCTTCCTTGGAAGCATGCCCTGAAACATGCACATTTTCATAAAGGCGCGCTCCTGCCATTTTCAATTTTATTTCAAGAGCATGCCTGTTCGCCATCGTCATCGGGCTGGGTATGGTGTTCGCCGAAAAAATCACTTTATCTCCGGGCTCAATCCTAAACTGCGTCTCCCCGTTCGCTATCCGTGTCAGGATAGAATCGGGTTCGCCCTGATGTCCCGTTACAATGGGGAGGTATCTCTTCTTTCCCTCCTGGGATATGCGTTTCAAGGCTTTTTCGACAGCGTTCCTGTTGCCGTATACTTCAAGGTTTTCCGGGAATTTTATATACTTCATCTTCTCGGCTATTGAAAGATAGCGTTCCATCGAACGCCCGAGAAGCACCGGTATCCTGTCCATCTCCTCAGCCGCCTGGATAATTGCATTAATCCGGGCCACGTGGGATGAGAATGTGGTGATTATAACTCCCGATTCCGTTTCTTCAGTTCCAAGAAGCACATCGCGGACAAGGTCTTTTGCTATCTGTTCAGACGGCGTCTTCCCCGATAGCCCTGAGTTCGTACTCTCGGTAATCATTGCCTTTACACCCTCATTTCCGAGTTTCCGGAGCCTCTGGAAGTCGGGCGCTTCCTGCAGTGTAGGCGTGCGGTCCAATTTGAAATCGCTGGCATACAAGATTACGCCATCCGGGGTATGGATTGCCGCAAACGCCGAATCCACAATGCTGTGCTGTATGCGGACAAATTCAATCTGTATATCCGGCGTTAATTTATAGATCCCGCCAAGGCGGAGGGGAATCACTTCATTGGTAACCCTGAATTTCTTTTCATCCGATATCTCATGTTTTACAAGTTCTGCAGTATAAGGTGTGGCGATAATAGGCGCTTTGTACCTGTGCGCCAATTTGGAGATTGCCCCGATATGGTCAAGGTGACCATGTGTGCATACAATAGCCCGGACGCTTCCGCCGGCTTCGTTCATGATGGTGTCGTCTGGAATAGCCCCCATCTTGATGAGTTCCATTGAGTGCATCTTGTCTATTTCCACATCTTCATGTATCTGCACCCTGTCCAATTGCAGTCCCATGTCAAGTACAATTATATCCTTATCAATCCTTACGCCAGTCATGTTCCGGCCCATTTCGTTATAGCCGCCGACTGCAATAATTCCAATTTCTGTCATTTGATTCACTCCATAATAATAATTCTTTATATTTTACATTTACATTTTATATCTTTTTCTTGCAAATTTAGCAGTTTCAAAACCTCTCTGCTCCAAAAATTCTCTTGTCCTGCCTGTAATAACCACAGGCGCATTACCAAGCTCTTCAACATTCTGGCATCCGTTCAGGAACATGGCAACTTTGAGCTCTTCAATAATCATGGCGAGCTTATCGACCACATCTTTCTGTCCCTTTAAAGCAGGCGCTACAAGCGGGAGCGCAATACCGCAGAGGGACGCCCCCAGGGCAATGGATTTTGCGGCATCAATGCCTGAACGGATGCCGCCCGTTGCGATAACTGGGATGGAGATAGTGGATTCTACAATGCTTACTGCGGTCGGTATTCCCCAGTTCCAGAATTCCTTGCCAAGATGTTCTGACAATACATCACCGCGTTTTTGCGCCCTGTATGTTTCAACTCCAGCCCAGCTTGTCCCGCCAAGACCGCCGACGTCTATGGCAGCTGCGCCCGCATCGCATATAGCCAATGCCTGGGAATGAGCTATGCCCGCTCCCGTCTCTTTTACGATTACGGGAACCGAAAGTTCGGTACAGATTTTCTTGATTGCAGCAAGGCATCCCGATGCATCGATATTGCCTTCGGGCTGTATAGCCTCCTGCAGGAAATTCAAGTGAATTGCCATAGCATCTGCGCCTATCATCTCGACAGCCCGCTCAAGTCCTTCAATTCCGAACTCGCCAAGCTGGGCTGCGCCCACATTTCCATAGATAAACGCATTGGGAGCTTTATCCCTGACTATCCTGAATGAATCTTCCATGCTCGGGTCTTCTATTGCTGCCCTCTGGCTGCCCACTCCGATACCTATGCCAAGCTCCTCAGCCGCGCTTGCAAGGGTGGCATTTACGGATTTGGTGTCAGGATGCCCGCCCGTCATCGATGCTATCAGGAACGGGGAGCGTAATTTCTTACCCAGGAACTCAGTCTCAAGATTCAGGTTTTTCTTGTTGATTTCGGGAAGACAGTTATGAACAAGTTCAAGGTCATCAAAACCGCACGCTCTAAGCCCTGTATGACCTCTATGCGCTTCAACGTCTTTTTCAACGCATAATAATAAATGTTCAATCTTCCTATCGGATGTCGTCATCTAATACCTTTACGTTCGAACTTTTATATATAACTCATTTGTCTGTTATCAATGTCCCTACATCTTCTCCATATAAAAATCTTGAGACGACACCTTTCCTTCCGGCATTGAAAATCCGCGAGCTTATCCCTTTGCCTGCAAGTTCCAGGAGTTCGGATACCTTCCCGAGCATTCCGCCGGTCACGTCGGTTGATGTTGAACCCCTGATATTTTTCTTCATATCGGCAAAGCTAAGAGGCGTGATTTTTTTTATAACAATGCCATCGGCATCCATCACGCCGTCAACATCGCTTCCCGCCCCTATTTTTGTGGCGTTTAAAGCAAGTGCTATGTACGGGATTATCCTGTCGCCTGAGAGGACTGCCGCTCCTTTAATCCTGTCCATTACCACATCACCGTGAATTACAGGTATTATCCCTCTTTCCAGCATCAATTTCACCTGGCTGAGCTGGAATTCAATGAGTTTCCCGTTTTCAAGGAGGCATGAACTTAACGGGTGAACAGGCAGCGCATGGGCGCCCGCACGATTCAATGAATCCACTACCATCGAATTCAGTGTTTTGACCGAAACGTGTGTCAAATACACGCCTTCTGCATCGAATCTTTCGTCAAGTTTGTATTTCATCGCCTGCGGATGACCGAAAGACCCTGCCCCGTGGACAAGTATCAGGTTTGAACCTGAATCAGAGTAAAACGAGGCAATCTCCTCTGATATCCTGTCGATTTCATCTTTCCTGGCGCTTGATACTGAACCCTTGTCCGTTATCACGCTTCCCCCGATTTTTAAAATCACAAGGCTCATTCCTGAATTACCCCCTCTGGAGTGGCTCTGGTAATTATCGCTTTCCCGCCTGCTTTTTCTATGGCTTCTGCCACTTCACGGGGTGAATCCGAAAGGGCAACCATACAGCCGCCGCCGCCTGCGCCTGTGAGTTTTGCCCCATACGCTCCAGCGTTCCTTGCAGCATAAACAAGGGCTGATAATTCCATTGTGCTCACGCCAAGGGCATCAAGCAGCCCGTGGTTCACGTTCATGAGTTTGCCAAGCGAAGCATAATTTTTTTGGGAAACCATGACTTTGCCCTGTCCTGCGAATGAACCGATTGTTTTGATTATCGGGTTTATGATGTCGGGATGTTCTTCCCTGAGCCGGGCGACCTGCAAAACGAGTTTTGCGGTTTTCTTGGGAGATGCGCCTTTATTCGTGTTGCCGATTACTATGCCGCAGTCAAGGAGTTCAAGTTTCTTTCGCGAAGGTATCTCCACCACCCCGCCAAATGTCGAGACAAATGTATCGGTTGGGCTTGCCGCTCCCTGCACTTCCTTTTCTATTTCATGCCCCATTTTTGCAAGTTCTTCTTTTTCATATCCAAGCCCGAATTCGATATTGATGGCGGATAGCGTTGCTATGGTGACGGCTGCGGATGAGCCGAGTCCCGAGCCTACGGGGATTTCTGAGGTTATTTCTATAAAGACGCTGGGAGAGCCCAGTTTCCGGATAGCTGAGGAGACATAAGGATGAATATCAAAATCAAGTTTTGTTGTACCGATATCAGAGGAGATGGTTATTTCATTAGCTCTTTTTGCAAGAACGCGGGTTCGAAGCTCGACTGCGCATGCGATAGCCGGCTCGCCATATACCACGGCATGCTCGCCAAACAGGTATATCTTGCCCGGGGCTGAGCAGGTAGTGGTCATTTCAGAAGTTCTCCTGCCTTAGAGATGACACGGATAAATATAAGCGTTGCCGATTCGAACATACGAAACGAAAAAAGATTTAAAGCTTGAAGACAAGCATCGTATATGAGTGAATTTTCTAAAGCTGAGCTTGAAGAAATCGAACAACTAAAAAAAGAATCTTCGAAGGGAGAGCATGTTCGATGGGACGATTTAAAGAAGGATTTGTTTTCGTGAATCTGTTAGAACAAAGGGTTTTAGTCGGTTCAAGCTGATGAAGGCAGGAAAATGAAATCCATTGAGCTTTATAAACAGGGCAAAGTCAGTCTCGGTCTTGGGGCGAAAATTGCAAGGCTTTCAATATCGGAATATATAGACTTGTTAAAAGAGTATAAGGTTCAAATCAACATCGATATTGATGATGCTAAAAAAGCGTTGGGGTATGCGAGAGGGAATCTATAACCTTCGCATTGATATCCCCTCCCCATCACACACAAGAACCTCGCCCTCATATCCGCGCGGCAGCGTCCGCAAGTTAGCGAAACTCAGCTTATCCCCAAGCTGCGCCATGATGCTCATATAACTTCGCAGCTTCTTCATCTCATACCGCTTAAGCACCCATGCCATTCCATCCGCGCTCTCACTCGCCATCTCCTTCTCAAGCCCCTCGCAGTGCATCACTTCCACGCCCCGCTCGCCCATAAAAAAAGGATAGCATCTGCAAATCATGGGACGAAATTCGTATATCGTGCAAGCGCCATCCCTGTAAAAAAAGCACTCTCCATCATCATTTCGCGGCAGTATCCACCCGATTGCCCACATATTATCACCGTCTGATAAGCATGAATAAATATCAGGCTGCGCCACATCATCCCATTTCATTCCTGTTCCTTTCATTATGCGCCTGATATCATCGGGAAATATAGAAATCGCATTAGAGGGACGCAAAATATCCTTCGTAATCCTGATGCTGAAATTATCATGGCAGCACCAGCCGCAGCGCGCGCATGAAAAGCCGGATTTCAGGATATCCGGGACATAACCTCGTGAATGTGTATGAATGAGGCTTTCCACTCTTCCCCGGAGAGAGACGATGTCCATGAATAAACATCGTATCGGGAGGGATATAAAGTCTTTTGATTGTTCAAAGGTGCTGGGGATTTAATCAAAATCCAGCAAGCAAGGAAGCAAGGAAAAGATATATAAATGTTTGGAGACACAATAAAAATGATGAGTTGTGGGAATATCCATAAAGTTTCAATAATTAATTTGGGTGATATTGAATGAGTGAGAAAGAAGCTGTAACCGAAAAAGCACCAGAGGCAGCGAAGCAGAACTGTGTATCTCAAAAACAACAACCAGAGTTCTCGCTAACAGCAGGTTCGCCTGTTGGACGCATCCTGTTCATGCAAAGAACCATCGGGAATCAGGCAGTTGGGAGGTTTATTAAGTCAGGCGCCCTGCATGGTAAATTCAGGATCGGAAAAGCCGATGATATCTATGAAAAGGAAGCCGACATAGCAGCAAAGCAGGTGATGAGTGACATAAATATGCCCGACGGGCTGTCACCCCAGGTGCACAAAGACCTGGCTGGCCCGCCTGCTATGAAACGCTCCTGCAACTGTGAAGGTAAATCCAGATGGGACGAAAACCCGGAGGTGCGCCGCTTGCCTGCACTGTCATTCTCCACTATTGAAGATAGCGTCGTTGCAAGGGTAATCGACCCTAACGACCTCGCCGACAGCCAGCCAGTCGAAGAAATCTTCGGCGTGGTAAAGGCCGATGAAAAGATGGCACAGCGCAAAGCCGCAGACGGAGCATTTCCTCAAGCACCCGACCTATCCCAATCGATCGACGGCGCTTGCCGCAGCGGTGGACAACCCCTTCCATCCGAATCACAGCAGTTCATGGAGCGCCGTTTCGGTCACAACTTCGGCGCCGTGCGCATTCACGCCGACCAGATTGCGGGAGACCTGGCTCACCAGCTCCAAGCCCGTGCCTTCACTACCGGCAACCACGTCTTCTTCGCCCCGGGCGAATTCCAGCCTGACCGGGCGAGTGGAAAGTACCTCCTCGCCCACGAACTTGCGCATGTGGTGCAGCAGAGCAAGGACGGTGTGTACCGGAATATCCAGCGCACGGGGAACGGTGGCCTGAACTGTCCGCCCTATGCTAGCTATGACGGGTCACGTGACCTCTCCACCTACAATTGCGCAGGCCTCGCGCACCGGACATATGATTTCAAGAGCCTCACCAATACGAAGACTGCTCTGGCCAATGGATCGAGCCTAGCCTGCGGCACTCCCTGCAATCACGTCGGGGTGGTGAAGCACTGGCTGTGGGAATACGACATCCGCGTGGAAGATTCCGATGGTAAAGTGGTCGTCCCCACCTGGCAAGACTTCCATACGGTGGGGGGTCCCACAGATGGCGATCCGGTGGCGAAAGATTCCGACGAGTTTTACACGAAGAATGGAAAGAGGAAGGTCTACGGCCCCGGCACTGCACCGAGCTTCAAGCCCGTCGCCAAGGACCAGGCGCTCAAGAACGAGCCGGCCGAGACGCCGATGATCGACGAGAAGGGCAAGCCCCTCTACAAAGTGCGCTCGAACATCAAGGAGACCTGTTATTGCTTGCCGTGTCCAAAGTAGTCCACGTGGGCGGCCCACCCGGTTTGCTCATGCCTCTCCTCGCCTTCACGACGACGGATTGCGCACCGTTTGCACGAGCCTGAGGCGAAGCAGATGAACATCGAGACGCTCACGTTTCCCAGCGAGTCAATCCGTTGCCAGCGAGGTGATTACATCCTGCAGCGGGGCGCTGGCGGCGGGCGCATCCGGGTCTACAGGGTGGAGGACATGGTCAAGCTGAGTCGTCTCGTGCCGTTCGGCAAAGACGCGCTCATCGAAGAACAAACTATCCTCGATTCGGAGCGGCCGGCGTTCATGGACGAGGTCCACCTCCTCCTCACGGCATTTGACTTGAACTTCGCTTCGCTTGAGGAGGCCATACGTGCCGTCGAGGCCGGCGGCCTGGGAGCCACTACCGAGGGGTTTTGCCTGGATATCCGCCGTTTTCCCCTGAGTAGCAGCCAGGTTTATCGGCCCGCTGCGCACTGAATGTGCAATGATGGAAAGCTGTCAGGAACCTTATTCAAATAATCTTTTTCTGGATATTTAGTATTGTTTTTCAAATTTATTAATGCAAATCTCTTCAAATTGCAATATTATTAAATATGATAAGGTTAAATTATCTACTACGGGGTGTTTTATATGGCATACGAAGCAAAGAATTTCGAGAGCTTGTTGGGAACGAAAGGGTTAAGCGATACGCTGCTGAAAAACCATTTTACGTTATACCAGGGCTATGTAACAAATACGAATAAAGTAGCGGATGCGCTTGGCGCTATGGCAAAAGAAGGGAAGACCGCAACTCCTGAATACGCAGAACTCAAGCGCAGATTCGGGTGGGAGTGGAACGGCATGAGATTGCATGAATTCTATTTCGGGAATATGGTAAAAGGCGGGAAACCAATCGATAAAAATACGAATTTATACAAGAAAATTGTCGCTGATTTTGGGTCATATGAGAACTGGGAAAAGGATATCAAGGCGACAGGTGCCATGCGCGGCATCGGCTGGGTTATATTATATTATGACTTTCATGCCGGACGGCTCTTTAATACATGGATAAATGAACACGATTCGGGTCATCTTTGCGGCGCCAGCCCCATGCTGGTCATGGATGTCTTCGAACATGCCTATATGGTTGATTACGGGCTTAAGAAAGCAGATTATATCGAGGCATTTTTCAAGGCAATCGACTGGACAATCGATCCAAAATTCGATTCCATGCTGGGGTGAAATAATATGGTGGAGTGGGGTACTCCATTTAAGCGGCAAGCCGTACGTTCATGCAAGAGCTGCGGTTCGCCAATGAACAGGCCGGAGGATTTTGGAACAAACGTTTTTGGAAGTAAGAGCAAGGAATACTGCCAGTATTGTTTCCAGAACGGAAAATTCATAAAATCAATAACAGCACGTTAAAGAGCAAAAAAGAATCCTGGTTACAAGCGGCCGCCCTATTTGATTAATTTCATGTCCTCACCGCAGCAGACCAGAGTTCCTCCGCCCGCTTTGGTTACCACTACCTCATTCCCGCAAATATTACACCTGTACTTCTCGCCAACTTTTTCTACGCCCATGATTTAACCTCCTTGTAATACTTATCCGATAAGATATATAATCTTTAGGCATAAAACTACCATAACAAGGTAAAAGAGTGTAAATGAGTGCAAAATCGAGGAGAGAAGATTGCTTTCCGTTTTCGGGGATGAATACAGGAGATACCGGCAGGAGGTATCCATGTTCATTCCTGTGAAATGGGTAAAGAAACTTATATCGAAATTATTATAAACGAATAAAACTTAACCATTCCTCATGGATAGATTGCTTGGAAGTGTAATAGATGATTATACCCTCTATAAAATTATTGAAGGGTTTATTGCAATACTTTCCCTTGTCATGATTTATCTTGGCGTTCAAATAGCTCTGACATGGAAATCCTTAAAAAAAGAAGGAGGAGGTCCCGGTGAAATTATTGCACAACAGGGGAATTTTTTCAGGAGCAGCGTGTTCATTTTCATTGCAGGACTTTCCATGATTGTCCATGAATTGTTTGAAGGTCTTGAGAAAATTGCGCCTGATTATACAACGTATGAGATGTTTGAACTCATAGGGCTTGCGGGAATAGTATTATTCCTCAATGAGTGGAATAAAATATTGAAGAAACTGAAAAAAAAGGATTTCTGACAGTGCTTTAAACCGCTGTCTTAATTCAACTTTATCCCTGTAATACTTGAAATATTGTTCTCCTGCATGGCAACCCCCAGAGTCCGTTTTGCAGCCTCAATCATGGGTTTCCGAAGCGAGACCACAATAAACTGTGCATTGGCTGCGGATTTCTGGATGCGTCTTGCTACTTTTTCGGCATTTATGCCGTCAAGGAACATATCAATCTCATCAAACGCATAGAACGGCGCGGGCCTGTACTGCTGGATAGCGAAAAGGAGCGACAAAGCGGTCAGGCTTTTCTCCCCGCCCGACATTGCTTCAAGCCGCTGCAGGGTCTTCTCGGACGGCTGGGCTTTTATGGTCATCCCGCCTGTGAACGGCTCGTCGGGTTTCTCAAGGAAAATCGAGCCTGTGCCATCTGATAACTCCGCGAAAACCTGTTTGAATTGTTCGTTCACGCCATTGAATGTTTCCATGAACGCTTCTTTTTTCAGTTCCTCGTATTTCTTGATGCGAAGCAGCAGCTCCTCCCTTTCATGGAAAAGGATATCGCGCCGCGATTTTAAATCCTTCTGCCTGTTTTCCACCTCGTTGTACTCATCTATCGCCCTCATGTTAACAGGTTCAAGTTTCTCCATTGCGCGGGTAAGCGCTGCGATGCGCGAGGCTATGGACTCGGAGGACGGAACTTCTTCTTCCCGGGCTATTCCAAGCTCTGCGATTTCATTATCCAGTTTTATTATCTGCTCGGTCAGCGCATCTTTTGTAGAATAGAGCGCAAGCAAATTCCGCTCCATATCGTTTTGCATTCTTTCAACATCCAGAAGCCGTTCCCTTAAAGACGCATGCTCTTTTTGCACGGTTTCCCTTTTTTTCTGGAGTTCAAGCAGTTCCCCGCCCAGTTCTTTTTCCCTTGCGTTCTTGACATTCAGTTCGGATTCAAGAGCCTTAATCTGTTCCCTTAAGCCGTTTATCCTTTTCCTGTGCTCGTTTTTCTTATTGTCAAGTTCAACAAGCCGCTCTTTAGTCTCATCTATTTTAGCCTGGGCATATTTGCGTTCAAGCGTAACTGCATTAATCCCGGCCTCAATATCCCGGAGCCTCCCTTCGAGCCTCTGTATTTCCTCCTCAATCCCTGAGGCTTTGCTGTTAAGCTCAGGCACCTGCGAATCTTTCAATAATTCCTCTATTTTACCAATCTCTTCCAGCAGCGTATCGATTGCAGCGTCTTTTTCCCGCTTTTTCTCTTCGACATTATCCATGTCCTTCTTTATCTGGATGCGCGCAGCTTCTATTTCCTTAAGTTCTTTATTCCTTGTTTCCAGCACTTCAGCAAGACGCGTCCCGCGGCCCTTGATTTCAGCCAGCTGCATCTCAAGCTTTGTTATTTCATTATCAAAACCTGCCGCTTCTGCCTTTACCCGTGAAAGCTGTTCATCGAACTTTTCGAACTTATTGAGAGCAGCTTTGCGTCTTCCTTCATATTCTGCAATCTGCTCTGCAATTTTTTTTATATTTTCCTCTTCGCCCGATGCAAACGACAGTTTTGATTTTATCGTGCCTCCGGTCATTGCCCCCGCTTTCTCGATCAATTCCCCGTCAAGCGTCACAAGCCGCTTCCCGCCCATTAGCCGCCTTGCGGTTGTCAGGCTGTCGGAAACAAGGGTATCCCGGAAAACGTACCAGAAAGCAGGTCCAAATTTTGATTCATAATTAACAAGATTGAGCGCATAATCTATGATGCCCTCTTTTTCCGTCTTTGAAAGTTTTTGCCCCGCTTCTAACTTATTTAGTGGTAAAAACGTGACCCTGCCAAGGCGCTTTTCTTTGAGATAATTTATCGCCCTTGCCGCATCCTCATCATTATCCACCACAACCGACTGCATCCTTGCCCCGGCGGCTATCTCAAGCGCCACTGAATATTTTTTATCCACCTTCCCGAGTTCTGCAATGGTGCCGTAAATGCCCGGAAGCTCTTTGTTTTTCTTTGCGCGAAGGACCGATTCGACAGGCTCGCTGTAATTGATTTCAGCCGCAGCTTTTAACCTTGCCTCAGACCTTGCGTATTCCTGCTGGAATAGCCGCAGGGAGTTCTCAATGTCCGAAATCACGCTTTTTATCTGGACCCTGTTTTTCTCAAGGTCAAACGTGTCTTTTACAAGTTCCTGCTTTTTTGCATTGGTTTCCTCTATCCCCGACCGGGCATTAGCGGCATCGAAATCCGCGGAGCTCATTTTGGATGTCGCATCCTCTATCTCAAGCTCCCTGTCCCGCGCCTCCGAGGATTTGCGGCGTATCGCATCGAGCAGGCGGTCTTCCTCGCGCATGAGTTCATTCTTTTCATTTTTGAGGGTTTCAAGGGCAAGTTTAGCCTCGGTGAGTTTATCCCGCGTTTTGGAAAACCTGGCGTCCACTTCTGCAATCTTGCTCTTCACCACAAGCAGTTGAGTGTTTTTATCGCCAACCTCATTGGAAATGGTATCTTTCCTGAGAGTTTCTTCATTTAATTTCTCATTAAATCCTGCGACTTTCCCCTGGACATCATCTATCTCAAGAAACGCTTTTCTTTTCAGGGACTCGATGTCATTTATTTCGTTCTCGGCAAGTTCGATTGTGCCGGTGCTTCGGGAAATCTCCCCTCTTATCGATTCTATCTCTTTCTTAAGCGCTATCTGTTCACTTTCGCCTTTTTTGATAATTAAAGCGTTTAAATCTGAAAGCTTACCTTCAATTCCGCACAGTTCCTCTTTTCGAATCTCAAGCTGTTTTGTGAAATCTTCTTTTTTAGCTTCCTTATCGTTAAGTTCCCCGGCGAGTTTATCAAGTTCATTTTTTGCATCCTTGAGTTTGGCAAGCAGGATATATCCTTCATATTTTCGTTTCTCATCCCGAAGCGACTGGTATTTCAAAGCCTGGTCGCGCTCAAGCTTGAGTTTTGCAAGCTGGTCATCAACTTCAGCCAGGATAATATCCACTCTTTCTATACGCTCCCGGACAATTTCCAGTTCGTTGAGAGCCTGGTCTTTTTTATCATCGAACTCTGCCACCCCTGCAATTTCATCGATAATTTTACGCCTTTCGGTAGCCGTCATTTCAATTATGTTTGTCACGTCCCCCTGCATGACCACGTTATAACCTTCAGGTGTTATTTTGGCTTTTGAAAGGTAATTGTGAATATCCGATAATCCCACTGCTTTCTCATTAAAATAATAATAACTGTAATAACCGGATTCGGTCTGCCTCACTTTACGCGTGATTACAACTTCGTCAGAATCGACAGGCATCTCACGGTCTTTATTGTCAAAATGTATACTTACCTGGGCAAAATCCCTCGGGCGCGTATCCCCGTTATAAATGAGGTCGGTCAGTTTCTCAGCCCTCATAACCCTTGAATTGGATAAGCCGAGCGCGAAAAGAATACCGTCGATAATATTGGATTTTCCGCTTCCGTTTGGACCGGATATGGTAGTGAAGTCGTCGAAGAAAGGTATTTTTACTTTTTTTCCGAATGATTTGAAATTTTGAAGCTCAATTTCTTTGATATGCAAATTTACCTCTTCTTCATGGTTTCTACGATTTCCACCCCTTCAACTACCTTTTCGCTCTTCTTCAAGGCTGGTTTTTTCAATAGTTCTTTTTCCCTTTCATCCGACACTATGGTCTTTTCTTCAGCTTCGATTACCGGCGCTTGTTTTTTTCTCTCCCTCGGGACATAATTGTCAGCGATTATGTACGTGCTTTTCGGTTTGGGTTTTTCAGCCGGTTTTTCCTCTTCTTTAGGTTTTATTTCCGGTTTGGGCTTTAGCTCTTCCCTGAACACTTTCCTGGGTTTTATTTCCTGGATTATCGATTTCTGGTCAAGAAGCTCTTTCATGACGCCGTCATAAGAACTATTAAGTTCTATGAGCCTGTGTTCCATCCTGTCCATCCGGTTCTGGCATTCCTTAAGGGTATCGCTTTCCGATTTTCGCTCCTCAACCAGGGAATTTCTGAGGGATTTATTCATCTCGATTATCTCTTTTATTTTCTCGCTGAATTTGACCTTGATATCTTCAAGTGTTGATTCCCTGAGTTTGATTTTATCAGTGAACCGCTTTTCCATTTCCACGAGAATGGAATCTTTCAAAGCTCCCTGCATCTCTGCAAACTCTTTATCGCGTGCAGCCAGCTTTTGCTCAAGTCTCTCTATTATAATATCCCTTTCAGTGCTCATAATATCCCTCGTTCTTTAATCGGCAAAAATACTCAAATAGTTTTTGGTAATTGACTTTTTGCACAGTACACATATCGTATTAAGTTAAATATTTTATGGGGACAACCGCTTTCTATCCCGCGGGAACAACACCACTTCACGGATATTCTCAATCCCGAGCATAGTCATAAGCAGCCGCTCTGCGCCAAGTCCCCATCCAGAATGCGGCGGCATGCCGTACCTGAAAGCTTTGAGATAGAAATCAAACCCGTCCGCATTTAACCCTTGCCCTATAATCCTCTGGCGCAGTAATTCATACGAATGCACACGCTGCGCGCCCGAAGAAAGCTCCATGCGCGGATGCATCATATCAAATGCCCTGCAAAGCTCTGGTTTGTCATCATAAGGCATGGCGTAGAACGGTTTTATCTTTGAAGGCCAATCCACTATGAAATAATGTTCGCCTATTGTCTTACCGATAGTATGTTCCGACTCCGTGGTCAAATCTTCCCCCCATTCTATTTGTTCACCGCCATCGTTTGCGATTTTTATTGCCTCGTCATAGGTAATGCGCTTAAAAGGCGTCTGTGGTATCTTGAGTTCCACGCCAAGGTTTGAGAGATAATTTTTTCCGTTCTCTGAAACATAGGTATAAACATATTTAACAAGGTTCTCAAGAATGACCATAACATCCTCGTGGTCAAGGAAACTTGCTTCTATATCGATGGATGTGGCTTCATTCAAGTGTTTTCGCGTGTCATGTTCTTCTGCCCTGAATATCGGACCTATCTCGAATACGCGGTCAAGCCCGCCAGACATCATCAACTGCTTGAATAATTGCGGGCTCTGGTTAAGAAATGCCTCGCGTTCAAAATAAGTTATGGGGAAAAGAGCGGTCCCGCCTTCAGTTGCAGTGGCTACCACTTTCGGCGTTGTTATCTCGACAAAACCTTCACGGTCAAGATACTCCCTTATACTCTTCTGGAGAAGGTGTCTTATCCTGAAAATGGATTGCGTGTACGGGCGGCGCATGTCCATGAACCTGGCATCAAGGCGCGTATCAAGGTCGGCATCTACTTTGCCAGTTGTATCCATTGGTAAGGGGGATTCGGCTTTTCCAAGCACTTTGATTTCCGTGGGGATTAATTCATACCCATTTGGCGCCTTTGCTTCTTTCTTGATATTGCCGGTAACTGCGACAACGGATTCACGTGAGATGTTCCTTGCTGTCTCAAGCACGTTCTTATCTATCGTCTTCTTAAAAAGCGTGACCTGCACAAGCCCCTCGCGGTCGCGGACAATGAGAAAAGTGATGCCCCCAAGGTCGCGTATCTCGTGCACCCAGCCGCATATGGTGACAGGGCTCTGGTTCATTTCGGGTGTTATCTGGGTTGAGTAGTGAGTTCTTATCATTGGTATCAAGGCTCTGTAATGAGTAAATGTATTATTAATCTATTGGGAATGAACTTGGTACTTACCAAAGCCCACTCAAAACCGTTGGTAACTTTTTTCTCACCTCTTAAGTCAAATAAGCCACTGAAGAAAGATTTTCTTTTATTCCTTTCTGCATTCGTGTCAAAGCAACTGCAAGAAGTGTTATACAACATTTCGTTACATGAAGGTCAATATTTTTCAAACCTTTTCCATTTACATGCGTCTCCACTTCAAGATGATCTTTCAGATAGCTATTGATGCCCTCATTGCTGTTTTCGCTTTGTTGTGTGTCTTCCATGCTGTAAGTCCTTGTGTGATATTTGAGAACAAGATGTTGCTCAACGACTCCTCGGCGGTAAATCACACTGGAATTATTTTTGATCACTATTCGCACCTGATTCAGATTTAAAAAAAGTTTATTCGGATTCATATCACTTCAAGGGGCATGAGTCCTATCCTTCTGAAGTCAAAAAGCACACCTTGCAGCAAGCTGCGGGGTATTCAATTTAAAGCAAATGTTGTACTTGCTCCGCTGCTTTTTTTCCAGAGGATATGGCGGCTGACATCCCATATGGCATGAGATGGTGGCTATCCACATGAGTATAGTCACCCGCTAAAAAAACGCGCTGTGACGGAAGTATTTTTTCTATAGCCCAGGCACCATAACTTTCCTCCGAAATAATCGGGCTAATCATGTCCCAATGATGATGGTCGGCAAATTTTATTTGTTCCTCCCTAAAGTTGCCAAAACCCAAAGCATCAAGAGTTTGCAACGCCATTTTCACCATTTCTTTTGCATGCAATTTACGCACAGGTACGGATTTAATTCCCATGAAGTAAAAGTATAACAATACCAGACCATCAACAGCCGTTTTCTGCTGCACAACGGTACTGGTAGCAAGATCCGGGGTAGCAATGTACGAAAACTCAGGAATTAGGTTTTCCGGTATTGCTAAAACGCACAGGCTTCCTGTGCCGTAACGAATTCCATCCAAAAAAAGTCTGCTGGGGCTTTCTGCACGGGCGATAACGCGAGATGCTTCATGGGCTGGTATCGAGCAAATAACGGCCTTTGCAGAAAGGTGCTTAATTTGCCCCCCTTCATTGACAGTAACAACAACATTTCGTCCTTGATCATCGATACTAAGTACCTGCACCCCGCAACGAAGCCGCGATGATATACCTTCAATCAAGCCAGCAATCAACGCTCCATTGCCGGTTTCATAATGTCCCATCTGAAATACTTGAAAGGCATCAAGCCTCCTTTGAGGAATATATTCACCTATCTCACCAGGGTGAATCAACTGAAAAAAAGCATTTAACAACTCGTACGATGGCGGCGAAAGGTCGAATATATCATATGCGCCTCCATTGACAAAAGCAGTAATCTCTTCGATCTCAAGGTTTCGAAAATCAATTTTTTCAAGACAATCCACAACACTTTTGCCAAACCAGGTGCGTCCTTTCGAACAGACTCCAATCATGCCATATTCTTCGATTAGTGGTGGTGGAGCGATTCCGGTCGGCAAGGATGTCGGTTCAATAGCAAAAACTGCTCCGATTTCATAGCTTACTCCCATTTTCTCACGGGTAAGCACGCGCCCTCCGGCATTCGTTTTTAGTTCAAGCACGATAATGTCTTTATCACGCAATGCGTATGCCGCGTAAAGCCCGGCCAGTCCGGCGCCGACAACTATTACCTCCTTGCATTCGTCTTGAAATCTTTCCATTTGATCCCTTGCTAATAATACAAATTAAATGTGTGATATTCACCCGCATTGATATCATCAATATCCATGGCAATAATAATTTTGGTTGATCCTATGGCAGAAAAGGCAGTTGAAAGCTGTTTGGATCCTATTTTAGCTATAAAGTCGGAAGCATCGTAAGGAATCATATGTGCCGAAACGCCAGCTTTATCTGTGGAAAAGCAAAAACTGACTCGGTGGCAACACTCTGCTAACATTGTCACTTTTTCTCCAACTATATCTCGCAGCAGTGCGTTCTGTTCGCGAATCTCATAATCGTGCATAACAGGATAGACCTTTAAAGCCGACGCTCCGGAAAATACGAAATCAAACCCGAAAAGGAATCCCTTGTGAACCTTAAGGCGACGAGCATTGGGTGAAATACCTGCAAAGCCAAGAGCGCGTGTTTCCATAGCCGGGTAATCTCCCACAATGTGCCACAGTTTGATTCTCGATGAGGCAATATCCGGTCTCAGGTCTATACCGACTACGTTATAACGCACTTTTTCGTATAGAAAATCTGTTCCTGTTACCTCATGATACAGTGAACGATATATAGGAGCCATTTCAGCATAATGCCCTAAAAAGGCAACTATTTTAGGATTAAGACTGAATCCTCCACTATTCTTGTACCAAAGGTTAAACCGCAATGGATGCACGGTGTCGCCACATACTTTACAGGAGCATTCCAAATGAGCTTCGGGCGAAGCCCTCAATAAATCCAGAAATGGAACGCAAAGCGGTGTTGCTTTGGATGCAAAGGATGTCAAGTGCCTGCGGTATTTTTCTATTTGCACATTGGATGATTGCATGACTAAAGAATTATCCTTTTATTAGATGGCGCGAGGTGGCATTTTGGTTTGATGCGGACAGTCTGGCGGGGCTTCATATATAGTACCGTAACAAGCAAGAGAATCCCTGAAACACCATCCTTTCACATATATACATCTTGCAAAATCGGTACAATTGTAACAATCAGAATTTTGAAAAAGTTCGCGTGAGGGATGATTGAATCGGTGTATAGCATCGGAATTCCATACGCCCATAACTCCGTCTTCGAAAACATTCCCTACCGTGTAAGCCGGTTCATTTGGCGTTTGTTCGCATAAGGTAACTGCGCCGTCCGGCTTTACTAACATTTTGGTGCGCCCTCCTGAACAAATCGGTCGCTTTGCCCAAATCTCCGGTGTAAGATTCCTGGATCCGCCAGTTGTAATATTCTTTTGCATGAAGATAAAAATATCCGGAAATTCTTCCTTGATCTGACTTTCCATATCTATAAGGCGTTTTTTCTGTTCCAAGGTCAGGAAAAGCTTGTCATTATGCCGGTACAAGCCTCGGCTGTACTGCACAAAATGAAACTCGTTTATCCCCATCGGCGCAAGACGCCTGACCAGTTCCAATGGAGCATCAGCATTATATGAAGTAAGCACCGCTTTTACTCTTGGACTGATTCCGGCTTCGATCAGATTTCGCAGAGTGTCTTGCGCTTTGGAAAGATAGTTCTTGTGTCGGGACAAAAAAGAAGCGAGTCTATTATCAGTGCTGTCCAGAGATACTTGCATCGGACGCAGCGCCCAGTGGGGCATGTCTTTATTACCTATGTTCAAGGCAGCCATCCGCTGTGCTTGCCTCGGCGAAACATAGCTCTTTGTGGAAACAAAGAATGAGAAATTCCGTTTGTCTAACTCTTCCATAATTTCCAGGGCATCCTGACGACAAAAAATATCAGCGCCGCCAATATCGACCAATGTAATTTCATTTTCTGCAATTTCATCCAAAATGGGGATCCACTCATCCAAACTACGCTCCGCACTCGGCTCACGTTCAGCATAACAGTAAATACAGTCGCATTGGCATCGGTTGGTAAAGCTAATGGCGATGGTGATAGGACGCAGCATTCTGTGTGGTGTCATTGTGTAGTTAGCAAAGTCTGGAATCAGGTTTTCCATGGGCTTGTCAAAGGAAAGGGACCGCGGTCCTTCCAATGAAAAAAAGCCATCCAGATGGGCGAGTTCAGTAGTAATCTGCTCAATTTCTTCAGCACTTTGTCTGTCTGTAGCATTTATTATTCCCTGTGCAGCTGTTTTTATCTCTGCCCAGGTATTCTTTCCATCAAAAAGAAGAATAAATATCGATTCAAAAGGTGAAAGCACACGTGCAACATTCTTTTGCAAGGAATGCAAATATATCACCATGCAATTGCCATCATTCCTGAAACGCCAATTTTCCGATATCCTCGGCTTATCAGTATCTGAAAATACCATTTTTCTCCTAATTACTTGTCTGCTGTCCTGCCACTATTCCTAAAATTACTTCTTTCAAGCTGTCCCAAAACGAATGTAAACAAAATCAGTCACCAGTTTTGGGATAGCTTGCCTCCCGGTGTTAATTTGACACGGGAAGGGGACGTAGACTGCTTACCAATGCCAACCGTTTGCACATGATGAACACTCTTCTACAATGGCCTTATGGGCTGCTGCTACGGCATCCTTCAAATCCTTCGCATCAACCGTCACATTCTTTGCCTTCAGTGCTTTTTGAAGGGCAGAAATTCCCTTTTCCGTATTGGCCTTTTCAGAAATTTTCGCTTCACTCATAGTTGTCACCTCCTTAAACATTGAATGCAATGTTTATAATATTTCTACCATCATAATTAAGATGTGCACTATATAAATAGTTAATTAATTGAAATATTGCTCAATTCTGGCAATGTTATTTTTATTGTCCCAATAGTCTTTTATTTGTTTATCTACATTAAACTCCAATGTTCATCCCCTCTTGGAATTTTGTTGTTAAAATATTAATGAGGGGATGAATATTATAAATTTTACTGCAAGTATATAAAATAGTTAAATTTATATGGCAAACTCATGAATTGGTAACCGCCACCACGATAGCCAGCCCGATTTACCACAAATTATATATGGCAGTAATACTTTATGGTGCTAAATAATACCCCCAGTAATAATATGGTGATAAAACAATGATAGGCGGATTCAGTGAAGAACAAATAAGAAGATACTCGCGCCACATAATCCTGCCGGAGGTTGGCGGAAAAGGACAAAAGAAACTATTAAGCTCAAAGGTATTATGCATAGGCGCAGGAGGTCTCGGCGCGCCTATAATCGAATACCTTGCAGCGGCAGGCGTGGGAACGCTCGGGATAATAGATGACGACACCGTTGACCTCAGCAACCTCCAGCGCCAGGTAATCCACGGGGGAAATGTGGGCAAACCCAAAGCCGAATCCGCAAAACAATTCGTCAATAATCTCAATCCCGATATCGAGGTAAAGACCTATATCGAAAGGCTGAATGCCAATAATGTCATAGATATTTTCAAGGAATATGATATAGTGGTGGACGGCTCTGATAATTTTGCAACCCGATATCTTGTTAACGATGCATGTGTTATCACAGACACGCCTCTCTCCCACGGCAGCATATACAGGTTCGAAGGACAGGTCACAACAATAATCCCCCACAAAGGGCCGTGTTACAGGTGCCTCTTTGAACATGCGCCCCCGCCGGGAATGGTGCCGAGCTGCCAGGAAGCCGGAGTGCTTGGCGTTCTTCCGGGCATAATAGGCGTAATCCAGGCGACCGAAGTGATAAAATACCTGCTCGGCATAGGCGAGTTGCTTACGGGACGCCTTATTTACTACGATGCGCTCAACATGACCTTTGACGAAATCAAAATGCGCTGGAACAAGCAGTGCCCGGTCTGCGGCGAAGAACCAAAAATAACATCGATACAGGAAGAGATATACGGAGACTCATGCAGGATTTGGTGAAAAAATGGCAGTTGAACTTGACTTGAAAGGGGAAGTGTGCCCCTATACATTTGTAAAAACAAAACTTAAACTCGAAGAACTTGAAAGTGGCGAGGAATTGTGTGTGACATTTGACCATGCCCCCGCAGTAGAGAACGTGCCGCGAAGCCTTAAAAATGAGGGACACAAAATAATGGGCATCGAACAGAAGGGTGAACATCTCTGGATTGTCAGGATTCGTAAAGCATGAAGCTCGGGATACTATTGACCACAAGCCCTGAGAACGAGAATACCAATACTGTTATTTCAATAAGCTCGGCTGCAAGGGAACAGGGTCATGAGGTATCGATTTTTTTGATGTACGATGGCGTGTACAATATTCATAAAAAAGAGTTTGCAGGATTGGTCGATAAAGGCGTTAATATCGCCGTCTGCGCGTTCAACGTGGAGCAGCGCAATATCGCCAGGGTGGACGGCATCCTGTTCGGCAGCCAGTACGACCATGCTTGCATAGCAAGCGAAGTGGACAGGTTCATTTCTTTTGGGTGAGCTATGAAAAACTTTAGGAAATTTTTATCAAAAACCTTTAAGAAAGGTTTATCAAACGAAGGGGTATGCGAAGCATACCCCAACACGCCCTCCCGAGGCGTGACTCGGGACGTTATAAAGGGGCGTAACCCTTTATGAAAAAAATAGCTGTGATTGTAAGAAACCTTCCGTTGAATACACGGAGGAACGCAGAGGCGCTCCGGATGAGCGTGGGACTGACGCTGCGTGAAGACAAGGTCACGGTTATTTTCCTGGACGACGGTGTTTATTCCGCGACCAAAATAAAGCCTGAGCTTGTCAAACTCAAACCATTGAATAAGGAATTTGAGGCGCTTTCGATGCTGAAATGCCCAATGCTGGCTGATAAGCTTTCCATGCAGAAAAGGGGTATATCGGCTCTTGTTGCGAATGTCAGGGCAACAGAACGGGAAGAGCTTGTGAAAACGATAACAGAATCTGATATAGTGATACCGTTTTAATTATGAAGATACTGCACATTATCCGGAACCCGAATGATGTAACGCCACTGGAGATAGCAAAAGCCCAGAGCAGGGAACACGAAGTGGCAATATTGTTATTGCATGATGCCGTTTATGCAAAACCTGATTTAACGGCCTATGCCTGCTCTGAGGATGCAGAAGCGAGAGGGGTTACAGGGCATAAATGTGTGGACTACAAGGGGATTGTCAGGATGCTGTTTGAATATGATAAAGTGGTGTCGTGGTAGAATATGGAGACTATACATCTGGCAAAATGGGAAAGCAGGTTCTGGGCATGGTTAATCGATAACCTGCTGGTTGGTGCACTAAGAACAGGAATTATAGGTACTCTGGGCCTTATATGGGGTCTTGATTTTATCAGCCTGAAGGGCTTTGGGGTTCACGGAGTATTAATGTTTGCATACTGGACATTATTTGAAGGATACAACGGTCAGTCCATCGGGAAGATGGCAATGAATCTGAAAGTGACTGGTATAAAAGGGGAGAAAATAGATTATCCAGTGGCAGCAATTGAAAGCGCCGGCAAAGCGTTTATTCTGCCGCTTGATTGTCTTATCGGCTGGCTTGCTATGCCCGGAACCAGGCTGCGGCTCTTTAACAGGATATCCAGTACTATTGTTATCAAAACAAAATACGAAGAACCGGAAGGAATAACATACATTAAATAAAAGGAATAGTGTAATCTACTCTCTTAGATTCCTTTTAAATCCGCCCGTATTCGTCCTCGAACCTCTCAATATCGTCCTCTCCCACGTAATCACCAAGCTGCACTTCTATGATTTCAAGCGGGATTGTTCCGGGGTTTGATAAACGATGCTTTACTTTAGCCTTTATGAAAGTACTTTCTCCTTCTTCCAGACGTTTTTCTTCACCATCGACCTGCACCAGTGCAATTCCTTTTACCACTACCCAGTGCTCGCTCCTGTATTTGTGCAACTGGAGGCTGAGTTTTTTTCCCGGCATGACCCTTATGTTTTTTATCTTGTGTCTTCCTGACGTTTCAAGTATGGTGTACGAGCCCCACGGCCTGTACACGGTCTGGTGAAGAAGTGCCTTTTCATCTTTCTTTTCTTTGAGCGCGGTAACTATTTCCTTGACTTTCTGTGAGCTTTTCCTCGGACATACAAGCAGCGCATCATCCGTATCCATCACAACCATATCATTAACATCGATAAGCGATACTGCTTTGCCTTTCTTTGAATAAATCAGGTTGGCAGTGGAATTTATTGAGATATCCTCGCAATTGTAGATGGCATTACCTTTTTCATTCTTTTCAGTTTCTACATACATAGAATCAAAGTCGCCAAGGTCGCTCCATTTATATCCCAGCTTTACAACTGCTACTTTTTCAGATTTTTCCATGATGCCGTAATCAATTGAGATGGAAGGGAGTTTCTTGTATATTTGACCGATATCATTGCGTTTCGTGAATGCAGTAAAAATATCAGGTGAATGGGTTTTAAGTTCGTTGAAAAATAGTTTTGTGTTAAAAAGGAACATGCCGCTGTTCCACAGGCATCCTTCTTCGATATATTTCCTCGCAGCTTCCAGTTTGGGTTTTTCCATGAACTTGAGAACTTTTTGGGCATTTTCCAGATTTTCCCCGGGTTTTATGTAACCATAGCCTGTATGAGGGAATGCCGGCGCAATCCCGAAGGTAACAAGATATTCCCCGGCCAATTTCTCCGCGCCTCTTATAGTACCCATGGCATCCATATCCAGTACGTGGTCTGAAGGGAACACGCCAACTGCGCATTCACCGAACTTTTTTTCTATCTCACTCATTCCAAAACATATTGCAGGGAGAGTATTCTTTCCCTCCGGTTCGATAAGGACGTGGTCTTCAGGGAGATGATGCCCGAGTTCCTCGATTTGTCCTGTAACAAAGAACTTCTGGGCATCGTTCGTGACTACGAATATTTCGGTGATGTCCGATATCTTAAGACACCGAAGCAGTGTATTCTGGAAAAGCGAGGTTTTGCCAAGTTTTAAAAACTGTTTCGGGTACTGTTCCCTGCTCAGCGGCCAGAGGCGAGTGCCAGACCCGCCTGCAAGTATTATTGATTTTATGGTTTTATCTCCCTTTTCACAATATGATATATCATAATTCTCACGTCACTATCTCTTCCACTCTCTCCTCTTCGATAGCGCGCCTTATTTCCATTGCCATTCTTCGCCCTGTGCTCATGGGTTTGCGCCAGAGCGTATTGCCGTACGGGTGACCCACTGATACATGCACATTCGTGCCTCCGCCCACACGCGGCGCCACATCGTATACATAGAAATTCAGGTCTTTGTCCACGCAGGTCTGGAGGCAGAACGGGCCGATAATCCCGGGTTTATAGTATTTCCGGGTCGCTTCCACGTATTTTCTGGCAAGTTCGAATGCGTCCTCAAGCAACGATTCACGAAGCGTTGCCGAGTTATGCCCGCATACCGTGTATTCAGGCGTTACCTGGCGCTCATTTAGCGCCATCTGCTGCGGCGCAGGCAATCGCACATGCCCGTCAAGGCTCGTCTCAAAGCGCCAGTCGATGCCGAGTAATTCGATTTTGCTCATTTCCTCCTCTATTGGCGAGTAGAACATATCAAGGTTAAAAACCGGTCCAATGACATATCGTTCTATCCGTGCTTCTGCAAGGGCTTCCCGTGTAATTACTCCCTGTTTCAGGAACGCCTCTGATTTTTTCTTGAATTCTGAAAACGACGCAGCCGTGAAGAACCCGCGTTCAAGTTTCTTTACTGCATGAGGGAGTTTCACCATAACGAGGCTGTCGATATCTTCGGGTTTTTCAATTTTTTCAGGGAAGGGAAGACCCGCTTTTTCAAGCAGCCAGTAATAATCCCGCGGAATTCCCCGCTCTTCGCTGCGGAGGAGGTTCCGGCTCCCGAACATCGGAACCTTGAAACTGTCTTCTATTTCATCTATACCGCAATAAGAAGTAAACGAGCGGTTCGGAATAAAAATCGTGTTTTTATCCCGCAGTTTCTTCTGGTTCCCGGGTTTTAATATTTCATTGAATTTATTATAAACATCTGCGCTGTCCACAATCCCGCGTATGAGTTTTCCCTTCTTCCTCTCTGCCTTAAAATATTCTGTATATGTCTTCTCCCGTCCCTTTTCGCATACCGCATGAGTCCTGAAACCTTCCTCAACCGCCCCATCGCAAACGTCAAGAGCAGAATGAGATGCCAGCACTCCAACCGTGGCTTCACTCAAATCGTATCCCGATAAAACATCTATTATTTCCTTTCTATCTATCATATTCACCTGTAGGTCTTTTACGTCTATGAAGGTTACGATTTTGGAAACTGCGCTCCATTATTTTTTGGCTTCGGCAATTATAATATTAGCGCGCCCTTTTTTGATTTTTTTGACTAAACCCCTGTTTTCCAGGTCAGCTATCATCAGGCTGACCTTCGCCTCTCCATATTTTACTTCTTTTCTCAGCTCCTTCTGGGTTACCCTTCCTCCTTTTTTCATTATCAGCTCATAAATCCCGCGCAGGTCTTCAGGCAGTTCTGTGATTTCGGTTTTTGCTATGTTTTCAGGAGGAATCCCAATGGTTTCTCCAGCGCCCTGTTCAATCGGCTTATTTTTCTTTTTCCTCATCCAATAAAGAATCAATAAAGCAGCGAACACGAGGAATGTGGTAATTATGTAATATATTTGATTAGAATCGCTTTTTAAAACCAGGTCGCCGGTCAGATTTATGTCGCCAAGATATTGGTTTTCCAATTCCGTGGGCGGGAAAAGCAGGAGGTCATGGACATAATCTCCTTCCCGGTCAATACGTATCTCATCTTCGGCAGCAAATTCAAGGATATTATTGCGGTAGTATTTTGCCTTAATCATATAATTGCCGGATGAGAGATTGAATGAATATGTCCCGTTCGTTGATACCACATACTGTGACGGTGTGGAGTTTACTTCAACAATTGCGCCCTTAAGAGGTTTCTCAAAATCTGACCATTCGTAAATGGTGCCGTGTAAAGTTGCGGCTTGCGCGCCACTAATGAAGATGACTGTAAATAAAATACCTAAGAGAAAACTTTTTCTCATCAACACATAGTCTAATCTTAAAAGAGAATATATATAGTTTATTATAAAGTTAAAAAAGCATTTATAGAGGTTTGTAAAGGATTCAAAAGCCTGGAAAAAGCTGAAATTTTTATCATATAAAAGCATGCTTATCTATTCTGCGATTATAGTATTGGCAACCACTTGTAGAATAGTTGGCGATTGAACAAAAAATAATAGGAGGCAATGAAATGAAAAATAGACATAGGTTCACTATATTAACGTCGCTTGTTGCGGTTGTATTTATATTGAGCCTGTTCTCAGGAATCGCAGCGGCCCAAAAGCCAGACGGAAATAACGGAAACCATGAGAAATTTGCAAATACAGAAAAACAATTTCAGAGTGCAAAGGCACAATTGGATAAGGCATTAAAGCAATTCAATGCTAAAAAGGACAGCAAATCAAAGGATGAACTCGTACTCACAACCAGGGAGTATCTTGAAACAGCAATAAATCATACAATTTCATATCTTGATGTCCTGAAATCCAGAGCAGAAAAGCCTGAAAACCAGGGGATAATCCCATTCAATGTTTCTACAAATGCCGATGCTCATGTTGCGGAACTGGAACAGCTAAGAACAAAAGTAGAGCAGGATAACACAACCGAGGAATTTAGAGCAGATAATACCGAATTAAAGAATATATACTCCGGGATAAGACTTGAAACCCAATATGATTTCGCTATACTGCTTGATAATACAATAGGTAAATTCATTACAAAGTCGGATAACGTGTCAGCAAGACTTAATGTGGAAATTCAGAACCGGAAATCTAATGGCACAGATACATCCAATCTTGAGGCAATCGCTGCAAATTTCACGAATTTGATGCAAGAAGCAAGAGCCGGCCAGCAGAAAACAGAAGTGTTGTTAGCAACCCACACAGGATTTGACAATTCTGGCATGGTTATAAATAATACGGATGCCCAGGCTTTCTTGAAGAACGTAGACGATTCTCAAAAAGGAACAATCAAAACAATGAGAGATGCAAGCAGGCTATTGCAGGATTTCGTCAAGGATTACAGAAAACTCTCGGCTGGAAATGCCACAGCAGGAGGTAAGACAGCAAATAAGGAGAACGGGCGAGGCGGAAAAACCCTGGTCAAAGGGACAGGTACATTGGTAGCTAATGGCAGCGGTAGGGCAGTAATCCAGGGAAATGTCACAGTTTCGCTTTCCGGAACAAACGTTACCTTGACAGTCTCAAGTAATGCCGCCGTTACCACAGATAGCGGTACAAACCAGACTCTCGGCAACGGACAGGTCAAATATCAGGGATTTAACTCAGCAACAATAACGGGCGACAACATCAGAGTCGGAATATCCGGCAACAATATCAGCCTCACCGCCACGGGCACAGGTGCAGCAGTTCTTAACGGCAATGGAACATATACAACCGAAAATGCTTTCGGTGTGAGCGGCGAATGGAAGAAAGGAGGAGCATGAAAATTGTGTATATATTGCTGGTGCTCATACTCGCAGCATCAGCTTTAGGTTGTGTGGGCAATAAGCAATCTGAAGTAACACCCACTCAAACCACCCAGGCTCCTGCCACCCAGACTCCTCCCACACAGGTTGAAACATCCGTAGCTCCGACAGAAACACCGGTTTCTGCTGCAGCAACTACAACCCCATCAGGCAATGACCAGTTCGCGACGCAGAGCGACATTAGTACAATTGATTCGCTGGTCAACGACTCAAGCATGGATATTCCCCTGTACGATGTAAATATCTAAGGTAAGCGCTGATGCGTTTACCTTGTTTTTTAAGTCCATTAAACCATTAAACAAAATTATATAAACTATTAAGTATAATTTATTCGTGGATGCATGCATCGGAGGTAAAATTATGGTACGATTAGAACGAGAGGGAAACTCATTCGTATTCATAACAGGACAAACACAAAAGCCGGATATAAGTAATTTAATCAGTGCCATTTCGGAACTTCAGAAAAATTCCCCTGACTTGGCCAGGATAAAAGAAGGGTTACTTTATCTTGACAATTCTGCGGGAATTGATATCAGGAAGGAGATTAAAAGTGTCCTGCAAAAAGCACTGGAAAATAAAGTTGTGCAAACAGGTTTATAACTCCATGACAATAGTTTATTGATGTCGAAATTATTCCTGATTCCTGTCATCAGCGTATTTGATGTCCACGATGCCGCAGTAAGGGATTGGCTCAATAATCTTGATGACACGGCTATTCTCCTTCATCTCGATTCCCCTTTCAAACTTGAGCGGTATTTCCCTGAGAACGGAAGACGTGCCATTTTGTGCGCAAATGATATTCACAAGGAAGTGCTTTCCCTGCTGGATATAATTGATCCGCAGGCGGTTTTTCTTGATATTCCAACCGACCTGTACGAACTTGAGAATAAATACAATAAAAGACTGGTCTCACCACATGAATTCTGGACAGAGTACTATGAAACAGCTTCGGCAGATATAGATGGGTCGGCAAGAACCCTGTACAGGATTTATACAAATGAGGTTGTGGATAAAAATACAAGGCTTATCGAAAGTAAAGACAGGCTTCCATTAAGCGTTGTTTTTTATGGTCTTGATACGAAATCCAGAGAGGATTTTTTTGAAGTATATGAAGACAGCTTTGAAAAGGACGGTGAGTTCCTGCTGCAAGCCGCAAGGGCTGTCAATGAATTGATGAATTTGCGTGAAAAACCAAAACACCTCTGGTACAGTCCCTTGAAAACCAGGCAAATCGCAATCTCATACGAAGAAACTGAAAAATTTTATAACGAGCTTTTACACCGGTTTGGGAGACTACTTAAATTCAAAGTGAGGGATTATATTGTTAAAAGCCTGAATCTGCAAGCCCCTGCATTTATTTCATCATACGAAAAATTCCTGGATTATAAGATTAAAGTTGATGAAATAAAAATCTCAAACATCATCGAAGGCTTGAATGTTTTAACAGCCCAATCTGATTATCCCGTTATTGTTGTTTTATGTGAGCCCGTACACTATTTTGCTATATTGGACGCATTAAGAAAAGACAGAAGCCTGAATCAAAAAGGTATCACGATTGAAGAACCCGATATCTCTTCACTGATGGATAAAATAAAACCGTTTATCCAGAAGAACAGGATAATGCAGAGCGACTATGATATCGCTTTGAACATTCTTGGAATGGAAAAAGCAAAAAAATATGATAACCCAAGTGCGATTCTTGTCCCTAAAAGTTATGATTTATTAAAATCGCCCATATAATAAGAACAACCGTACCGAATATTATGAAGCGGGTGAAGGACTTTTTTATCAATTGCATAAGTTCAGGCGGTCCTGACCATTTTACAAGCATAATCTTATTGCCTGTGCTTATTATACTTGCAAGGACTGCGGTTATTGCAGCAGTATTGTATGAAACATTACCGCTAACAGCAAGCGCCGTCACTGATGCGGTTACCACTGCGCTGCTTATAAATCCACCCAGCGCAATCGCATAAACTCCTGCAGCACCTGCCCACAGGTAGGCGAATCTTGAAATAAAAGATAACGCAGTGAACCCGAAGGCAAATTTTACAGCCGGGGATAATGCAAACGGGGACTGCAATTGTATAGTCTCGCTTGAAACCATGTGGTCTCTTGATTTGATAACCGCGGCTGCGGCAAACAGGATAATGACAATCTGCACAGGAGCCATCAATAAAAGCACTTTTCCGCTCGGGTCAACAATGAAAGCTATGACCATGTTCCTTGCCAGCATTGCAGCATTTGAAAGGATAATCCCCAGGTAACTGGATTCTATCAACTCGGTTCTTTTTTTTGCCATCGCAGCAAGGGCGCCTGTCGTTGCCTCACTGTTCACAAGCCCGCCAAGCATTCCGGAAACAGGTATCCCGCTTTTTGTCCCGAGCTGTTTCATGATGACGAAGCTGATGAAGCTGATAGTCGCCACTATTATCACAATCAGGAGAATCGTCCTCGGATTAATTACACCCATGAATAATTCATTTGGTGTAATGGGATAAAGTATGAAAACAACTGCAAGAAATCGAACGCCGCTTAAGATTTCATCATCCGTAAGATTGGTAGCAAATGAATGAAGGGGGCGTTTTTCTGCAAGCAAAAGTGTAATAATCACAGCCCCTGCGATTGCAGGGATGTAGAATTCATAACTTATTAGGACGCCAAGCAGGAACGTACAATATAATGCAATCGGACCTGTTATCCCGGGCATTTTCAATATTACATTTTTTATGTAAATGTATATTGCACATATCATAGCAAAAAACGCAAGGGAAATTAGAAGGATTCCAGGAACGATTTTCAATGCCAGGTACGAAGAAACCATTCCCGCGATGCAGGCAATAGTAAAAGAACGAATCCCTGCAATCAGTTCCATTTTTTCAGGGCGCCTGTGTTCTCTTTCAATGCCAATGAGAATCCCGATAAGCGTAGCCAGTGCTAATTTTTGGAAAAAATCGAAATTGACATCCATATTGCTAAATGTTGGCGATACCAGGTCGATCATTGATAATCAATTATTAATAATTTTCAAAATACTTATGTCCTTTCATTGGATGTTTCTCACAGAATAACCTAATTTATCTCATCCGGTACAAGAAAGATAATATTATTAGAGGACGTTACTGGAAGATATGACAGTGGTAATATCTATAGGCGGGTCGGTTCTTGCACGCGAATTAAATCCTGAAAAATTCAAAAGCTATGCGTCGATGTTAAAGGAGCTCTCAAAGAAAAATGCCGTATTCGTTGTTACAGGGGGCGGAAGAGCGGCGCGCGATTATATTAACGTGGCAAGAGGACTCGGGGCGGATGAAGCGACCTGCGATATCCTGGGAATAGAAATAACCCGTATTAATGCCAGGCTCCTGATTGCAGCTCTTGGTGAGTCGGCATACCATGAACCGCCTCTTGATTATGAACAGGCGAAAAGGGCAAGCCTGAGCGGCAGGATTGTTGTCATGGGCGGGGTTGTACCGGGACAAACCACTGATGCCGTATCGGCAGTCCTTGCTGAATACATTGGCGCTGACCTTCTCATTAATGCAACATCCACCGACGGTGTTTATACATCCGACCCGAAGAAAAATAAAGATGCCCGGAAATTTGAAACCATGACACCAGGGCAGCTCATCGAGGTTGTAATGAAGACGGAAATGGTCGCGGGCGCGAATTCGCCTGTTGACCTTCTGGCAGCTAAAATCATTGAGCGCAGCAATATCAAGACCATTGTGTTAAACGGGGAATCTCCTCAAAATATCTTCGATGCGGTTTATGGGAAGCATAAAGGCACAGTGATTGAAAAAAAGAGAGCGCGTTCAAAAAAGAAAAACGACACTGAGAAAGATCCCTGCAATCTTGGTTATTTCAGTACTAACGGCTGTGATTCCTGATTTTGCCATCGGCAAATATTTGAAATCCAAAAGTCAATAGGACAAAATATGTTTGAAAATATATTCAAGGGATTTTCCTTCATAAAAGAGAGTTTCAGGCTCATCACCAAAGATGCAGACCTTATCAAACCTTCCATTTATTCAATATTCGTGGCAGTATTTTTTACAATCATTTCTGTTATCGCCCTTTTTCTTCTGCAATCTTCATTACCGGCAGGGATATTTTACATCCTTGTTTTCCTCGTGCTTCTCGGGGTTTATTACATCTCATACTTTTTTACGGGCATGACCGCATTTCTCGTGTATGATTTCTTCAAAGATGGCGATGCCACCATGTCAGAAGCTTGGGCAGCCACGAAAAAGAATGCCCTGGCATTATTTTATTTAAGCATAATCTCAGCGATAATATATATCATCACAAGCGCCTTTCGAAGACGGTCAAGAGAAAGAGGGGGCGTTGGCGGCGGCATAGGGGGCATGATCATGGGGTTTATCGAATCCGTCTGGACTGTGGCGACCTATTTCATCATCCCTGCTATCGTGATAGAGGACAGGGATATAAAAGGCGCAGTGGCAAGGGCTACTGATATTATGAAGAAGAATCTTCTTCCCATCGGGGTGGGTGAGATTGCTGTAGGGTTAGTGACGGGTATTCTTTCCTTCATCGGAATAATAGTCGCTATCGTTATCGGGGTAATGTTATTCACTGCCATTGGTGCTGTAACCGGCGCACTGGTTGCGATATTGGTGGCCGCAGTGCTGATTATACTGGTAATCGCGCTCTCCATGTATATCACCACGGCTTACCATACCTGTCTTTTCCTGTGGGCAAGGGATGTCGAGGATGCAAAGCTTGGCGCGCCTGGAACGATAAAACCGCCGGCGCCGATTGCAAATGCGATGGGTGTGTAGATTTTAATTGGAATCTATAAAGGTTATAAGAAAAAATAGTAGCTAAATTACTCCTCCACCCTCGCCACATTCATATTCCTCTTAAGCCCCATCGCCTCAGCCACGGACTCGCATTTCGTCTTCAGAAGATACGCTATCGGCTTGAAATCATACTCTGACATTGTCTCATAGTTCGCCATCCCCTTGCTGATAATAAGCGATGCCTTCCCGAGCGCCTCCACAAGCTCAGGCGGCGCTTCTTGCAAACACAAACCGATGGCATTTGAACCCGTGGTGAGTACCTGGTCCACCTTTTTATCAATACCAAGTTCCAGCGCTTCTTTCATGGTGACGTCATTCAGAATCGGCGCGCCCCTGACAACGAGTGTGATTTTGCCACCGAGTTTCCGGATTTCCTCGAACAGCAGTGTGTCGAACACTATCTCGCCGCAGTTATCCGCAAGATAGACAACATTTCCAAGGATTTTTTTCATCCTCTCGGTGTCGTCCACGTCAAGCCCGTGCTCGAATTGCCTGAGCATCGTTTCTTTTGCTGTCGCTTTATCGGCATCAAAACCCAATACCCCGAAATCAAATGAATTTCCGATAATTGCAGCAAGCACAGCGCGCCGGAACGAATCCTTCTTCTCAACAAAATCCTTCGCAAAAGGCATTAGCTTTTTTGCCGCCTCATTGCTCTGCTGTTTTTTCTCGCGATATGGGTCTATATCGCCCAGCACCCTATATGCTTCCCTGTGTATCTTCGTGGAAAGATGCGTCGCAGGGGCGCCGTCCACAAGATATTTCCGCAGCACCTCGATTCCTGCAAGCACAGCCTTCTTCTGGAGGGCTATGTCATTGGTTGAGAGTTCAGCCTCGAACTGTACTCTGGATAACAGGCACGGTGCACATCTTGGATGGATTTTCAAGGCTTTTCTCCTAAAATTCGAATAATTGCCTCTGCTTTGTTTCTGTCTGCACCTTTTTCTCTCCAATCCATCTTAACATTTCCCCGGTCACACCAAAATCCGACAAAATGCGCTCAACAGGAGGAAGTATCTGTTTATTGACATAGTAATCCACATCAAGAGGCAGCTTTTTCTCTCTTGCATAATCGGGGTCTTCCGCCCGGTCCACAAACAGACTTTTCCCTGCGATAATCACAAAAGGTATCCTGTCGCCAACGTTTGCAATTATCCCTCTTTTTCTTAATTTTTCTATAACCGTTATATGAGGCTGCCTGTTTTTATAGCTCTCAACTTTTTTCGTGTATTGCCTTGTCAACACCAGGTCTTCAAAGAGTTCACTGTCTTTACTTGCATCTATCGACCTGATGCGGTTTATAGTATCCTTCACAAGTTCAACTGCTTCATCCACCTTTCCTTCTTTCAGCACAAGCTCAAGCACTTTTTCAACGGTCTTGGTTGTGAGTTCGCACCAATCACGGCGAACCGTCTCCATGCCTTTTACCTTAATTTTCTCCTTCATCCCCTGCGCTGTTTTTTCCACTATCAGAAGTGCATAGCGCTTTTTGGCAAGGAATATGGCGCGCCTTGCAAATGAATCAAAAACAAGTTCCATAGGCTTAACGAGCGACCCCGTTACGGTATCTGCGATGCTGTTACCCACAAGCAGCGCCTCATTAAAAGTTATCTCCTTATCAAGGAGATGCACAAAAACGCTGTCAGTATCCCCATATACAACAATTAAACCAATGCGCTTTCCATCTTTAGCTTCATCCTTTTTAAAGGCCCTGCCACCTTTGAGGATTATTTCCTTTATATCCTCCTCGATTAGTTTTTTTGTGCGCAGGATATTCTCGCGCCCGAAGCTCGTGACCGCGCTTGCGAGGGTTAAACTGTACAGGCGAGCCCTTGCATATCCTGAATAACCGTAGAAGCTGTTGAGGAGGATTTTGAGCGCAAGCTGCGTTGCATCAAGCACGCGGTATTCTTCCTCGTTTGCAGTCTTCATTTTTGCGCGCGTCTCTTGCCTGCGGTTAAGTAAATCTTCAAGTATAGAAGGCACGATGCCTTTTACTACATTCCGGGAAACAAAAACCCCACCTGTAGGCGCAACGACCACATCGTCAGGTCTCTCGCCTACCACCTCTGTGGTATAGCACAGGTTGTGCGCCATCATTATGGTCGGGTAAAGCGACTTGTAATCAAGTATCACGATATTCTCAAGCAGTCCCTTCTTCGGCGAAAGCACCTCCGCGCCCGCCAGTTCCTCCCCTTCATCATAGCGCTCATCAGACATCTCGCCTGTGGGGCGCACCGGCAGCACCCTGTCATGCTTTTTATACTCCCGGAGGATGAGATTCTCAACCATCTGTGTCTGCCCGCCGTCAAGGATATCCTGAAGAAGCGTTCCGCTCACCCTGGCAAGAGCTATGTATTTGTCTATAAGCCGCAGTTTCAGGAGGAACGCAAGGGCAAGCTCCGAGTCGCGCCTCGCATATTCGATGAATTTCGAAAGCTTCTCCCCGTTATCATTCCAGTATGATTCCATTTCGAGGAAAGGTATGTCGAGTTTCTCAAGAGCGAGAAGTTCCTTTGCTGCATTCCTTAGCGTGTACTGCTTGAGGGAAAATTCCTTTCGAAGAAGCGGCAGCACATCCACAGCGATGCGCCCCATCACGCTTACCCGCGTCGTGTTCCCGAATTTCTTGTAATATACCGTCCTCCCGTCCCTGCCCATTAGCGGCTCTATCCTCGCTCCTTTCTTGTTCAGGGTTTTAATCCTCTCCACAATGTAAGGCACATCAAAACTGTTGGAGTTATAACCCACAAGGATATCAGGGTCGTACTCCCTGATTATCTCGAAAAACCGGCGAAGCATCGCTTCTTCGCTCCCGCAGCTCTCGTTTTCACCTTCTATTCGTGCATCCTTCCCAACGAGTACAAGTGTTTTCTTACCTTCAAAATCGGGAGCAAAAGCAAGGCTCATAAGGACGATAGGTGAATTTTCAGGAGTTGGCATTGCGCCATTTATTGGCAGGCACTCGATATCGAATGCAAGATGCCGAAGTGGGGCGTTTTTCAGGATTTCCACTGGTTTTACTTTCTGTGATGTTATCCTGATGCTGCTTAAAACCTCATTGCTTATCAAATTCCCTTCTGGTTCAGCATTTGCCCAGCCCATGCCGCCAAGCCCTGTATCCACCATGTACCTGTTCCTGAAAAGAATGTCAGTTTCATATACATCTTCCACTATGTTCCTGACATCATCGCGGATGATGGGTACGCTTTTCGGGTCAAAAAGAATGATTTTTAACATGCTGGTTTTGTTTTTGAAATAGCCTACAGGTTCAAAACGTAGAACGGGCTCAATCCTTTTTATGTGCTCTTTGAACTTCTCCTGGAGAATCGCTGCCATTTCAGGCTCAGCTTTTGCATAAAAATACGGTTCAAAGCCAGGCACCATGCAGCAGACGCTATTTCCAGAGTCATCTCTTCCATAGAGCCTTACTACAGGCTTATTTTCGCTGTAAGTGTAGTCGGCATCAAGAATCTGGAAGTTCATCATGGTTAGATTTGGTTTAATCCCTTTATACTTAACCTCGCCACTTACTGCTGTTTTGAGGATATAGAATATAATGCTTTTAATCCTGTCAATCTTTTCTGAATTGTTTTTAAAACTTAAAACAAATACTTTTTTAGTAAGCAATTCAGTAGTAGCCAGAACTATGATTGAAATCTCCCTCACACTTCTCCTCATCTCCGTTTTCTTGGGCTTCTTCCTCGGCATCATTTCAGGTCTCACACCCGGCATCCATGTCAATAATTTCGCCCTGATACTTGTTGCGATGTCGCCATTTTTTGCGAGCATCGGCTTTGCGCCCTTCTACATCGCCGTTGTCATCCTCTCAAATTCCATAGCGCACACCTTCCTTGATATTATCCCTTCAGTCTTTCTCGGCGCGCCAGAAGCCGACACTGCCCTTGCCGTCCTTCCGGGTCATGCGCTCCTCATGGAAGGAAGAGGCGCAGAAGCTGTGCGTCTCTCCGCTATCGGGAGCGCCGGCGCAGTGGTAGTATCTTTAATAATGGCGCTTCCTCTGGCTTTTTTCTTCATGAATATCTACGGAACAATAAGCCCGTATATCGGATGGATTCTTGTTTTGATAGTAATCCTGATGATAGCCACCGAAAACGGCGAGCAGGTGGAAGGCCAGGGGTCGCTCGTGCATCTTAAATTCAAGTTATATGCCGTCCTCCTGTTTTTTATTTCGGGCATGCTGGGGATATTTGCATTTGATAATGCGGCGCTGATGCAGCCTCTTGTAACATTTGGCGAGCCGTCTATCCTCCTTCCTCTTCTTTCAGGGATATTTGGCGCATCCATGCTTGTTATCAGCCTCATGACAAAATCCGAAATCCCGCCACAGCAAAAAACATGCAGGTTTGCGCTGCCGGCGAAGAGGATTGTGCGGGGCATGGTCACAGGAAGCGCGGCGGGTTCATTCGTGGCATGGCTTCCGGGCGTGTCATCGACGGTTGGCACAATAATTGCAAGGCTATTAGTTCGCGAAGAAAAGGATACGGATTCCTCAAAAGAATTTATGGTATCAATAAGCAGCGCCAATACGGCAAATGCGGTTTTTAGCCTGGTTGCCCTGTATATCATCGGAAAGGCAAGAAGCGGCGCAATGGTTTCGATTGATAAACTTGTCAATGTAAACGAATGGGATTTTTCCGTTATTATTGTCTTATTAATTGTTATCGTTTATGTTTCCGTGATTTCATATTATACGACCATTTATCTTGGAGACAAGATTTCAGGGTTCCTGTCACGGATAAATTATTCAAAATTATGCGCGGCGGTCTTAATCGGGCTTTCGGTAATGGCGTTCATGTTCACCGGCTGGTTCGGGTTTATTGTGTTTTTAATATCCACATCAGTCGGGATGATAGCTTCATATGCGAAAATAAGGAAAACACATGCTATGGGGGTAATCATGCTTCCTGTGATTTTATATTTCCTGTAATAAACGAGACTGTTTATTTACTTTGTACATCTCCCGTTCCACGCATGGCTGAGACAATAATTGCGGGCACGGTGATTATCGAAGAGAGGATAAATGCCGCGGCTATACCTCCGGTAAAGGCTTCCTGCACAGCTACAGGCATGCTTGCACCGCCCCTGACAAACATATCCATCATCGCAGGAAGAGAAATAGTTCCCATAATCAGCGGAAAAGCTATTCCCATGCTCAGCACCATGCCGGCGCTATTGAAAAACGCTCTCATGGATGAGGCCACACCGCGCCGCTCCGGGGCAACCGACGACATAATGGCGCTGGTATTCGGGGGCTGGAACAGCCCGGAACCGAAACTGTTGATAAACATCCATACTGCAAGTATCCAGTAAGGGGTATTGTAATGCATAGTCGCTAAACCAAGGAGGCCGACTAAGGATATAACCAGCCCTATTGTGCTTATGCTCCTTGAGCCGTATTTATCAGATAGCACCCCGCCTATCGGGCCTGTAATCGCAAGACCGATTGCAAGAGGAATTGTGAGTATGCTTGCCATAAGGGGGTCATAGCCCCAGGGGCCCTGGAAGAAAAGTATGAGGAGAATCATTACCGCTCCCCTGGCTATGGAATTAAGAAGGGCGCTTAACTGTCCGTAAGAGAAGATTTTATTCTTGAAAAGATTCAAATCCATCAGCGGATAGGTTGCCCTCTTTTCTACCCGCAGGAAAGCTGCAAAACTTATAATCGCGATAAAAAGCGACAGAAGCATTGGACGCGATGTCAAACCGAGAACAAATCCTGCAGTGAGGTAAATCATAGACGTGATGAAGGCGATAGTAAATAATATCATTCCTTTGAAGTCGAATGTTTCCCCTTTCGGAAGTACCGCAACTTCTTTTAGTTTTAAATGAGCCCACACTGTGACAACGATACCGATGGGGACATTGAAAAAGAAATTCAGCCTCCAGTCTATCAATGTGAGGAAACCTCCCAATATGGGGCCAATAACAAATGCTGCCGCCATTATCATGCTGAGAATTCCCATTGCTTTTCCCAGTTCGTCCCGCTTGAAAGCATCGGTTACTATTATTGTGCCGTTAGCCACGAGCATCGACCCGCCCACAGCCTGTAGTACCCGAAAAGCGATAAGCTGGCCAATGTTAGCGGATAAACCGCAGAGAAGCGAGCCGATTGTAAACACTGCCAGCCCGTAAACGTACAGCTTTTTCCGCCCGTGGATGTCTGCAAGCCTGCCCCACGCGGGCGCAAGTATGGTCATGATAAGCATGTAGCTGATAAGCACCCACATTATCCCGAAGAGGTCTGTGTTCAGCTTGACCATCATGGTTGGAAGGGCGATTATCAGGGTGCTGGCATTGAGGATTCCGACAAGCATTCCGAGAGAAGCTACGGTAAGGGCAGTCCATTTGTAGTCTCTCTGCGTTTTTTTATCAATGTTAGAGTTCATGGTAAATCTCATAAAAGTTGAAGAGATGTTTAATTCAAACTCAGATATTTAAAATTATGTGCGAAGAAATCGCATCAAAAGGATGCAGACATTTGCAAGAATGAATCCGGATGGGTAAACCTTTAAGCCGATATGAGAAAAATATAACACACTCAATGACAGAAACACTCCGGCCTTCGGTCGGAAAAAGGAGATATTTTCATGAACGTCACGGAAGCCCTGAATTCCCGTTATTCCACCCGCGCCTTTAAATCTGACCCTGTTGACCAGGAAACGATTCTCAAGATACTGGAAGCCGCAACCCGCGCGCCCTCATGGGCAAATACCCAGCCGTGGGAGATATTCGTTGCAGGCGGGGAGGCTCTGGAAAGGCTGCGGCAGGGTTATCTTTCAAATTTTAAGATCGATGTGCCCCGTCAATCGGATTTACCAAGACCCGAACTCTGGCCTCCAGCCCATCAAAAGCGCATTGAGGAATTGGGGGCGAAACGCTTTGGTCTTCTTGGAATTAAACGCGATGACAAAGCCCAAAGACAGGCATTTTCCGAGGCGAACTCTAAGTTTTTCGGGGCGCAGGTTGTCGTTTACCTGTGCATGGACCGCACCCTCACGCCCTGGTCGGTATTCGATATCGGAATGCTGGCCCAGAGTATTATGTTAGAGGCACAGGAATATAATCTCGGCTCGATACCTGCTTTTATGCTGGTATCTTACCCTGAGCTAATCCGAGCAGAACTGGAAATCCCGGAAGACCTGTCGATTATAATCGGAATTGCTCTTGGCTACAGCGATACGCAGCATCCGCAGAATAAGTTCAGGAGCCCACGGCGGGATATCAGGGAAGTTGTCAGGTTTAAAGGGTTTTAATCCTTAATCCTGATTCATGGGATTTTTATTATGGTGGGATTTTAAAGAAAAATTTTGCTTATGATATCAAAAGACCAAAGAAAGACAAAAAGTTGCCTGTTGTGATGAACGGTGTTGAGATTTCTCAAATGCTTTCATCGGTTAGCAACATAAAACACAGAGAAATCCTGATGCCCATATATTCTACGGGTTTAGTGTGAGTCAGGTCGTGAAGTTAAGGTACGAATAAATCGACGCTGAAAGAAAGCTCGTTCACTTAAAAAGTGCAAAGGGGAGAAAGGATAGGTACACGATACTTTCGGATGTGGCGTTGGAAACGATAAGGAAATACCTGAAGAAATATGGTCAATCAAGATGGCTATTTCCATGTCAAGATAAAGAAAACCATATAACAACTCGGTCATTTGAACAGATATTCTCAAATGCTTGTAAAAAATCGAACATCGAGAAAGACGTCACGGCGCATTCTCTCAGGCATAGCTTCGCTACGCATCTACTTGAATGCGGTACAGACCTGCGGTATATCGAGGAGGTGGTGGGGCACAAGAGTTCAAAGACAACAGATATATATACGCCCAGCCGTTATATGCCATTGCGGGCAGAAGAAAGAGATAGTGATTTCGATGCCTACAAAACCAACACTAAATTCGAACAGAAAGGAGCTTTGTTATGTTAATGCCAATGGACACGACAGGAAGCAGCCTTCCAGAATTAATTAAGTCGAAGCGTGCGGAGTTTACACAATTGGTCGAAATTCAGGGGGGATTTTCTGGCATCGACCAGGAAGTCAAGGCTGAACTCGCAAAGTTAGAGGCTTTGGTGGTGACGAACGGGCGAGCGATGATGGGACTACCATTCATCTGGGGGTCGATCAGGATATTAGCGATCTATGGGAGATGGTCTTGGTGGAGAACACCTACACCAAAACCACCACCCTCAGAGGCCCGAGTGAATCTTGCTTAAGACCAAACTGCGCAGAGGTCTTGACATGCGCGCGATTGTTGAGCGCGGCCTTCGTCTAGAAGCACAACGGTCAACTCCTGCGCTTCCCGACGTAGCGGCTCTGTGCCTTCGCATCGCGCACCATGCGCACGCTCTCGGAATGTTGGATGGGAGCTCTACCGTGCTCGTGGACTGGGCTACGAGCCGGTATGAAGCCTGGGCCGCCTCGCTCCACAACTCAGACTTAGAAGTCGTCAAGGCAACCCTCGCTTCGGACCCCGTCAACCTGCTAATCGGTGGGCTTTGCCTCCCTGATGAGGACGCCCGAGAACGTGTGTTTGCGACTTACCTAACCTTCGCACAATGCTTCAATGACCAAGGCATTTCGGTCGCCTCAGTCAAGAACGCACCGCTCGTCGGAGCCCTTCTCCGCGCCATGGGTCGCAAGGAAAAAGCAGATTGTCTGCCTTCCTCGTCTAACAGTCGTCCGGTTCTTTGGGTCGATATTGACGAGATTGCGAGGTTTGCACTTAGCGCTACCGAATTTGGAAGCAGGCTCGTTGTCTTGCAAGAGCAACGATCTATCGAGGCGGTCGTTGAGGCTCACCTCGTCAAATCGGCACGTACCTGTGATATCAATCGTGCGGGATATGCACTTCTTACAGCAGCACTCCTTGGTATCGCGCGGGAGCGGTCGCAGGAACTTGTTGCGTGGTTAGCCAGGATGTTTCGGAGTGACGGCCTCATTGGATATTTGGAGTTCTACGAGGGTATCGAGACACGCGCCAACCTCCTGGTCTGCGCCAACGCCTACTGGGGGCTTCATATCGCGTGTAGGCCAGAAACGCCGTTGTATCCGACCCTGACGCGCGTGCGCGACACTGTAGGCGTTTCAAGGCAAGCAATCAATTTGATACCGTCGATTCCCAACATCGACGTGAATCGGTGTGAACGGGTGGGGCATTCGCTCTGCAGGTGGCTTGAAGAGCGTCTTCCAAAGTTCAGCCTACTGCCAGCATGCAAGGACCGAGCAGACTTTGACAATCGCTTCAAGCCACTGACAGAGATGTTTCTGATCCTTTTCATGCTCACTCGGCCAGAGCACGTTGAGTTGGGCTCCCCCTTTGTTCCATGGGCTAGGCGCATGACTGAGAAGCTTGCGGACCACCTCGACTGGGAGGGACTCGTAGAGAGCTTCAGAATGCACGCGACCGATTCGATCGGACTCATGGCGCCTCTCCTGTTAGAACAGCTCACTGGCAGACAATCTCGCTTCCACGATGAGTTGGTCGAGCTCTTGCGCCATCCCCTCGCTCAAGCCAAAGAGCGGACGCCGATGAGACAATTGGAGTTCCACATGGTCCGTTATCTCCATGGGGAGGCGAATGCCCTTGGGGATATGAAGGAGGAGTTATCGCGGACCTTGCTTGGTCGTGCGTGTGATCCGCTATACTTCTCCAATGAGGATGCGTACGACATTACACATGCAGTAATCTACGCCCTAGCGTTAGGCTGGACATCTGATTCGGGCATTCTTGCGTCATACCGTCCCTGGCTAAGCCGCCATCTAACAAGCCTCACGCTTGCCAGCATGCTGGACGGAGATTTCGATCTGGGTGGCGAGTTCCTGATTTGCCACCTTCTCGACCAACAGGAGCCGGATGTCAAGTTCGTACTGTCGGTCGAGCTTCTTCTCGATGCCGTTCAAGAGGACGGCGCGATATCGGGGCCGTCTCGGGAGATGCGTGAGGACATGGACGCTTTCGAGCGATGTTACCACACGACGCAGGTATGTTTGGTTGCATTGGCGGAAGTTTGGATCGCGCAGCTGCGACCGAAACCCACACATACCTAATGTCACATCAACTCTCAAAAGTCTGAAAGTCTGGATAACTTTATCCTTGCATCTTCGGTTGTAAATCGCCAATTTACTTTCGCATTTTTATTTTTGGCAAGTAAAAGCATATCAAAAAAATCCTGATAAATGGGCCCGCGGAGATTCGAACTCCGGATCTCTTCCATGTCAAGGAAACGTCATAACCAACTAGACCACGAGCCCAGTTCATTCCACCAGTGGATTATCGCTATTAGGCGATTGTAGAGGTAATCATCCCTTTTTTTAGAAATTATCCACTTTCTTGGAAGTGGGCGTTAATAAGAATCCAAAGCAAATATACTTATCGAAAATTAGAGGTTGTTTTAATTCGTGTTGGTAGTTATGTCAAGATATAATATATCTATGAAAACCACCTTGCATGGATTATGAAATATTTTCCTTCAGTGCTTTTTAAAGCTATTATTTCCATAAAAAAAGTATTTCCCCCAATCCTTTAATCCCATGCCACCAGCAAAGTTAAACTCTTTAGTAAAATAAAGGGGTCCTGACTGGAGCCGACCTATCAAATCATCGCTAATATTGGCATTTACAAGTTCTCTTACTTTTTTTACAAAGTAATCCAAGTAAAAAAGAATTTCAGGTTCTCCTGTAGTTAAATCTGTTGTCACTTTAGAAGGGTATCTTACCTCGTTAAAATTATATAATATATCAATAAGAATCCCAACACCATCTTCCTTGAAGAATTCATCCTTTTCTTGACAACATTCCAATAATTTCTTTAAATCATGGTTCTTAAATACAATTTCTTTCCCTTCAGTATCTCTATAGCCTTTAATATACTTGCCATTTATCCCGTAATGTTTCAAAATGAAGGCTTTTAAATATTTTTCGACTGCCTGCTGCATGTGGTATGCCCCTAATCTATAAAGATCAGAAAGCATCAATATACGAGTGGTTATGTAATCCTCGGATGCCAGCCGTAACCATAAATCAGGATTATATTCTATACTTAAATCTTTCAATTCCTCCAAGCTTAACATGTCTGAAGTTATTGGGGGCACATTATTCAAATCATCAACCTCTTAACCTCCCACAACTTTTCTAAGCATAAGTCTTTCAATTTTACAAGACAGAAAGGCGCAAACACGCTCTGCAAGGGCAACGTATCGCCGTTGCATCACTCACAAAGTCATGAAGATTGCCCTCCGTCCTAAAGCGACACGCACAAGTGCGCTTACCGAACGCTTATTAGATACCCCAAGCTCCCTAAAAAGTGGTCTTGCAGAAATATCATAACTCATGTCGCAGCGATTAAGCCAAGTTTTATATTTCAATAAATTAAAATACTTTTCAATGGGAACTGTCAGTACAAGGAAAAGGCTTGAAACCATAGAACGCGATGTTCTCTCTTCGATGTTCGTAGGAGTGCTGTCCAAGGACGATGCGTGGCTGGAACATACATTGAAAGAAACGCTCCCTGCGCTTGAGGCGCGCGCCCTTCGCCTTGCAGGGGAATGCAGGGATAACAGGGAGTGTGCTGAGGATGACCCTGTGTGCGATGAAACGCGAATCAAGGCAATGTTTGCGAAGACCCGCGAGAAGCTTGAAAACGAACATCTGGTCAGGGAATCGCATACGAGATTTCATCATTGATAAATTGATGCAATGCACTCCGCGCATTTTTACAAAACATATATCCAACAGAATAACCAAATCAGGATAAAATGTTCAAAAGTTTTACATTCTGGAAACGGCGGGCTTTAAAAAAGCTGTTATCACAGCCAGGCAAGAGACTTACGATTTATACCAGGAACAACCCTGATTCAGACTCCCTGGCAAGCTCTCTTGCATTAAAACATATAGCAGAATATTACAACATGGATGCCGATATATATTATACAGGGGTAATCCAGAACAAGACACTTATCAATGTATTGGGCGACGATGTGACGAAAGTCGAGGCAATCACCCGGTCACAGACCGAAACGGCTTTTGTTGATTTGATGCCAGCGGAGTTAACAGGCGAAAAAATCACTCCTTCAATCGTAATCGGGCATACGCTTGGAAATATAGAAGGAATACGCTGCGCTTACCGTGATATAAGAACCACTGAAACCACATCAAGCATAATGATTGAATATTTAAAAAAACTTGGTGTGGCAATAGATAAAAGACTGGCAACCCTCCTTCTCTTTGCCATCAGGGACAAAACCAGGACTTTGATAACCAACTTCACGCTTGAGGATATCGAAGCATACTGGTATATCCACAAATATGTAGATATGGAATTACTGTTAAGCCTGGAACATCCCTCTGTCAGGTTTGAGACATTTGCCGATCTTTCCCGCGCTATAGACAACAAAATAATTAAAGGGGCTTATCTCTTTACGACCGTGGGTTTTGTCAAGGACCCGGGCACGATTCCGAAAGTCTGCAAATACATGCTGGACATTGAAGGGGTTTCAACAGCTCTTGTGTTCGCGGTCGATGCTTCAAGAATTCATATATACGCAGAGTCTGAAAATATGGAGCTTAATATGAAAAATATCCTCAGGAAAGCGTTCGAGGATTGGGGGGAAGTTGCTGGCGGGCCGTTCCATGCAAGCACTTCAATACCGCTGGGAGTGCTGGGTATTGTTGCAGAAGATGAAAAATCAAAACCCCTTCTCCTTAAGACGATTACCGATTCTATCTCATCCCGGTATTTCTATGCTCTCGAAGCCGAATAGAACCTGCCGTGCGAACATCTAACGCAGACCCCTTCTCTTGACAGGCATTGAGAACAAACCAGGCTTCCGCACAGCATGCATGTGGACAGCTTTCCCGGGCGCCCGCAGATGCTGCAAACTCCCATTACTTCCATACTTTCCCTCAACTGACCAGGACTATGATGCTTGATATGGGACGAAGAATTCTTCAATCATCCACGATTCAAGTTCTTCAGCCTCTTTTTTTCCCCCATTTATCAAGGCTGGCCGTTTTTGATGGATTTCAGTTATTTTTTTGTTCATTTAAATCGATGGCATCCCTCGGGATGACAGTCTCCAATAAGAAAAAGTCTTTTTGAGGATTTAAATGTATCGATTTAATGCTTCAGTACATCAGGGGTTACCTTAAATAGATATAATTCTGCCCGTTCAGGCCTATTATTTGATGATAATAAACAGGCATAATTATTTCTGCATTATTCCTGCCTATATACACGTCTTTACCGAAATATGCATACTCGTACCCATATACATGGAACATATCATTTTTCTTTAAAATTTGGTCAGTCTGCGGGTCTACAAAATAAAGCTCCTTATCCAGAACAACAGATGCCAGCATATGCCAGTCGTTTTGACCTTTTACCGCGCCCGTTAATCCTACCGCATAAACTTCAAATCCTGCATCTGTGGCGTTTTTTATGAAGTCTTTTGTAAATTGGGAACACACATACTGGTCCTGATAAGATTTTGAATTATCCACCGTATAAGAATGTTTATTTGTTGTATCTGTTTCTAGCCATGAAACGAATTTTTCATATTTAGTCAAGGGATTTACAGGAGTAACATTGTTGGAGGCAGAAGATGGCGTCTTGGTTGCAATAATGTCCGGAATATTATTTGAAGTATTATCTGGTATTCCGGGGACGAGAGTAGCATTTGGTGCCGAATCAATTGTGGTGTTCGTACTTTCCGGTTGACCTGGAATTGAAACTTTTTCTATACAGCCTGAGACTAAAATAGTAATAAAAAATACAATTAACCATTTTTTCATTATCTTTTATAAACCTCGTCAGGTTCAAATAACTTCTCGCCGATTACCTCTCCTTCAATCGTTCGATAGAAACATGACCTGTAACCTGTATGGCAGGCGCCGCCTATTTGTTCGACTTTGAGCAGCACGGCATCGGCGTCGCAGTCTATCAATATATCATGCACAATCTGTTCATGACCCGAGCTTTCCCCTTTCTTCCAGAGTTTGCGCCTTGACCTGCTCCAATAATATCCTCTTTTTGTTTCGATGGTCTTTTTGAGCGCTTCCCTGTCCATGAATGCGACCATGAGCACTTCGCCTGTTTTATAATCCTGGGCTATTGCGGTAATCAGGCCGTCTTCGAATTTTAAGTCATTGATGTCCATGTGCCATCTGGATATTCTGCAAAGGTTAAGAATTTATCCGAACCTCCGACAGAAAGCTATTTAATTCCTGAAAGTAGCATTTGGCGCGTGTCTTTACTTACGCTTCTGGTTATAAGTCTCCTTTCGGGTTCATTGATCAAGCTTACCGATGATATTGAGGATAAAAACCTCAGCCGTAAAATCTACGCAATACCCACCGGCCTTGCTTATGGATTATTGATTGGGTACCTGATGATATCCGATACAGGCGCCGCCCTTCTTTTCGGCGGCATCGTCCTCGGGAACCTGATAACAGGCAAGATTAACAGCGCCGGACATTATTCCGGTCTTGGCGCGATACTTACCGTGGTTTTCCTATACGGGATTAAGCTCTCTCCCCTTGTACTGCTAATAGCGGTGCTCGCATCCTTTGATGAGATGGGAGATTTAATGCACATGCCGAAATTCCTGGATTTCATATTCGAGTACAGGTTAATCCTTAAGCTGGGGGTACTGGTACTTGTTATCCTGAACATGCTGGGGTTGAACGCTTTATTAGTCCTTCTTGCATTCGATGCTGCGTATATGCTGACTGGCGGAATAACAGGGAGAGCCGCACATGAGATATGATGTCGCAGTTATAGGTGCGGGGCCTGCGGGCTCTTTCGCAGCTGAAAAGCTATCTTCACTCGGTCATAAAACCCTGATAATAGACCCGCGCGATAAAAAAAAGGTATGCGCCGGTATCCTGACAGCGCAATATGCCGGGGAATACAAGGTAGATGATGCGTATGTAGAAAGGGAGTTGAAGGGTGTCCGGCTCTCATTTCGCGATATCAGGGCTGAAATAACATACAGGAAAGCGGTTGAGTATTCCATAGACCGCGAAGCTTTTGATTCTTTTAACCTGAATGAAGCCATTAATGCGGGGGCATGGCTGAAAAAAGACATGGCACTGTCGTTAGAGGAAAATGGCTCCTCTGTTACTATCAGGGCAGCGAAAGGGCAAATAGTCGCAGATTATGCAATCGTTGCATCGGGTGTGTCGGATTTAAGCCGTCTTTGCGGCGGCGCGAAGAAATATGCCTATTGTGTCCAGCAGAAAAAAGATGCAAAACCTGATGATTATTTTGAAATGAACCTGATGCGTGGCGGTTACTCGTGGAGCGCGCCAAAAAAGAACCATGTGCTCACAGGTACTTCGTCGCTTAACGGTTACCCGGATATTCCAGGCGAGAGGGGTTTGATACCGCTTGAACCTGCTGAAAAAACATTCTCCAATAGATTTCTTCTTGCAGGCGATGCAGCAGGATTCGTATCACCGTTTGAGGGCGAAGGGATATTTTATGCACGGCGTTCCGGGGAAATTGCGGCAGAAGTATTATCCGGCGCCATTTCAGGAAATAACGCTCTTGCCAGCTTCGAGAAACGATGGAAAAAAGAATTCGATTTTTCAACGCTTGCCATGCTTGCCCGATTTTTATCTAACGATATGGTTCTGGAAGCATTTGTGCGTGAAATCAGGGACAACGAGAGATTTAATAAGCTTGTAGAGGATATTCTGACAAAAAAAAATAAGTTCCATATAAAAGACATCTCTTCATTGATTAAAACACTGGTTTAAGGTAGCGCAATATGATAGAAATCATCATAGAAAACATCATCTGGCTGGCACTCGGATTGCTTGTCATAGCCTCAGGTATTCCCCGCAATAATAAATTCAAGCTCCCGCTTACGGGTACTGGCTGGATGCTTTTTTCAGTCCACTGGGTTTTACAGTGGTCACATTATTATGAATTGGGGGATTATGTCAATGTAGCCCTGACCGTACTTGCAGCCATTTTCTGTGTTTTTATTGGTTTTATACTGATACGGCGGGACAAAAGCCTTCTCGGGAATATTAACGGCACAAGCACCATTTCCTCCATATTTATGATGACCACTGCTGCTGCCATAGGCGGGCTTTCATATTTTGTCTTTGCAGAAATCCCGGCAATGAATACATGGATAATTTCAACCGTAGCCGACCAGACCATATGGCTTGCCTCGGTTTTCGGGGTAACGATAACAAGGCTTGACTGGAACCTGATTGCGGTCAATGGCTATAAAGTCGAAATAATCCTTGCATGCACAGCAATAGAAAGCATTGCATTGTTTATCGGGATAATCACAAGCGCCAATGCCCCATTCAAACGAATAGCTCCGGCTTTTCTCATTTCGGTCCCTGTAATATACGGATTGAATTTGATAAGAAATGTTTTCGTGGTTGACGCCTATGGAATGACATGGTTTGGCGACCCGGATACGAGTTTCTATATCGCGCATACCGTGATAGCAAAAACAGGCTCCCTTGTCGCATTATTTATAATCGCATATGTGGTGCTGAAAATACTTCCTGAAATCATCGACATGATTGACGGTATCTTGAACCTTGTACAGGGGGCTTTCAAGCATGCCGGCTAAAGGCTCCTTATCATGGATAGGCGGGATGATGCTGTTTACCCTCGCCGTGGGGTATATTTCGAAGAGTTTCACGGGATTGGTTTTTTATATATTGTTAATCGCATTCGTTATCGGCGCAATTCTGACGCTCTTTTTTTTCATATTCTTCCGCGACCCGGAGCGTTCTCCAACCGGGGACGAGGATGATGCGGTTTCTCCTGCCGATGGCAGAGTGATATCTATACAAAACCAGAAAATCTGCATTTTCATGAACATCCATAATGTCCATGTGAACCGGGCGCCTCTTGCGGGTACGGTAACAAATATCGATTATAAGCCAGGCGGCTATATACCCGCGTTCAATAAGGATTCATTTGTGAACGAGAGAAACCATGTAGTGATAAATACTGATTCCAGTGTTCTTGAATTAACACAGATAGCAGGCATCCTGACGCGGCGCATCGTCTCGTACATCAGCGTGGGAAGTCATGTTAAAAGGGGAGAGCGCATCGGGATGATACGTTTTGGCTCGCGTGTGGATGTAATAATTCCCGAAGGATATGTGTTTATCATCAAAGTGAACGACAAAGTCAAAGCCGGATGCACGATAATCGCCAGGAAAAAAGAGAAAATAACGGGGTAATAAGGAGATAAGAATGGGACAGAATATCCTGAAACTTATAAAACCTGCTGATGTCATTACGCTTGTTAATGCGCTCCTCGGGTTTGCCTCGATAATAATGACGGTCAGGGGACAGTTCGATAGCGCGCTTGTGCTGGTTCTCGTTGCAGTAATAGCAGACGGGGCAGACGGCGCAGTGGCGCGTTACTCAGGATTCGGGGTTCTTGGCGCAAATCTTGACTCGCTTGCTGATGTGATAGCTTTTGGTGTGGCGCCTGCGCTTTTAGCATTCGTTTTTCTTGCCAATACAGGATATATGGCATGGATTTTTTCAGGACTATTCCTTGCCTGCGGCATACTGCGCCTTGCCAGGTTCAATGTCGCCGGGAAAAAGGACGGTTTTGAAGGGATTCCCATAACGGCGGGAGGGTTTGTTGTGGCTCTTTTCCTTCTCATCAGGGATTATGTAGGTTATTTTGATTATGTTTTTATTCTTCTGCTTGTGAGCTTATCTTTGCTTATGATAAGCAACATAGATTATCCCAAATTGAAAAAACCCGTTATCCTTGCGCCAATGTCGATAGTGCTTGTTTTTGATATTGCGGTTTTTTATCTGGGTTATCCGGGTTTGGTAAAAGAAACGTCATTGCTCCTGTTTATTATGATTTTTGCCTACATCCTGAGCCCGCTAGGAAGGAGATTCTATGTCAGAAATTAATGAACGCGATATAGCTGTGTTTGAAGCCGGTATCAAGCTCGGCGCGCTGTACCACCAGTTCATTGGAACGCCAATAAATGTCGATACCGTTGATGGTCTTGAAAGAATAATAGAGGATAGCATCGGAGTCCAGCCTCATGTTAGAAGCGTGAGTGTTTCCATTGACCGCGAGATGGTCGGGAAAAAGCAGAATCCAAAATTTGGGTACTGTGAACTGGAAGGGCGGATGCTGCATGTGAGTTTGCAGGTATTGTATAAAAATATCATAGCCACGGTGGAACTGGCGTATGATGAGGGACTGGATTACCCGATGATGAGTGTTAAGAAGATTGAGAAAATGTAAGGTATAATTATGGGAGAAAAACCAAAGGTTTTTCAGAAAAACAAAAAGATAAAACCCACAGAATTATTTGTCAGTGCCTCACCGAATGCCGTTGATAAAGCTATGAAAGCCTCCAGTGACATTGATGAGGCAAAGCTGGGCAAAAATCGAGAAGATGAAAGTATGAAAAGCTTTGAAAAGATGAAAGGAATAGCGGAAATTATTGTTGGATTGGCGTCATTGTTTGCAATATTACAGTATGTATATTTATTTGCGAATCCACCAATAGCATTATCTATATCTCTTTCTGGAGAGCTTGGTGTTGATGGCAACAGTTCTGTGATAACGCCAGTCATAAAGTTGGAAAACTTAGGTAAGGAAGTGCCGATAAGATATAGCGTAGGGATTGCAAAAATTACGAATCTTTCTGCGTTTGATTCATATTATTCAGAATCACCCACTTTAACAATAAATGCAGCCGAAATCAATACGTGTGGATTTACAAAGTGGTACAATAAGGGAGCTCTTATTTTTCCAGGTAGTGTTTCTGAGTATAATCTACATAGTGTTTGTTTGAGGGCTTTTCCAAATTTTGCACGTTATGAGATAACTTCAAATATTGACATTACGTACAACAATGCAGATTATGATTATGTGATGAGGAGTTGTGATTACTCTGCTACTTATGTAATCAATACTGGAAATGGAAAGGGTTATCCTGTAAATGAAAAAAATATTTGTTCTGTAAATATAGAAAATGTTATATTGAATGAGTTGAATGTTATCATAGTTTTGATTATCGTAGCCATTGCCATTATTGCCATTATATCATATAGTAAATCGAGGAAAGAAAAATGAAATGGCTGAAAAGATTGATGAAATAATGTTGGGTAATTGTTGCCGATTTCTTTGCTTTGTTTGGGATAAGTCCTGCTTTACCCTGAATCACGTTTATTCATCCTCTCATAAACATACGCCAGCACCACGCCCATCACAAGCACATCGATAAGCCCTCCGAACAACCCTGAGCAATTATAGGGGCAGGCGAGCAAAACATAAAAGTGTTCAAGAAACGATTAAGTCTCAATACATGCCCTCACTTACCTTTCGCATAGTCCTCGTTGAACCTATCTATAGCGGCAATGTCGGCTCCGTAGCCCGTGTAATGAAGAATTTCGGATTCAGCAAGCTTGTACTCCTGAATCCATGCGAGCTTGATATGCCCGCCCGCGTGATGTCGGTACATGCCTATGAAATAATAGAGAATGCCAGGATTGAATTCTCGCTAAAAGATGCGCTTTCCGGCTCAAATACAGTTGTTGGCATGACAGGGCTTCATGGAAAAACCGATAACAAGCACTTCCGGATGCCTGCTTATAGTCCCGGGCAGTTAAAAGATAAACTATCGGGAAAGAGCGGGATAGTCTCGCTCGTCTTCGGCAGGGAAGACGCCGGTCTTAGTAATGAGGAGCTTGAAATATGCGATATCATTGTAAATATCCCCACAAGCCCCGAATATCCAAGTATGAATCTATCCCATGCCGTAGCCGTTGTGCTTTACGAATTAAGCGATATCGAGGGCGGAGAAAGGTATCTTGCAGACCATTCTGATGTCGAGCTTTTATATGAGCACATTGATGAAGTACTCGATGATATCGAATACAAGGAACATAAAGAAGACAAGACAAAGCTTATGCTACAGAGAATATTAGGACGGGCTGAACTAACAGGGCGAGAGGTTCAGACATTGCGAGGTGTGCTGCGCCGCATTCAGTGGAAATTAAGAACTGGTGAATATGCAAAACCCGATTAAATTCATACTCGGCTGCTTTTTCGGTACAAAACCAAAAATTGCAGAAAGCCAGCCCATTTTTCCTTCCGAACTCAAGGGAGACCTCAAGATGGCTGAGTTCATCCCGTTCTTCATTGTGGCATCCATTGAAGTGGGAAACACTACAACCAAATGCATCCTGACAGCAACGAACATGAAGGACGGGCGCACGCGGCTTTTGAATAAGACCGTGAAAATGACACGGGATGTGAGGAAACCCAAACCGAATGAGAGGATTTTCGGCACAACCTTGAGCGGCGTGTCGCTGACGAGGGAATCGATATCTGAACTTGTCCGCGATACACTCCTCGAATCGCATAACGCTGTAAATCTTGATATAACAACAGACCTTGATTTCGCAGTGAGGTCAACGGGCGTTGTGGCTGGATTTTCATCGCCGCATGAAGTCGGGGAATTCATAAAAGCGCTTGCCGACGGCTGTCTTATTGCAGGCATCCCGCCAAAAAAGATGGTGCCTGCCATGTCTATTGATAACATACCTGTAAAATTTAAAGACCATACACTTATTGATAAGATTGTATTTACAGGAGCAGTAGGCGGTGTTCTCCCGCCAGTTGGTTCGACAGGGGTGGAAATCGTGGCAAACGAAATGGAAGGGGAACTTTCAACAGCGGGTATCAAAGAGGGCGCGAAATGGGCAGGCGTGGATTTCAGGAACCCTGTTTTTTCAATGGACTTCGGAACTACGCTGAAAGGGCGGATTACCAATAGCGATATACCGTATGCCAGGACTATCGCAAACCTGTGCGGTTATGCAGGCGCGATTCCTGACGCCGTTATAAAAGGCACCGGGCTTGTGGATAAAAGATACGGGGCAGCGCTTGATTTATTTCATGACACGAAAGAACGAAGTATATGGCTTACAAAAAGCAGCGCCATTGAAAAATACGCAAAGAACATTCATGCGCTGATAACTATTGAAGTCGTGCCGGTGGACAGGAACAGGTACGGAAGCGTGCCGGTTGACCCGGCGGCAGCGAAGGAAATAGGCGTTACACTTATCGGATGCGATGTGGGCGTGAACGGAAGCCTTATGCCAGAACTGACGGATATTGGTTCGGAAATATATTCAAAGCACGGATTAAAAACAATGTTCGCCACTCTCGACCTTGTCTCGGCTATGATGGTTGAACGGCTCGTGAAAATTGGTATGGATAATAACCTCATCTCAGACAAAACATCCATAGGATTAACAGGAAGAGCTGCAATCACTGGCTGCAAACCTCACCTTATCCTGAAAAGCGTAGAAAAACTCGGGATTTTCAAAGAACCCAAAGACCACGTGGTGTTCGTGGACGACGGGCTGGCGCGGGGCGCGGCTGTGATGGCGCGCTGTATGAACTCGATGGGTGTACCGAAAAACCCAATCGGGGGGATACGCGGCGGCGGGTGCGTCCTGAACCAGCGCATCGAATATTATAAGAAATCAAAGGAGAGGAATACGATATGAAAGCGCTTCTATTGATGGGATGCCCTGAACTGCCTGTGCAGACGGCGGTAGCATTGTATATCGCCAACAAATTGAACCTCGAAGGTTTTGAGGTGACTGCCGCCGGGAATAAAGCCGCAATAAGCCTGCTCCTGAATTCTGACCCTGAAAAACATTATATCAAAAAGGTGATGGACCTTGACAGGTGCATCGGCGCTCTTGCCGAGAAGAAAATGGACTTTGACCTGTGCTTCGTGTTCATACACAGCGACAGCGGGATTTCGTATCTCGCCACAGTAAAATCCCTCTCAAAAGCAAAAACCGTGGCAGTTATCTTCGGGAAGGAAATCGAACCGCTCATCGAGGCAAGCGGGGATTCGGTTATCATTGCAGCAAGGGCTGTGCATAACCCAACGCCGCTGCGGGCGCAAATCGACGGGGTGAAGTCATGGGCTGCATTGACGAGATGAATTATGAGATTCTGCTGCCCAACAGTTCTTTTAAGGAGTGCGCCGAGTACATAAAGAAAAATTTCAAGGAGATATATTATGTCGAAGCGGGTTTTAAGATTTTTGATAATTATTTGGTAGGAGTGTCACCGATTCCGATAGCTGTGGATGGGGATTTTATCATCATGCCGTATGTGAAGCCCTGCCACGGATGTTTTGTTCTCCGGATTCCGGGGAAGGAGGAAGTGGAGAGGATGAGGAAGGGGAAGTGAATGGCGCAATTCAAGCAAATCATCCTCAAGCTTTTGCGCCGATGCCCTACTGAACCGATAGAATAAATTAATATACCATCAGTATCCAATTAATACTGATACTAATTGATCGATTTTCATACAGCTCCAATAAAATACACGATACATGCTTCCAACCGATTAAAAGAACGTTTCCAGATGAAAACCGATGAAGTACGGCATTACCTGAAAATAGGTAAACAGATAAAAAAATGCAACAAAGATGGCGAGATCGGAATAATCCAGAGTGAAATTGGAGACGCAAGGATACGCTTCGTTTACACCGTTAGAAGCGGGACGATTTATATATTGACAATAGAGGAATAAAATATGACGAAATGCCCCCTGTGCGAAACAGAGATGAGAAAAGAACGTAAGGAGATAGAAAAAGGCGTATGGGCTACTGTTGAGGTCTGCCCTCAGTGCAAAGATGAATGGATAGATGAAAAAGAACATGACATGCTTGTAGATCTTTTCAAGCGCAAAACCTTCAACCTCGGAGGCAGTATCGCGGTCAGAATACCCAAGGAAATAGCCGATGCCCTTTCCATACGGGAAGGAACCGAAGTGAACTTCTCCGTGCAGGATAAAAAGATAATAATATCCAGGGCAACCGCATAAGTTTACATTACCTCACCGCCATCAACATCTCCGCATCCAACTCCGTCGAGCATCTCCTTCCCATGCGTATCATCTCATTCAAACCCGCCAACGCCTCCTATTTCGTCAGCAGTTTCAAACTCTATGCAGTTAAGTGACCGTTACTTTTATTAAAACCCCAATGAACTCCAATCGAAACCAATGTATTTTAACACCAGATAGATAACCACAATCACAACTATAATTGTAATCAAATAATAAAAAACCATTCCTGGTAATAACTTTGATGGTTTATACAGTTCATCGTCCGGAGATGGCGAAAACAGAGCTTCATGAATCATTTTCAATATTTTAATTATTCTATTTTCTTTTTTTTCCTCTGTCATATTCTTAATATAACTATCCATTAATCGCACACGTTGGCACAAACAAAAGAAGAAAAACCAATTTTAAAATGGAAGCCAACCCGAGCCATCACATTTGGGATGATGCTTGCAGACCCACCTGCCACTTTTTGGATCCCACTTTATTTCTTTTTCCTTATAGGTTTCACCACAATGTTTACAACGTACATGCTTTTCTGATTGCAAATCCGGATGAAAAGGAGGTATTGTTCCATCTTTACGCGATTTCATATCCTCAGCTTGCTTACTTCCAGGTATCATACCCAAAAGATAACTTTTCAACCTTAAAAACGTTAGTACATGCAAGCCAGATTTATATCCCCTGACCGCCATTGCTTATATTAATGCCCAACCCAAGAATCATCCTCCACGTTGACATGGACTATTTCTTCGCCCAGTGTGAGGAGCGGGAACACCCCGAACTCAAAGGCAAACCTGTGGTTATCTGCGTATATTCCGGGCGCGGCGGGGACAGCGGCGCCGTGAGCACGAGCAACTACGGGGCGCGCAAATTCGGGATAAAAGCAGGAATACCCATTTCCCATGCAAAAAAACTAAAACCCGATGCTATATTCCTGCCCGTCAATATGGAGCTTTACCGCAGTATCTCGGATGAAGTAATGGAGATAGTGCGCGGACATTGCATTTCGCTTGAACAGGAAAGCGTGGATGAGGCATTTTGCGACATCACAGGCAAAGTTACTGATTTTGATGAAGCGAAATTAGTCGCCCTGCGAATAAAAGAGGAAATCAGGCAAAAAGTGGGACTGACCTGCTCGGTCGGGGCTGCGCCGAATAAACTCATTGCCAAGATAGCATCGGATTTTCGAAAACCCGATGGATTGACAGTCGTGAAACCCGGCGAAATCCTGCAATTCCTGACGCCCCTTAAAATCACAGACCTTACAGGTGTTGGCAAAAAGACCGGGGAGAGATTGAACGAACTTGGAGTAAAGACCATCGGCGAGCTTTCAAAACTCTCCGCGGATGAACTCGTCCGGGAATTCGGGCAGGCAAAAGGAGTATGGCTAAAACAGGCATCACAGGGCATAGATGATTCGCCTGTTGTTGAACGTGAAGGCACGGAACAAATCGGGCGCATAACCACGCTTAAGGAAGATACCAGGGATTTGAACCTCATTTATGAAGTTATCAATGAACTTTCGGATGAGGTTTATAAGAAATTGGAATTAAGGAAACTCAGCTTCAAATCAGTCACTTTTGTGGCAATTTCCACAGATTTTAAAACCCACACCAAAACCCATACGCTGGGCGCGCCTGCAAAAGACCCGGATACTATTAAAGCGACAGCGCGTGAGCTAGCGACAGCCTTCATGGCGGAATATCATCTCAGTCTTCGAAGGGTAGGGGTAAGAGTGGCCAATCTTGTCGAGGATAAGGGGCAGAGAACGCTTGGGGAATTTTAGGTTAATCTCTAACTCCGCCTAAGCCAGATAAAGATTTAATATAATAATCAATCATAGAGATTCTCATGGAATACCTGAATCTTCAGGGCAAGGTCTGCCCCTTTGTATTATTCTATACGAAGAAAAAACTGGAAACGGTACCATCCGGTGAAAAACTGGAAGTTATAATCGATGATCCTACAGGAAAAGAGACTATTTCAGGCTGGTGCAAGACCCATCATCACGAGGTTCTGGAAATAACCGAGTCGGAAGGCCGCATCAAAGTCATCATCAAAAAACATTAATAAACTTTAAGTAGAAAACGTTCGTAATATTTCTAACGATAGTTATGGATTTCGTAGAACTTGTACGGAAAAACCTCGAAGGGAAGCTGCGGATAGAGGACGGCAACTGCGGCACAACCCACAAGGTGTTAAAGGAGATTTCCAGGTTGGGAGGAAAAGCCGTGACATGGGAGCGGCCTGACGGGGTTTATTCGAAGATAATTGATGACAAAGGGAATGTCGTGGGGGAGGGAGAAGGCATCACATGGCCGCCCGCAATCCTGTTCGCCATGGTAGAGGGAGGATTCTTCCCAAAACACATAGAATCCGAATTGACGAAGTCCCTGCAGTGCATTATAGATATGGAAAAAGTGGCTGACATCTATGGCTACGGCAGGGTGGTCACGCCTGTAGCTTCTGCGTATAACGAGGTCTGGAAAAACGGCGGCAGGGTGGCAATCAGGCGCAATTCATGGGGCGTAGAAGTGGCTTTCATAGACAAGGATGATAAGGAGATAGCAGTGGGTCCCATATCCTATTGCCCGACATGCGGGACAGCAGCAACCATCCCGCGGGCGCCCGAGCTTGCTGCGAAAATAAAAGAAGAGCTCAAGGACAAGAGAAATACGGGAAAGGAGAAATATGAGCGTGGGATTGAGAACTGGTTTTTCTTTAAGAATGACAGGGTGTGCTGCGAGATAAAGGAAAAAGGGGTCGTTCTGGGCAGGGCGCTGCGCTGCTGCATCGCCTACGCTGGTGTGGCAGCCGAAGTGCATGCAGGGATGGCAGGACCGAAATGGGGCGCATTATTCAAGGAATACTGCAGGATATGTCCTGTTAAGCTGTGCAGGAAAGGGAAAAATACCGGTGAAGAGGCGAATAACCTTCTAACCGCCCTTGAAAAAAAAGATATGAAAACCGATGTCGGGATAAACACTTATATCACCGCAATGGTGAAAAAGGACGGCGCGCTTATTGGAGAGGGAATCGGGACGGTTTGCGCTTTCTCATCGCTTCTTTATGCCGCTGCAAAATGCATACAGTTAAAGGCAGAAATCGAAGTGGTCAGGAGCGGCGATGCATGAAATATCCATCGCCGGGGCCATTATAGATGCCGTACTTGATGCAGCCAAAAAAAATGATGCTAAAAAGGTGGAAGAGGTCTTCCTTGAGATAGGGGAACTTACTGCGCTCAATCCCGACCAGTTGAAGTTCATTTTTGAAACAATTTCTGCGGGAACCGTGGCAGAGGGCGCAAGATATAATATCGAGATAGTCAAGCCTTTAATAAACTGCAAAAAATGTTCATATAACGGCCCTATCGAATTCTTTGAAAAGCTTCATTTTTTCCTGCCCATAATAAAGTGCCCGGAATGCGGCGAGGCGGATATAGATATTATCGCAGGGCGCGAGTGCTGTGTTAAAAAAATAAAGATATCCTGATTTAATCGCTTTCGCCTTTCAGGAGCTCGTTCACAATATCCTGCGTCCGAAGGCTTCCTTCTGCAACCCGCTTGACCATCGGATAAATATACCTGCAATCATCGATATTGTTCCAGACATCAGGACCGATGTCCCTTATGACCTTGTCCATTATCTTCGTGCATCCATCGCAAATTCCTTTTATGTTTGTCGTGGGTTTACCGCATATATCGCAATTCATAATTTTCCCCCTTACTTAATATCATCAAACTAAATAGATAAATAGATATTGCAGGCAACCTCCAAATCCTGCAAAACATTTATCAGGATTGCAAATAACAGGTAAAGCCATGAAGCTCTTTGTCCCTTCGCCAGGGCACATCAACAGCCTTAAAGAATTATTGACAGCAAAAGATAAGATATATTCCATATTCATGGCAGGCTCTCCTGACTATATCGGCACGGGCAGGAGCAATCTTGCATCCCCGCAGCTTGAGGATATCGCGGCGCAGACAGAATATGCCCACAAGAACGGTGTGAGGATGGAGCTTGTACTGAATTCAAGCTGCATGGGCGGACGCCAGCTCACGCCTGAAGGTTACAGGATAAACCACTGGTACATAGAGAAACTGGTGGATATAGGGGTGGATTCCATTGTGGTTGCAGACCCGTATCTTGTGGAGATGATAGCAAGGGATTTTGATGTGAATGTGGTTGTCTCGGTGCTTGCTTTCGTGGACTCGCCGCAAAAGGCGGAATTCTTTGAGAATTTGGGCGCTGATTCTATAGTCATCGATTCAAATGTAAACCGGCATTTTGATGTGCTTCATGCTATCCGAGACTCCGTGGATTGTGAACTCAAGCTTCTCGTGAACGAGGGTTGCCTCTATCGCTGCCCTTTCAGGTACGCCCATTTTAACTTTTTCTCACATGCTTTCGGACCAGAACCCAGACCCAACGTGCTGGACGATTATTATTACTACAAATGCCTGGAATTAAGGATTGACAATCCTGAATTGATTATAAAATCCCCATGGATAAGACCTGAGGATATCAAGCTTTATAAGGATATCACGGACGTTTACAAGATTGGGGGCAGGACCCATTTTGTGGATTGGATCCTGAATTGCGTGAATGCATACCATAATGAGAGCTATGAGGGGAATCTCATGGATTTGCTGGACTGCCCCAAGGATTTAAAAGACCTGTTCTATATTCCCAATAAAAGCCTTGACGGTGTTCTTGAGAAGCAGTGGATGAACTGCAAGAAGGTTTGTAAAAAATGCGGTTACTGTAAGACTCTTACGAAGAAGGTCGCACAGGTTTATACAAAAGGCGGAACTGAGCTTGAGGCGCTTGCGCCATGGGAAACATATTCGGTGAAAGCATGACAACATCAGAACTTTTAAAAAACAGAGCGGGATTTGAAGAAAAATTAAGGAAACTGATAGGCAGGCCAGTACTTTTAATCGAGCTTGACATGTTCGCCCTGCCTTGCGGATGCGCGGGTATAACCGCGAACATGCGGGGGCTTGAGGTGGACGACCTTGATGTATTCGAGCCGCAGATACTGCCGTATCTTCAGGAAATGGCTGCAAACCTTAGTGTGAAACCAACCGTGACATTCGCAAGGCTTGTGCCCGGAAGTTCCATCGTTGCGTCGCTTAACTGGCGCACGCTATGCAGCCGATGTTACCCTGAATTCGCAAGAGGCGAGGGGAAAACGCCGAGACCGGATTTGTATTTATTGCAGTTTGAGAGGAGAAAGTGATTTGGATATAACCTCGCTTCTAACAACCTTCGGGATTATCGCGCTTGCCGAATTTGGCGATAGACGTAGCTTACAGTAATCGCATTATCGGTTTGGCGGTGGATTTTATGAAAACTGTGGAAAAGATATGTTTTTAAAATGACGGATAACCTTATATATTACATGTTCACGTATTGTTATATTGCAGGCATAATTATTATCATAACAATAAGCCTTATGTCCGAGCCCGAAACCTCCTACGGGTTGCTCCTCTGTTCGCTATTAGGGGGTGAAAATCCCCCCTCGGACAAAACTCTTCTGTTTTTAGAACATATTTCTTCCACGCCCAACCAACACTGCCATGAGGGGAGTGCAAAATATGTACTCATCATGTGCATCCGTTAGAACATCTTGAACGGTATAATAATTGTGGCAATAAAAAATAGAAGTGATAACCGCAGATTAACTATAGATACAAGATAAGCCTACATCTATACGTATCTGCGGTTACTTTTTCTTTACTCATCCAGTATTGCTTCTGCCGTCTCTCGATATGCATTCATCACATAAGGAATGCCTGAAATCTTTGAAGCTTCTTCGGTCAGAGACATAACATCCTGGCGTCCGATAGTCGAAATATTGAACCTGCGCGAGCCTGCCATGAGCTGCTGCAAGCCTGTCCTGAACTTCTGGGCATAGGTGTAAATGCCTACTGCTCCCAGCGGGAGATTCTTCATGTCATCGCCGAATTTCTGGGCAAGCTCTTCATAGCATACGAATATCTCCTCAGGCCTGCTTCCGAACTCGGAAACCGTCTTTGGCAGATCGCCATCTTTTATCCAGTTGCCGATATTCTTACCCACGAACCCGGGTATCATCAATGCCCTTCCCATGCATACCGCCTTGAAGTACGGCGAACCCATTGCCAGCGCTTTATACACGCCGTCCTCGCTTGAAAAGCCGCCTGCCATGGCAAGATCGGGTACTCTCATGCCTTTTTTGCTCAATTTTTCAGCGAACTCATATATCAATGACTGGAGGTAGAATGTCGGTATTCCCCATTCTTCCATCATGGGCCAGGGGCTCATGCCAGTACCGCCGGGCGCGCCGTCTATTGTGAGCAGGTCTATCTTGGCTTCTGAGCAGTATTTTATTGCCATTGCAGCTTCAACCATTGAATAAGCGCCCGTCTTCAGTGTGACTCTCTTGAAACCAAGGTCACGCAAGCGGTCTACTTCTTCTAAGAATCCTTCCTTTGTGACAAATCCAAGTCTTGAGTGCCGCTCAAATTCCTTTATAGCTCCTTCCTTGTATGCAACCTTTATTGCCGGGTCTTCGGGGTCGGGCGTCACGATGTAACCTCTTTTCTTGAGTTCAACCGCGCGTTCGATGCTGTTGACTTTTATCTCGCCGCCTATGCATTTTGCGCCCTGCCCCCATTTAAGTTCGATTGTATCCAGGTCATGTTTCGAAGATACGTATTCGGCAACGCCGAGCCTTGTATCTTCAACATTCATCTGGACGAGGATTTCACCAAAACCTTCATAATATTTCTTGTAAGTGGTTATCCTGCGGTCCATTTCAGGTGAGCTCTTAATCTTCTTGTTGCTGTCAAGCACAAGTCCGGGGTCGATGCCGCACACGTTCTCACCGCATACAAGTGTAATTCCTGAAATTGCAGCCCCCGCTGCGAAGTGTTCCCAGTTCTTGCGTGCGATTTCGGTGGAGCCGAGCGCGCCTGTGAAAATCGGCACTTTCATGCGGACTTTCTTATCCCAGCCGTATTCGGTCTCTGTGTTTACTCTCGGGAATATAGCCGTATCCGGATTGGGCTCTTCTCCTTCAGGTAATCCCCATGCTCCAACTGCGTAGCCCTGTATGTTCAAATGGGAATAATCTACCGGATAGTTTTTGTCTGCGCCTGCGGTTATGTTTCCAAAAGGGCCCGGATAAATCACTTCACGTCCCCTGAATGAGGATTTGAAGATTTCACAGTTGCCGCGGCAACCATCTATACACCGGGTGCATATCCCTGACATCGGGGATACGCTTTTTGAGCGATTAAAGGTCTGCGTCGCTTCATTCGCATTTGGTTGTCTAAGATTCATATTTCCTCCAAGTTGGGTTTTTGAAGAAGACGGTGTCTATTTTTTCACGTTTCTTCTCATACATTGTAACAGTTTTTTCGCGTTCTCTCAAAAACGCTCGGAAGCGGAAGGGTGTTTCCTTTATTTAAATCTTGCGAGATTCTCTTCTCTCGCTATTCTGTGCCATCTTACAACCTTTAAATTTAATCTCTCTGATAAAAAAGGTAAAAAAGCAGGAATCAAATCCTACTTTTCTTTGCTGAATACCGCAGCTCTTGATATTGTTTCATGCGGGAAGGATTCTGCTAAGGCTTCCATTGCTTTTCTTATCGGTTTAACTACTTCCTGCGGTATGACAGGTGCGGGTTTTGCTTCTCCGGTGAGGAACGGGCATGTTACGCCTGTCAGCACAGCCATCACGCGCACCGCCCCGGTAAGCATCGGGTCAACCTTGGCTCCCCATATCACCCTTTTGGTATTCGGAACCTTATCCATTATCTGTTCTCCGGCTACAGCCACCTCTTCCAGCGTCAGGTCTTCGCCTCCCACGATGTGAATGAGTACACCGTATGCTGTCGATATGTCGGTGATATCGAGCAGGGGGGTCGATAACGCCTGCGAGACCGCTTTCTCCACGCGGTTCGCGCCGTCGCCTTCGCCAATTCCTATCGAGGAAATTCCTCCGCGTTCCATTATGGCGCGAAGGTCGGCATAATCCAGGTTAATAAGGCTCGGCTGGGTTATGGCATCTGTCACGTTCTTGACAAAAGAACCTACAAGCGCGTTCGCTACGGCAAGCGCCTCTTTGAGGGGCAGGTTGCCTGCCACTTCCCTGAGTTTTGAATTATCAATGACCACTATCGAATCGCAAACCTCGGCTAGTGCTCTTACGGCGTCACGCGCTTTTTCGCGCCTTGTCATTTCAATTGTGAATGGGATTGTAACGCATGCAATTGTGAGAGCGCCCGCTTCTCTTCCAACGCCTGCAAAAACCGGGATTGCGCCTGTACCCGAGCCTCCTCCGAGACCTGCTACGAGGAATAGAAGATTGGTATCTTTCAAATCTTCCTTTATTTCGGCTAAATTCTCCTTTGCAGCTTCAGCTCCTCTTTCAGGGAATCCGCCGCAGCCGTGCCCTTTGCACAGCTTCTCACCGAGCAGGATAATTTTATCTGCCCTTGTCATTGTGCTAAGATGCGAAGCATCCGTATTAGCACCGATTATTTTACCGCCGGCGAGTTTCTTGTCAGCAATCCATGTTACTATGTTGCAGCCAGCACCACCCAGGCCCACAACAGTCACAGATGGGCGTGATGTCTTTACCTTTTCCAATAATTCTTCTCGAGTCATAATCAGCCTCCGCTATTAACTCGTTTTGTTAGTATTTAAGTCTTTTTTTACAATAAAAAACATGAATGATACCACATTTTTATATATACCCAAAACATAGAGAGAAAAAGGAGAAGCAAATGATAGAAATTACAGAAGCTGCAGCAGCAGAATTAAAACAATTGCTTGAAAAAGAAAAAAAGACTGACCACGGATTACGCGTATTCGCAGCCGGTTTTGGCTGCAGCGGAATACAGTATGGCCTGACGCTTGAAAAATCCCCAAAAAACGAAGATGTTGTTTCGGAAAGTAACGGAATAAAAATATTCTTCAATAAAGACATCCGGGATGATATCGATGAATTCAAAATCGATTACATCGATAATGAATATGGGAATGGGTTTGTTATAGATAATCCCAATGCGGCAAAATGCGGTTCAGGCTGCAGTAGTTGCGGGTGAGCTGAATGTTCCCGGGTCTTGGCAGGGGCATAAATCCCCGAAAGATGGCTTCGATGATGAAGCAGATGGGGATTGACGTAACTGAGATAGAAAATGTTGAAGAGGTGATTATCCGCACACCGCAGAAGGATATTATTTTTAAGGACGCAGAGGTCTCGATAATGGACGCCAGGGGTATGAAGACCTACCAGATAATTGGAACCCCGCAGGAAGTCATGCGTGAAATCAGGATACCGGATGAAGATGTAAAGCTTGTGATGGAGCAGGCAAAAACAAATGAGACCGATGCCATGAGCGCGCTTAAGGAATCAAAAGGGGATATTGCCGCAGCTATTTTGAAACTCAGTAGACCCGGTTAATTTTTAATTTTCTCATTAATGCCCTGATCCTTTGCTTAAAAATCAAAGGGGCAAGGGAACAAATAGAACCCAGAACCGCTCCTGCAATATCAGGCAGGCCCAATGTTTGTTTAAGGAATTCGTAAAGGGATATTCCCTGTTCGGAAGGCGGGAGAATATCTCCATGCGGGGAGGGAAGTTTTACAAAGTAAAAAACAAAAATATATCCAAGAAATAAGGCTATTAAACCAAATAAAATATGTTCTCCGATATTCATTAAAGGTATGTCTTCATTGTATTTTTCATTTTCAGATATACTCCTGGAAAATAGGTTCTTTGCTCCAACGCCAAAGCCCCCGATCAAACCCGCGATGATTCCATCTGCGGGTGTAAAATAGTGGTAATCCAGCGATATTATATAACTATAAGCAACCCCGCCATTCAATGAACCGGATAGGCCTAAAATAAGTGATGAACCTATAGATTTAATGAATCTGATTGATCTTGTGAAATAAGATTTTTCTGTTATATTTTCTGCCATTTATTGCTAAACTCCTTTCCTCCAATTTAAACATATTGAATCCCAGGTTCTTCTTCGTTATTAATTCTTTTGAAAGAGCGTATCCGCAACTCTTATATACGATGGTGTGATAGTGGGGGAAGCCCGGTAATTAAGTTGCCAGGTATATGTAATGAACTTGTGTATAACGAAAACCATACGCGAGGGAAAATAAAAACCAACATTTGGCTATTGTCTGATGAATAAACGCTAATTATACATACAAATTGTATAAATTAGAGAGGATTCTGGAAATCAGTGAATGTTCTGGTTTTTAGCAGTATATAATTAATTAACTCGCATATAAAAAACATATACGAGGGAAAGAGATATATACGGCAAAAAACATATTGTATGTTTCCTGTGTGATAGCAGGAAAATTGTATTGCAAAATACAAAAATTATTTATCACAATATTAATTCATGGTTAATATTTGGCGTCGGCCCAGATTGTAGGGAAAACCTGAATGTGAAGGGCTGTCTTCCAACCATGATACATGAAATGGAGACAAGAACGAAGGTTCTCGTCCGACATTGGCGTGACAGTTCGGTTAATTCCAATCGATAGATGGGAATTAACAAGGAACTATTGTACCTTATATAATAGTTCCTCCTAAAATTCCGATAGTTAAATACTTCAAACAAGTGTGTATAACAATAGAACTCTGGTTGATCCTGCCAGAGGCTACTGCTATCGGGGTCCGACTAAGCCATGCGAGTTGAGAGGGGTAAGCCCTCGGCGAATTGCTCAGTAACACGCGGACAACCTGCCCTTGGGTCCGGGATAACCCCGGGAAACTGGGACTAATACCGGATAGATCAAGGATACTGGAATGTTCCTTGGTCTAAAACTCCGGTGCCCAAGGATGGGTCTGCGGCCTATCAGGTAGTAGTGGGTGTAACGTACCTACTAGCCTACGACGGGTAAGGGTTGTGAGAGCAAGAGCCCTGAGATGGATTCTGAGACATGAATCCAGGCCCTACGGGGTGCAGCAGGCGCGAAAACTTTACACTGCGGGAAACCGCGATAAGGGGACCCCGAGTGCCAGCACCTAGTGCTGGCTGTCCCGCTGTCTAAACAACAGTGGTTAGCAAGGGCCGGGCAAGACCGGTGCCAGCCGCCGCGGTAACACCGGCGGCCCGAGTGGTAGCCGTTATTATTGGGTTTAAAGGGTCCGTAGCCGGCCTATTAAGTCTCTTGGGAAATCTGGCGACTCAATCGTCAGGCGTCCAAGAGATACTGATAGGCTTGGGACCGGGAGAGGTGGGAGGTACTCCAGGGGTAGGGGTGAAATCTCGTAATCCTTGGGGGACCACCGATGGCGAAGGCATCCCACCAGAACGGGTCCGACGGTGAGGGACGAAAGCTGGGGGCACGAACCGGATTAGATACCCGGGTAGTCCCAGCTGTAAACGATGCTCGCTAGGTGTCAGGTGCGGTGCGACCGCATCTGGTGCCGCAGTGAAAACTTGAAGCGAGTCACCTGGGAAGTACGGTCGCAAGGCTGAAACTTAAAGGAATTGGCGGGGGAGCACTACAACGGGTGGAGCCTGCGGTTCAATTGGATTCAACGCCGGAAAGCTTACCGGGTCAGACAGCAATATGAAGGTCAAGCTAAAGACTTTACCGAATTCGCTGAGAGGAGGTGCATGGCCGTCGTCAGTTCGTATCGTGAGACATCCTGTTAAGTCAGGCAACGAGCAAGACCCGTGCCTACAGTTGCCAGCATACCCTCCGGGGTGATGGGCACACTGTGGGGACCGCCGCTGCTAAAGCGGAGGAAGGAGCGGGCTACGGTAGGTCAGTATGCCCCGAATCATCCGGGCTACACGCGGGCTACAATGGTTGGGACAATGGGCACCTACACCGAGAGGTGATGGTAATCTCCTAAACCCAGCCTTAGTTCGGATTGAGGGCTGCAACTCGCCCTCATGAAGCCGGAATCCGTAGTAATCGCGTATCAACATCACGCGGTGAATACGTCCCTGCTCCTTGCACACACCGCCCGTCAAACCATGCGAGTGAGGTCTGAATGAGGGCTTGCTTTAACAAGTTCGAATTTAGGCTTCGCGAGTGGGGTTAAGTCGTAACAAGGTAGCCGTAGGGGAATCTGCGGCTGGATCACCTCCTAAAGCAGCACACAAAAGTGTGCTAAAATTCTATCGATTGGAAACCGAAAAACTGTCAAGCCAATAAAGAGAAAGATTCGTGGGCCATACGAGACCACGAGAAAGGGCTCGTAGATCAGTTGGAAGATCGCCGCCTTTGCAAGGCGGAGGCCCTGGGTTCGAGTCCCAGCGAGTCCATTAGACCCGGACTTAAGTCCGAGGACTTACCAATGCACTCAGCGGTGTAATGCCGTTGCGGAAGGGTAGATTAGCGATTTTAGACCAAAATTATGCTAAATGAAACCGTGTATAAGCGCAACCCGGACGCTAACTGAATGTAGTGAAGCGTGTTCTGGCAAATTATACCATCCGGTGAATGGCTCGGCTCAAGCGCTGAAGAAGGACGTACCAAGTTGCGATAAGCCTCGGCGAACCGCATGGAGGTTTTGAACCGAGGATCTCCTAATGAGACCTCTCAGTGCGCAAGTGCTGATCCGAAAGGATCGGGAACGCCCCGGATTGAAACATCTTAGTAGGGGCAGGAAAAGAAATCAATAGAGATGCCGCCAGTAACGGCGAGTGAAAACGGCATAGTTTAAACTGAATCCCTTCCGAAAGGCAAGGGAAATGTAGTGTCATAAGCCAGGCCATATACAGTGCAAACCAGTGAAGTTGAACTTGTCTGGAACGTCAGACCATAGAGTGTGATAGTCACGTAGACGTAAACTGGTGGACTGTGGCTTGGTCTTGAGTACCGTGGGTCGGAATTCTCGCGGGAATTTGGGAGTCATCAATTTCCAAAACTAAATACGTCTTGAGACCGATAGCGTAGTAGTAGTGTGAACGAAAACTGAAAAGTACCCCAAGAAGGGAGGTGCAAAGCGCCTGAAATCGGATGGTGATGGAGCGATACAGCGTGAAAGGATCTGTATAGCGAAGGAATATGTCGCGAGGCATTAGTACGGGCTATACTGCCAGCGTTGTATATTACGTTTTGAAGAACGGGCCAGGGAGTGTACCCAAGTGGCGAGGCTAATTGAAAGAGCAGCCGAAGCGAAAGCAATATGCGCGCAACACTGTGAGGCGCAGCGTATACAAGTGCGTGGAGTCACTAGAGTACGACCCGAATCCTAGCGATCTAGGCGGTGGCAGGTTGAAGCGTCTCGAAAGGGGCGTTGAGGACCGCAAGCGTTTTTGATTTGCAAATCATTCGCGTGACCTCCGTCTAGGAGTGAAAGGCTAATCGAGCTGGGTGATAGCTGGTTCCTTCCGAAACATGTCGCAGCATGACCTTGCTGGAGATTGTCGGCGAAGTAGAGCACTGATTGGGGAATCCTGGAGGGAAACCTCTAGCTCTCCTGTCAAACTCCAAAATCGCCGTCATCGTAGAAAGCGGGAGTCCGCACTGGTGGGTAAGCTAACAGTGCGTGAGGGAGACAACCCAGACCGTGGTTAAGGTCCCAGAGTGTCGGCTAAGTGTAAACACAAAAAGGGCGTCCCAAGCCCAAAACAACTGGAAGGTGAGCTCAGAAGCAGCTATCCTTTAAAGAGTGCGTAACAGCTCACCAGTCGAGGTTTGGGGCCCCGAAAATGGACGGGGCTCAAGCCGACCACCGATACCACGGGACACCGAAAGGTGATTCTGTAGGAAGGCGTCTCGTTTGGGTAGAAGCAGGGCTGTGAAGTCCTGTGGACCATACGGGAACGAAAATCCTGGCAATAGTAGCACCAAAGTTCAGTGAGAATCTGAACCGCCGTAGGGGCCAGGGTTCCTCGGCAATGATTGTCAGCCGAGGGTTAGTCGATCCTAAGTCGTACCGTAATTCGAATACGACAAAAGGGAAACAGGTTAATATTCCTGTACCATTCAGTCATACCGCGCAAGCGGCCTGACGCCTCAGGGTAGATCAAGCAGTGTAACCACGCTGTCCAAGCATTGAAATTTGTGGAGTACCGTAATGGTGAGAAGCAGACGAATGTGTGATGGCGAAAGTTGGTTAATCCCAGGGGACCGTGAAAAAGGGACTGAATGTCCGTACCAAGAACCGACACTGGTGCCCCTAGTTGAGAAGACTAAGGCGTGTCGGCATAAACTGGCTAAGGGAATTCGGCAAATTAGCTCCGTAACTTCGGGAGAAGGAGTGCCTGCCTTGAAGAAGGCAGGTCGCAGAGACCAGGGAGCACTAACTGTTTAATAAAAACATAGCTGACTGCTAATCCGAAAGGACAAGTACAGTCAGTGAATCCTGCCCAGTGCAGGTACCTGAAAACCCGGTACAACGGGAAGAAGGGCCTGTCAACGGCGGGGGTAACTATAACCCTCTTAAGGTAGCGTAGTACCTTGTCGCTTAATTGGCGACTTGCATGAATGGATCAATGAGTGCTCTACTGTCCCTAGTCAGAACCCGGTGAACTTTACATTCTAGTGCAGAGTCTAGAGACCCCTAAGGGGAAGTGAAGACCCCGTTGAGCTTTACTGCAGCCTGTGGCTGGGTTGTGGTTTTGGATGCGCAGTGTAGGTAGGAGGCGTCGAAACCTCCGCTTCGGCGGAGGTGGAGCCAACAATGAGACACTACCCTTCTGAGACTACGACCCTTACTCGGAGACGAGGACACCTATAGGTGGGCAGTTTGGGTGGGGCGCCACGCCCTTGAAAAGATATCAAGGGCGCCCAAAGGTTGACTCATGTGGGTCGGAAACCCACAGTGGAGTGCAAGAGCATAAGTCAGCCTGACTGGATTTCGCATAACAAGAAATCCTGAGACGAAAGTCGGGTCTAGCGAACCACTAAGCCCTCTTGATGAGGGCTATTGACTACAGAAAAGCTACCACAGGGATAACAGAGTCGTCGCCGGCAAGAGTACATATCGACCCGGCGGCTTGCTACCTCGATGTCGGTTCTTTCCATCCTGGCCGTGCAGCAGCGGCCAAGGGTGAGGTTGTTCGCCTATTAAAGGAGATCGTGAGCTGGGTTTAGACCGTCGTGAGACAGGTCGGTTACTATCTATTAGGGGTGTTTTGAGGTCTGAGGGTAAGTTGCATTTAGTACGAGAGGAACTGTGCAACGGTGCCACTGGTGGACCTGTTGTCTGGTAAGGCATCGCAGGGCAGCTACGCACTAAAGGATTAAAGCTGAAAGCATCTAAGCTTGAAACCTCACCTAAAAAGAGACCTCTCAGGACTCTCGTGAAAGACGAGTTTGATAGAGTCGGGGTGTACGCACCAAGGTGACGAGGTGCTCAGCCCGCCGACTACTAACGTCCTTGCTAGATTTTGTTTCACTGCATTCGGGCGATATCCGGTGTTGCGCTTATATATGGAATTTTTCCATCCAAGAAGGATGGATTTTACCGTCATAAGCGAGTATAGCGGCCAAAGCGGCGGGGAAACACCTGTACCCATCCCGAACACAGAAGTTAAGCCCGCCTACGTTTTGCATTGTACTAAGATGTGCGAACTCTCGGGAACTGTAGAAAGCTGCTATGCTTACTTATTTCATCTTACTTTTTTATTATTAAATTTTAAAAAGAATGTATTTCGTCAGCTCAAAAATCAAATCACCATAAAATATTGCCACAAAAAACCCGATAGTTATGGGAATCATAAAAGGCAATTTTGGCGTTACCCAGATTTCATCTTTTATCAAGCCTTTTTCTGACAGTTTCTTGAGCTTTTTGATAACAATCTCATCAATTTCCGTTCCCCCGCGTTTATAGCTGAATTTAACTTCACCGTTTACTTCTTCAAAATCCTGGATCAACCTGATGTGTTTATTAGCAATCTGTGAAATCTTTGTTTTATACCCTATGAAAATATACAGGGGATTATCAATATGTAAACCCATTTTTATTAAATTATATACGGCTAACCCGACAGGAACAATAATTGTAAGTAAGACAGCATTCCCGAATATGCCAAAGGCAAAAAGATTTATTAAAGATTTATTCAGGGGAAAAGTGAATCCATAAGCTTGAAATGCCGGATAAGCAGGAAGGATTATGGAAAGGAGAATTAGCGCTTTTGCATCTGCCCCGCCGAAGGTCCCGATTTGAAAAAGGAAATATACAAACGCAAAAATGAACCCTGCTGAAAGTAATAAACGGAACAGGTATGCGATACCTGATGTTGAAATATCGTACAGGACGAAAAAAACGCCTCCTACAAACATAACCAACCAAACATTATTGGATACACGGCGCGTTTTAATATCAGAATAGCATGAATATAGTAGAAAAGGAGTACAGAATAATATCTTCAAAATGTCTATTAGCATATTACTTTAATTGCTTCATATACTTAAAAAATACTACCCTTGATAAAATTATTGAGTAAACTATTTAGACAAAAATACAGATATACTGCTTTTTCACGCCGTCGTGGCTTAGCTCGGTAAAGCGGCTGATTCGTAATCAGCAGATCGAGGGTTCAAATCCCTCCGACGGCTTATTAAATCACTTTATGGTTTCTGCGTCTCTGCGGTGTTACATACCGCTGAGGCGCGAAGGTCGCAAAGATTAAGTTGTTTAGTTCTTTCCATTAAATCTCATGTCGCAATATCGAAAAAACCTTGGTTTAGCCGGACTTGTCAGCTTCGGCGTTGGTGGAACCATCGGCTCAGGCATATTCGTGGTTCCGGCAATAGCTGCTGGAATTGCAGGGCCGAGTTCTCTCCTTTCCTGGATTATCGTTGCAATCTCGGCAAGCTGCGTTATGCTATCGCTTGCCTGGGCATCATCAAAATACCCATCAACAGGAGCTTTTTATTCAATATTCACAAAAGTATTCAGCAAAAAATTATCGACCGTGGTCGTGCTGTTTTACGTGATAGCCTCGGTTTTCGGGGTTGCCACCATCGCAGCAGGCATAGGACAGTATGTTTCTTTTTTTGGCTATCTTGATGTGCTCTGGCTTGAGATCGTAATTATTGTTTTATTCGGCATAATAAACATTATTGGCGTAAGACCTTCAGGGAACATCGAAATCCTCCTGACCCTGTTGAAAACCATCCCCCTGGTTATTTTAGCCATCGTTTTATTTCCTTATATCCAGAAAGAAAACTTCACGCCATTTTTCACTGATAAAACTGATTTTTTAAAAGCAATAATCATCGTGTACTGGCCATTCACGGGTTTCGAGATAAGTGCAATACCTGCTGATGAGACCAAAAATAAAAAGGACATATTTACATCACTGGTGATTGTGATTTTAATAACCACGGTCGTATACCTGCTTCTGAACATTGCTTTGATTGGCAGCATTGGAAGCCAGTTACTGGCATCATCTTCCACCCCTCTTGCCCTCGCAGCATCAAGGGTTTTTAAGGCTTCAGGGAATATAATGGCTGTAATCGGGATAATAGCTATGCTGTCCGCGCTTAATGCTTATCTCGTTGCGGCATCCAGAGTGGTCCAGAACATATCATTTGAACACAGGTTACCTCTGCTTCCTGATTTAAGCAAGAACGGCACTCCGTATATCGCAATAATAATCAGCACGGTTGCAGGCGCATCACTCCTCCTTTTCAGCAATCATTTCCAGGAGCTGGCAACTATTTCTGTTATTGCAACGCTGCTGCCCTATATTTTTATATGCGCTTGCGCGATGAAGCTTTTTGACAAACCCAAAATCCGTATCGTCGCAGCCGTGGGACTCGTGTCCACTTTTGCCATACTGGTTACTTCTTTTTTATAGAAAGTATCGTATCAGAGCACTCAAAACCAGCCTTGATCGAGCCGTTCATGCTCCTCTCAGGATAATTCGCCCCTGAGAACATGCCAGCCAGATAAAGTCCCTCAATATTTGTCTCATAAGGAAGGACTTTTTTACCATAGCCCACTTCATACACAGGCGCTGTGTCAATATCCCTGCGCAATCGCCACCATTTGACCTTTTTGCGAAATCCGGGGAAAAGTCTTTCAAGCCCTTTTTGATATAATTCGATGACGCCATCGTCACTTGATTTCCACAATACACTGTCAGGATTCTGGAAGTACGAGGTAACGTACATCAAATGTTCCCCGTAATCAGAAACCGGGATAAAATTGGTATGTTCTATCACGGCGCCGAAAGGAACTTCTTCCTTGATATTCAGCCAGTAAACATCATCCATGATTTTTTCGGTCAATCCAAAGAGGGCGCATGCAGTACCCTGATAACTGATGTTCATGACAAGCCCCAGAAGCTCTGGGTCTATTATTTTTTGAAGGATATGAGGTGAAACAGTCGAAATCACCATGTCACATTTAATGTTCTCGCCATCCACAACCACGCTTTTGACCGAACCATCGGCGACCTCTATTTTTGAGGCGTTGCCCTGTCTTATTATGCCTCCTTTTTTCCTGATACTCTGCGCCATTTTTTCGATGAGCGCATGAAAACCCCCGCGCATGTATCCCAGGCGCTCGCCTTTTGCGTCTCTGTTTGAGCGGATACGAACCCGGCCGAGGAGCCATGCCGCAGACACCCGTTCTTTGTTATCCCCGAATTTACTTTGAAGCAGTGGAAGGAAGAAATTATTATAAACAGATTCTCCTGCCGTGTCGAGTATCCATTGTTTTGCAGTAATATCGTCAAAGGGAGCGGTGTCTTTTATTCTTTTGGCTTTCAGCACAAGCAAGGTCAGCCTGATAACATCCGTGAGCGGCAGCGCTTTCAGGATTTCGATAGGCGTGTTCATCGGGTATATTTTGCCGTCAAAATAATAGCCTGTCGAGCCTCGCAGCCATTCAAGTTTGTTGCTCAGGCCAAGCTCATCTATAAGGGCTATTAGTTCTTTATCGCTTGAAAAAATATGATGATAGTATTTTTCGATATGGTAACTATCGATTTCATAACTTGAAGCCATGCCACCAAGCTCAGGCTCTTTCTCGATGAGGATTATTTCGTCCCCGCCTGCGAGCCTGTAAGCTGCGGCAAGTCCTGCAAGCCCGCCGCCGATTATTATGGTTTTCATGGTGTGGGGATATTGTTATGAGGGAATATAAAAAGGAGAGTAGCCATCACTTCTCTATAATCGTCTCCTCAATCTTAATCCCGAAATGCCTCGCCGCCGCCTCAAAATACACCAGCACCTCATCGCCATCCTTGAGCGCGGTCACAGGCACTGGCTTCCCATCGGCGCCGACAAGCTTTATCGTCTCTGCATTCTGGAGCAGGGTCTTTATCTTCGTTCCTTCCACCTCAGCCTCCACAAGCATCAGCGGGCGGCGCTCTATCTTGACCCGTCCCACAACAGCAGGCCGCGTCTCGCCTTCAGAATCAATTATCAGCACTTCATCGCCCGAGGCAAGCTCTGAGAGGTAGCGCGTCTTCTCGCCAACTCTGATATAGGCATGAACCGCGCCTGCGTTCACCCTGAACGGGCGCGCGGCAACGTAGGGACTCTCCTCTGATTCCGAATGCACAAGGAAAAGCCCGTTGCTCTGCGAACCTATGAGCATCCCTTCACCGGGAACCATGAGAGATGCGGTATCCACGCAAACCCTGTCGCCCATGCCGACCTGTTTGACCTTCGTCACAGTGGCTTTTACGAGGGGTATTTTCTCCATTCCAGACCTGTCCCTGACAGCTATGACCTTCTTAATCTCGGAGAGATTATCGGTATCAAGCAGCACTCCATCCGAGCCGTGTTCCAGCGTCTCAAGCGCAAGTTTTGCCTCCTCTGCGTTCCGGACGCCGGCAATTATCTCCACGTCAATCTTCTGAAGCCCCGCAATCAGGTTCTCAAGCGGAATGACCTTCCAGTCCGTACCTATCACAATCAGGTAATCGCATGATTTTCCAAGTTCGACCGCAAACTGCTCGTATTTCTTGTTCTTGATGACAACGTACCCTGCAACTGTTTTACCCTCTCTCGTAAGATGCTGCGCCTCGGCGATATCCTCGGAATCTGAAAAATCGGAAGGCAGTTTGGTTGTCCCGTCGCCTTCGCCGTCAATCCCAACGATTACGATATCGGCATCCTCTGTTGGCGCGGCGGTTTTGATATTTCCCAGTTCTCTTACCCTTTCAACGTCCTCTGCCCTCAAAAGTATGGCATCGGCTCCTGATTCAAGTCCTGTAGTAATAAGCGGTTTGTTAGCTTCCCATGTTCCGCCGTCAGCTTTTATCCAGACGGTTTTTTCTTTTTTCACCGCAGCGCCTCCATGGCATCGTCCACGCTTGCGCCTTTATGGACTACAAGCGTCAGAGCATGCGTCATTGCAGTGGGATTTTCGTGCTGGAATACATTCCTACCAATCGCGACGCCTCTTCCTCCGGCATCTACCGCGGCACGCACCATAGCGAGAAATTCCTCGTCCGTGTTTGCCTTTGGCCCTCCCGCCATCACAACAGGGACGGGGCAGCCTTCAACCACGGTCCTGAATGTATCGATATCGCCTGTGAAATTTGTTTTTATGATGTCTGCACCCAGCTCAGCGCCAACGCGCGCAACATGCGCCACAAGTTCGGTGTCGTTTGAGTTCTTGATATCCTTTCCGCGCGGGTACATCATAGCAATAAGAGGCATTCCCCAGTTATCGCATTGTTCCGCTACCGTTCCCAGTTTTTGAAGCTGGGCGGCTTCGGTTTCAGACCCGATATTGACATGAACGCTCACGGCGTCGGCTCCCATTTTTATGGCTTCTTCCACTGTGCAGACCTGCACTTTATCGTTGGGGTCAGGCCCGAGCGACGTGGATGCGCTCATGTGGATGATAAGCCCGATATCGCGCCCGTATCCGCGGTGGCCGTGCTTTGCCATTCCTTTTTGCAAAAGAACCGCATTTGCGCCGCCGTCGGCCACTTTGTTCACCATGTCTGCAAGATTGACTATGCCTCTTATAGGTCCCATGGATATACCGTGGTCCATAGGGATGATTACCATGTTCCTGCTTTCCCTGTCCATAATCCGTTCAAGTCGTATTTTTTTACCGATTTCTGACAATTTAATCACCTTATAATAAATTCGTGTTAGTATGTGACAGACTGACATGGTTATGACGATATATATAATTTACGCAGGGTCGATTTTGTTAAGTTAAGGAGTATGGGGTAAAATCAAACTTGTTTTGTTATCGTTTCAAAGGCAGAGTGGTAGAGGGAAGAAAATTTTTAAGAAAATATAATGTTATTTAATCTTCAAAACCTTCCAATATCCATTCTTTTTTCTCTTCTAAATTTATTTCGTTAATCGTGGTTGAGAACCTAAATTTAGCAGTAGTAAAAGTGTCCACACGTTTTTTCACTTCATTCGCCAAAGCTTCTTTGAATTTTCCCTTAATAATTGTTCCAGATTCATCAATTAAAAATCCAAAGGTAAAGTAAAATAAACTTATTTCCTTTATAAATCCTTTATACACAACAGATTCCTCTGGAATATTTTCAGCTTGAAGGATAACGTCATATATTCTTTTAGCCAATTCGCTTGAAATTTTTTGTCTCTTAAAATTTCCAGTGGTAACTTTATCATACATTATTATGTCAGCCTTGTTTTTATATAAACTCTCGAGAAAATCCCTATATTTAATTATCACTCTTTTTCCTAACTCGTCACTAACCTCCCTAATTTTATCCTTATTATCCTCGCATTCAATTAAATCACTAAAGCGTTGAAAAGCCATTTTAGCCGACGAATCTGCAATTTGCGGTTCGTGGCTGGACACTATAAATCTAAATGACCCTGTTCCTGTAGCGACTAAGTCCAATTGTGATGCTCTAAGGATTTCGTTGGGTATTATTCCTTTGAATGTAGCTTTTCCAGACAAAGACTGGGATATTGAGGACACAATATCTTGTAGATTGCCCATAAGATTCCCAAAGAACGATAGCGAAATTCTATGCCCTTCCACAGGAGCCCCATCTATAATGAAGTCAAAACTATCGAATTGGAATCTTTCAAAGGAATTTCGTAATTCTAATAACAAGTATGCTTCTCTGTCCTTAAAATTTCGCTGTCGCACTCTTAATGAAAATTTATTGGAATATTTTGATAGTAATATTTCATTTTCTCGTATCAACTCATATAAATCTGAGAGTTCTTCTAGAATTAAGGTGGGACGCCTCTGATTATTATTCATGGCTTTCATCCCTTTGATAATTTTCTATGTAAGACACGGTATTCGATAAATCTATTTCAAGTATACCTTTCGGGTTGTTGTTTCTATCGTGCCCTAAATATTTTTTCCAAAATTCGATTTCTCTGACGCTAGCGACATAATCTTCTGGAGATTCGCTAGTATATACTACAATAGTTGCTAGAATGTGACACATAAATTCAGATTTTACCCTTGTTTTATCAGTCACTCGCCAATAAGTATCCTGTCCCGCCTCATCAAGTTCATCGAGTTTATTTGCATCCAAATGGTTGATAATATCTATATCTGTGGGGTCGTTCTTATTTGTCGTATAACTTCCATTGAGCCATTGCTTCGAGCAAATATTTAGAGAAACCAATTCTTTGCAATAATTAACATAGCCATCGAATATCCTAGCACGAGTGGATGAACCATTGAAATTTAAAACACAGTGCTCTTCAATTTCAGTGGCATTTGTGACTACAATCCCTGGAGGCAAATTTCCATTACTGTCAAAATCAGGAATCATTATTTTCGACCATACCACAACATTATAACAAACAACTCTAATGTTTTTGTTATATAAATAATTGTACCCACTCCCACTAGCATATTTCAAGCTCATGTTTTATATATTATAAATCCCGCCATACTTTACTATGTTGTTTCTTACTGCCTCTTTTACAAATTCTTGGATTGAAACAAATCCAAGCCGTTTATCAGTTTCAATAATTCTCTTAGCTTCGTTTATCATCAGAATCCGCAGGGTCAGGATTAATAAAATCAATCCACTTTTCTCACAACTACCGACCCATCCCTCATCCGTACCAGCCTCTCCCTCACGAGCCCATACTTGTGATAGCCCATAGCCTCAACATGCCCTATATCAAGATATTTCATCAACAGCTTCGCATCCTCCTGCGCCATCGCAAGCTCCTCCACAGGCGGCGCGGTCTTTACCTTCTTCTTAGCAAAAATCGCCCCGTCCTTCATATTCGCTCCCACGAAGCCTTTCGCATCCTTCAAAATCAGCACTCCTTTTTTCATGTACGCGCCTGCAAATTCGCCAGCCGTGCCTTCGACGATAACTGTTCCTCCGTCAAGATGCGCACCCGTGTTCATACCTGCGTCTCCCATGACATGAACCGTTCCTTTTTGCATCAACAGCCCCGTGCCGTTGTAAACATCCCCGTCCACAGCGACAAGTGCATCACAATTACACCGCGCCGCTATTGTACCGCGAAGCACTCCGTCATCAAGCAGCAAATGCTTTTCTCGCTCATCGAAGTTATTCTTAATAAGAACATCTTTTCCCAAACCCGCGCAGAGGCTGTCGGTTATTGAGCGGAACTTTCGATAACCAGGCTCATCAGACATAACCTCGACCACATTTCCGACAGGTTCTTCCACGACGCCTTTCACATATATTTCCCCGGAAACCATACCCATTCCCATTTCGGAAGAAACATCACCATCGACATACACTTTCCCGGCCTTTTCAGGCGCCCCGGTACCCCCGAAATGCGCAAGGTCAACGCCCATGCTGTAAGCAAGCCTTTTTCCTGCGCTGCCTGTAATATGCACATCGCGCGCATTTCTTAATTCATTTACGAGGTCTTTATAGGTGTAATTTGTTCTTTTTTGGGACGGGATTGGGTTTTCCGGGCGAATCCTGGTGCCCTGCCATGTGAAATTATAGGTATAATCGCAGAGGTTATCAATCCTTTCGGTCAGTTCAAGTTCCATACCTACGTTAATTTATTCGGGTCCATGACACACGTCAGTACAGCCGTAACCTTGACATGGCCAGCAAGAGATTCGTCCACATTCGCGCCCCAGACGATACGCCCTGTGTTCGGGGCTTTCTGGAGAATGATTTCACCGGCCTGTGTGACCTCACCGAGTGTCATATCCTCGCCGCCTGAGATATGTACCAGCACCCCGTATGTTCCCGAGATGTCAGAGACATCAAGGAGCGGCGTGGAAAGCGCCTGTTCCATTGCCTTCTCAATGCGGTTTTCGCCTTCTGCCTCGCCTATGCCGATTGCGGATATGCCGCCCCGTTCCACAACGCTTCGCAGGTCTGAGTAGTCAAGGTTCACAAGGCTTGCCTGCGTGATTGTTTCGGTTATGTTCCTGATAAAATTGCCAACAAATTCATTCGCTACCGCAAAACCTTCACGGAGCGGGAGAGTGCCTGCAATGGCTCTCAGTCTTGAATTGTCTATAACTACCAGGGAATCGCATCTGTCAGCAAGAGCTTTTATGCCGAAAATCGCCTTCTTGCGCCTTAAAACTTCATAGCCGAACGGGAGGGTAACACAACCTATCGTCAGAATCCCGGCTTCACGTATGGCCTCGGCGATTACAGGCGCCGCTCCTGTTCCCGAACCTCCACCCATGCCTGCGATAATGAATACAAGGTTTGAATCCAAAAGTTCTTTTTTTATTTCGTTAAGGCTCTCCCGTGCAGCTTCAGTGCCTCGTTCTGCAAAACCGCCGCAGCCCTTCCCCTGATAGGTTTGCTCACCAAGGAGTATTTTCACATCGGCTTTTACAACCATCAAATGCGTTGCATCAGTATCAGCCGCAATTATTTTACTTCCCACTATCTCTTTTTGCGCTATCCATGAAACGATATTGCATCCCGCACCGCCAAGACCGATTATTGCCACGGTGGGTTTTGCTGCGTTTGCAAGTTCGGAAATTCGTGAATCGAGTGTCATTTATGTACCTCTTTTATATTTTTGTTACGAAGACCTACTTATATTATATCCTTCATAAGATTATATTTATCTCACTAATCCGCCATCATAAGATATATAACCCTTATTCAATAAGATTGCCAGGAACAATGAGCAAAATAATCCTCGACCCCAACATCAAATACCTCGAAGGCACGCAGCGCGTCTTTGACCCGGAAACAACGCTTGCCAACACCACAAAGCTTCTTCCTGAAATCGGGGTGACGCGCATTGCGAACATCACAGACCTTGACCGCGTGGGCATTCCGGTTTTCTCAGCTATCAGGCCGAGCGCTGCGGCGGGAGCAATATCCATATACTCAGGAAAGGGAGCAACCGAGACCAATGCGAGGATATCCGCAATCATGGAAAGTTTTGAGCGCTGCCTTGCGGAGCAGCCCGAGGTCAGCATCAACCTCGGCGGAATTGAGCTTGGAACCGAAAGAGTGGCAGATACATACGAATCGCTCAGCGAGAGCTATCCCACATTATATCCGGATGCTCTTCTTTTGCCCCAGCCTCTGGCTGAGTTCACGAGCCTTGAATGGGTCAAGGGGGATGACATAATGAACGATGTTGAAGTGTTCGTGCCGGAAAATGCAGTTTTTCACCCATACAACCCACAAAACGGAAACAAGCTTTTCAGAAGCAACACCAACGGGCTTGCATCAGGAAATACAATTGAGGAGGCGGTGCTCCACGGCTTGCTTGAAGTAGTAGAAAGGGACGCGCTCAGCATTGCGGAATTCACACGCAATCCCGGCAGGGAAATCGTGCTTTCTGAGAGCGATGGGCTGAATTACGAATTGAAACGGAAAATGGAAGAAGCAGGAATCAAGGTCAAGGTCTGGCTGCTTGGCTCTGATGTGGATATTCCCACAGTCGTTACCGCGCTTGATGATACTGTCCTGAAAGACCCCGCTTTGCTGGTCATGGGAGCAGGTGCGCATCTCTCGCCTGAGATAGCGGTAACACGGGCGCTCACCGAGGCAGCGCAGAGCCGTGTGGTCCAGATACATGGCGCGCGCGAGGATACGGACAGGGAGCAGGTGGTGCGGACATTCGGCTATGACCACATGAAAAAGATGAACAGCTACTGGTATGAGGAGCTGGAGCCCGTCCGGATGGATGATTTGAAAGACGGTTCAGGCGATACCCCGGCAGCCAACATTAAAACAGTGCTTGAGCGCCTTGATGGAATTGCAGATGGCGCTATTATCGTTAATCTTTCAAGGGGTGTGGAAATTCCGGTTGTCAGGGCAATTATTCCCATGTTTGAACTCTATACGCTTGACCGCGAGAGAAAGGGTGAGCGCATCAAGAAAAAGAAGAAGAGAGTGGCGCGATGAAAAACTTTACGAAAGTTTTTTCAAAAACCTTTGAGAAAGGTTTATCAAAAAGGTTTGAAACCTTTAGCAAAGACAACACGTATGCTTCCGCATACGTGGACACGCCCTCCCGTTCGCAAAGCGTGTCGAAGACAGGCGTGACTCGGGAAGGGTATGCGAAGCATACCCTATACCGCATAAAGCGAGGTTTCGCTTTATGAAGCCTGTGGTGTACACAGGCACGAGCATAAGCCACGACGAGGCAAGAAAGATACTGGATGCTGATTATCGCCCGCCCGTGAGGCGCCATGATATCAGGAGGCTTATGAAGTCGCCGCCAGATATAATAGGGATTATAGACGGGGTTTTCTTTGACAGCGCGGCAGTAGCGCACCGCGAAATAATCGAGGCGCTAAAAACTGGCATAACCGTTGTCGGCGGCGCAAGCATGGGCGCGCTACGGGCTTCTGAACTTGAGCCTTACGGGATGATAGGCGTGGGGAAGATATACGAGATGTACAAAAATGGGAACCTGGAATCTGATGATGAGGTTGCGGTGACCTTCGATGGTGAAACGCTGGAGCCGCTTTCAGTACCTCTTGTGAATGTCAGGATGACCGTTGAGCTTGGGCGGGAAATGGGTGTTTTTACAAAGGAACAGGCTTCTGCCATTGTGGATATTACCAGGAAAATATTCTATCCCGAGAGGAACTATTGGAATATTATCCACGAATGTGTGAAAAACGGGGTCATCGGGGATTCGGAGAAGAATATATTGCTTGAGTTTTTTAAATTGAATGAAGTGGATGTGAAGCGGCAGGATGCGGTTCTTGTGCTTGAGAAGATAAAAGAATTGTCGTGAATATGAACTATGATGTCATTGTTATCGGTGCAGGTCCGGCAGGCGCGATAGCAGCAAGATATGCCGCCCTGAACGGCGCCAGCACCCTTCTGATAGAGGAACACGCAAGCATCGGCTCACCAGTCCAGTGCACAGGTCTCATAAGCACGGCGGCGCTCAACGAATGCGAGATAGGGGAAGGAAGTTTTGTCCTGAATAAGATGAAGGGCGCTTTTGTGTATGCCCCGAACGGTGAAGAACTTATTGTGAGGGGAAAAAATGTAAAAGCGTATGTCATAGACAGGAAAATCTTTGACAGGGTGCTTGTTGAGCGTTCACTGGATGAAGGGGCTGATATACTTTTAAAAACACGTTTCATTGGCATGGATAAGGGGAAAATCTCTGTGATATCTGATGGTGAGCGAAAGGAAATTCATGCCTCAGTTGTTATCGCGGCAGACGGGATACAAAGCAGCGTTGGCAGGGCAGCAGGATTGGGACGGTGTGAAAAATTTTTATCAGGAATCCAGTTTGAAGCCCCTTATGCAGCAAAAGATTCTGAATACGTGGAGATATTCACAGGGAACGAAATCGCTCCGGGATTTTTTGCATGGGCAGTGCCATTTAACGGATTGGCGCGCATCGGTCTTGCCAAGAACCCGGGCGCTAACCCGCCCCTGCATTACCTTGGGGAATTGTTAAAACACCCGGTTTTAGCCTCAAGATACCGTGGGTCGCGCACCGAGCATGTGCTGGGGGGAATACCGCTCGGCCCGCCCGGGAAAACGACAGGAAATGGCGTGATGCTTGTCGGGGATGCGGCAGGGCAGGTTAAGCCTACGTCAGGCGGTGGTGTTTATATGGGCGCGGTATGCGCAAAGATTGCAGGCGAGGTTGCGGCAAAAGCTTCGCGAAAAGAGACAGTCTTGGATGAGTATGAAAAACGATGGCGCAGCGTTGTATATCGGGAACTTTCTATCGGGATGAGGATTCATAAAAGCTTTAGTAAATTGAGCGATGAAAACCTGAACGAATTTATTTCTTTCCTGAACAAACCCAAAATTAGAGAAATTATCACAGAATATGGCGACATGGACCATCCTTCCGTACTAATGAAGAAACTCATTCAAAGCGGGGATAAGAAGCAGCTTATTAAATTATTGGGAGTAGCTTTTAAAACGCTTTTCTAGATACTCATATCGAAAGCTTAATATGACATTGATTCTTAGGGGAATGAAAGCCAACAGAGGCAGATTAGGAGGATAAAAATGACAGAAGGCCTTACAATACTCGGTAAAACGGTATTTGATACGCTCTTCATTGATTGGAGAATAATGGTTATTACGGCGATTATTTCCGTAATCCTGTTCCTTGCAGGAATGTACATACAACTGGACAAATGGGGACGCGGAATCCCCGAAGGCGCAACAAAACCCATCGGCGCGTGGGGCGCCCTCAAATTAATATTCGGCAAAGTATTTGAGAAAGGCATTGGGGCGGCTCTTGGAATATTAATCCTGGACGTTCTGTTCCAGCGCAGGACATACAGGCGCAGGAAGCTTGAATGGTTCATGCACATTTTGATATTCTGGGGATGGATTGGGCTCTTGATTTTGACAATTGTTGCGGCAGCGGCTGAGTTTGCCGGTCCGTTCTTGTTAAATCAGAACTACACGTACTTTGTGGGTGTATGGAAATCCCTTGAACTGCCAAACAACATATTCGGATATATGATTGTTCTGGGCATAGTTATTGCAATAGCAAGAAGACTCTTCTCAACTGGCAAAGATGTCCAGGCGCGAAACGCTGATGTTGACTGGATACTTATTATTGGTTTGTTAATTGTGGTTGTTACAGGATTTTATGCCCAGTACCTGCGCACAGACGTTTATCAGGTAAGCAGGGAATTAGTCTCGGCATATCCAATGGGACTATTTGATAACTTCACTGTAATGTTCCACGAAATCTTCACACTGCTTTTCTGCGTGGCATACCTTCCGTACAGTAAATACTTCCACATGATAACCGCGCCCCTCACAATTCTTGTGAACCACGGAGGCGAGTAAAAATGGCAAAAGAGAAACCTTCAATAAACACAGTTAATTTCACAGCGTCGCAGTTAATGGAATTTGATGCTTGCACGCGATGCGGCGAATGTGTCAAGTACTGCCCGACATACGATGCAAGGGATAAGAACCAGGATATTGAGCCAAGGGATAAGATTCTGCGGTGGCGCGACTTCATGAACAGGAGCTTTGGTCTCAAAGCGAGAATTTTCGGGCCGGATAAAATCCCACCTGAGGAAATAAAGAAGTACACGGATGACCTTTATAACTGTACAACATGCGGGATGTGCGGGACGGTTTGTCCGGCGGGTATTAATACCATTGAACTGTGGGAATCAACACGCGCGAACCTTGTCAAACACGGAACAGGTCCATACGGGAAACAGAGCCTTTTCCCCAAACTCATAGAAGAAGGGCATAACCCGTACATGAAGCAGCAAAAAGACCGACTTGCATGGATGACGCCGGATATCAAGATAGCGGATAAATCCGATATAGCGTATTTCATAGGATGCACCGCAGGGTATAACCAGCAGGTGCTGGGTGTCAGCACGGCAAGGATATTGAACAAACTGAACGTGCCGTTCATGGTTCTTGGAGAGGACGAATGGTGCTGCAGTTCGGCTCTTATAAGGACAGGACAGCAGCATATCAATGATACCCCGAAGAAAGCTGCAATCCATAACGTTGAAGCGTTGAAGGCAAAGGGTGCCAAGAGAGTTATATTTGCATGTGCAGGATGTTTCAGGGCAGCAAAAATTGACTGGCCTCGCGCATATGGAAAACCATTGCCATTTGAAGCCATCCACATGTCGCAGTTCCTTGCAGAGCAGGTTGAGGCTGGAAAGATAAAGTGGGAAAAGAGCCTGAACAAGACCGTTACTTATCATGACCCGTGCCACCTTGGAAGGCATGTAGGTGTCTTCGAAGAACCCAGGAAGGTCATAAAGAGCATGCCGGGCATCAAACTCGTTGAAATGAAACGCAACCGCAAGGAACAGCGGTGCTGCGGCGCAGGCGGAGGCGTGAAGGCAGGCATTCCCGACCTTGCGCTGGGCGTGGCGAAGGCGCGTGTCACCGATGCAAAGGAAACAGGCGCAGAGGCATTGATAAGCACATGCCCGTTCTGCAGGCGCAACCTCCTTGATGGCAGGGATGACCTCAAACTGGATATGAGCGTGGATGACCTCGTGGTCCTGACCGCACATCTTATGGGTCTCTCCACTGATGTCAAGCAGCCCGCGCCAGGCGCTCCAAAGGAATCAATCAGCGACCTGTTCAGGACGCAGACCATTCCGCCCAAGCCGCCGGCTGAACCGAAGAAGGAAGAGCCAAAAGCTGCGGCGCCGAAGGCGGATGCGCCCAAAGCAGCTCCCAAGAAGTAGGCCAGTGCCTACTTTTTTTACCTTTTTTTTAATGTATGGGATATTATAAACGTATTTTTCTCATCCCGCTGCTGAAATAAGTTAATTTTTGAACATCAGGTTACATATCAGGGTTGGGCGCCAGTATACTCACCCGCCGGGGCTTTGATAGGGTTTATACCGTTAAATTCTTAATAATTAAAGATATTCAGAACAATAAGGAAAAACCTTGAATCTCACAGAACTTTTATCAAACCACAGGGAAGCCTTCAGGCAGAAATTCATAGAAGCGCTTGCAAAAAAGAACTCACTTACGCCGGAGCAGACCGCGATTGAATTTAAAGATTTTATCGAACAATATGTTGATGAAAAATATAAACATGCGAACCGGCTTGTCAACAGGATAAATGAGATTGAAAAACCCGTCTTTCTCAACATCAGGCGCGACAGGATGCGCGAGGACAGATGCAAGATATGCGAAGCCAACGAACCCAATGTCCATGCAATCGAAAAAAAATATGGCGGCAGGATTGAACTATTCGAGGTCATCGAAGACAGGCAGGAGGGGGCGCTTTACCAGATAATTTTTCATGAAGAGGCCGAAGAAAAGAAAATGCCCCTTACAGCAGTAATAAACAAAGGGAATATCCTGAAGTTCTGGGCTGGTAAAACCGTTGAAGCAGCCGTATATGAAATATATATTAACAAAAGTCTTGCATAATTCTTGCATAATAATACATAAGAAAACTTAATATAACAACAGGATTAAACGTGTACAACCACACGGAGGTGAAAATATATGTGCAGCGTAGGAGATGCCTTTAATATAGAGATACAGGCGCTTGATGTAAAATGGTACAAGTGCGGTGATTGCAAAAACGAGTTCAGGTGTGTGAGCGTAAAGACAAAACTTGAGTGCCCTTCATGCCATTCCAGCAATGTCAGCAAGCAGTATAAAGAATAATGACCCCGCTAAATGAAAACGAAATGCTGCTTTTGCGCGGGAAAGAAGGGACGCTGGGCATAGTCAAGGCAGGAGAGAAAGGTCAGTTTTTCCTTGAAACTGAAACTGAGGAGATAATCCTGGCGCTATCTCCGGATGACCTGCTTGTGGCATCGGGTTTCGGGACTGATAAAACGATTATCAACGGTCTAAAATGCGTACTTTACATGATTCGTGAGGTGGGTTCACCGTTTATTGTTCTCCCAAAAAAGCATCCAGCGTCAAAACGCCTTAAGATAGTAGTTTCCGCAGGTGACAGGACGCGGATAAGCTGCAGCATTATCCCCGGGACGCACCCCGAACAGGATATATTGTGCGGAAGCTCCGAGTTTGACGGGATTGAAATTTCTGGAGTAAAAGGCGGGGTGGAGTTCAAGAATTTAAAAGGCAGGAAAGTAGAAAGGATTCCTTTTGAAATTTAAAAAACCACAGAGAGCACAGAGGACACAGAGAAAAAACGAATAATTCTCTGTGCTCTCTGTGTCCTCCGTGGTTAATTATCTGACCGGGATTGATAATCCAGAATAAATAATATGTAATCAACTTATCTATTCAATAGCGGGATAAGAAAATGCGTTTATAAATTCCTATGCGTTAAAAAACTTAAACATCGCAAAAGCGTCAATAAGCCAGACAGTGAGGATGGACCCGGCGGGATTCGAACCCGCGGCCTTTGCGTTGCGAACGCAACGATCTACCCCTGATCTACAGGCCCTTTAATAAAAGGGAAAAAATGATTTAATATTTACATTCTGCCCAGTTCTTCCACTGAGACGCTTTCCACACCGCTCACTTTGCTGAAAGCCTCTTCAACCTTCTCTGTCCCGCCTTCGATATCGCCTACCTTTACAACAACCATAAGGGCTTTCAGACCGAATGCAATAGGCACTTCCGAGAATCCGTGCAACTTCGCACCTTTCGGGATAGCCTTTGTCAGAGCTTCTTTAAGTTTATTTAAATCAACATCCATGCCAGAAGGCATGATTCTTATTTTAGCGGCAACTTCTCCCATTTTCTTCACGGACCTTCAAAGCCGCAGCCCGGGCACTTATAATTATTGCTCTGGTGTCTGCATGCCGCGCATCTTCCAAGCTCTGCTCCACACTGCGGGCAGGGAAAGCGCACATAACCGTGCTCAATAAGATTTACTCCGCATGAAATACATTTTTGTGATTTTTCTCTTCTGGTCATAATATTCTCCTGTGGAGCACACATAGAGAATCGAAACCTATTAAATTTATCCTTTAATGAGCGTCCCTATTACATTACTTTTAAGCGCGGTTTTCAATCTTCCCGGACAATTGCCATTTATTATCTCGCAATCCATTTTATTTTCCATGAGAAAATGCGCAAGATAGGCATCCACACACGTCTCTTTCCCCACCAGTTCCGACGCTTCAAGTTCCTTTTTCAGCACCCCGTCCAGGTATATTCCATCCACATCAGTAGCTTTTATGAACCTCGCCCCAAGTTTTTGTGCAACCCATGCGGCAATCGTGTCCGAGGTCACATCCCAGGTATGAGGAAGTTCGTCTTTCGTTTTCAGGAGATTGTAAGGAAGAAGAATATATGCGCCCTTTCCATGGATATTAAGGTTGTCAATATGTTTCACGTCATTCCCATTGCCCAGATAATAGCCATATTGCTCCATCGCAAGAACAGCCATCCAGTGGGCGGCTTCCTCCGTGGCGCTTATTCTCCGCACGGTATCTGCAAAGATTGAGCCGCCGGGTACTATCAGGATTGTCTCATCCTCGGAATTTGAATATTCAATTATCTCCCTGACAAGCTCCCTTCCACTGTGAATCAGGCTCCCGCCAATCTTTATGACTATCATGCTTTTTACATAAACTGCAGTATTTAAATATGTATGGCATGATATAGCCAGCAAATGAGAACCATAGACTGGGATTATGAAAAGAACAATATTATCATGATCGACCAGACCCTTTTGCCTGCGGAATACAGGATAATCGAATGCAGCACAATAGAGTCTTTATGCGAAGCCATAATCTCCCTGAGGGTAAGAGGCGCTCCCGCCCTTGGCGCTGCCGGAGGTTTTGGCGTGGCTCTTTCTGCATTTAGAAGTAATGCCTCTTCCTTGGACGCTTTAATTAAAAATATCGAGAATGCCGGCAAAACCCTTATTGCCACAAGACCCACGGCAGTAAACCTTTCATGGGGCGTGAAACGTGTCATCAGGGCTGTAGAAGATGCCAGGAACATTAAGGAAGCAAGGATGTTCGCTCTTGACGAGGCAAAAGCAATCGCGGATGAGGACGTAAAGAAGAATATGCAGCTTGGTGAATATGGGGCGTCTTTGCTTGAGGATGGGGATACGGTGCTTACGCATTGCAATGCCGGAAGGCTTGCCTGCGTGGATTGGGGAACGGCGCTCGGGGTTATCCGTTCAGCCCGCGCCGATGGAAAGGACATAAAGGTGATAGCGTGCGAGACGCGCCCGTTAAACCAGGGAAGCAGGCTGACTGCGTGGGAACTCATGGAAGATAAGATTCCCGTGACGCTAATAACGGACAGCATGTCGGGTCATGTGATGAGAAAAGGCATGGTTGATAAGGTCATTGTGGGAGCCGACAGGATAACCCAGGATGCAGTATTCAATAAAATCGGGACTTATACCCATTCGATTATTGCAAAAGAGCATGGGATACCGTTCTATGTAGCTGCTCCCGTCTCGACATTTGACTTTGAGAGGCTTGAAGATGAGGTCGAGATAGAAATCAGGAAACCACAAGAATTAAGGTTTTTCGGGAACCGGCAGATAGCGCCCCTTGATGTGGATGTGTATAATCCTGCTTTTGATGCAACCCCGATGGAAAACGTAACCGGCATAATCACGGAAAATGGTATATTCTATCCTCCTTTCTTAATCGAAGAAGTCAAAATAAGGGTTTAATTCTCCTATATTTTTATATCATATTTATATATTTTATATAACTTTTTATCCTATTTTTCTTGATTCGGTTCCGATAAAATTAATATACTGGAAGTTAATTGTTATTCAGGGAAGCAAAATATGAATCAGGGAAAGATGTCCGAAATATACAATAGCATCCTTCTGGATTTGAAACAGGTGGAGGGAGTAAAAATGCTGGCGCTTGCAGGGCGGGATGGATTCCTCATCGGCGAACCACCGAATAACGATATGGAGATGTTAACTCTCATGTCGGCAACGATGTTGAGGGCTGCGGAAAAGGTTACAAACAAGCTTGAGAAAGTAAGCCCCAACCCTGTGGTCGTTGATTATGAAGGGGGAAAACTTATAACCATCGCTGCCGGCCAAAAAGCGCTGATTTCTGTGTTGACAACAAAAGATGCGAGTATTGAACCTATCATTAATGAACTTGAGAGAACGGCCAGCAGGATAAAAGAGATACTTTAATCAGATGTACGGATTCCATCGTGGCGCCTGAGAATAAAGTTAAGTCCAGAAGAAATGTATTAAGAGCATGGCTGTTTCAATAGCTCTTGCAGGAAAACCAAATTCCGGGAAATCAACATTTTTCAAAGCCGTGACTCTTGCAAATGTTGAGATTGCAAATTATCCTTTTACCACCATCGACGCCAACCATGGCGTTGCGTATGTGAGGGCAATCTGCCCGTGCAGGGAATTAAAACTCGATTGCGGAAATTGCAGGGATGGCGTGCGTTTTGTGCCGATAGAAATGATAGATGTCGCGGGACTTGTCCCGGATGCCCACAAGGGGCGCGGGCTCGGCAATGAATTTCTTGACAACCTGAGGCAGGCAAAGGCAATTATTCATGTCATAGATGCCTCTGGCGGAACGGATATTGAAGGAAACCCTGTGCCTGTGGGTTCACATGACCCGCTGGGCGACATAGAATTCCTTGAGCATGAGATTACGATGTGGATGTTCGGGATTTTAAAGCGCAACTGGGAAAGACTCTCCCGCAAAGTGCAGGCTGAAGGGTTGAAATTGGAGGAGACAATCGCAGGTCAGCTTGAGGGTGCGGGAATCACTGACGGTCATGTGAAAACGGTACTGACCAAACTGAAACTCCCGCGCGATAAACCCCAGATGTGGACTGATGAACAGATTATCGAGCTTTCAGACATGTTAAGGGCTGAAAGTAAACCCCTGATAATCGCTGCAAATAAAATTGATGCTGCATCACAGGGGAATATTGAGGGGCTTGTGAAGGTCGGCGCAATACCAGTCAGCGCTGCGGCAGAAGTGGCGCTTCGTATGGCTGATAAAGGAGGGGCGGTAAAATACATACCGGGTGATGCCGATTTTGTGGAATCGCCAAACCTGACCGATGCCCAGAAAGAGGGTCTCCAAAAAATTCGCCTCCTGATGAAGAAAAACAGCGGCACAGGTATCCAGAAATGCATTAATGAAACTGTGTTCAGGCTCCTTGACCTTGTAGTGGTTTATCCTGTTGAGGATGAGAACAGGTTCACTGATAAGATGGGAAGGATTCTTCCAGATGCATTTCTCCTGAAGAAAGGAAGTACACCGAAAGACCTGGCTTTTATGGTTCACACCGATATCGGGAAGGGATTCCTCTATGCTGTGGATGCGCGCACCAAGATGAGGCTGGGAGATAAGTACGAGTTGAAGAATGGGGATATTGTGAAGATTGTGGCTGTGAAGTAAAATCAAGAATAAAGGTGTGTGTAATATCTTTCATGTTAAATTTCGTCTAAAGTAACTTTGCGCTCTTGGCGTGCTTTGCGGTGCAGGATTTTCCACCGCAAAGGGCGCAAAGTACGCAAAGAATTTGCTCAACACCAAACTTTTTACAGTCCCGAATAAAGGAAAAATTCCTAAAATAACATATATGATTCCAGTGAAAAAGCAGGCATATTTTGCCTAAAGATTTAAATCGTATCAAAGCGATTCATGCTACTACATGGCAAAAACGAATGACAAGTACCTATATTCTGAGACCGCAGCCGTGCAGGACGTTTACACCCGGAAGATGACACATTTATCCCCTTCCGTGAAGCTCGTTTTCAAAGTGCTTGAATACCGGGGGCTTATGACTCAAAAAGAACTCGTTGCAGAAAGTTATCTCCCCCCGAGGACGGTGCGATATGCGCTCTCAAGATTAAAAAAAGAAGGCATACTTGAAGAGCGCCTCTATTATAAGGATGCGCGCCAGTGCCTCTATGGTGTGAAAAGCCCGCAGCATGATGAGCTATTATCTAATTTCGCATGCGGAATAGTATAGTTTATATTTGTTAAGATTAACTTTGGGCGTATGGACAGAGCCGGTTTAAGGGAGATAATACATCTTGTGGCTTCTTTACTTGTGCTGACTATCGCATTTTCATATCCCAGTACTGGTATGGAAGCTCTTGCGATAGCCGCAATTGGAGTAGGTTCGGGGTTCCTCCTGCATGAACTTGCCCATAAATTCACAGCCCAGAGATACGGATATGTGGCAGATTACGAAGCAAGTCCAATGGGGCTTCTCATGGCAATCGGTCTTTCAGTTCTCACAAAAGGGAATTTCGTATTTGCAGCGCCGGGTGCGGTCATGATTCGCGGCAAATGGACTCACACCGAAGACTTATACAGCGAGCCGGCAAAGGAGTTCGCATACATATCTATTTCCGGGGCGGTTGTCAATCTGGCGCTTGCCGTATCATTTTATACAGCTTCGCTCTTCGTAGATCAATCAGGTTTGGCGTATGCGGTTCTGAGTAAAAGCGCCTTTATCAATGTTTTTCTTGCAGGATTCAACATGATACCTTTCGGACCGCTTGACGGCGCCAAAGTATGGCGATATAACCCCGTATTATGGGGACTCGTAGGGATTCCTGCGATAATCCTCTTTTTTATTATATAATATCAGGCGCTTACTCAACTTTCTTGAATTTATCCCTGGACGCGCCGCACCAGGGGCAAACCCATCCATCAGGAATATCTTCAAAAACCGTGCCGGGTTCGATACCGCCGTCAGGGTCTCCCACTGCAGGGTCGTAAACATAGTCGCAAAGAGTACATTTCCACTTATCCATAGTATAGTCATGTTTTTTACAAAACTTAACCATATCGCTTAAAAGAAGCCGAATAAAACCAATATGCTTTTAAATAAGAAAAGACGAATGACCTTAAACGCAGGAGGAAATTATGTTTGGTATTGAATTTGTACCGGCAGACCCGGTTCTGAAATTAGCTTACTATACAAAGCTTGCAGAGGAGAATGGATTTGACAACGTATGGATAACAGACCACTACAACAACCGGGATGTGTACACCACGCTCGCTGTACTGGCAATGAACACCAACAGGATTAAACTGGGAACAGGGGTAACGAATCCTTATACAAGGAATATAGCGATCACAGCCCAGAGCATCGGGGCAATTAACGAGATATCCGGCGGCCGCGCCATACTGGGAATCGGTCCCGGTGACAAAGCCACATTTGATGCGATGGGAATTGAATGGGTCGAACCCATGACAACCATCAGCGAAAGCATAACGGCTCTTCGGGGATTCTTTTCAGGGAAAAAGGTCTCACAGGATGGAAAGAGGGTAAAAATCGGCGGCGCCAAACTTGCTTTTAAGACTGGGAACATACCCATTTACATGGGCGCACAGGGCCCAAAGATGCTGGAACTTGCCGGCCGGGTCGCAGACGGCGTGCTGATAAATGCTTCCCACCCCAAGGACTTTGAATTTGCAATAAAACAGATAACAGCCGGGGCCAAAGCAGCGGGCAGGGACCCCAAAACCGTAGATGTCGGAGCTTATGCATGCTTCTCAATCCATAAGGATGCTGAGAAGGCAAAGGGCGCAGCGAAAGTAGTAGTTGCATTTATCGTTGCAGGCTCGCCTGATACAGTACTTGAGAGACACGGTATCGATGTGGGCGCAAAGAAAATAATCGGCGATGCAATAGCCAAGGGAGATTTCCCGGGATTGAATGCTCTTGTCACAGAAAATATGATAGATGCATTCTCAATATGCGGGACGCCGGCGGACTGCAAGGCAAAAGTGGAAGCGTTGAAGAAAATCGGCGTCACTCAAATAGTCGCAGGTTCCCCGATTGGTCCTGACAAGGAAACAGCTATCAAGCTGATAGGCAAGGAAATCATCGGAGGAAAGTAAAGTGGAAGTAAAATCGGACAGTGCTGCCGCAAGTGAAGGACCCCTCATGGCGAGGGGTATCCTTAAATCCGACCAGGATATGGTGCTCACAAGACTGGGCAACATGTATGCCCCCAATGTGGGACTACCAAAAATAGCAGATGTTGGCGAATACAACTACTGCTGTTCCTGCGGTACATGCGAAGCAATCTGTCCGATGAATGCACCCGTTGTACGAAAAGACCCGGTTGACATCTCTAAGGAAAAGAACAACTACAATAAAATGGAGTTAAAAACCGAGGTTGTTTTCAAGAATGTTGATCCTTTAAAAACAGAAGTCAACCCATGTGTTAATTGCTATGCATGCGAACGCGTATGCCCTATACTTGATGGTTTCCCTGTAGATGAATTTAATAACATAAGGGTGATGAAAGCCGGAAAGAGCAGAACACTCCACGGCCAGGATGGCGCCGTGGTCTCACAGATATTGAAATCATTGCTTGAGCAGGGAGAGATTGACTGCGCCCTGGGTGTGGTGAGAAATGATAAATGGGAAACAAAAGTAGTGATGTTCACAAGCCCGGAGGATGTGACAAAAGCAGCAGGGACCAAATATACCTACCAGCCCGTTGTAGCGAGCATGAGGGATATCCAGCGCGCTTATGCTGACACATATCAGCACGGACTTAAAAAATACAAGAAAGTAGCAATCGTTGGAGTGCCCTGCCAGGTGCACGGCTCCTCACTTTTCCGCGAAAATTTTGAAAGGATAGAATTGATAATCGGTCTTATCTGCATGGAAAGTTTCTCGGAACAGATAATGTTTGGAGAGATGATACCCAACATCATGGGTGTGGATATTCGTGATGTTGTCAAGATGAACTTCCATAAAGGCAATTTCATCGTCGAGACAACCAAGGAAACAAAAGAAGTTCCAATAAAAGATGTCGCCCCGCTCGCACGGAAAGGATGCCATTACTGCCAGGATTATACTTCATATTATGCCGATATTTCCGTGGGCTCGGTCGGCTCAGACGACGGCTGGAGTACCGTATTCGTCAGGACCGAGACCGGCGAAAAATACCTGAATAAAGTCGGTGATATCGAGTGGACGGACAAGCCCATAAATCTGGAAATTGTTAAGAAACTGGTAGGGATGAAGCATAAACACAATAAGTGGGACTGGCGCGCATTTATGAAAGACATCTGGAGCCGCGATTCCCCGGTAAGACCATGGGGCGCGGAGAAGATTGCGAAAATCCCGCCACCGCCTCCTCCCCCGGTAGAAAAACCTCAGGCTGAGAAACCTGCAAAGCCGGCTGAATGATATGAGCCGCGGGTTATATCTCGGAAGATTCCAGCCATATCATTTAGGGCATCACCAGGTTCTAAAGCAGATTTCACAGGAAGTGGATGAAATCATTGTGGGTATCGGGAGCGCCCAGAAAAGCCATGAGATAGAAAATCCTTTCACGGCTGGCGAACGCGTGCTCATGGTCACAAGTGCCATGGAAGAATTCGATATAAAACATTATGTTATACCAATAGAGGATATCCAGCGTAATTCGCTGTGGGTATCGCATGTGAAGTCCATGGTTCCGCCGTTTGAGATTGCTTATACAAACAATCCCCTTGTTATAGAACTTTTGAGCGAAGCCGGGATTGAGGTAAAGCAGTCGCCCCTCTTTAAACGCAACAGCTATTCCGGCACGGAGATAAGGCGGAGGATGCTTGATGGGGATAAATGGGAGCATTTCGTGCCTGAGAAAGTTGTGGAAATTATCAGGGAAATTGATGGTGTGAAGAGACTGAAAACGGTGGCGCAGTCGGACCAGGAATAAAAGTTGCATGTCACTGACCCCGTACGATGTACGAGGCCTGTGTGTAGCATTTTCCTGATTATTCCATATTATTTACACATGCAATAATAGCCATCGTAATATTTCCTGCATCTTCACGCTTCACTTCATCTCAAACTTCTCAAACCTTTCCTTCTTCGCCCTGCAAATCGGGCAAAGGTCAGGCGGTTCATCCCTCGCACAGAGATAACCGCACACAGTACACCTGTAAACTTCAGCCATTTCTTTTCCTCCTGCTCCTGTTTGTTCCCTTATAACCCAATTAAGATAACTTTCTATTATTTATGCCACATCATCGTTTCCTCTTCCTCACCATGAAGTTGCCAAATTCGCATTCCAAGGTGAGTCACTCGAATCACTTTACCCATTCGTTTACTGTGTGTATTGAAGGCTGGATATTGGGAAAAACGACGGATAAAACTGGCCACCTCATATTGACCTACTGCCAGACAGACCAAACAATAGTTTGCATGGCATAGCTTGTTATCATAGAAACCAAGATCACGTGTAAAAAATGTCACAGAACGAAACTGATGCAGGAGCGATATTATAGCCTCGTCTTTTACCCCCTTGCTCGCGATTTCATGACCAATTTGGCGAACCTGGATGCGCCAGCTTCGCAGGAGCTGCCGCTGGCTTTCTGGTATGTTCTCATCCAGAATGTTCATGCACAGGCAGGCTCCGTCATCAGTTCAGGCGTATGGGCAGCCAGCGCTTCACGAGCCAGTCGTATAGCTTCAGCAATCGCCTCTTTGATCAGCACCCCGCGCCATTCCTCGATAATTGCCTCCCATACGATGCCGCTTTCTACCTGTTCCAGCACATCTTTAACTAAAATTCGTGTTCCTATGAAGGTTGGTTCGCCATGACAGATAGTCGGGTCGGACACAATGTATCGTCCTAAGGTTTTTATTGTCATACGTTTTCCTTTGAAGGGTTGGTCATGTTATTTGATTATAATCCTTAAACCTACTTAAATATGTTCATAATGATAATTGCGGTGGCTTTTCATAACGGCTATGGTCGAACCGCATGCATGCGGCGCGCCTGCCGGAAAACCCGCCCCGCACTTTTCTAACCTGCGTTCCATCCAATTTTTGAATTTATTTAGGTCTATAAATTTATCTAACTCTTCACTTCATCCCAAACTTCTCGAACCTCTCCTTCTTCGCCCTGCAAATCGGGCAAAGGTCAGGCGGCTCATCCCTCGCACAGAGATAACCGCACACAGTACACCTGTAAACTTCAGCCATTTCTTTTCCTCCTGCTCCTTTCTGTTCCATTATACCCGGATAACCCTTCTCGTAATACTCCTGCGGACGCCGCTCGGGGATAGGGTCATGCGGCTTCCTTCCTGAAATCCAGTCGTCATTAACATAGAGCGTACAAAGGCAGCACCCGTACTCTGCGATATCAGGATCGCGGTAATTGCACGGGCAAATTATGTCCATGTCATCAGCAAGCAAACCGCTTGCAATCCTGCACGGGCATGACAGATAGCCATAGCGATGCTCGTTATCCCATAACCCCTGAAGGATGTCATCAAGCTCATCCTTGTTTGGGTTGAACCGGTAGCCGTCCTCGTCAGCGAGCTTTTTCATTTCGGTGAACATTTCAGCAACAGTTCTCATAACACATTGACCTCTCAGTTATAGCATGGTTCTTAAATCTACATAATTTTATGCCTATCATTTAAGCAATTTTTTCGGACGGGATAACAGGATTGACAGGATAAAATATTACAAAATCCAGTTCATCCTGTTAATCCTGTCAGATTTTCTTTTTTTAACGGTTATTTATGAACTTGACTATAATACATGTATTTTTCATGCCAGTATCATTTCATTCTTATGAATCGGCATTCCCTGTTTAGCAGCTTCCCGTTCTGCTAAACGCAAATTCAATTCATTCAGGAATTTGATAAGCCTTTTAACCACTATATCATCCTTGTTTATCTGGTACAGTTTGGCGTTGCCTACCTGCCGCGTCATTGTGACAAGGCTGAGCTCTTCCAATAATGGCAAAGCTTTCATGAGAGTTGTGTAATGGATGCCAGCCTCATCCGCTATGTCTGTGAGCGTGAGGTCTATATTCTGGTATTCCCAGAGGACATCCAGTATTTTTGCTGCTGCTGAGCCTGTGAAGATTTTTTCGAGAGACTTTTTGATCATTCTCATAACCCGAGAGCCTCTCTCAATTTATCCTCATAGAACCCTACAATTACTTTATTGCCAACTACAATGGTCGGGAACCGCAAGCCTCCGCTCAGTTTTATCACTTCATCGCAAACCTCATCCTTTTCCCTGCCGTCTAATTTATCCACATCCACATAATCAAATTCAATCCCGTTTTCTTTTAAAAACCGCTTCGTTGCTTTGCAGTGCACGCATGTGCTGAGCGTGTAAAGTTTAGGTTTGATTTTCGTCTTCATGGTCCATGCATCTCCCTGTGTTCCTCGGTAACAGCATGATGTTCTTCAGGCGGGGCTATTTCGCAAATCTCAGGCGAGCCTTTCTCCTTATAATGCAGGTTCCATTTCTTGCATACCCACATCTGGAGTTTCTTGATATCTTCATCGCTCATGTGGCGGAATCGCCCCTGCATCATCAAATAATCCCGGACTGATTTCATTTTCCCGGGCTTGAATGTGATTTTTTTCTCGCCGTTCTCGACTTCATACAAAGTCCACATCCCGCTTTCAACCGCACGCTTTGTAACTTCAACGGTCTTTGCCGGGTCCATTTTCCAGCCCGGGATGCACGGCGTGAACATATGGAGAAAACGGAATCCCTTTATGTTTTTTGCCTTCTCAACTTTCCTTATGAAATCAAGAGGATGCCCGATTGACAAAGTGGCATAATACGGTATCTCATGAGCTGCCACGATTTCGCCGAGATTTTTCTTAAATCGCCTGTTTCCCTGGACTTTTGTTCCAACGGGCGTGGTTGTGGTCCATGCGCCAAAAGGCGTCCCTCCGCTTCGCTGTATGCCTGTGTTCATATACGCCTCGTTGTCAAGGCAGATATAAATGACATCATCATTGCGCTCAGCCGCTCCCGACATGCTCTGCAAACCGATATCATACGTCCCGCCGTCGCCCGCAAACCCTACTGCTGTGACCTTTTTTCCTTTTTTCTCAAAAGCAGCCTGCATACCTGTCAGGCAGGCGCCCGTATTCTCAAATGCGGTGTGGAAGAATGGCACTTTCCATGCGCCATAAGGAAAAGTGGTTCCGAATACTACGGCGCAGCTTGCAGGGACATATACTGAAGTATCTTTTCCCAGTACACGAATAGCATTGCGGATGGACATCGCCACGCCGCACCCGGGGCATGCGGTATGTCCTGCCGTGAACAGGTTGTCATCAGGCAGGTCCTTTATTGTAATCATATTGTCTCACCCCGCGTATTGTGCCAGTTTATTGTGTTCACTTTTTCACCTTTTCCAGCTTTAATCGTAATCTCAAACATTTTTATTATCTGCTCTCTTGTCACGTCCCGTCCCCCGATACCTGCAAGATGATTGACAACGGGCACGGTCATACCGTAAAGCGCAGACTGAATCTCGTTAAATGCAGGCCCTCCGCCGTGATAGGATATCGAACGGTCAAAAACCCCGACTGCACTCACGCCGGCCAATACCTTCCTTAATTCATCAACCGGGAACGGCCTGAAGAATCTCAATTTCACAAGCCCGACTTTTTTCCCGGCTTTTCGGAGTTCGTCCACCACTTCACGCGAAGTACTCGTTACAGTCCCCATCGTGACCAATGCAACTTCAGCATCTTCTATCATGTAAGTATCAATCATCCCCCCGTAATTTCTTCCAAAAACCTTCGCAAACTCGTCGTTTATTTCCCCGATAACTTTTTTTGCTGATTCGACAGCCCCCATAGTCTGGCGGCGCAATTCCATTATGTACTCGGCTGGCATGAAAATCCCTATCATCGCAGGTCTTGCGGGATCAAGCATAATATCTGGCGCATAAGGCGGCAGGAAAGAATCGACATCCTCCTGCTGCGGTACATCTACAGGTTCAACGGTGTGCGTGAGCACGAAACCATCAAGACACGGCATTACGGGAAGCAGTACGCGTTTATCCTCTGCAATCCGAAACGACTGGATGACCATGTCAAGAGCCTCCTGGTTGTCTTCCACATATACCTGGAGCCAGCCTGAATCCCTCACCCCCATGGAATCGTTGTATTCGCACCATATACCGGGAGGAGCCGCAAGCGTGCGGTTGGCATTTGCCATCACTATGGGAAGACGCATGGGCGCGGTTGCATAGAGCATTTCGTACATGAAAGCCAACCCCTGTGAAGATGTCGCTGTGAATACCCTTGCGCCCGCTGCCGACGCTGCGGCTGCCGCGCTCATCACGCTGTGTTCGGATTCCATGGTCAGGAACTTTGCATCCATTTCCCCGTCATTGACAAAATCCGCTATATGCTCGATAATAAGCGTTTGCGGCGTAATCGGGTATGCGGGAACCACATCCACACGGCAGAGTTTTGCGCCTATTGCAACGGCATGGTCGCCTGTTATTACTTTTTTCATGCCCGCGCCCTCACCATTTTTATCGCATCAACAGGGCATTCGTTGGCGCAGACGCCGCAGCCCTTGCAATAATCATAATTGGTCATGAGGTCGCCCCTGTCCGAGATACGTACAATTGTTCCTTCGGGGCAGTAAAACCAGCACAAAAGACACATGGTGCATTTTTCCCTGTCCCGCACAGGGCGGAATGTCGCCCAGCCCATGACCTTGTTCTCGATAAAACTCCCGGGACCGATAAGACCCGCATCTGTTTTCCCCTTAACGAGAGAGCCGCCTGCCGGAAGTTCCTGGTACGTGGGAAGCCACTGTTTTTTGGGTTCAAGTTTCTTTATCCCTTTACTTTTCCCGATAACGGTCTTCCCGTATGCAGTCCTTGCGGCAAGGGAATTTCTTTCCGCTACCTTTTCACCGAGTTTCTCGCCAAACCTTCTCTTGATAGCTTCTTCCAGGGATTCAAGCTTAATAATCCCGGTGGCTTTTGCAAAAGCTCCGAGGATAGCCGTGTTTGTTATTGGGGCTTTCAGGATTTCAAGCGCTACCGAGGTCGCATCCACGGCTGCTGTCTTGACGCTTATTCCCAGGTCTATATCTTCGGGCTTATCCCTGGAATTTATGACTACAGAACCCCCGGGTTTTAATCCTGCAACTACATCTATTGTATCGAGAAGCGAATCATCAAGTACAACCACGCAGTCGGGTGAATAAACCTGTGTCTTGCTGTATATTTTTTTAGCATCTATCCTTGTGAAAGCAAGAACCGGGGCGCCACGTCTTTCAGCCCCAAAAAACGGGAAGGCGACGGCATAGTTTCCTTCAATTACGGCAGCTTCTGCAAGAGCCTGGGCAGCCATGACGGCGCCCTGACCGCCCCTTCCATGAAACCTGACCTCGAACATGCCATGCTCTTTTATTCACAGGCTCCCGGCACCAGAATATTGCCGCAGTCGCTGCATACAAATCTCGGTAAACCTTTCTTCAAAACCTTAACAGGTACCGGATATCCTCCTTCCCATATAGGAAGATCAATCCTGTGGGCATGTTCCATGCATATTCCTTTACCGCACATGATGCAAATGGCAACGGCTTCTTCGGTCTCATCCTTTAGCGCGCATTCATAACATCTCAGCATAACATCACCAGTTCTCCTTAAGCGCTTCATGGCACGGCTGGCACAGTATCCGCTTCATGTTTTCAATATCCTTCTCAAGCCTGACAGGATAATCGCCCTTCCAGACAGGGGTTTGTTCATAGATGGCATGCTCCATACATACTCCCATTCCGCACACGATGCAGGCAGCCACTGCATCTGTATCCTTTCCCATTTTAGCGCATATGTAGCATTTCAAATCATTCACTCTCCTTCACTTGCCATTAATCCTTCGCTTATCAGTAAATCGCTTCTGACCGCATGGACAACTTCTGTCCTCTGGCTCAATACATACCGTATTTCTTTTGCCAGTTCATTGAGTTTGATCCTTGAACACGTCTCGCCCCTCGTAATACCGCTGACTATCGTCACGACAGTGCCTTCTGTTTCAGGATTCTTTGGCTTTACGTATTTTGTCCTGATACCGGCTTTTGCGAAATCCTCAAAATCAATAGGATATTCACAGGCTATAACGGCTGGTATGTTGACATACTTGAGGATTTTCTTCGTTTTCAAAATTATATGGGAATTGACATTGCCCATATGAAGCAGCACAAGTTTGTGCCTTGCTATCTGTTCTATCTCTTTTGCCGTTATGCCGAAATTGGCTCCATAGCCCTTTGAACGACCGGACCCGCCGACATCATCCATCGGGATACCTGCCCCGGCTTCAAGCACAAGAACGCTTACCTGGATTCCTTCCCTGCGCAGTCCCTGGGTTATCTCGCAAACCGGTTTGGTGATGTGCCGCCTCCCGGGGGTCATGGCAATGGCAACGACATCGGGTCTTGCGGCTTCGGAAAGTGTCCCGCGCTGGGCGAGTCCTCCCCCGCGCCCGAGTCCCATCGCTTCCCTGCAGTCCACCAGTTGCGTATCTCTTCCAAACATATTTATTACTTTATCCCGAGTGTGGTCTCCCACGTATCTGCATGTCCCTCTTCGTCCGAGAGGATTTCTTCGAGCATGAGCCTCGTTGTCGGGTCGTTCTCCTGAATTGCAAGTTTGATATGTTCTTTATACTGTTTGATGGCACCGTTCTCTTTTGCAAGGTCGTCCTTAACCATTTTCTCAAGGTCGCCGCCTTCGATGATAGGGGATGTTTTCTTTGTCGGCGTTCCTCCAAGGTAAACGATACGCTCCCCAAGCTTCTCGGCATGCTTCATTTCATCCTTGGCTGTTGATTTGAATATTTCCAGAATTGCAGGGCTTTCCATCCCTTCCCCCTCATAATGATGTTTCATATACTGTATGATGGCGCTAAGCTCATCTTCACGGTCTTTATTCAAAGCATCTATTATTTTTTGGCTCATATTATCCTCCCTTAAAATTTTCTATATCATTGATAAATCAATGAACATGAAAGTATTTTAATCTTTATGGTTTACTGCCTTCGTCTTCCTGCCATACACCCGTGACCGCTGCCATGGCCCTTGTCCCCATCAATCAATTTCAGGGCTCTCTTGCATGTTGCAACACCCGGCGCGCCAGAGGTAATGAAAACCACATTCATTGTCTCCATTATTTCTTCTTTTGTGGCGCCGTGGTTAAGGGCGCTCCTCATCTGGGATTCACAGCAGGGCTCGCACCTCTGGGATGCCATTACGGCAAGGGACATCAGGACTTTAACCTTTGCCGGGAGCGCGCCGTCCTCCTGGATGCCGTCATCGCATTTCTTATAATGTTCAAACAACTCGGGATTCATTTCACCCATCATGTTCATGATTTCAGGTGTAAAGCCCATTTTATCGTCGATGCTGTCAATTACTTTCTTAGGTTCCATATTTTTTTCTCCCATATTATCATTGTTCATTGTTGATTTAATCCTTTTCCCAATTTTGAAAGGACTTTTCTTAATCCGTCTTTATGCTTTCGTTCATCTTGCATCGACTTTTCAAAAAACTGGAACGCTTCTTCATTACCTTCGGTAAATGCGATTTTTGAAGCTTTCCACTTGTCTTTTTCCGCTTTCACCTCGCTTGCAAGCATGTTAACGAGATTTGTCCTGGTATCCTTGATCTTACCCAGAAGAGCTGCAAACTCAGCGGCATGCTCCGCCTCATCCACGGCCACATTCAAAAGATATGATGCTACCTCATGGTGTCCCTCATCCTCAGCTTTACGCGACATTGCAAGATATAAGGCAATATCGTTGGATTCGGAATCGAACGTTTGTTCCATTATTTCTACTGTCTGCATATTTACACATTCCCCCATTTATTATCTATCAGGTCTTTAGTAAGCTTTTCGATAGCCGGCTTTACATTTAGTTTTGTTTATCTGGAATAATCTATCAATACTAACTCCTCCTTGCACATTAAAAGTATTTCATGGATAATAAATAGTTCGATTTGTGACGCGCCAGGAATGCCGAAGGTCTACATTGTATGACCTGCCGTTTTAAAAGATTTTAAAGCGCTGTTATTTCGCGATTTTTCAAAATTAAAGCTGCTGATACTTTGCAGCCTTCCCCAGCTCTTCCTCAATCCTCAGCAGTTGGTTATACTTCGCGTTCCTCTCGCTCCTCGCAGGTGCGCCAGTCTTTATCAGTTCGGCGCCGATAGCCACCGAAATATCCGCAATGGTTGTATCCTCGGTTTCCGCTGACCTGTGGCTCACGACCACTTTGAACTTATTCTTCTGTGCAAGCCTTGCTGCGTCAAGAGCCTCGGACAATGTGCCTATCTGGTTGACCTTCAGCAGAAGCGCATTTGCGGCATTCATTTTTATTCCCTGCTCAAGACGTTTTACATTTGTAACGAAAAGGTCGTCGCCAACGATTATCGTATCTTTCAATTTTCCTGTTAAAACCGCAAAATCATCGAACGCTTCTTCATGGAACGGGTCTTCAATAGAGAGAATAGGATATGTTTTCACAAGCTCGGCATAGAAATCCACCATGTCATCCGGAGAAAATGCCTGTCCATCGATAGTGTATATGCCGTCCTTATAGAATTCCGACGCCGCGGCATCAAGACCGATAGTAATTTTTTTCTCATATCCGCTTTCTTCAATAGCATTGGCGACTGCATCGAGCGCATCATTTGTGTTTGTAAGCGGCGGGGCGTAACCGCCTTCATATCCCACATTGACCGAAGATTTGCCGTATTTTTTCGAAAGTATGGTGCCAAGCATTTGATATGTTTCAGAACCCATACGCAGCGCCTCCGAGTATGTCCGTGCGCCTCCCGGCTGTATCATGAATTCCTGTATCGCAAGTTCGTTGCCCGCGTGTTTTCCCCCATTTATGATATTCATGGTGGGAACTGGAAGCGTGAATGCATTTGTGCCTCCAAGGTAGCGGAAAAGGGATAAACCGAGTGAATCCGCTGCCGCATGGGCAACAGCCAGCGAGACGCCAAGGATTGCATTGGCGCCGAGTCTTGATTTATTCTCCGTGCCGTCAAGTTCCAGCATAAGCCTATCGATATCGCGCTGGTCGCGAACGTCCATGCCGATGAGAGCTTCTTTTATTTCGGTATTGACATTGTTCACAGCAATTTTTACACCTTTTCCATGATACCTCTTGTCATTATCCCTCAACTCAAGCGCTTCGTTTGTCCCTGTGGATGCGCCTGAAGGAACGCTTGCGCGCCCGAATCCGATTTCCGTGGTAACATCGACTTCCACGGTGGGATTCCCGCGCGAATCAAGTATTTCCCTTGCATGAATGTTCTCTATTGTAAACAATGTCTCACCTGTCTTGACTGAATGGTTGCGGTTGTACTTAATTTTAATTATAATTTTCTCATGTATGAAGTCCGCTCATCGAAAAATCCTGACAGCTCAGGAAACCTTATTTACAGATAATATTAAGCCAACTGTGTTTAAAATGAATAAGTATTTAAACGATTAGATATTATCTAATCTCATGAAATCGATAAGCCAGTTTTTAGAACTATACCCAAAAAAGAATACTAAAGATGTTTACAGGGCTGGAATCTATGCTTTCTTTGAATTCTTTGACTCCGAGATAAAACGCAACGGTAAAAAGGTAACAAAAAACGAAGCTGCACAATTTGAAAAGACAGCAAACGAATATCTGACCTTGAATGATGGTAAAAAAGCAGATTTAGAAGTTTATGTCAATGATTTAATGCGCTTCGCTGCACACCTTCATAATAAACCGCCAAAGACCGCTAAAACGTATCTGGGCGCGATAAAAGAGTATTTGGGTTACAATGGGATAGAATTTACGCAAAGACAGCTAAAAACCATACGTTTAAAACTGCCTAAAGGTGGGGTTAGAACCATAGAGAATGACATGGATCGTAAAATTATCCAGCAGATTTTACAGCATACAGATATCAAAGGTCGGGCTTTGTTTTTAACAGAGGCTTCAAGTGGTATGAGGATAGGCGAAGCGTTGCAGATAGAACTTGATGACGTGTTGCCATATTTAGAGAATAATCCAGTTATGATCTCTATCCGGGGGGAATACACGAAAACAGGCGAACAAAGGTCTGTATTCATATCCGCAGAGGCAAAAGACGCTTTGATTGAATGGTTGAAGGTTAGAAAGCAATACCTGAAATCTGCTGTAAATAAAAATCGCGGGCTTATTAATAATGGCAACGCGAAGCTAAAGATTTTAGATGATACCAGGCTTTTTCCATTCACAGACAATAACGCTTTAGAAATGTGGAACAATGCCGTAAATAATGCGGGTTTGTTATCCATCGATAAAGGGACCAACCGCAAGCAATTGAGGATACACCAGCTTAGAAAGTTCTTTAGATCGCAGTTAGCCTTGGGCTGTCCTGTGGATATTGTAGAGGCCCTGATGGGTCATGAAGGCTATCTTACGGAAGCCTACAGGCGATATACAAAGGCTCAAATGGCTGAGTACTACCTGAAAAATGAGCATTACATTACCATAGCTCAAAATCAATCCGTTGAAGCGATAAAAAAAGAAATCACAAATGAGATGAACGAAGCCATAAAAGGGCTTGTGGTTGAGAATCAGGGGCTGCAATCTAAAAATAAAGCGTTGGAGGATAAATTAACACGACTTGAGAAAGTGGTTAAAGTTGTGGCAAAAGTAGCTATGGAAGACCCAAGCCTATTACCTGCAATGAAGGATTTTATGAAGGATTAAGGCGAGGGGTCATTTCACTCTTTTTTTAAAAAATAGCGTTAACGCTATTTGAAAGTAGCGTTAATAAATATCTGTGTTTATATACACTCTGTGTTATATGTTATAGTATATGTTACACAAAATTCAATCCGTAGGAGATTGTCATTTTGCCTATATCCCCAAATGGATAATAGAGCATTTTGGCTTAAAAGTCGGGGATAAACTCGACTTTCGTATAGATGGAAACTGTATAAAAGCAATGCCTGTAGCCCCTTCCGCCAAGAATGAACTACAGGTAGCGCAGCACCCAGTAGATAGCATAGGTGATGGCAATGATTTATTGCACACAAAGCCTTAAATCTTTTTCTAAGTTGCGGACCAACGCCATAAGCAAAGGGGTATTGTATGAATGAAATAAGTTCTTCACCTAATAGCTTTGCTTTTTTAGATGGGCTTGAACAGTGGGCGGCCTGGGCAGAACTGCAATTAGCTGAAAGAAAAGCATCAGAGGCATCAAAAAATTAAAAACCGAAAGCGGTCGGCAAAACCGCTTCCAGCCAAAACATGCTACTTTCTTTATTATTGCTATCAATATTAAATCTTTCGCCTGTGTCCGAACAAACAGGGCGAATGATTCCATGCGTTCAATGTGGAGCCTGGTTTTTTACCCGGGAAGGCAGGGAAGAACACGATAAATGGTGTATCGGTTATGATCCGGAGCAGGGCAAATGAAGCAAGGCCGCAAATCTTGCTTTTCTCACTCTAAAGAGTGGGCGAATTCTCAATTACGGTTCGGGATAAATCTGCTGAAATGCCTGGCATGTTCTCAGAGTTTAGACCGGGCAATTTCTGACGCTGTTTCAATACGCCAGACATTAGCTAATGCGGGGTACTGGTGGCAAGCCAAGACGCTGGATCACTGGATTCACCTTGTAAAGAAGAAGGGTGACTTTATTGACAGCAAGGCGAGGGTAGGCGAGCCTTGCGTACAGGAAGACAGCGCCGAAGGCGATTTACGGGCTTTGCCCGACTCTAAGCAAGGGCTTAGAGGGGTGTCTTAATGTCGTCGTCGGCGTCGTCTCTGAGTGCCTGCAGGCACGAAGTACCAGGGCGGGTGTCTGCATGAACGTAAATCTTTTATCCTCTATACATAGGGGAAAGCCTACAAGTCAGATTGTTTTACCTCTAACAACGTCTGCGGATGCTTATGTTCAAAACACCAACTTTGACTCGCATTCTTTAGACAGTTCAAAACATGTTACTCTCGTTGAGGTCAAAAATATGGATGATTACCACAAAAACCATAATATCATTCATCTGGACTCAATGACTGACCTTACGCGGCCATCGATGGATTATATCAATTACATTTCTGAATATGCGCATCTCGACAAAGCGGCGGCAGCCGTGGCCGCCACATCCGAGGTCGTGTACTACAATGGCTATAAATGCGAAAGTGGGCACGATGTTTATAACCCTTATTATGTTGGCGGCCCCTATTCCCCATATAAACGGGATAAAGTTTCGAGCAATTCTGCTTATCGGTTAGCTCATCGCCTATCGAAATTACAAGACCTTTTGCCAAATGAATCTCTTTATAATATTGGTATAGATTTGACGTTCCCGGATTATGTCAGTAAAATAGCATATCAAGACCCCAAAAAAGCCGAAGCTATCGCTACTAAATGCGTCAATGTTTTTCTAAAATCCCTCTCTAAAGAAAAGCGGTGGGTTCGTCATAAAGGCCAAAAACTGTTTAATTCTTTCAATGTTCATCTATGGCACAGTCATAACCCTGACTGCGTAGATGAAATTCATACCCCCACTGTTCCTCATTTACATGTACATTTGAATTTAATAAATGCGGTTTGTGATAGCAAGGATCCTAATTATAAATTAACTCGGTTCAATCCTATTATACCCAGATATGCGATAAAAGTGGCTTGGCAATATGCTTTATTTAAACAGGGTTTTAATGTTCCCGAACCTGATTTTTATATCCATCATTGTTCTCTAAAACATAAAGGTAAGTTAACTCATCGGATTCGTTACTGTGGGCGGTCTCCGCTTAATGATTTATATTCTTATTTTAACGATACTAAGTTTGATAAATCTAACGTCCAAACCACTTTTAATGAGTATTTAGTTAATTACAAAAACCCCAGGCATACATGCGGAGCGTTGCGGTTATTATCAAAGTTGCTTCCGGTTGAAGATATCGAGGATGAAGAAATCTGTCCGGTGTGTTCTGAAAAATCGGAATATCTCGGTAAAATCACAAAAGATGAAATTCATCAAATGGTGAGTGATGGTTCTGTTTCTGTTGTACATTGGTCATCACGAAAAAGGCGGTATTTTGCTATCGAAAGGGGTTCTATGGACAGCGTGAGCTATCTTGATTACTTTGATACTTCCGAGTTACACGAGGCTCTGGCTTATTCTAATGGGGTATAAAGTGGGGGCTGTCCATGAATTTCTTTGAATTTTTAAAAACGAAAAGGAAATTAGACCGTCTGTGTATACCGATTAAGGGTATAAAATCACGATTGGGTGTGACAAAACATAGAGGTTGATGTACATCTAATGTACATTCAATGTACATGGTGATTTAAAATATGACTGAAGTATTCTGTGACTATTGCGGCAATCCCTTTTCTACAAGAGGAATCCGCTTACATAAACTACATTGCAAGGACAGACCAAAAACAACGGAAGTACATGAGAAGAACGGGATAGTACAACATCAAGAAGAGCGGCCGTTAAATCCATCTACAAGCGTTGTAGATACAAAAATAAAGGCTTCTACATCAGTTGAAGTACTGCCGGAGAACATCATAAGTACTGAAAAATACGCAGAAACGGAAATTGTACAAAATCAAGAAGAATCGCCGTTAAACCCTTCTACATCTGAAGTACAAACAGATGTACAAAAAGACGATTCACAGGGCGATGACGGCGCATGGGTGGCAGGCGGTCTGCTGGGCCTTGGATTGCTTGGTGGCTTAATCGCCTGGATGAGGGGCCGTTAAAATGCCTGATCCTGTAGTTCATCAAGTACAATGGAAAGTAGATGTTGGTTTAATCGTTGGTGTTATCGTTGTAGGCGCGGGCCTCTTCTGGCTGGCGCGTGCATTAAAAGACAGCGGGAGTACTACAAAAAACAGCATCAAAAACGCTGCGTTGAAAGCTGTACTTCCAGGGCAATAAAAAAGAAAACAGAAGGATTCAACGGGGCTTCGGGAATCCTTCCGATACGCGGGTTTCCAGCGCATCTAAAGAAGTGAAGGGCAACGCATTGATTTTTTCCTTCACATCTTCAAGGCCATGTTCAAGCAATTTCTGTAAAAATTCATGTAGGCCGATTCCCAGCAGCTCTCCATAAAACCCTGCAAATATCAAGAGTTCCTGGTTAATCTCTAATTCTACCTTTCCGGTTTTCTTATCCTCGGCCATTGAAATCACACCCGCCTTACTATTACGGTATCCTGTGGACGTAACCCCAGCCTTGCCCTTGTTGCTTGCTCGATACCCGGTGTTCGTATATCTTCAGGTATTGCGCCCTCGATGGTCACTGTTACAGGCCCTACATCTTCCCTTACCATCACTGCGCCCCCTCTGACATCTCCGTCTGCTTTGGTTCTTCCAAAGGCTGCACAACATCGGGGGTATTGGCCGGTGCGAACCGTGCAATTAGCTCCGGTATCGAAGTATAGCCGATGCCTTGCATAGAGTTTCTTAGCGATTTAATACCGCTATGGAGTGCTTTCTCAAACAGTTTATCCGGCTCCATCCCTATTATATTTGCATAGGCTACAACGGAGTCCACAGCTTCTTTATCGGTCTTGATTGATACATATAACCGCTTAAACTCGCCGTTTGCGGTTTTTATTTCTAAATTCTGTGCTGTTTTCAGTTCAATATTTGGTGTGTTTTCCATATTCTTTACCTTCTTTAAGTTCTCTATGGAACTTATAGAACCTATAGAATGGGTTATTATAAATACTTTGTGGAACTTATGGAACTCATGGCAATTCTCGGAACTACGAAAGTATCTCAGGGTGGTAAGGTTACTTTGATTGAGTCGGTACGTGAGCGCATCAACGTTAAGGAAGGCGACATTATTGTTTTTGAGGAGCTATCGAAGGGTAACATTATAATCAGAAAAGGGTAATAATTGGTTACCTTAACTTAAATATGAATTGCTTAACCGAAAAATATAAAGTTAGCTGTGTAATAGTTACAGCTAAGTGAAGGTAATATCACTTTATGAAAGACCTGTTATCCTGGGACCAGACTTTATTCAAAGACAGCGAGCTTTTCGAGCTTGACCATATCCCGGAGCATTTTAACCACAGGGATACGCAGATGCAATCACTGATGTACGGCATACGCCCTGCCTTAAGCGGCGGGCGGTCTCTTAATAGCCTGTGCGTTGGCGCGCCGGGCACTGGTAAAACCACGGCTGTGCTTAAGATTTTCGAGGAAATAGAGAAACACGCGCCTGGAATTGTTCCGATTCTTGTGAACTGCCAGGTAAATTCCACAAGGTATGCGGTTTTCTCACAGATTTTTAAAAAACTCATTGGATACGCCCCGCCAACTTCAGGCGTTTCCTTCAAAAAGATATTCGGCGAAGTTGCAAAACATCTTGCCGAGCGCGAGAAAGTGCTTGTAGTGGCTCTTGACGACATGAATTATCTTTTCTACGAGAACGAGGTAAATGAGGTGCTTTATTCACTCCTGCGGGCGCATGAAACACATCCGGGGGCGCGGATGGGTGTTATCGCAATACTGAGCGATACCGGGGTTCCGCATATTCTTGACCCGAAGGTGGAATCGGTTTTCCTGCCAGAAGAGGTAAAATTCCCCCGGTATTCATACGATGAAATAAAGGATATTCTTTCAAACCGCGCAAAGCTTGGATTTTATCCCAACGTGCTTGATGATAGCGTTCTTGAGAGTATTACAGAACATACGTTTACGCTCGGTGACCTTCGTGTGGGGATTGACCTATTAAAACGTGCAGGTCTTAATGCCGAGCGGCGGGCAAGCAAAACAATCGCCATCGAAGACGTGGAATCCGCCTATGAAAAATCGCGGCTTGTACATCTTTCCTACGTCATGCGGGCATTGAAAAAAGAGGAAAAAATACTCCTCGGTTTGATAGTAAATTCACCGCTTACCAATTCAGGCGAGCTTTATGAGAAATTCCATGAAAAGACCGTCCTCGGATACACGCGTTTCTATGAACTCCTGAACAAACTTGGCTCTATCAAGCTTATAGACGCTGATTTTACGGGCAAGGGTGCGCGCGGGAGAAGCAGGGTGGTTACGCTTCGTTATTCGCCTGAAGAAATCAAAACAAGGCTTTAAAATTTCGATTTCATGTCTTGAAAAACTATATATACTGTTATTCCAATTTAAATGCTTGTAAATTTTAATTCATGGGTGAAAATAAATGACCATACAGATACAACCATTACTTCCACTTGCGCCGGTTGAGCGCATTATCAGGAAAGCAGGAGCAGACAGGGTAGCAGAAGACGCAGGCGTTGAACTTGCAAAGGTTCTTGAAGAGTATGGGATTGAAATATCCCGCGAAGCCATAACACTGGCAAAACATGCAAAGCGGACTACGGTGAAGGAAGAGGACATAAGGCTTGCAGTTACGAGGATAAAGAAATCGGGTTAAGCTATTTAAATCCGGGCAATTCCGTATAGACGAAATCCAAAAACACACTACCTGATTTTCAAAAGCAGCGTGGATAAAATGACAATTGAAGAGGCGCTCGGCTATACTTTTTCTAATAAGAGTTTATTGGAGCGCGCCCTTACAAGAAAAGCCTATGCGCTTGAACAAAAGCAGCAAAATATAGAATGCGAAGACCAGGAAATTTATCGGACTCTGGGCGATGCTGTCCTGAAATCAGTTTTGATCGATCTTTTGATTAAAAGCGGGGTTAACTCAAGAGGGGAGATAACAAGCAGGAAAAAAAGTCTTGAGAGGGAAGAAGGGCTTGCAGAAGTCAGTAAGCGTATAGGGATTGGCTCTGTCCTTAAATTGGGGAAAGGCGAGGAAAAACAAAAAGCAGATGAAGAGCCGTATGTGCTTGCGGAAACGTTTGAAGCCATAATCGGCGCAATTTTTCTTGATGGGGGGTTCGATGCTTCCAAAAAAACCATTATCAAATGGTTTGAGATTTAATGGTTTAATTGCGCAACAGGATAAAATATCATCATGCAATTGCGAAAGATAATCCATATCGGTGGGGTCTTAATACCGGTAATCGCCACCGTCATCGGAAAGAACCAGACGATGGCTCTTTTATTATCGGGTTTTGCTGTTTATCTTATAATCGAAGTTTTAAAGCAAAAAATTCCTCCGCATATTCTTTCCATGGTTTACAGGGAAAATGAATTAAAAGGTTTTTCCATCGAGCCCCTGTCGTATTTCATATCCGTTCTTTCGCTTCTTTATATTTCGTTTTTCATCGATGAAAAGATATGCTTCGCTGCAATTGCAACTCTTGCTGCGGGTGATGGGTTTGCAGGCGTCATTGGCAGAAAATACGGGCGGCACAGGTTCTCATTTAATAAGAATAAATCATGGGAAGGCACGCTCTCAGGATTTATTGCTGCATCGTTATCCGGTTTTTATTTCGCAGGCGGAATAGCTCTTATCGGGGGCGCTTTCGGGATGCTGGCTGGGGCGGTTAATAAGCATGATAATCTCGCAGTCCCATATGCGGCGCTGGCGGCGATGTATCTGGCTCAGTACGCAATTTTTAGTTAGGCAGTATTCAAAAATAGATGCAACAGCCAGAAGAAGATAAATGGAGTGTGCATCAAAAGAATATCTTAAAAATAAATTTATAAAAATACAGACTACAAGAAAAAACAAAAAAATAAAAGAATGTAAGTGCTCAGCCAAACAGTGCGCCGAGACCTTCCATTCCAGATTCTTCAGCTTTTTCTTTTGCTTTCTCGTCTTTCTTGGGCGTCTCGGCTGCTGCCGGAGCTGCTGCCGCTGCCGGAGCCGCTGCTGCCGGGGCTGCAAATGCTGCCTTTGAAATCGCCTCTTCTATGTTGACACCATCAAGGGCCGAAACAAGCGCTTTTGCCCTGACTGCATCTACATCTGCACCTGCTGCTTTGACAACAGCGGTGATTCCTTCTTCTGTAATTTTCTTTCCTGAGCTGTGTAATAACAGCGCTGCATATACGTATTCCATTTTAATCACCTTTTATAAATTAACCGAATAACGAGCCTAAGCCCGCTGCAATATCTGTTTCCTTTGGTACTTCTTTCTTCTTCTCTGCCTTTGCCTCTGCCGGAGCAGCCTCAGGTTTCTTTTCGGCCTTTGGCGCAGAAGCAAGCTTTTCTTTTAACTTGCCGCCGATTGCGTTTGCATCCTTCTGGGATGCAACCATGGCAAGCGATATCATCTGGGAGTTTGCCTTTGAAAGCAGCACATCGATAATATCGGGTATTATCAGTTCGGCATTAATGGCAAGGTTCCTCGACTGGGATGCCGCTTTGGTAAGCAACGCGCCAATCGTTGGTTTCGCCGGGTATGCCGAGTTGATAGATAAATTAAAAGCCCTCTGGACTGCGGTGGTCAGATTGGCTATATACTGTGTTTCATCAACTGCGAGGAGCTTTGATTCATATATCATGCCTTTTTCATAAACGGCGCGAAGTTCAAGCCCCAGATCCACAGGACGGATATCAAGACGGGCGAGTATGGATGCAAGCTTCGCATTAACAACGTCACCTTTTCTGGCAACCGTCTTTGTCTCGCGGATTACTACTTTACCGCCTTCAATACCTGCCGGAATTCCTGCGCCGGTCAACTCTCCAACGATTGGTCCTGGAGGGAATGAGGTCGGCCCTTTCTCGATAACTATATCCTTTGGAGAGACCGCTCCCGCTTTAATGGGCGCCTGGGTCTTTCCCTTATCTAAAATCTTGTAGAGTTTGAAAGGGTTCTCGTTGGTGAACAACAAAGCCGTCTGGTCCTCAACATAGTTGCCAATCTTTTTGACCTCTTCAGATGACTCGTCGAGGGCACGGTCGATAAGGGAGTTCCTGCACATCTTGATATCAGCAAGACCGCGCAGGTTCTTTCGCATTACCTGAAGCTGGCTTGAAGGTATCCCGTGAACCCCGACGATTCCTACAGATGAATGGGTTGTAATCAGGTTTTTTATATCCTCTATCTCATCTTTCTTCCATTTGGGAATGTGAATACTTTGGTGTGCAAGTTCTGTCGTCATTTAGACCACCCTCACTGAAGGTCCCATGGTGGATTTGACGTAAATGGATTTTACATTATACAAACCGCGTTCGTATCTGTGTTCGATACGGTTTATTATGGTTTCAATATTCTGTGCAAGTTTCTGCGGATCCATTTCTTTTTTCCCCACTGAAATATGGAAGGTCATTTTGTCCTTGGACCTCAATTTTATGGAGTTCCTTGATTTGTTGATTATCTGCACAACATCTTTATCGGGCGTGAGTGGTATGGGCATTTTTCCCCGCGGACCGAGCACCTGGCCAAGGGTTTTACCGATTGCAGGCATGAAGGCGGCTTCTGCTATGAAGAAATTGACTTCTTCTGCCAGGGCTTTTGCACGTGACTTATCTTCTCCGAGAACAGCGATTTCATCGGGGTCGAAGACATATTCAGCACCTGCGCCTTTTGCCCTCTGTGCGGTCTCACCTTTTGCGAACACCGCGATTTTTATAGGCCGTCCCAGGCCATTTGGCAGGATTATCTCTTCATCAAGCCTGTTCGTAGGCTGATTCATGTCAAGGTTTTTGAGGTTGATAGCAATGTCAACGCTTTCAGAAAATTTACGTTCAGGCGATTTTTCGAGCGCCTGTTTTACAGCTTCTAATATCTTTTCTTGTTCCAATGAGTATTCCTCCCGTAGTAAATCGACTATTGTCTCCTACGGATGATAGGGAAGTCCTAATTTCGGTGAGATAGTACTTTAAGCTATCGGTTGGATTGCGACGCAAAGATTACGGTTCTATTGTTTCTCTCCCCGTATCGTTATCACTGTCTGTCTGATCGGCAGGACCTTCCCCGACCTCGCCACAGCTTCCTCGACTATCTTTTGCAGCCCGAAACAGCATGGCACTTCCATATTCACAAGCGTGATGTTCTTGATGTTGTTTTTCTTCAATAGCTCTGTGAGCTTATCCACATAAAACTCCGCATCATCCAGTTTGGGGCATCCTATTATCACCGATTTCCCGGCTAAGAAATCCGAATGGAAATTGGGATATGCGAATGGAACGCAGTCAGCAGCAACGAGGAGTTCACTGTCTTTGAAATATGACGCTTCCGGGGAAACAAGCGTGAGCTGAACGGGCCACTGCCTCAATTCAGAGCTCTGCCGCGCTGCCGCTCCAGCAGTCGCTTTCGCATGTACTCTCTTATCGCCCCTGAAATCCATCGCCATGCTTCCCGGGCATCCGCAAGGCAAGCTTTTCTCCCCTCTCTTCTCAGCCGTTTTTGGTTTCAGGTGCATTTTCACAGCCGTCTCATCGAAATCAGGTGCGTCTCGTTCGATTATCGTAATCGCATCCTGCGGGCAGTGCCCGAGGCATGCCCCAAGACCGTCGCAGAACCGCTCGTCCACAAGCTTTGCCTTCCCGTTTATGATCTTTATCGCACCTTCGGCGCAGTTGGGGATGCACAGACCGCAGCCGTTACACTTTTCTTCATCTATGGATACTATACTTCGTTTCATGTATTATCATGAATCATATTTACATTATAATTTATAAACTTAATGGTTTTAATATATAGGTATGTGTCATTATTTGATTGTAAATAATAGAAAACTATTTAATAATCCAGCGAATATCAGGATATATGCGAGAATATCTTGACCTTGATAAAAGAGACAGGGAGATATTATCCCTGCTTGAACTCAACCCTGAAATGTCACAGAACGACATGGCCGAGAAACTCAAAATATCCCAGCCGTCGGTCAGTGCCAGGGTTCACAAGCTCAAACAGAAAGGGGCGCTGTCCCATGTTGTGGGCATGAACCTCAAAAAAGTGAACCTATACATGGCGAAGGTGGATGTGATTGCAAACAACACCTCATCCGTGCTTGAGATTTTCAAGGACTGCCCGTATTTCCTGAACGGTCTTATCGTATCCGGAAAGCACAATCTCTGTCTTTTTTTCATTGGCGAGGACATAGCCACGCTTGAGGCTATTGTGGATGGGCATTTAAGAAGCAATCCTTTGGTCAAAGGGGCAGAGGTCAGTATTGTCATAACCACGATGAAAGACCTCGTCATGCCCGTGAAAATGAGCTTTGATACCAGCAGCACGCCGCCGTGCGGAAACGGGTGCAACTGCAAGGAATGCCCACACCACATATCGGACAGGTGTCTTGGGTGTCCGGTAACCAATAGCTATAACGGGAAGATCTGGAAATAGGGCTCAATGCATTGAATATACATAATTATCCCTAAACAAACAGGAATTTCTCTTCCTTTTGTATCATATCATCTATCTTTTCCGCATACTGCCGCTTCAAATTGTCAAGCTTCTCCCCGGGCAGTTTATTCACAATCGGACACCGCTCATCCACGGCGTCAACGTTTATAACCGGATATAATTCACAAAGAGTCGGGCGGCATTTATATATGCGGCATCGGTTCTCCTTATTCAGGAAGATGCACCGCCCTTTAATCATCTTCATCGCATAGTAAATACCGTGCTCGCCTTTTGCCAGCCTGAAATACTTACGGGGGTCAAGTTCCAGGGCATACTCATTCCTGATATTTGCAATCAGTTCCGAAACTTCATCCCGTGTCAGGACAGCGCAGTTGCGGCAGCAGAGGGAATTGCAGAGTTTAATATCGCAATCAAGGGCACCATCCTGCGTTCTCATGAAATTAACTACCAGTTCTCAGCCAGCACCTCATAATATGATTGCGGGTGTTTGCATGCGGGGCACTCTTTTGGCGCTTCGGTACCCTCATGGATATATCCGCAGTTCCGGCAGTGCCATTTAACGGTTTTGTTCCTCTTAAAGAAAGTTCCGGCTTTTACGAGCTTCAATAGCTCCCTGTACCGCCGTTCGTGAAACTGCTCAACCTCGCCAATTTCGGTAAAAGATTCGGCGACTTCAGGAAAACCCTCTTCTTTCGCAGTCTTTGCAAAGCCGGGATAAAGAGTCCCCCATTCAAGTTTTTCCCCCTCCGCTGCCGCAAGAAGGTTATCTTCGGTATTCCCGATGACCCCGGCCGGGTACATGGCCGTTATCTCAACATTCCCTCCCTGAAGATGTTTAAAGAAGATCTTTGCATGCTCCTTTTCATTGTCTGCGGTCTCAAGGAAAATCGCAGAAATCTGTTCAAATCCTTCGCTCTTTGCAGCGCTTGCAAAGTAGGTATAGCGGTTTCTCGCCTGTGATTCGCCCGCAAAGGATGCAAGAAGATTCTTTTCTGTTCGGCTACCTTTAAAATTCATATGTGGGTTCCTCCCTTTTGCATAAATGCTTTTACTAATATCATAAGCTTTTGGGAGTTATAATCTTTAATACTGGTTCAGGAGATTGTCCCAAAGTCATCCGTTACATTTATATATAATAATGATATTGCTGGGGGGCGATGGATGGGTTAATCTATTTTTAAATACACTAACCCCCACTCCCCAACCCGTCCATCATTCTATTATTAATTCAGCATTCAAGTTAATTTTTAGCAATCAACTTTTAAGATTGGATTTGAAGGTTAATCCTTTTTTGTTATTTAATCGCCCCGACATCGGCAAAACCCTGTCTCTGTCCGGTTCCAGCCTCACGCAAAAGTTGTTCCTTTTTAAATAATAGCTTGAGGACGTTCCGGGCATGCTCACGCGTGCGGTTCTCCATGAGCCATGCAAGTTCAGTCTCGTCTTTTGCCTCATCCTCATGCACAAAGACTTCTATGATATGCCTGTTCGTCATCAACTGCGCCTGTATTATGCCCTGGGATGCTTCGTGCGCGCACATCTTGTCGATGGCTTCCCTTCCGGGCATGCCCAGGGCCATTACGATGCTGCATCCTTTTTCCTCTATCAATATTTTACATGCCACGGGAAGGTCTTTTACTCCCGGGACCGTGTAGCGTTCTATCTCCACCGATGCGCCTTTTTTTAGCTCATCGGCTGCGATTTTTCCCATGTTGATTCGCGAGAATGTGGTATCAGCTATTCCGACTTTGTGCATATTTGCTTACTTTGAAGGATTCAAAGATATATTAAATGATTTCCTTTTCTTTTGCAAAAGATATACATGCAAGATAGTTGTATTAGCAAAAAATGACAGGAATTATAAGGAGAAACCCATTATGAATCTTGAAAATAATTTGCTGATGATACCGGGCCCGGTGCCCGTGGCGCCGAGGATACTCCGTGCCATGTCAAAACCCATAATAGGGCATCGCGGCAAGGAATTCGGCGATATGTACAACGAATGCAGGCAGACACTGCAGGAGCTCTTCGGCACAAAAAATGATATTTATATCATAAGCGGTTCGGGCAGTTGCGCCATGGAAGCCGCTGTCGGGAACGTCATCGGGGAAAAAGACACGCTCATAACCATAGAGAACGGCAAGTTCGGGGAACGCTTCAGGGAAATTGGCGAGCGCTACGGCAATGTAAAAGCTGTAAAATTCGACTGGACAAAAGGCGAATCCATAGAACTTGACCGTGTGGAGAGCGCGCTGGCTGAAGGGGCAAAAGCCGTTACCCTTGTGCATAATGATACTTCCGTGGGCATCAAGAACCCGGCAAAAGAGATAGGTGAACTTGCGAAAAAATACGGCGCCCTGTTCATTATGGATGGCGTGACCACCATCGGCGGGGATGAAGTCCTCGTGGATAAATGGGGTGTTGATATAGCCGTGGTCGGCTCCCAGAAGTGCATAGGCGCGCCCCCGGGATTATCCGCCATCTCGGTGAGCAAGAAGGCATGGGATTCCATGGTTGATAAGCCGCCTTATTATATGGATTTGAAAGCATACAAGAAATCTGCGAACAAAGAGACGGCGCAGACTCCTTATACACCTGCAGTTCCGTTATTTTTCGCGTTGCATGAAGCGCTTCGCATTGTGAAAGAGGAAGGACTTCCGGCGCGCATCAAGAGACATGCCATGTACGCAGAAGCCCTGCGGGCGGCTGCGGCTGCTATGAACGTGGAGATGTTCCCGCAGTTGAACAAATACAGCAGATACTCAAATACTGTTACAGCCATGAAAATTCCCACAGGCATCGACGACAAAAAACTGCGCGGCGGCATAAAGGAACTGGGCATCCAGATTTCGGGCGGGCAGGGACCTCTTGAGGGCAAGATATTCAGGATAGGTAGCATGGGCAACATAAGCAAACTGGATATTTTGAGCACAGTTCAGGTAGTGGAAATAGTGCTTCACAGGAATGATGTTGTTAAGAAAATGGGCCCCGGTGTCGAAGCCGCCAGCAATATATTAAAATAAATTAAAAAAGTATTACTGTTGCGGTTTTAACCGCTCAGTAATTTTTATATCGTCAAGCACCTTGGCAATAAGCCCTTTGGCATTCTGGAGATGCGCTGTTCCACTGCCTGCCAGTTGCGTGAAGTTGTCCTGAATAAAGACTTCATTCTCCTGCATCAGGTAAATATAATAAACAAGTATGCCCCAGTAAACAGAACCGCCTAACAACACTGCGGCACCTATAACAATCATCTGGTTAAAAACCAGATAAGTTGTCATGCCAAGCGGGTACAGTTTTTCAATGGCAATCCAGAAGTTGTACATTATTATCAAACCAATGATTATGGGCACTATCCCGATAATTACCAGATTATTTTTACTGAGTCTCATCTCTTTCCACCTCCACATAATATGTAAGTTCACTATATAAATGTTGTTTATCGGTCATACGAAAATTTTATTAAATTATAGGGATAATTAATCTATTTTTATTAATAACCACATTTTAAATACTATTAATTCCAATTCATATTTTAGAGGTTAGAGTATGGAGTGTATAGAAACTATTAAAGGGAGACGGTCTGTCAGGAGATTCAAGGCCCAACCAGTCGGCAAAGAGATGATAGAGGAACTTTTGGATGCAGCCCGGATGGCGCCGTCAGCGGGAAACCTGCAGGCGCGTGATTTCATAGTTATTTCCAATAAAATTACAAAACAGAAATTGAAAGAAGCGGCACTGGGACAGGCATTCATCGAACAGGCTCCGATAGTGATTGTTGCAGTTGCGAATATCGAACGCTCATCGCGGGTATACAAAACAAGGGGGGAGCTTTATGCAATCCAGGATGCCACGGCCGGCGTGGAGAACATCCTGCTTTCGGCTTGTTCGCTGGGACTTGCAGCATGCTGGGTGGGCGCGTTCGATGAGAACGCAGTCAGCGAGCTTCTTAGCATCCCCCATAAAACAAAACCAATAGCTATAATACCTGTTGGATACGCAGATGAAGAACCGGTTGCGCCGCCCAGGATGGGTCTGGATAAGGTAGTTCACTGGGAAACGTGGTAACTACAATTCCACCTGCTCTATCCAGTTCATTTTTCCGGGCAGGAAATCATGGGGTGTTTTTCCCTGCTTCAGGGATTCAATTATCTCAATAACAGATTTTACAACAGCCAGCGGATTGATATCCGTGGTATTTATCTCAAAGACGTTTTTACTGCGTTCTGCGGATTCCACAAGTATTACATCCAGCGCCTCAGCATTGGCATTTTCTTTCACTTTCGAAAAAGAGTAATTCTTTCTTTTCCCAAGACGCCTCCGCAGAGCTACAGGATGCGTCCTCAGCACAATAATAACATCCGCAGGCAAAAGATGCGAAAGATGACCTTCCATAATAATATCCATCCCCAGCGGCACCTGGCTGGTTATCTGCGTCACGCGCTCTTCCAGTTTGTCCATGTCAGCTTCATATGTGTCTCGCGCCTCATCCTTCCCGGTGTAAAGCTTTTCGCCAAGGACAATTTTGTTCAGGTCGATGATATGGAATTGTTTCCTGTATTGCGAATGCTCGCTCAATATCCCGCAAATAGTGGTTTTACCCGTGCCGGGTGTGCCAGAGAGAGCGATTATCATAAAGCGATGCCCCGCTTTATGCGGTGAATATATGCGGCACCGCAAAGACGCGAAGAACGCAAAGATTTCTTAAAAATAATCATAATATCGCGCCCAATGCTTCTATGACCTTTTCATTCTGCTCGTCCGTGCCCACGGTTATCCTGATAAGAGACTGACCTGCGCCCCTGAAAGAGGTGCAGTCCCGCACTATTATGCCTTTTCTCAACAGCGATTCTGAAACTTCCGCCGCTGTATGAGGGGAAACATCTATCAGGATGAAATTCGCCTCCGAGGGATATACTTTGCATAGAGGCTCAAGTCCTTTGCTCAATTGGATGCGCCCTTTTTTCACGGTTTCAATGCTTTTCTTAAGATGTTCCTTATCTTTTAACGCTGCAATCCCGCCCACGGATGATAATACATCCACAGAGAACGGCGTCATGACTTTCATGTATTCCCTGGCAATCCATTGCGGCACCACGGCATAACCCATGCGCATCCCGGCAAGGCCGAAAGCCTTTGAGAATGTGCGCCCGATTATAAGATTATCATATTCCCTCACGAGCCCCATGAGAGCATGTCCTGAAAAATCGGCATAAGCTTCATCCACGAACACTATGGCATCAACGGATTCCAGTATCTTCCTTACATCCTTTTCGCTGACAGTGTTCCCGGAAGGGTTGTTCGGCGAGCAGAGAAAAATCATTTTCGTGCTGTCATTAACTTTATCCAGAATCATTTCAGGCTCGATAGTGAAATCCAACGCGCGCTCTACAAAAACCGGTTTTCCCCCGTTTGCGAGCGTTGCGATTTCATAATACGAAAAAGTGGGTATGGGTATGATGGTTTCGGCTTCAGGAGCCATGAAAAGCCTCATCATGGTATCGAGTATCCCGTCCATGCCGTTCCCCGAAACGACGATGTTATCCACAGGATAAGCTGTATAGGCAGATATCGCTTTTCTTAATTCAAGCGCATCCGAAGGCGGATACAGGTGGATTTTCCCGGCTTTTTCCTTAATGGCAGAAACTGCAAGCGGGGAAGGCCCGAGTGGATTTTCATTTGAACCCAGTTTTATAATTTTGGCGGGGTCAAGCCCATATTTTTGGACAATTTCCTCGATAGACTTTCCCGGCACGTACTCTTTGATATTCTTAATCGAGGGGCGCACCAGTCCTTCAAAAAACTTTAAGAAAGTTTTATCAAACGAAGGGGTATGGTCTTGCGACCATACCCCTAGACCGCATAAAGCGAGGTGTCGCTTTTCAAATGTCATTCAGCACCGACACCACCGTATCAAGCTGTTCTTTCGTAATAGTTAGCGGCGGGACAAAACGCAGCACGGATTCCGAGGTGCAGTTAAGAAGCACGCCCTGTTCGCGGGCTTTATTCACAATGTCCTCGCACTTGATTGAGAGTTCCATGCCTACCATCAAACCTTTGCCGCGTATCTCTTTTACATAATCCTTCTTTAAACCTTCAAGTTTTTTAATGAGATAATCACCCAATTCTTCGGAGCGCTTTACGAGTTTTTCTTTCCTGATTACCTCTATATTGGCAAGAGCCGCAGCGCAGGCAAGGGAATTCCCGCCAAACGTGGATGCGTGGTCGCCGCGCACGAAATTTGCAGCCACGTCTTCACGCGCGAGCATTGCGCCCATGGGAAAGCCTCCGCCCATTGCTTTGGCTGTGGTCATAATATCGGGTATGATGTCTGAATGCTCTTTCGCAAACCATTTTCCCGTCCTCCCAAACCCTGTCTGCACTTCATCCAGTATCAATAAAGTATCTTTTTCATCGCAAATCTTGCGCACTTCTTTCAGGTATCCGTCTGAAGGTATTATCACACCGCCTTCCCCCTGCATGGGTTCAAGAATCACGCCGGCTGTGTTTTCATTGATTGCCGCCCTTATTGCATCGGTGTCGTTGTACGGCACGAATACCGCAGGCGCAAGGGGTTCGAAGGGCTTGCGGTATTTTTCCTTGTGGGTGACGCTGAGAGCGCCACGCGTCCTTCCATGGAACGCATGTTCCGTGGCAATGAATTCTTTCTTACCCGAAGCTTTCCGTGCAAGTTTCAGGGCGCCTTCAACGGCTTCAGCTCCTGAATTACAGAAAAAGACACGGTCAAGCATCGTAAGCTTCGAAAGTTCCTCGGCGAGAAGAGCCTGGTTTTCGGTATAATAAAGATTCGATACATGTATTAACTGCTCTGCCTGACGTTTAATAGCATTAACTATAGCGGGGTGGCAGTGACCCACGTTATTCACCGCTATTCCTGCCACGCAGTCGATGTATTCCTTACCGTTGACATCCGTCACTACTGCGCCGCATGCCTTTTTTATCGCAATGGGCTGGCGGGTGTAGGTCTGGAATACATATTTTTCGTATTTCCTGACTATCTCATCATAATTAAGAGCCATATAAATCCTAAATATTATCTTTTGGCAGAGTCAAAAAGACTCACTTCATCGTTCATCACAGTCTCACCCGGGTAAACGATGATGCCTTTATCCCTTATCTCGTATGGATGCAGGGTTTCATCATGCTTGACGCCTCTCATCTTTAATATTTCTATTGCTTTTACCCTGTTCCCCTCAGCCCTGAACACATGCAGCCGGATGACGCCGGAAGAAAGATATTCTTCAACGCTGAATGCCGATTGGTTGCCCTGTATCTCGCTTGACATGAGGGTTGTGCAATCAAGATACTCAAGATTCTTAATGAACTCCGATATTTTATGCCTGACTTCCGATGTATCTGTCGATATTTTAAAAGAAGTTATGGAATCAATAAATATCCTTTTTGCATTTATTGCTTCCACCTCTGCCTGGATTTGCTCAAAGATGCTCCCGATATTTTTTCTTGCTGCTATGGTATTGATCGGGATTTTTTCAAGGGTTTTTACAAACTTCGTATATGTAAACGGGTTCGCGTATATTATTTTCATTTTTTTCTGGGATACGAGCTTTTCAATATCCCACCCGAATCTCCACATGTCCCTTATTATCCGCGAAGGGGTTTCTTCCATCACCACAAGGACGCCGGGTTCATCAAAATTTACAACCCCGCCATACAGGTACTGCACGCCGAAAGTAGTTTTCCCTGTGCCAGGCCCGCCTGTTACAAGAATTACATCGTTCTCTACATAACCTCCTTCGATTAATTCATCAAGACCCGGGATGGCTGATTTTACTTTGCCCATTCGTTTCCTCGTTATTAGTAATGCGATGTATTATTAATATATATAATTAGTGAAAAGAGATTAGGGATGAGCGATAAACCTGTTTTTCTTAAACTCGCTGCATACCAGTTCTTTTACCGGAATATCCTCTTCTTTGCATTTTTCATCTTTCCATGCCTCGATTGAACGAAAAATAAAAAACATGCCATCCTTTTTTTTGGAGGCTTCAAGATTGGGGTCACTTGATGTGTCAAAAAATGACTCGTATCCGTCTAAAACTGTCATCTGATTATTAGACGTGCTGATTATTAATGAAGCTTACGGAAATGTTTACACCGGGGACTATTTGTCATTCCCAAAAGCCCCCATCATCGCCTGCCCGAGGCTTATCCCCCCGTCGCCGCAAGGCACTTTTGTGTGCACGACGAATTCAAAACCTTCTTCCTCTACGATATTTCTTGCGGTACTGATAATGGCATTATTATAGGCAACGCCGCCTGAAAAACCAATCACGTCAATTTTCTTATCCCGCGCAGCGCTAATCGCCATTTCACACAGTCCTCTTGCCAAAGCAGCCTGGGACGACGCAGCGATATCGGGATACGAATATTCATCCCTCGCAAGATATACGGTTTCGATTATCCCTGTTGTATCAAATACATACTTCCCATCGATTTTATTGAATATTACAGGCATATCCACGATATTTTTTCCTTTCATTGTAAAAGCCTCAAGTTTCATGGCGGGTTCGCCTTCATACGTCCTCCCGGTACAAACCCCGAGCAGTGCCGCGATGGCGTCAAGTATCCTTCCGGCGCTTGAAGTAAGTGGCGAGTTGAAACCTGTTTCCATTTGCTTTAAAACAATCGCCAGTTCATTCTTTTCAAAATAAGGTTTGAATATCCGGGAAAGCTCATCGGGCTTGTATTTCCTTGACAAAACGCCCGCAGCCATACGGGCAGGATATCGCGCTGCAAGGTCGCCGCCCGGCATCAGTTGCGGCAAAAGATGCCCCGCGCGCTCAAAACTTTCGCCAGCGATGATTATTTCGCCTCCCCATGCAGTCCCGTCATTCCCATATCCCACGCCGTCAGCCGCAATGCATACCATTTTCTCACGACCGCTTTCTGCCAGGAGCGATGCTGCGTGGGCAAAATGATGCTGGCATTTTATTAAAGGAACATTGAATTTTTCGCTTAATTCTTTCCCCAGCGCCGAGGTATTAAAAGACGGATGCATGTCCACGGCTACCGCATCGACCTTATCAACTCCTGTCAATTCCATGAGGTTTCTGACCGCTGATTCAAGGTATTCAAGCGTTTTGAGTTTTGTTGTGTTGCCAATATACTGTGTCAGGAAAGCCCTGTCCTTTTTCAGGATACATGCGGTCACATCAAGTTCCGCGCCCAGCGACAGCACGGTTCTTTTTGTGTCTGTTACTTCCACCGGGGAAGGAACAAAACCCCGCGACCTCCTGATAAATGCCGCGTTATTATTCAATACCTTAACTACGGAATCATCGCATCTGTTTTTAATCATCCTGTTGTGTATCAACGAAAAATCCACGCCCAGCGAAAGAATATCCTCGTTATCGATTGACATCGGTTCGCCGGGGATGTTTGCCGAGGTCATTACAAAAGCAGGCTCGTTTGAGTAATGGAACAACAGGTGATGCAAACCCGAATACGGGAGCATGATACCAATATTGCCAAGACCCGGGGAAATATTCGTTGAAATCTTATCTTTTTTCGAAAGGATGAGGATAGGTCTTTCCATTGACGAAAGAAGTTGTTCTTCTTTTTTGGAAATGAACGCAATCCTTTTCGCCTCAACCATATTCCGCGCCATTATTGCAAAGGGTTTTGCGGGTCTTCCAAGAACCCTCCGCATCCGTAATATTGCATCATCGCCTGTCGTTCCTGTTACAAGATGAGTGCCCCCGGTTCCTTTTACGGCCACTATTTTCCCGCTATCCAGAAAAGCGGCTGCGTCCTTAATCGGGTTTTTTGAAAAAATATTTTCCCTGCCCCTGTACAGCTCATAGAAAGGACCGCAATCAGGGCAGCAGACCGGCTCGGCATGAAACCTCCTGTCCGTGGGGTCAAAGTACTCATGCCTGCAATCTCCACACATCCGGAATTTTGACATCGTGGTATTTTCCCTGTCGTAAGGCAGGGATTCTATCATCGTGAAACGCGGACCGCAGTCCGTGCAGACCGTGAATGGATACAGGTACCTCCTGTTCGTGCTATCAAAAACCTCACCCAGGCAGGCATCGCACATGGCAGCATCCGGCGGCATTATGGAATCCGGGTTGCCCTGCTTTTCACTTTTTAAAATGAAAAAATCACTGTACTTTTTTTCTTTCCCTGGTTTTATATCGATATTCGTTATCCTGGAAAGCGGCGGGCTGTTATTCCTGACCGTATCCAGGAAACTTGTGATTTCCTCCTCATTTCCTTCAAGCAAAAGTTCTACGCTGCTGCATGAATTCCTGATATACCCGTGGATATTGTTTTTTTTTGCTGTCCTGTAAATGAAAGGACGAAAACCCACGCCCTGGACTGTACCGCTGATTGTGACCTTGTATTGGGGCATCGGTATATCATCTCAATAAAAGACTATTAATTTATGCAGATGTATAGCTACTGGTTTGAGTCATATATGAAAATCCTCTTATCTCACGGCGCCGGCGGTGAAATGATGAACAGCCTTATCGCAGATTCGATATTGAAAAATATCTCTTTAAGGAACCTTGGCGAGGTGGGACTGTCCGACCTTGATGACGGCGCCTCGATTTCATTGGGCGATAAGGAACTTGTAATAAGCACGGACAGCTACATAGTTTCACCTATTTTTTTCCCGGGCGGGGACATAGGGAAATTGGCGGCATGCGGCACCATAAACGACATTTCCATGATGGGTGCGCGCCCGATTGCCCTTTCCCTTGCAATTATTATGGAAGAAGGTTTTGAAACCTCAGAACTTGAACAAATAATCCGCTCAATCGATGAAATTTGTAAAATCACGGGAGTATCCGTAATCACAGGGGATACCAAAGTCATGCAGAAAGGAAAACTTGATAAAATCGTGATAAACACCACAGGAATAGGTTTAGCAGGGCGGGGGAAAGTGATAAAAGATTCAAACCTCTCGGCCGGAGACAAAATAATCGTTAGCGGCACAGTGGGCGACCATGGTATTTCTCTTTTATCCTTCAGGGAGGGATTCGGTTTTGAGACAACGCTTCGCTCCGATGTCGCCCCCCTCTGGAACATGGTTGAAAAAGCTCTCATGACCGGGGGCATTACCGCTATGCGCGACCCCACGCGAGGCGGGCTTGCAGCCACGCTTAACGACTGGGCGCGAAAAAGCAAAACCGGGATAATCGTCCATGAAGAAAAGATACCGCTTAAACCCGAAGTTGAAGCTGCATCGCGTATGCTCGGTATCGACCCTTATACTGTTGCCAACGAAGGGAAAGCCGTAATCGGGGTCAGGAAAGATAAAGCTGAAAAATTGCTTTCGGTTCTTCGCAGTACAGATGAGGGGAAGAATGCGGAGATTATAGGCGAGGTTGTAGACAATTATAACGGAAAGGTTATACTTGAAACAATAGTAGGCGGGAAAAGAATCATGGAACCGCCTGTGGGAGACCCTGTGCCGAGAGTTTGCTGATATTAACAACCTTTTTTTCACCAAACCTGGATTCACACTTTTTTCACACAATTATATATAACAATGAACAGCAACTTTATTATATAGATACTTAACAAATATTTGTCTGCTCTATACAAAGAATAATCAGACAACAACAGGGAAAATGGATAGAAATAAGATGGATATCACAATCGGTCGCTGCAGTGTTGCCTGCGAAGTGTGTAAAAATTTCAATCACGGATGCCTTGGGTGCAATATAGAGAACCAATCAAAAAATTCCTGCCTTATTTTCGTTTGCGCAGAAGAAAAGAACATCCAATATTGCCTTCATTGCGATGAATATCCCTGCAACCTGATGAGAGGCTTATCAAAATCTTATTGTCCGGTTTTTTCGACAATCAAGCTATAACACCAGGTTTCCATACCTGTATGCGATATTGCACGTTCCTTCACTTGATACCATGCATGCGCCCACAGGATTTTCAGGTGTGCAGAGTTTCCCGAAAAGCTCACAGTCCACAGGGTTTGACAAACCTTTGAGTATATTCCCGCACAGCGGGCAGTCTATTCCGCAGGATTCACACTCGATTGCCTCGATATCAAACCTTTTTTCCGCATCATGTTCTGAAAATTCACTCTTAAGCTTCAGGCTTGCATCGGGAATTACCGGCAATCCTCTCCATTCTTTACTGCACGGCTCAAAAACGTCTGCCATCAACTGCCTGGCTGAGGGATTACCTTGCGGTTTTACCACCCTCCAGTATTCATTCTCTACAATCGCGGTATTATTCCCAAGCTGCCTTAATATCATGAAAACCGACATCAGGACATCAAGAGGCTCAAATCCTGAAATTACCTGTGGAATATGGTATTTTTCAGACAACGGGATGTAAGGCGGAACGCCGATAATTGTGGAAACATGTCCCGGGTCAATGAAACCGTCAATCCTGTATCCGCCATTCAGGAGAAAATCCATAGCAGGCGGGACAACCCTGTGGGAACAGAGCACGCTGAAATTCTCCGGCGGCTCCTTAATGAGCACCTGCGCCGTCATTGGCGCCGTGGTTTCAAACCCGATACCCAGGAATACAACGTTTTTATCAGGATTCCTCCTGGCAATCCCGACAGCCTCGAATGGGCTGTAGATTATTCGTATGTCCCCGCCAATTGCTTTTTCTTTTGCAAGTGAAGAAGCGCTGCCCGGAACACGCAGCATGTCGCCGTATGTTGTTATTATTGCACCCATACGTGATAGCTGGATGGCTTTGTCTATTTCAGCCCGGGGCGTTATGCATACCGGGCATCCGGGACCGGGAACAACTTCAACGTTTTGGGGAAGGAGCGCACGCAGCCCGTTTTTCGTAATTGTTTGTTCATGCGTTCCGCATACGTGCATGAGCTTTATTTTATTTGTTCCTGAAATGTCCTTTATCTTCCGGATTATACGTGTTGCAGTGGATTTATCATTAAATATATTCTGCATCAGACAGCCGCCTTTAACATCTCATCCCAGAGTTTCAATGTTTCAAGCGCTTCTTCCTCATCCATCTTTGAAATGGCATAACCCACATGGACAAGGACATAATCCCCAACGTTTACATCGCTCAACATACTGATATTCGCTTTCCTTGTTACGCCCCCGTAATCCAGTATCGCTTCCTCGCCGTTGATAACTGTTACTCTGGCAGGTACTGCAAGGCACATGAGTGATTTATTATTCAAGAAAGTATATATAGGTGTGCTGAGTTATTAAAATTAAGGAAAAACGGGACGATGGTGTTATTATGTTGAACAGAAGAAATTTTCTAAAAATTGCCGGAGCCGTAGGCGCGGGAATGTTCCTTGACCTTTATGGTTTGGATGTTGTTAAAGCAATAGAACAGGCTGGAGAAAAAGGCGTCAAGCTCGTGTGGATCCAGGGACAAAGCGACTCAGGATGCACGATTTCATTATTACAGGGCCAGCATCCCGACATATATGATGCGATAATGAAATTGAATGTGGATATCCGGTTCCATCCCACAATCATGGCAGCGCAGGGTGAAGAAGCGATGAAAGCGCTGGATATTGAGCCCGATGTGCTTGTCGTTGAAGGCTCCATACCCGACCCGAAATTCGCTGCAATGGGGGAGCGGCCTGTAATAGACATTCTCAAAGAATTAGCTGCAAAGACGAAAATTGCCGTTGTGGCGGTTGGAGCATGCGCCACTTACGGCGGTATCCCGGCTGCTCACGGCAATGTCACCAATTCCGTTGGCGTGCAGTATCATAAAAGCAAAAAAGGCGGGGCTCTTGGCGCGGATTTCAAATCAAAAGCAGGTCTTCCGGTTGTGAATCTTCCCGGCGACCCGGCGCATCCTGACCACGTTCTTCTAACACTTTCCGCCGTAATCCTCGGTGTCATCCCCGAACTTGACGATAAAGGGAGACCGAAGCTTTTCTTTAACGATCTGATACACAACCAGTGCGCCAGGAGAGGATTCTATGACAAAGGACAGCTTGCCGCAAGTTTCCACGAAACAGATTTCTCCTATGAAAAATGCCTTTATAACCTCGGATGCCGCGGTCCTGTAACTAATTCAGACTGCGCTTTCAGGAAATGGAACGGCGGTATTAACGTATGCATGAATGGCGGCGCGCCATGCATTGGCTGCTTCAATGAAGGTTTTCCCGATGATATGTCGCCGTTATTTGAACCCATAGAAAAGGTACCCACGCTTCTTGGAATAAATGCAGTCGATGCCGGGAAAGTTGCTGTCGCTGTTACAGCAGCAGGTATTGCAGCCCATGCAATCCGGCGTGGTATTACTAAAAAACCCGGCCGTGAAGAGGAGGAGAAATAATGGTAACCGAGATTAAAATCGACCCTGTTACGCGAATAGAAGGGCATCTTGGCATTTCGGTCAAAGTGGATAATGGAAAAGTCATTGATGCACAGAGCCACAGCACCATGTTCCGCGGGTTTGAAACCATTCTTATCGGGAGAGACCCTCGCGACGGTCCCGTGCTTGCCCAGAGGATATGCGGCGTATGCCACCAGAGCCACCGCATCACCGGCGTCCGGGCTCTTGAAAATGCAGCTGGTGTAAGCGTAACTGACGGGGCGAGGAAAATGCGGAATCTCATCGAAGCGGTTACCACTCTTTATTCCCATGCCCTGTGGTTCTATGCCCTCGGCGCGCCGGATTACAGCGATGCGATAACAAAAAGCGGATTGAAAAGGCTTGACCCGATTACCGGACAGGGATACCGGGAAGCGGTAGCTAACCAGAGGAAATTGCATGAGGTATTATCGATTCTCGGGGCAAAAGTCCCGCATCAGATGACCTACATCCACGGCGGGCTGACACATGAACCCTCGGTTGAAAAAATAATGCAGATGAAGACACGGGTGCTTGAAGTCTCAGACTGGATAGGTAAAACCGCAGACCTTCCTTCTGTGCTCGATGATGTTTCTGCCGGAAAGCATGATTATTCCAAGGGATATGTATTGAACGATGTAGTTGACTGGGCTGTTTACGCCCTCAAAGAAAAGGCGGATACGTGGGGAGTGGGGCACCAGAAATACATCTCGTACGGCGTTTATGACATGCAAGACGGAAGCTCATTTTTACCTTCGGGCGTCTGGGACGGCGCAAATGTGATACCAATGGATGAAAAAAAGATAACCGAGTATGTAAAATACTCATGGTACACTGATGATTCCGGGGGAATGGCAACACGCGATGCGCCCATACCAAAAGTGGATACCGAAAAAGCCGGAGCGTATTCATGGTCAAAAACCCCGCGATACGGTACTATGGCTGTGGAAGGCGGTCCTCTTGCAAGAATGGTCATTGCTGGACTTGACCCGTTTGACCTGCGGAAAAAACTCGGAGGCGGCGCTGAAAAGGCATCCACGTTCAACCGCACCATAGCAAGGATGCAGGAAGCGCTTATCCTCAGGGATAAAATTGTGGAGTGGCTTGATGAACTCAAACCGGGCGAAAAAACCTACACCGACTTTGAGGTTCCGGACAGCGCCCTTGGCGTCGGGCTCTGGGAAGCGCCCCGGGGTCCTGTGGGACACTGGACCGAAATAAAAGGTAAAAAAATAAACCGCTACCAGGTCATCGCGGGCACCACCTGGAATGCCACGCCAAAAGATGATATGGGACAGCGCGGAGCAATCGAGGAAGCTCTTATCGGGGTCCCGGTTCCGGATGTCAGGAATCCCATAAATGTCGTAAGAACTGTACGCTCTTATGACCCCTGCCTGTCCTGTACTGTCCATGTATTGGCACCCGGCGGACAGAAGTACAGCATGCAGATTACATAGGTGATACCATGGAAAAAGTAACGGTTGAAAAATTCGCCCTCGGTGTCAGGGCGACACACTGGCTTCATGGAGCCCTGATAATCGGATTTTTAATTACCGGGTACGGGATTTTCAGCAGGACGTATCTTTTCGGGGATTATGCCACGAATCTTGCGCTGCATATGATAATGGCATTTATTATCCTGATGAATGGTCTCTGGCATATTTATTTCATGACCGTGACAGGAGAGCCCCGCTCAATATGGATTTCATTGGATGACATTAAGGATATAATAACAATCGCAAAGAATTTTCTTGGTATCTCAAAGGAATATCCGGAATACGGAACGTACGACGTCAAAGCTAAAAGATTTTATGGGAAATACCATCCCGTGATTAAAATCAAATACTGGGGAGACCTGTGGTTCCTTGGTTTTGCTGCAATAAGCGGGTTCAGTTTGTATTATGTTCCGGTCTTTAATTATGTCAATTTTTATGCGAACCTGATGGGCCTGAATATTACCCTGTTATGGTTCAGGGCAATCCACATCATCGTTTTCCTGTATTTCTTCTGCGTATTGATGTTCCATGTATATCTGGCGCTCATACCTGTGAACAGGGAACTCCTGAACTCCATGATATACGGAAAAGAGAATGCAGAGGTACACGAATGAAGACCCCGTGTTTAAATACGGGGACTGATGACCTTGAGCAAAAAATTGTCATAATCGGTGTGGGAAACCTGTTGATGGGGGATGACGGCATAGGTATCCATGTGGTCGAATCTCTCAGGAGGGAAAAGCTTCCCGGAAATGTACTGGTCTTTGATGCTGAAACAAGGGCATTTGATGTGCTTGAATACATGGACGGAAGCGACAAAACGGTGATAGTGGATGCCTGTAAGAAAGGCGGCGCGCCGGGAAGTATTTACAGGTTTACGTTTAATCCTGCCGGTGATATTGATGAATCGTTTAACCTGAGCCTGCATGACATCAATTTTATTGATGCGCTCAGGGCAGGCAGGGGAATTTATAAATTGCCGGAGGAGATTGTGATAATAGGGGTTGAACCTGATGGACTTGATTGGGGGATTGGATTGTCGCAAAAAATTAACAATTGTTTTAAAGAGATAATTGAAGCAGTAAAATCTGAAATGTCCTAGATATCCTGCTCCATCAAATACTCCACAGCATTCCTGAATATAGCCACTCCAGCCCCTTCCTCAGGCAGCTTCTCCCGCGTCCATGCAGGATGGTTTGTCCTGTGCTGGAACGCCTCGGGATGCGGCATCATACCGAAAACCCTGCCTGTTTCATCACATATACCCGCAATGTTATCCACAGAGCCGTTGGGATTATGGGGATAGCCTGCAAGGTTTCCCTCTTTATCCACGTACTGGAATACGACATGATTATTTTTCTTTAATCTCAAAAGTACCTGCGGGTTTTTTGCCACGAACTTGCCTTCGCCGTGCCGCACCGGAAGATACATGCTGTCAATTCCTTTTGTGAATATACATTTTGAGTTCTTATTTGTCGCAACGTGAACCCACCTGTCCTCAAATCTCCCCGAATCATTAAAAGTAAGAGTGACATCCTGTGTGCTGTAATCACCACTAAACGCAGGCAGCAAACCCATTTTTACCATCGCCTGGAAGCCGTTGCAGATGCCGATAATCAATTTACCCTCATCTATGAACTCCCTGACCTGCCCGCCCAGATTATATTTTATCATGTTGGCTAATACCTTGCCGGAGGCGATATCATCCCCGAACGAGAACCCGCCTGGGAACGCAAGGATATGGAACTCCGAAAGTTTCCTTGCCCCGTTAATCAGGTCTGTAAGATGCACACGTTCGGCCTCAGCGCCTGCAAGCTTGAAGGCATGCTGTGTCTCCATGTCGCAGTTGATACCGTAACCGGTGAGGACGAGGGCTTTTGGGGTCATTTTGTCTTAGATCCGTATTATTTCCTGTTAATAAATCATCAACGATTATAAGAATTTCCTCACCGCTGTTTTTGAATCGAAAAATTTTTGGGGCCCGGGTCGGGATTCGAACCCGAGTCGTAGGATCCACAGTCCCATAGGATAACCAGCTACCCCACCCAGGCACCTTGATTGATGATGGGGGTATCCCCGTAGATGTATCTAAAATGGATAAAGGTTTTGTTGCTTTTAAAAGCAAAACCGAGCCAGACCTCAGGATGCATCCGTGCCAATCGATATGAACCACAGTTTCCTGATTCATAATCTTAACATTGTTTAGCGTAAGATTCTTAAGTGAAAGAGACAACAGAAGGCAAAAATATCAGGAACGACATATCGTGGAAGAAAAATTATTCGATATAAAAATAGGTTACGCATCTCCCAAGAACCCCATCGCGCTTGCCTCCATGGCAGGAATAACCGACAGCAGGTTCGCTTCAGGGTTCGGGAACGCCGGACTGGTTGTCCTTGGCGGCTATAATCTCGATGAGCCTACGAACGAAGCGGCCCGGAAGGAGATAAGTCGCGGCAGAAGTGAATTTGTTTCAGATAATCCGATGGAATTTCTCGAAAAGGAACTTGAAGCCGCAAAAGGGATTACCACAATAGCGGTCAATGTGCGGGCTGCATCAGTTGAACCTTTCATAAAAGCAGGAGAATTAGCAAGGAAATTTGGTGCGATTCTTGAGATAAACGCCCATTGCAGGCAGCCTGAAATCACAGCGCTTGGAGCGGGGGAGGCATTATTGAAAGATATACCGCGCCTTTGTGAGTATATCGGAGAGATAAAAAAGACGGGTGTTGTGCTTTCAGTAAAGACGCGGGCAAATGTAGTGAATGATGTTGAACTTGCCAGGGCTATTGAGAAAGCAGGAGCCGATATCATCCATATAGATGCCATGCATCCAGATGGAATGGATATCGGGGTTATCAAACGTGTCCGCAATTCCACTGAATTGTTTATTATCGGAAATAACTCGGTCGTGGATTTTGAGAGTGCAAAAGAAATGTTCTCTCATGGGGCTGATATGGTGTCACTGGCCCGCGCCGTGCGTGCAAATCCCGGTATTATCAACCAGCTTGTCTTTGACGTCTCTTCATTCCAGTCCATGACAGGCTGGTACAATGCGCCAAAACACATATGCGGTGGCGGGGACCTCCGGGCGCTGGCCTTTTGCTGCCTGCCTGTCAAGCCATGCGCCTTACACGGCGCGCTGAAACAGGCAGGACTTAGCGCCGAGGAATTCATGAAGATTAAAACGGACTTTACCCGGGAAACGCCAATCGAATATGGCGAAGGGACGTGTTTTGGAAGCATGACATGGTGCTGCAAGATAACCAAGCCCTGTTTCCTCCGCGACAGCGCGCTTGAAGCTTCGGGGCTTTCAGATGTGGAATATATGCGGATTAAAAAGAGATTATCAGAACATATAATGAAACGGATACGCAAAAAATGAAACAATAGTACACGGAAATAATGTGAAAATGTGGATTTTTTTATAGCTCATCAAAGTAAGTATTTTATACCATTGATACATGGAAAGCGAAAAAAAGGATGATAATTTATGAGTATAGCAAAAGGCGATTTTATAAGAGTTTCATATACGGGTAAAACCGCAGATGACGGGCATGTTTTTGATACAACTGATGAAGATGTGGCAAAAGCCAACAAAATCTACAACGAGAAAGGGAAATACGGCGGGGATGTTATCATTGTAGGGTCAGGGCATACTGTTGCCGGACTTGATGAGGATTTAATAGGGAAGGACGTTGGTTATACTGGCAGCGTTACAATCCCACCGGAAAAAGCCTTCGGCCCCAGGAATCCCGAACTTATTGAAAGTATACCCACCACGAAGTTCAAAGAAAGACCACAAGTGGGAATACCTGTTGAGATTGATGGCCGTCCGGGATTTGTTATAAGAGTGATTGGCAGGATGGCGCAGGTTGACTTTAACAGATTCCTCGCGGGGCAAACGGTCATTTATGACTATGAGATAAAAGAGAAGATAGAGGATAACGAAGGCAAGGTCAGGGGGCTTATCGCTCTGTATATAGGAAAAGAGATTCCAGTAAAAGTAAATGATGGTGAAGTAACAGTTGAACTAGAGCCTGAACTGACCTATAACCAGAGATGGCTCATGACAAAAAGACAGATTGCGCGCGAGTTGATCGATAATACGGACATCAGGGAAATACTCTATCTTGAGAGATATAATAAAGAGATACTGGAACCAAAAACTGCCAGCAAATAATTTGAAGTTTATTAAATCAAAGGCCTGACCACTTCCCACAAGATAAGCAGCACTACAACCGCTTCGAGAATCAGCATTATCTGTTCGGTGGAAAGCTCCCTGGCCGTGGTATAGAGGTTCTGCAGGGCATCAATCTTGTGCTGCACAACTTTCTCAAAGTCCATTACTTTAAGAGTATTGAGCATCTTCAGATACGCAGACTGGTAGTACCAATCCTGTGTTATCTTATGCGGGTTCATTAAATCCTCAATATCATCAAGGATGACAAGCCCGATTTCGCTCACATTAAGGAGAGCCTTTTCAAGTTTTCTCGGCGCCAGTGTAAGGAAATAAAGCTTCGATAGGTGCATATTCTTTATTGCGCCAAAAGCATTTGTGATTTCTGAATCAATCTTGCGGTCATATATCTGGAAGAGAAGCAAAAGCGAGATTGCAAGCTCAAGCAGTTCCCGGAGGTCTTTTAGGTAATCATCGCATCCCAGGATAAATACACCTTCAGGCGATGCAAGAAACAGGTCCTCGTCATAATAAGACAGGTCGTTGGCGAGTTTTTCTGTAATCTCTTTACTGTGTAAAGGCCGTATAGAGGTTTCGCCGGACAGGAAACGTGTGATAATCTCGCCGTACTGCTCTTTCAGACCTTTATGGTCAAGCTTTGGAGTGAATTCTTTGATTTTTAAGAGCGCGTATCTCTTTGTAATCGGATAATACGATATCTTCTTTCCCGGATTGAGTTTTTCACGAATCTCGTTGATCTTTTTATTGGCAAATGACTGGAAATCAAGCCCTTCAACAATAATTGTATTGGAATGAAGGGCTACCAGTATATCATTGAATAAAATCTTGTCCCTGATTTCGATTTCCGTCCTCAGTATTGATACGCCTGCAACAAAAACATCTGTATAAATATTTGCGGTGCATGTTATTTTTTCACTGCCTGAAACGATTACAGCCACTCCTTCAGATTGTTCCATTTCTATGGGTTTGTTCCATCGTTCGGCTATTATATCTGAACCAATGAATTTTTTTAACTGGCTTTTATCAACCTCACCGCCGTGCCCGAATACCACAAGTATTGTGAGTTTGCCATTGAAAAGAGTCAGATCCTCGGAAGTATCCATATATTTAGATTTATGTTTGAAAAGTATATAAAGTTATAATGCCGATATTAAAGACCTTCCTGTCATCTCTTCCGGTTTTTCAATCCCGAGGATATCAAGAAGAGTTGGGGCAACATCGGCAAGTATGCCGTTTCTGAGCGCAACGCCAGTTTCGCAAAGAATAAAGGGCACCGGGTCGCAAGTGTGGGCTGTGTGGATGCCGCCTTTATCATCAACCATCTGTTCCGCATTTCCGTGGTCTGCCGTTATTATCAATAATCCGCCTGCATCTTTGATGGCTGTGAATACCTTGCCTATGCATTCATCGACCGCCTCAACGGCTCTCACGGCAGCGTCAAATACACCGGTGTGCCCGACCATGTCAAGATTGGCATAATTCAATATAATTACGTCATATTTACCCGAAGACACCGCTTTTACGACTTCATCGGTAACAAGAAAAGCGCTCATCTCTGGCTGCAAATCATACGTCGCCACTTTCGGGGACGGTATCAAGAGCCTTTCCTCGCCCCTGACAGGCGTTTCCCGTCCTCCGTTAAAAAAGAAGGTAACGTGTGCGTATTTCTCGGTTTCTGCAATCCTGATTTGTTTTAGATTATGGTCTGACAGGACGTCTGCAAGTATATTTTTAAGTGATTCGGACGGATATGCAACAGGGACTTTGAATGTCTCATCGTACTGGGTCAGGCACACGAAATGAGTATGCGGATATACGGTTCGTTTAAAATCCCCAAACTCATCATCCGTTAAAGCGCGGGTTATTTCCCGGGCTCTGTCTGAGCGGAAGTTAAAGAAAATAACTGAATCTTTATTTGATATTTGTGAAACAGGTTTTTTGTTTTTCAAAATAATTGTCGGGGTGACAAACTCATCAGTCTCACCCCTGGCATAGGCGTTCTCCACGGCAAGAAAAGCGCTATCTGCTGTGATGCCATGCCCGGATGTCATTGCATCGTAAGCCTTTTCTACCCTGTCCCAGCGTTTGTCCCTGTCCATGGCATAATATCTCCCCGAAATTGATGCAAATTCGCCTACCAGTTCTTTCATCTTTTTTTCAGCATCGGAAATATAAACAAGGGCGCTTTTGGGCGGAACGTCCCTCCCGTCAAGGAAAGCATGGACATACACTTTTTTTATCCCCTGCTTTTTTGCCAGTTCAAGTAATGCATACAGGTGAGTATTATGACTGTGGACGCCGCCGTCTGAAAGCAAGCCCATAAGATGCAGGGACGATTCATATTTTTTGACGTTTTCCAGCGCCTTCAAAAGCGTTTTATTCCTGAAGAAATCCCCTTCGCGAATCGATTTTGTTATCCTCGTTAAATCCTGGTAAACAACCCTTCCTGCCCCAATATTTAGGTGCCCGACCTCAGAGTTTCCCATCTGGCCTTCGGGAAGTCCTACAGATTCGCCGGATGCGTCAAGAGTCGTATGCGGATATGTTGAAAAAAGCCTGTCGAGGTTCGGGGTTTTTGCGGATGCTATGGCGTTTCCATCTTTATTCTCACTAAGACCGTAGCCGTCGAGTATCATTAGTAATAGAGGTCGCTTTTTAATCATTTAGCTTGAATACTTTTCGTAAATGTATTTAGTTATCGGTTTAGCTAACTTTTTACTGAAATATTATTCATTTGACCGATGCGCTCTTAATCGTTATCTTTTTCATGATACAACTCTTTTAAGGAGTGATGATTCACATCCTAGAGGGCACGATATTCATAGATAATACTGAAAAATTCCTTGGGAAAATCAAAAAAACGAGCAAAGATAAAAACATAGTGATACAGGCTTTTGATGCTGATAAACTGGCAGGCGAGGAACACATAAGATTCGCAGTAAAAAAAGCGATGAACTCATTCAAAGCAGGCAAAAATATCGCAAACGACCTCGCCAAAGAAATAATGCTTTATGCGGCAGGCACACGCCAGATAAACAGGGCAATGAAGCTTGGCGTGCACAACGGGGAAAATAATATTGCCCTCGTGGCAATCGGCGAGGTTATCGATTTATCCGCGTTCAATGAGATAACTCCAAAGCCCGTGCTTCAATACAATAGCTCCAAAAACGATGCATTATTGGAAATTTTCAATATCACAAAAGAAGAACTCAAAGCCAGAGGGGTGGATAAAATCCCTGAGCTTGTCATTGAAAGAGTTGCGCTTGTAGATGTGATGAAATAGCTCGCTTTTCAGCGCCTGTTGAAAAGGACGCGAAGCAGCTTTCCGAAAACCGAAAATGGACCGGAAAACTTCTTTTTCGTTATTATGCCGGGCTCGTTTTTGTCTTCGTAAGTCTCGTAATGGACAATACTGGAAAGCGGAAGCCTCGGAGGAACAGATGCTTTACCGACTTCATATCCGAAGGCGATAAGAGCTATGATTTTTAACTCCGCGGGAATATGCAGTAATTCTTTCAGTTTTTCCTCCCGGAATGCGCCTATCCAGCATGAACCGATGCCAAGCGATGTCGCCACCAGTGTCAGGTTCGTGCCTGCTATTGCTGCATCAATAGTATACGTTTGGCTTCCCGCCTTCGGGTCGGCGCATATGACCACAGCGGCGCTTGCTTCCCCGACATGGCGGGATTTAAACAATTTATAGTAGCAGAAATCCGATATTGCAGCCAGTTTTTCCTTCTGCGTTACCACAACGAAGCGCCAGGGCTGGGCGTTCGCACCCGATGGAGCCCATCTGCCGACTTCGAGGATTTGTTCCATAGCCTCCTTCGGTATCGTGGCGCCGTCAAACCGCCTGACGCTGCGCCGCCTTTTGATTATATCGAAGACAACATCACTATCTTTCATATCCAGAATTCTCCCCTGTGAGCAATTCAATAATTCTCTTTCAACCACTGTGCGAATTTGGTCAGCGCCGCATACCTGTGAGATAGCCTGTTTTTCTCGTCTTCTCCCATTTCCCCGAAAGTCGCGCCTCCGACCTCGAATATGGGGTCATAGCCGAAACCGCCGCTTCCCCGCATCTCATCTGCAATTTCACCCTCCACTTCCCCTGAAAATAAAGATGGCTCCTCCCCGGGACGGCAGTATCCTATAACGCATTTAAAAACTGCCCCCCTGTTCGTTTCACCCTCCATGAGTTTCAGTATCCTTTCATTTCCGAGGGTGTCAAAAACATACGCGGAATAAGGACCCGGAAATCCTCCGAGCGCCGCTATGAAAAGCCCTGAATCATCCACCATGACCTCGTTGTCCAGTTTATCGGCAGCCCATCGCGCGCCGAAGCTCGCTATGGGTTCAAGTTCGTCCTCCTGCAATTCGGGATACCCGCAATTATTTTGCTCAATTGTTATTCCGACATGCGACAGGATGTCACCGGCTTCCCTGACTTTATGAGGATTGCCTGTTACGAAGATTATTTTTCTCATGATAGTTTTCTTGATTTTTTTCGCTCCAGTGTTCTTTTAATAAATTCCCGGTATTGCGGGCTATATTTCATCAATATCAATATTATCGGATACCTGAGGAACAAAATAAAAGAAACAATCCCTATTGTAAAACCTGCAATGAGGATAACTTTAGGCACTAAAGGGAGGCTTCTGATATCGATCATATGATATTACTTCTCGCGTTCAAGCCCGAATTCCTTGTGAAGCACCTGGACTGCTTTCCTGGCGCCGTCTTCACTTACCGCAAACGAGATATTATGCTGGGATGAACCCTGGCTTATCATTATCACATTGACGCCTGCTTTTCCCAGCGCCCCGAAGACCCTGCCGGCAACGCCGGGGGTATTTGCCATTCCTGCGCCAACGACCGCAACAACGGATATGTTCCTGTCATGGGTCACTTCTTTAATTATGCCGTTCTTGAATTCCGCTTTTATCGATTTTACAGCCTTGTCAAGATGAGCCTCATCGACGACCAGGGAAATATTCGCTTCCGAAGAGCCCTGGCTTATCATCACGATATTGACGCCGGCGTTTGCAAGAGTGGTGAACACACGCGCTGCTACGCCTATCGTGCCTACCATGCCTGCGCCTGAAATGTTAATGAGCGCAACTTTTGTAATCACCGTCACCGCCTTAACAATATCCCTGCTCTTTTTCTCATCCTTCACCACAAGAGTCCCCGGAAGCTCTGGATGGAATGTGTTCTTGACGCGCACGGGTATCCCGTGTCTTATTGCAGGCTCGATTGCTCTCGGGTGAAGCACCTTGGCTCCGAAATACGATAGTTCCATGGCTTCGATGTAAGAAATGACAGGGATGGGTCTGGCTTCAGGTACGATATTCGGGTCGGTTGTCAAAATCCCGTCCACCTCTTTCCACAGCCATATCTCATCGGCTTTTAAAGCAGCGCCGATAATCGATGCCGTGAAGTCCGAGCCGCCACGTCCGAGCGTTGTGATAATACCGGCTTCATTCTCAGCAATGAAACCGCAAACGACAGGAATTCCTTCATTCAAAAACGGTTCAAGCCGTTCCTTCACAAGGGAATATGTAACCTCAAGGGGCTTTGCATTGCCGTATTCCTCTGTGGTTATTATCCCGGCTTCGCCTCCTGTGAATGAATGGGAGCTTACTCCTATGGAGTTGAGCGAACCGCAAAGGATAGGCGCAGCCAGCCGTTCGCCGTATGATGAGATATAATCGATTGACCTCGGTGTAAGTTCGCCAAGGTAGCAAATGCCGATGAGCGCTTTCTCAAGTTCTTCTATGCGCGAGTCAAGTTCCCGTATCACTTTCTCCAGAATATTCCCGGTATAAGGGGTCTTTATGGCTTCATGGGCTGCTTTGTGATGCTGTTTTGTGAGGTCTGCGATGAATTCTTTTATCAGGGAGGTTTTCCCGGACTCGGAAGCATCCCTGGCATTTTTCAGGAGCGCATCTGTGACCCCGCTCAGCGCCGAGGTCACAAGAATAATCTCGTTTCCTTCGTCGCGGTATTTCTTTGCAAGCTCTGCGACATGCTTCATACGGATGCCGTCGCCTATTGAAGTGCCTCCGAATTTCATCACGAGTCTCATGGTGGCTTTTGAATCGTTGGGCGGTGTATTAAAGATTATGGAAATGATACGCGGAATTGGTAAAGTTGGCCTTATTATAAAAAAGAGCAAGAGACGGGGCGTTATGGTGCCCCTGACCACATCCGATAAAGCGCCGGGAATGGGATTCGAACCCATGTGGATCGGATGAACCATCGGTTCTTAAGACCGGCGCATTAGGCCGCTCTGCCATCCCGGCACACATTCAGGGAGGCCTTCAAGGGATATATGTGCGAGCCAAGAGCGGACTGAAAGTAATCCCAGCTACAAATCCAGAGGGCTCTTCAAGGCTAATATGGTTTTTGATAGAAGGTTTTATGTAGTTCACTGTAAATTACTAACTTGGATGAACTATAGGTTTTAAGACCGGGTTCGGCTCTGCCGTCCCAAAAAGGGATACATGGTTTTGGCTGTGTATCCCTTTTTATTTCATAAGGAATAATCGGAAATTACGTGCAGTTGAAATTATAGTGACTAAGCAGAAAGCTTTTTTAAACTCTATGCACTTATCGGTTCTATGGATAAATCAAGATTTTTTGAATATTTGAAATATGGGGCTATTATTATAATTATAATATTTTCATTTATAGAATTAAAAGATTTTCTTTATCCAGATTCAAATCAATTTTCCAAATTTAAGGGAAATGCTGAATATATCGATTTTACCGGACAAAACTCGCATGTGCAATTTAAAGCAAAAGGAATCTATATTTATACGAATGAGGTTATATTTTATTCTGTAAAAAATATCAGAATCGAAAGCAACAAAGGAGAAATGAAGTTAAATAATAGTGTTTCCTTAGATATTCAATATAATGAAAATCAATCTCAACATCTATCCAATATAGATGCAGATATCTTCTTTGATAACTTGACAATGAATAAAGGTTTAGTGAATAATATTAATTTTAATGGTAATCAGAGTTCTCTTAATTTTAATTCAAATGACAAGGAAGCTATAATTATACTAAGACCTTGGGTTAAAAATGTAGATATCGATGGCCAGAAATTCGCGGATTTTGACCGTATATCTTTTGAAATAGATAATACTAGTTCGGTTAAACAATTATTTTCAGAAAAATTAAAATTGGAAGCTTATGATATTTCAGATTTAAAAATTACAAGCCAATTGTCTAAAATAATTTTATACCAAGGGGAAGGAATATTCGGGTTAAATAATCACATTTTTGATGTTAAGAGTCCTGATGTCCTAGAGGTTGAAATATTTCCGGTGAATTCGCTTTTGACTGTTGAGGAGACAAAATTATCATTTACTGGATATGCGAAATCAGCTAAATTAAATGATAAAGATATGATAATTGGAGACATTTCCTATTGGTTCGAAGTTCAACCAGAAAAAATCAATGCAATCGCCGTTGTTATTTCTGTATTTTTGACGGCGTTGGCTTCAATTTCGACTTGGAGATTGGTTTCGATGGAAGCAGATAAAAAGAAGCATGAGAAACAAAGATTTTTAAATATATTATTAGCAGAATTTGAAACGAATAGTATACTTTTAAAGGATTTAAAAAATTCGGCTGAGACTATAATTAAGGATCCATCTAAGGTGATTGAATTTGCATTTTTTGGCTTTAAAGAAGATGGTTTTAATACCTTTAGGAATCAAGGTGGATTTGAATATATAAATATAACATTATATAATAAAATTGCAGATTATTATACTTCTTTGTATCGATTAGCTACAAAAAATAAATTAAAATTAAGTATTGAAACAAATCAATTAGGTCAGGTTATTTATCATGCAACTAAGGGGACACTAATGAAAGATATTGAGAATATCGAAGAAAGCACTAATAGTCTAAAAAATGAATTGAAAAACGAGATGCAAAAAACATAGAGTGATGCCCCGTCTTTCAAGTGACTGCAAAGCGTTAATGGCAGTCTCTGGCGGGATAGTTATTTCCCGGGAAATATAAAACAAAAAGGGATAATTAACCTTCACTTGTCCAAACTTATCCAAATAATCCTTATATCATCAGCGCAAATATGACCCCTCATGAAAACCTTTAAGAAATGTTTATCAAAAACTGTTGCGTCAGTTTACACCGCGCACACGTATGGCTTCGCCATACGTGGACACGCCCTCCCGTTCGCAAAGCGTGTCGAAGACAGGCGTGACTCGGGACGTCATAAAGGGGCATAACCCTTTATGAAAGTCAGCTTCTCATCCCTTGCTCTTGTAAACAACCCCTTTGACTGGGCTTACGACCTCGAAGAACTTGGCTTCTCAGGCTGGGAAGTGGTGAGTGAAGGCAAGCAGCAGTTAAACGACGGGACGCTGTCGCAAATAAAGAACATCATCGAAACGACAAACCTCGTCCTCACGCTTCATCTGCCTTTCTCAGACCTCAATCTCGGAAGCCTCAATCACCCAATCTGGAATGAATCCATCAGGCAGATGACAAAATGCCTTGAGCGCGCATCGGATTTCGTGGAACTTGCGGTGGTTCATCCCGGTCATCTCTCGCCACTGGGGATGCAGCTCCCGGATATGGCATGGCAGCAGAATATCGAAGGTTTGAGGGCGATATGTGATTTTGCTCTTGATTTCGGGATCAAAATCGGCGTTGAGAATATGCCCAACATGCAGCATATTTTCGGGAAGCAGCCGGGTGAGATTCTGGGAATGATAGAATCCCTGGAACGTGAGAATGCGGGATTGGCGCTTGATATGGGTCATGCCAATACCAACGGGCTTGTCTTTGAATTCCTTTCGGATTTGAGAAAAGTTGTGCATGTGCATCTTCATGATAACAAGGGGAGAAGCGATGAACACCTGGAACTTGGCAAGGGCAATATAAACTGGAAAGAGGTCATCCCGAAATTCAAGGGGTATAATGGTAGGTTTGTTGCCGAGGCAAGGACAGTCGAGGAAGGGCGGGCGAGTCTGGAATATTTGAAGGGTATTAAATAGTTAAAACCAAACAATTTAAGCTTATCTTTGCGGCCTTTGCGCCTTTGCGGTGAATGAAATCAAACACCGCAAAGCACGCGAGGAACGCCAAGTGTTCATAAAATATATATTGAAAATTAGGTTCTTAAATTTAAACAAAACAAACCCTACCCAATCCTTATATAGAATTTGACCTATTATTTAATTAAGCGTGCAGGAGGGTAAATGAACATCGTTCCATCTTATATTTCCAATCTGGATGATATTCTTGAAGGGGGTTTCATTAAACCCTCTGTCGTCCTTGTTGCTGGCGCGGCAGGAAGCGGGAAAACCACATTCGCCGCCCAATCCCTGTTCAACGCAGCCAGGAAAGGCGAGACATGCCTTTTCATTTCAACGCTTTCAGAGCCCCCTGCGATGATTAACAGCTATATGTCACGGTTCTCATTCTTTGACAATAAGCTTTATGAAACCAACAAGATGAGCATCGTAAGCATAAACGAGTCCTTATTAAAAGAGGGGCATGATGCAGTGCTGGATTTCATTAACAAGAAAATATCCTTACTTAAACCTTCAAGAATCGTCATCGACCCGCTCACTGTGCTCGGCGACATCCTGAAATCCTTCGAAGGCAGGGCGGTGAGCGATGATGAAAGGCGCGGTTTTTATTTTGATTTATTCACTTCCATGAAAAGCTGGAACACACTGGTTATCATCACTGGCGAATTCATGCTTGACGACCTACGCAAAAGCGTGGTGGGATACCTTGCAGACGGAATAATATACATCTCCGAGGAAACCGTGGGCATGCGGGTTGAACGCAACCTTCGCGTCCTGAAAATGAGGGGGCAAAAATACGTTTCAGGGAAACATTCGCTGGATATAAGGGATGCAGGCATCATCGTCTTCCCGAGGCTTTTGCCGCAAACAGAGGATAGAACACCCGCCTCCTCAATTAAAGTTAGCACAGGAATTCCAGGTCTTGATAAAATGTTAAAGGGCGGTATTCCGGATGATGATGTCGTACTGATATCCGGGACGACAGGAACAGGTAAAACCACATTTGGTCTCCATTTTATTTGCGATGGGCTTAATAGAGGCGAGAACGCGCTTATTATTTCTATGGAAGAGCGACCGTCGAAACTTTTACGGAATGCAAAAACGTTTGGTTTGGAGCTTCAGCCATTCATAGATAAGAAAATGCTTGAAGTCCTGTATGTTTCCCCGATTTCATACCGGCCTGATGAAGAAGCTTTGATAATAAAAGCAAGAATAAAGGAAAATAATGTAAAACGCATCTTATTCGATGGCATAGAAAACCTTGAGACTGCGATTCCGGATATTATCGAGCGTAAGAACTATATCACTGTCCTTCTTGACCTTTTCTCGTCGATGGGCGTGACCACAGCAGTAACCAGCGAGATATCCGAACTTTTCGGTGCTGTCAAGCTGACCCAGGAAGCTTTGTCCAGCGTGGTTGATAATATTATTCTCTTAAGGCATGTTGAAATTGATGGAAAGATACGCGGCGTCCTTAGCATACTCAAGTCTCGCGGCATCGAGCATGATACAGAGATACGGGAATTTGAAATCACTGGAAAAGGAATTGATGTCAGAGGTTCGATGAAAGGATACGAAAGCGTGCTCAGCGGAAGTGCACGAAAAACACCTGCGGACATATTCAGGGAAACATTCGGTGAAAAGCATTGATATTCAATAAAACTATCTTCTTGATTTTGATTCTGGTTTTAGGCCTTTCATACGTATTCCTCTTAAGTTTACCTTTTAGTATCGCATATTTTTACGAGAAAATTTTTAAAAAGTTTGCGCTTCCCTACCTTTTTATTATTTCAGGCGGTTTATTCATCATATCGTTTCTCATTTTTTTTTATGATTTCTGGAGCGATATCGGTGCCGGCTTTTTTGCATCGGGGGGCATTTTACTGGCTGCCGCAAGCCTCAGGCTTTACTTTGTGATGACGGGGGGCGACTAAAATGATTACACCTGTGGCGCATCTGTTACTTCAATCCGTCGGGACAATCGGTGTTGTTATTTTTTATCTTATTCTTTCGCGACTCAGCGCCCGGATGGGAGAGGGATTAAGGCTTCCACCTTATTACAGGTGGCATTATGCCGCATGCATTATTGCTTTATCTTCTATTCCAGTTCATTTATATTTACATCAAAACTATGAGATACCTGGTTTAGCAGATTCTTCCCTGGATTTACAGGCGCTCTATATTTCTTTGCTTATAATCAGTAATGTTATCGTCATTTTAGTATCATTCAGATACTGGGGATGGTTAAAAGATGAACTTCTCGGCAAATTGGAACAAGGGAGGTAAACCAAAATGGGTAAAAAAATAATGGTAGTGGACGATGAACCTGATACAGTTGACTTGATAAAACTCGTGCTTGAAACAGAAGGATTTGAAGTTATAACAGCCTTTAGCGGAAAAGAGTGCCTGGACAAGCTGTCATTGGAGGAGCCTGACGCCATACTTCTGGATATAATGATGCCTGAAATGGATGGATGGGAAGTATTCAAGAAAATCAGGCAAAACTACAAAAAGCTTCCTGTGGCTATCCTTACAGTAAGGAACCAGGACATAGATAAAATGCTGGGGCTGCATGTGCTTAAAGCAAACGATTACATCACGAAACCTTTTGGGAGAAAAGACCTGGTCGAAAGAGTCAAAAAGATGGTAAAATCGTGAGCCTGAATATAACCCAGAAATTAATAATATTCCTGATACTGATATCGCTTCTGCCTTATGCGGCAGTGACCTATTACAATTACTCGTCAGAAAAAGCCGCTCTTGAGAAAACTGTTTTCGATGATTTGAGCGCCCTTGTGGAAGCAAAGAATACCCATATCAACACTGTTGTGAATTTCAGGATAGAACAGGTAAAGGAAGTCGCCACCTCAAACTACATGCAGCAGATTGAAACCGGGAAAACGGGAGACATCAACCTGAACCTCCTGAGAGTACAAAAGCAAATACCTGAATTTCTTGAGATATCCGCCCTTGACCAGAACGGCACAGTTGTTGCATCCACGGAAGCCGGATTGATAAATAAAAACTATGCGGGCGAGGATTTTTTTAAGAACGGTACAAAGGGAGTGTATCTTGGAAATATAAACTATTATGATAACAGGACGGCATACATCGTATCATATAACGTATTAAATAGAAGCACGGGCAAACCCATAGGCGTAGTTGCAGCCAGGATTATGCCGGTTTTCATATACGATGTTACCTCGGATTATACCGGATTGGGGGAAACCGGGGAATCTCTCCTTGTCCAGAAAAGGGGAAATGAGGTCGTATTCCTGAATCCTTTACGCCATAATGCAAGCGCTGCCTTATTCCTTAAATACCCGCTGGATTCAAGCCTCGCCCTTCCCGCAATCCTTGCGGCGAAAGGAGAAAATGGCACAATTCGCGCACTTGACTACCGGGGAAAAGAAGTTTTTGCAGCATACACCTATATTCCAATCGGAGATTGGGGACTGGTGGTGAAGATAGATTCATCCGAAGCATTGATTCCTGCGGTAAAGTCAAGAGAAAGGTCTTTAGCCCTGGGTATATTTTATTTTGCTGTAATATCGGTCTTAGCCTATTTTCTTGGCAGGAGAATTACAGCTCCGCTAATCCGGCTTACAGATGCTTCCAGGAAAGTAACTAAAGGTTATCTCACCGTTCATATAGAGCCAAAGAGCACGGATGAAATCGGGGAACTTGCGCAGTCTTTTAATGCAATGGTACAGCGATTGAAAGAAGTATATGAAGGGCTGGAACAAAAGGTAAAAGAGAGAACCGGGGATCTGGATAAAAGGAATCTTGAATTGGCGGCACTTATTAAAACGAACCAGAGCATTTCAAGCGGTCTTGACCTTAAAAAAGTCCTGGATATTGTGGTCAGGGAAGCGGTGAGGATAGTCAATGTCTCATACTGCTCTATCATACTCATAGAAAAGGGCGCCATGTCCGGGACGGTAGCTTCGGAATACAGCCCCAAAAAACAAATAAAACCGTCCCGGGGTGAAATATTATTTCTTAAAGAATGCCCCACGTTGAACGAAGCGTACCAGGGCAGGAAATATTTACTTGTACCGGATATTGCCGGCTCAACCCTGTCGCCAAAAGAGAGGGGAATGGCGGAAAGGCTTGATATGAGGTCTCTCCTTGTGGTGCCCCTTGTCCTGGGAGAAAAAACATTGGGGACAATGCAGCTTGGCAGCCTTGGCGAGGTAAAGGAATTTACAGGAGAGGAAATCGGTATATGCCAGGCGATTGCAACCCAGGCCGCGATAGCCATTGAAAATGCGAATCTATACGAAGAGCTCAAATACCACGATGAGACGCTTGAGACACTTTATGAAATAGACAAGGTGGTAAGCCAGTCCCTTGAGCTTGACGAACTATTAAGAGAATCAATAACCAAATCCATCCAGGTAACGTCTGCCGATGCCGGATGGATTTATCTGCTGCAAGAAGACGGGGAAACCCTGAACCTTCAGACCTACATCGGTATCTCACCCGGGCTTGCAAAAGCTGCTTCAAAACTAAAAGTCGGGCAGGCAGTTTCGGGAATGGCTGTCAAATCAGGAAAACCGGTAACCATGGACATCGAGAACTATCCTTATCCCCGGCTTCTCACCCTCATGGAAAAAGATGGTATAAAGTCCCTTGTGGGTATCCCCCTTATTGCAAAAGGGAAGGTGGGCGGGGCGATGGTTCTCTCAAACCGCAAGCACAGGATTTTCGAAAAAGAAGATATTGATCTCCTGTCATCCATCGGGAGCCAGGTAGGAGTGGCAGTAGAAAATGCCAGGTTGTATTCCGAACTCAAGCGCCATGATGAGACCCTGGAGACGCTTTTTGAAATAGACAGGGTGGTGAGCCAGTCCCTTGACCTGGATGAGATTTTCAGGGAGGCGCTTGCCAAGACCATCCAGGTGACATCGTCCGATGCAGGTGCGATTTATACACTTGAAGAAGACGGGAAAACGCTTAAATTGAAGACATCTTCCGGTCTTTCCATGGATTTTGTCGGGGCGGTTTCTGAAATAAAAGTGGGCGTGGGCATTGCTGGTGGCGCTGCCCTGGCAAAAAAACCTCTCGTCACTGATATTGACCACTTTCCGAGCAGCGATCTTTTGCCCTCTTTAAAAAAAGAAGGGCTGGTAACGCTTGCAGGTATGCCGCTTATGGCTAAAGGCAGGGTGGTTGGAGCAATGAACCTTGGAAACAGAAGCAGGAGAACATTCTCAAAACAAGACCTCGATGTCCTCGCATCCATTGGCGGGCAGATAGGCGTCGCCATAGAAAACGCACGATTGTACCAGGAAGCAAAAACCTCTTATGAAAAACTGCAGGCTGCATACGAGGAGCTAAAATCCCTGGACAGGATGAAAAGCGAGTTTCTTTCAAATGTTTCACATGAGCTGAAAACCCCGCTGGTTTCGATAAGGGGATACAGCGAGTTACTGCGTGACGAAAAACTCGGGTTAATAAAGGATGAACAAAAAAAGAGCCTTGAAGCTATTATCAGGAACGCCGACAGGTTGACCCGCCTCATAAATTCGATATTATTCATCAGCAAGATGCAGGCTGAGAAACTCGAATTCCAGTTCCAGCCTGTGGATATGGATGAAATTGTAAAGATATGCGTGGACGATGCTAAAAGCATGATGGATACGAAACAAATTACATTCGAAAAGGATATACCCAGAATATCAAAAGTCAATGGGGAAAAAGACAGGTTTATAGAAGTGATAAGCAATCTTCTTGACAATGCAATAAAATTCACGCCAACCGGAGGGAAAATTTCAATAAAAGCCTTGGATGAAGGAGAGTTTGTCCACCTCACGGTGACCGATAACGGAATCGGTATTCCTTCGGAAATAATACCGAGATTGTTTTCACGTTTTTACCAGGCTGATGCTTCCGCTTCAAGAAAGTACGGGGGAACAGGTCTTGGACTGTATATCACAAAAAACATTGTCGATGCGTTTCGCGGAAAGATATGGATTGAAAGCGAGGTCGGGAAAGGGACAAAAGTGCATGTTTTACTGCCAATCGCAAGGTAGCAATGAATAAGGGATTTATCGGATTAGCTACCTTTTCATTTTGTTATTTCAGCCCTTTTTATTTCTGACCCAAGCGACTTGAGAATCAAATCCCGAATGGTGTTGGCTTCAGGGCCTGTCCTCACCCTGGGACGTGGCAGCTTAATGTCAAAAATCTCTTTTACCGTGCCCGGGCGGGCTGACATCACAACGACCCTGTCTGCAATATAGACCGCTTCATCCACGCTGTGAGTTACGAACAGCACGCTTATGTGTTCCTTCTCCCATATCCGCAAAAGCTCGGCCTGCATAATGTTCCTTGTCTGGGCATCAAGCGCGCCAAACGGTTCATCCATCAGCAGGAGTTTTGGTTTATTCGCATATGCACGCGCTATGCCCACCCTCTGTTTCATCCCGCCTGATAATTCATGCGGGAAATGGTTTTCAAATCCTCTCAAACCCACAAGGTCGATATAATGCCGTGAAATCCTCTCGCAATCTTCTTTGTGACACCCTTTCACCTGAGGCCCGAACTCGATATTGTCTTTGGCAGTCCTCCATGGGAACAGTGCATATTCCTGGAACACGAATCCGCAATCCTTATTCGTGCCTACTATCTTTTTCCCGTCAAGGAATATTTCACCGCCCGTTGGGGAATCAAGTCCTGCCGCCAGGCGAAGGATAGTGGTTTTTCCGCATCCGCTCGGACCGAGAAGACATACAAATTCCCCATCGGATACATCAAAATTCACATTTTCAAGAGCAAGAAAGTCATTGAATTTTTTGAAGATACCTTTTAAGATTAATCTACCCATTTTATGAACCTCTTTTGCAAAAGAAGTATGCTGATATTCATTATGTACCCGATTACTCCTATCACAATCATGCCTGCAACCATTTCCGGATATCTCCCGAGCTCACCCATGTTCCAGATAAAATAACCAAGACCGACGGGACTCCTGATAACCATTTCGGCTGCCACGATTGCCATCCAGCCCACGCCAAGACCGATGCGCAAGCCTGCTATTATGAATGGAAAAGCCGATGGTATGATAACCTTTGTTATCATCTGCGACTCTGAAGCGCCAAGCGTCTTTGCCGCGTCAATAAGCCTTGCGTCTGTGGATTTTACACCATGGATGGTATTGAGGATAATGGGGAAAACCGTTCCTATGAAAACGATGAATATCTCACCCCCGGCCACAAGGATGAATACCGCAAGAGGTATCCATGCCATCGGAGGCATGTTGCGTACGATTTCAATGATAGGATTGAGTATATTCCCGATAGGCTTTGAGTATCCTATTCCGATACCCAACGGGACTCCTATAATAAAAGCGATAATACCTCCCTCTATGACACGCAGAAGACTTGCCTGTGTATGCTCGAGCAGCCCATATGTAAGCGCGGGTCCATAGGTCCGGGTGACCAGTGACCCGACAAATGCGTACCAGGTTTCAATAGGTGTAGGAACATCCCGCAGCCGGATGAAGGGGATATTGAAAATATTGTCCCTTGCCAGGATTACCAGAACATGCCATAATACCACAAAACCGATGAGGGAAAGGATGTTGATAACCAATCCTTTTTTCCCCGGATCGAGTTTCATCAATAACTGACCTTAAGCCCTTCCTTATCGGCCTCCATCAGGAAAAGCACATGCTGGATGGTTCCCGGGCCGGGGTATCCAACCGTCTTGCCGCTTAAATCCTTCATCGAGGTGATATTCTTTCCCACCACGATAACAGACCCTTCATTATTCATCCCCGCTACCACTTCGACACGGGTATCATCCAGGGCGAAATCATTGCTGTTTATCCTGTGGATGATTACAGGCGGGATGCCAAGGCTTCCGATATCTACGGCTCCTGATTTGAACCCTTTTTGCATCTCGAAAGCGCCGTTCTGGAACGGCGTACCTTCGGCGAGGGTGATATTTATTCCAGCATCTTTGAACCAGCCTTTTTTCCATCCTACATAGAATGGCAGCTCATGGATATCACTTACAAGATAGGCATAGCGGATTGTTACCGGCGTCTTCAATGCCACGCTTGTAAGATTGGCATTTTTATTCTGCGATGCCCATTCGGAGTAACTATTGTTAATCAATGCATTTGCATAATCCGAAGCGTTCTTATATCCGGACTGGTTCCATTTCCCCGAGTCAAAAATACCGAAATCCTGTATCCTGCTTATAAATGTCTGCGCACCTGCAATGTTGGGAGTATAAACGAATTCGACATCCGAAAGGCTAAGATTTGCCGCTGCAGGGTCGGTCATACTTCCAAATTCCATCGTATAATTTATCAGGTCTTCATGATCCGGCGAGTTTGTTGCCTTTGCATTATTGATGTATTCTACGGATTTTAGCTGGATAAGTGCCATGCGTTTCAGGATATCATCGGCGTTCGTTGTATTCTTGTACCAGTTATAATCGTATGCGACTACGCAGCATGGGTGCCCTTTCCAGATTTGTCCTGAGTATAACAAAGGTTTGCCGTACCCTTTGGTGATTGCGATTGCAGGGTAAGGTTCCCACATAATGAACCCGGCGATTTCGCCGGTCCCCAATCTCTGCACCATGTCCTGTCCGCTCATTTTCACAAGATTAATGGGCTCTGAAACTGATTGTGGGGTCTTATTGCCTCCGATGCATCCGGCTGCGAATATCGCTAAAACAACTACCAATAGAATTTTCAATGAATTTTTCATGATTAACCCTCCGTAATAATTAATTATTATCTTCACAAACACTGTATTTAACAATTTCCATATTTATACCTGTAATAACCCAAATGTATTAATTAGTAATGAGATATATACAATCGTGATAAGAGAATGACAGCAGAAGAATTAATAAAAGCGGCAGTAGAATCGGATGAAGCATTCATCAGGGAATTCTCAAGGATAATCAAGGAAGAACTTCGCATGACTGCAGCGGAATTCAGCGAAAAATCCGGTATACCTGCAAGCACCATCTATAAATTATTATCGGGTCACCGCGAGCCCAATATCAAGACCCTGAGACAGATTGTGGTAGTGCTTCAGAAATTGGAAGGGAAGGGAAAAACAGAGTTTATAGCAGTAATTGCAGCCCGCCCCGTGCTTGACTATATCTCGGAAAAAAAACTGAAGCTCGCAGGCCGTCTCCTGACAATCAGGGAATATTCTGCAACCTCGATGGAAGAAGCTATTGTTGCTGCAATCAGGGCTGAGAGGGATGGGGCAAAAGCACTGGTGTGCGCCCCGATAGTGGCTACGACGGTGGAGAAGGTGCTTCGCATACCTGTGGCTGCAATAATGCCCAAGGACAGCCTTATTGCCGCGATTGAGCTTGCGGCGAAGAAAATGGGCTAGGACAAAATTGGTGTTTACTTTTTTCTTCTAATCAGTAACACAGCCATTCCAACCGTTATAATCACTTGTAGCATTTCAAAACCTGGTGTTTTGGGAGTAGACGTTGGAGTTTGTGCTGTAGGCTCCGGTATTTCCTTTGATGGCCATTCGACAGTTACAGAGTATGTAAGACTCAAAGGCTGGTAAGCGTCTTTATTGTCGCCTGGATAATACAATCCTGTGAACTGGAGAGTATTCGAGCCGATTCTTGCTGATTTATCCGCTTTTATAGTCACTGATATGGTTCTTGACGTGCCCGGCGGAACACTGAATGTACCTGCTACCACTCCGGCACCTGCTGCCTGTCCGAAATTTTCACCGTAAACATGTATGCCGCTGGGTACACTGATTTGTGCATCCACATTCAGTGTCACATCGTTTAAAGACGGGTTGTTCATAAACAATTCAACAATACCATCCTGGTTGGCATCTATCACATCGGTTACCGGTCTTAGTGTAACAGACGGCCCTACGCGGAATTTCGCTGGCGTTGCCGGTGATGCTGTTGCTGGAGGAACTGTTGTGGGTGGAACCGTTGTCGGAATAACTGTTGTAGGGGGAACTGTTGTTGGAATAATTGTTGTGGGAGTAACAATACTTGAAAAGACCTCAAGCGTAGCCAGAGCCTTTGTGCCATCGGATCCCCCGACAGCATAGAGCTTGCCATCAATAACATCAGCGGCTAATGAACTTCGTGCAGTTGTCATTGATGCTTTGGTTGTCCAGGTATCCGTTACCGGGTCATAAACCTCAAGCGCAGAAAGACTCTTTGTGCCATCGGATCCTCCGACAGCATAGAGTTTGCCGTTAACAACTCCGGATGCTAGCGATTGTCTTGCTGTGGGCATTGATGCCTTCGTGACCCAGGTATCAGTAGCAGGGTTATATACGTCCAGCGCGGCAATGCTATTGCTTCCATCGAATCCTCCTATTACGTAGAATTTCCCGTCAATAACTCCGCCGCCTGCGTATGCATGGGTATTTGGAGGCGAAGCTTTTGCCGTCCAGCTATTGCTGTCCGGGTCATAGACGTGCAGGAATTTCCGAAAGCCGCTGTAGCCATCGCAGGCAGTCAGGACGTAAAGCTTCCGGTTGATTACACCTGCAACTGAGCATCCACTCAGTATGGGCATATCAGCACCTACGCTCCATGTATTGGTTGCAGGATTGTAGATTTGCAAATTTCTTATTGGAATATTAGAGATTGGATAGTCCCATCCGCCAACGACATAGAGCTTGCCGTCAATTACTCCTATAGTGCCCTGGTATACAGGATGTGGTATAGGCGCCAATGTAGCCCATGCGTCAGTGACCGGATTATATGCTTCCACCGTATTTGTTGCGCCAGAAGGGCCGACATTACCCCCTACTACATAAAGCAGTCCGCCGGTTGATACAGCGTGTAGATCACTTCTTGCTGTTGGCATAGCGGATTTCGTTGCCCAGATATCCCCTGCTGCAAATGCCTGACCTGAGGCAATGGTAAAGAGTAATATTGCAAAAATCAATTTATTTGTGTTCATATAATTCCTCTTTGTCTGATGTTATTTTTTATTAATCGGTGAATCTCCTCGCTTCCCGTATTGTGTCCTCTTTTCATTCTCCAAAACAGTAGCTAACCCTCCTTTTTTAAGGGATTGTTCCGATACAGCAAACTCTATTAGTTGCTAAAATTGTATTCGTTTTTTATGATAAATACTTTTGGTTGAAACGTACAAAAATCCCCACTCAAGATAACTGGCGGCAGGAAGATGGGATAATAATCGGTCTTTTCTCTATTCGGACTTGAATTTTCCAGCCCCCTCTCTTCAAGCCTTAACTTAGCCTGTAACAATATATTTATTTATAGGTATGTCATAGTAAAAACCGAGGCAAATATTTATGAAGGGGGTAATTGGCATGTTCTCGGATGGTGTTTATTATGAGTAGTACAGGAAAGCGTTCGTTCGTGAGTGTAATTGTTGGAATTCTGATTTTGTCAACAGTGTTAAAAAACTTGAAAGTGGCGCGCGCCCTTGCGATATTTATTCTTTCGGCTCTGGTGCTTGCGGGAATGGCAGGGACGGGCGCTGCTGTAAGTGGATTGGTAGCTGAATGGCATTTCGACGGCAGCGCCCAGGATACCAGCGGCAGTGGCAACAACGGCACTATCAACGGCGCAACCTTCGTTCAGGGAATAAGCGGGCAGGCGCTGAGTTTTGATGGTGTGGATGATATGGTTGTAGTTCCGCACTCTTCATCCTTAAGCCTTGAGAAATATACTATGGAAGCGTGGATTAAAAGATACCAAAACAGAGAATTTGCGGAAATTATTCTTATCAAGAGGTACGAACCATCGTGGATGGATAATTATGAGTTGACTATTTCTCCAAACGGAACAGTTGGAGCTAGCTCCTATAGCCCGGACATATGGACATGGTTTGGCGTAGGAAGCGTGAGAAATATATCTGCTGGCGAATGGTACCACATAGCTGCGACGTATGACCGCACTACTTTCAAGATTTACATTAATGGTGTTCTTGATAATTCAGTGAACACTCAATACACACCATATCAAAATAATCAACAATTAGTGATTGGAAGGGGATGTATGGGCGACCCCTGCATGTTTAGACCTTCTTCCCCATCTTTCAACGGCACCATCGATGAAGTCCGTATCTACAACCGCGCTCTTTCAGCCAGCGAAATCCAAGCCGAGTATAATGCTTTAACTTCTACCCCCACAACAACCACAGTCCCGCCAACAACAGTACCACCAACAACAGTTCCTCCAACGACTGTTCCGCCTACAACAGTTATTCCGCCCACAACAGCCGCAGCAACGCCGGCAAAATTCCGTGTGGGTCCGTCCGTTACGCTAAGACCGGTAACCGATGTGATAGATACCAACCAGGATGGTATTGTTGAATTGTTTATGAACAACCCATCTTTAAACGATGTGACGCTTAACGTGGATGCACAAATTAGTGTACCCAGCGGCATACATGTTTACGGTGAAAATTTCGGACAGGCGGCAGGTGCCGGAGTGGTAGCAGGTACGTTCAGTGTTCCACCGGGCACGTCAAGAACCATATCAGTGACTATAAAAGCGGATAAATCAGCAAGAATCGGCTCTCATACTATTCAATTCACGGGATTGTATTATCCCGGCGACAATAAAGACTCTTATCAGCCTTTGAGTCTTACATACTCTGTAACTGTCAAGGAGCCGTCAAAGAAACCCGAAGAACCTCCAAAAGAGGCGCAAGCTACTGCAACCCCCTCCAAAATACCGGGATTTGGTGTTGTACTGGCAATCTTTGGTGTATTTGCAATTGCACGTCTGCTTTCAAGAAAATAAAATGAAAAAAATAAAATTATTTTTTCGGTGACTAGCGTCGAGAAATATAAAAACCGGATGAACGTAGATTTTCTATAGGGTTACCCCTTAATCCTCTTCAGCCTGAACGTGTTCTCCCGCTCCATCTCTTCAAGCCTCAACACAATAAAATCCTTTGCTTCGGAAAGCTCAGGTATCACCTTGAACTCAAGCGCGTTCACCCTGCGCTTCGTTTTCTCGATATCCTCAAGCAGCTTTTTCATCGTGGTCTCAATCTCAGCCGCGAGGATGATTTTCTCAACAAGTATTTCATAAGCGTCCACCGCTTCGTCGATGCGCGAGCTTGTGCCTATGATGCCGTAACCGTGCTCATCGAGTTTCTTATGTACGCTTGAAGCCTCGATTTTCGGGACAACGACACCCATCACATTCTTGCTTACAAGTTCAAGCTTTGGATTATCCTTGAGCGCAAAGGCTGTGGATTTCACTACGACAACGCCTTCCACAGACTTGGCGATAGCAAGGTTCAGGGAAGCCACAGCGAACTGCTTCTCCACCTCAACCCTTATGCCCTTCGCTTTCTCAAGTATCTCGAAAAGTTCAAGTATCAGTCCATCGCGTTTCATCTTGAGAAGCTTATGCCCGCTCTGGCTGAGCTTGATTTTTTTCTTAAGCTCTATGAGTTCCGAGCGCGTGGGTTTTATGTTGTCTTTTATAGCCATACTACTCTTTTTGCTCTGCCTTCGCCCTGTGAGCCGGATGGTATTTCTGGATATACTTGTTATCGATTCTTGTGAGTTGCGCTTCAGGTAATTCAGCGAGAAGTTCCCAGCCGATATCGAGAGTGGTCTCGATATCCCTGTTCTCATCCGAGCCCTGCCGGACGAACCTGTCTTCGAACATATCGGCGAACTCAAGGAATTTCTTATCCCTGTCAGAGAGAGCGTCCTTGCCCACGATGGCAACCAGTCCCCTCAAATCCTTGCCCTCTGCATAAGCTGCGTACAACTGGTCTGAGACCGCCTTATGGTCTTCCCTGGTCCTTGTCGCGCCAATACCAGAGTTCATCAATCTTGATAGTGAAGGCAGCACATTGACAGGCGGATAGATACCTTTCCTGTGGAGTTCCCTTGATATGACAATCTGCCCTTCGGTGATGTATCCTGAAAGGTCAGGAATCGGGTGCGTGATATCGTCGCCCGGCATGGATAAAATGGAGAACTGCGTAACTGAGCCTTTTCTTCCCTTTATAACGCCTGCACGTTCATATAACGAGGCAAGGTCTGTGTACATGTAACCGGGGTAACCGCGCCTGCCCGGCACTTCTTCTCTTGCCGCGCCCATCTGGCGAAGCGCCTCGCAATAGTTCGTGATATCAGTAAGAATAACGAGCACATGCATATCGTGTTCGTATGCGAGGTATTCCGCAGCGGTAAGAGCAAGTCTCGGCGTGATAAGCCTCTCTACAGCCGGGTCGTCCGCAAGATTCAGGAACACCACAGCCCGCTCAAGAGCGCCTGTTCTCTCAAAGTCGCGCATGAAATACTGGGCTTCTTCGTTGGTAATGCCCATTGCGGCAAATACCACTGCGAACGGCTCATCCGAACCCCGTACTTTTGACTGCCTTGCTATCTGCAATGCAATCTCGTTGTGCGGAAGACCTGAGCCTGAGAAAATAGGCAGTTTCTGGCCGCGCACCAGTGTATTCATACCGTCTATCGTGGATATGCCGGTCTGGATAAAGTCCTTTGGCGGAAGGCGCGCATAGGGGTTGATTGCCGCGCCTGTGATTTCAAGCCTGTCCTCGGGTACGATGCGGGGTCCCCCGTCCAGAGGTTCGCCTGAGCCTGACAAAATCCTGCCGAGCAGGTCTTTTGAAACCGGGAGTTTGATTGTTTCGCCTGTGAACCTGACGCCGCATTCCCTGTTAAGCCCGCCGGTTCCTTCGAATACCTGTACAACAACTATATCTTTAGAAGTATCAAGCACCTGTCCTCTTTTTGTTGTGCCGTCTGGAAGATTGATATTTACAAGTTCATTGTATCCCACAGGTTCAGTCTTCTCTACAAAGATAAGCGGACCTGCGATTTCCCTGATTGTCTTGTATTCTTTGGTCATGTTACTTACCCCTCAGTTTTGCAAATTCTTCTTCCATGTTCTTTAGAATAACACCAAGCGCCGCATCGAAGTCTTTCTCGAATTTGACCTTTGCAAGATCGTCTTTTGTTTTTGATTTCATGATATCTTCGACAGATGCACCGCCCTCAAGTGCTGTCTGGGCTTTATCGCCCCAGGTAGTGATTGCCTTCAAGAGCTTGAACTGTTTATCCATCGGACAGAAAGTATCCACTTCATGATAGGCGTTCTGCTGCAGGAAATATTCGCGTATCATTCTTGCTATCTCAAGCGTCAATTGCTGGTCTTCCGGAAGGGCATCCGACCCAACGAGCTGGACGATTTCCTGGAGTTCGGCTTCTTTCTGGAGAAGCTCCATCGCATCATTCCTGAGCTTGACCCATTCGGGAGATACGTTTTCCTTGTACCAGTCCTCAAGCGCCTTTGAGTATAACGAATAACTGTTAAGCCAGTTGATTGCAGGGAAATGCCGGCGCTGTGCGAGTTTTGCATCAAGCGCCCAGAATACCTTAACGATACGAAGCGTGTTCTGGGTAACAGGTTCTGAGAAGTCACCACCGGGGGGTGAAACCGCTCCGATAACGGTAATCGACCCTTCTTTTCCGCAAAGCGCTTTGACTTTACCCGCACGCTCGTAGAATTCTGATAGTCTTGCTGCAAGATAAGCCGGATAACCTTCTTCTCCGGGCATTTCTTCAAGACGCGATGAAATTTCTCTCATGGCTTCTGCCCACCTTGATGTGGAATCAGCCATCAGGGATACATCATATCCCATGTCCCTGTAATACTCAGCGATTGTGATACCTGTATAAACTGAGGCTTCCCTTGCTGCTACCGGCATGTTGGATGTGTTCGCGATAAGAACTGTTCTCTCCATTAAAGGTCGGCCGGTTTTTGGATCTTTGATTTCCGGGAATTCATAAAGAACGTCAGCCATTTCATTGCCGCGTTCCCCGCAACCGATATAAACCACTATTTCGGTATCGCTCCATTTTGCAAGCTGCTGCTGTGTAACGGTTTTTCCGCTTCCGAACGGGCCCGGGATAGCCGCTGTTCCACCCTTTGCAACAGGGAATAGACCATCAAGGATTCTCTGGCCTGTTATCAGTGGTGTGTTCGGCATCAGTTTCTTGCTGACCGGTCTTGGCTTCCTGACCGGCCATTTCTGCATCATTGTGAGTTCGATACCGCCTGTAAGAGTACAGATCACAGCATCAACTTTGAATTTCCCCTTCTTTATTTCGCTTACGGTTCCCGAAATCTTTGGCGGGACAAGTATCCTGTGCTCGATATTTTGGGTTTCCTGAACGGTGCCTATCACTTCACCGCCGTTCACCTTGTCGCCCTTCTTTACTGTCGGGACAAAATCCCATTCTTTCTCGCGCGAGAGGCCGTTCGCTGAGACGCCGCGTTTTATAAAGTCGCCCATGGTATCTTTCAAAACTGGAAGCGGACGCTGGATTCCGTCGTATATGCTTTCAAGAAGCCCGGGTCCGAGTTCAACCGATAACGACATACCCGTATTTTCTACGGGTTCACCGGGTCTTAATCCAGAAGTTTCTTCATATACCTGTACTGTGGATTTCTCGCCTTCTATCCCTATCACTTCGCCCATCAGTCCTTCTTTACCGACTTTGACCACATCGTACATTTTGGTATTTAAACCGCTAATGATAACGACCGGTCCTGATATCCTATAAATTTCACCTTTATTTTTCATTTTCAAAGACACCTACTGTTTTATGTTGAATATTGATATGAGTTATAATTATTTCCATAGATCAACACCCACCGCCTGTTTTATTTTGTCCCTTAAGTTCGTGCTCTCACCCTTTCCGCCAATGGCTATTACTGTGGGTTCCACAGAATCGTCAAGTACTTGCTGCATATGGGGAGATAATGTCTTCATGTCATCACTATGGATAACCAGAATCCCGACATTTTTATCGTTCAGAACGGTCTGTATTTTGGCTTCGATATCCTGGGAAGTCGCATCATAGGTTTTCCGAATGCCTGCGAGCCGAAAACCAATTACAAAATCACTTTTTCCGACAACTGCAATTTCCATTTACATCACCAGGTGGGCTTTTATTATATCTTCAGGAAGCTTTGTCTCTTTTCCACGCACTATTATCCTGAGGTTATCCACTTCTATCTTCTTGCTCAGAATATAGTCGAGGACAGGAAGAATCGAAAGCGGATAATAATATGATATCTGGGATGCATACACAAGGCCATATTTATCAAGCCGCGTTTCAATATGGATAAGGGAAGTCAAATCACTGCTGATATCGGATATTGCTTTCCAGTAAGAGTACTCCTCTAGTGCGCGCACGAACTCAGAAAAGGACATGGATGCCAATCGTCCCAGGTCTGCCTCTTTAAGTTCCATTCCGCCGGGAATCAACATCTTTACAATATTTTCGCGTTCCATCCCCGCGCGCTTCATTCTGAAAAGAATCTTCAGGTTTTTCAAATCAATCTCGGTTCTAAGGAATTTCAGGAACAATTTATTTTCAGTCTGGGAAGCTGCTTTAATAAGGTTTGAATAAAACATTTTGTCAAGTTCGTTCTCGACATCTGCCAGGACACCCTTATAACCTTCAAGAGCAGGATAATACGGTGTTTTTGCAAAAGCCGCGATTACACCCTCAATCGTCCCGATTTTAACAATCTCCGTTAAATCCCTGTATCGCAATTCGCCCGCTGAAACCACGTCTTCAAGTATTTCTTCCTCTCCTGCCCCTGAAATTTTTCCTCTCAGTATGGTCTTGATATTCCAGATATCAAATGAGCGAAGATATTCAGTAATTAGAAAGTTGGCTTCATTCTGCGATACTTCAATTAATTTCCGGTAAGTCAGGGCTAAGTTCTGGTTCAGGGCGTGTTCAAAAAGGTCAGTACCCTTATACTTCTTTCCAAGTTCGTCAACATCTTTTTTGTATTCGGATTCCCCTATGAACCGGGTTATCTCAGGAATATCCATGTTGAGGAATTTCGGATACATCTCCCTGGGAATGAGTTTACCCTTCATAGCACGGACTCTGGCTACGATATATGCATATTTGACGCCGTTTGCAGCTCCCATTCCTTTTTTCACCCAAACAAGATATCAGAGACCTGTTTTAGGGACTGTTCAGTGACATCTCCTAAAATCGTATCATACTTGAAGTCCAGGACTTCTGTCCCTTCTGCATTCTCAATAACAACGCCGCCGATACAGTCAATTTCGCCAGCATAATCGAGTTTTGTAAGTTTCTTGACTGTTTGCTTGTCCTTGCTCCTTGAATATATTTTGGCATTATTATTTTCATTTTTCTCGATAATTGATTTAAGAAGCTTCAGGTTTTTCTCAGCCGGAAGTTTTTGGACTGCATCTTTTGTAGCCTCATATACTTCATCAAGAATCTCTTTGCGCGCGTTGAGTATAGCTTTCTTGACCTCAAGATTTGCGCTTGAAAGTTCCTGCTGCCTGAGCCGGTCAATTTCCTTTCTTACGGCAATCTCTTTCACCGTTTTTATCCTTGCGGCTTCGGAATCGGCCTCTTTTAAAATCTTTGAAACTTCCGATGAAGTCTCGTCGCTTATCCTGGAAGCTTCGGCTCTACCCTTGGCCTTAATTTCTTCAACTATCGCATCAAGTCCCATATTTTTTCACTTTTCACGCATTGAATACGAACAATAATATCAGCGCTACTACCAGGCCAAATATTGCGATGGACTCGGGGATAACGGTCATCAGAAGGCCCTTACCGAAGAATTTTTCATCCTCAGCCATTGCTCCTACTGCTGCGGCTCCTATGGCCTGTTCGCCCATACCCGCGCCTATTCCTGCAAGACCTATTGCTATTCCTGCTCCTATTGCTATCATTCCAGCGTCTGCTACCATATTTTTTATTCCTCCATATATTTTTTATTATATCCAAAGGGGATGTATTTTTTACCTCCGCCTTCATAAAATTTAGTGAAAAATTCCACGTACTGAAGCCTGAGCGAGTGAAGCCCCGGCCCGAGAATTCCAAGTAAAAGGTTTACTAAATGTCCGATAAAAAGAATCACCACACCAACAAGCGCAAGACCAATACCTTTACCCATATAGACACCGCCAGGCATGATGAAAAGATCCATGGAAAGCCTATTAACTGCAAGAGCTATTCCGGCCGATGACAGGCCGATGGCAAGTAACCTTGTGTAGGACAAAACATTGCTGAGTAGCGTGGGTATTTCAAGAATGGATATGAAACCTTCGCCTGCTATCAGAAGTATAAGTCCTATAATCGCAAGTCCCATCCCTGCTGCGAAAATCGGATCTCTTGTTGGGATTGGCAGCTTTGACATAACGGCCGGCATCAATTTTGCAATAGCCATGACACCGCCTATCAAAATCATCATCCAGCTTCCTTTTGCGAAAATCGCATGTTTTAATCCATGCTCTATTGTATGGTTCCTGAAGCCTATGACCAATCCTAGCAAGATATGCAGGATTCCAATTACGAGTGTCAAAAGAAGAAGCGGCTGGACATTTTCGAATCTGGGCACAGGCAAATGTATGCCTGCAATCACAGGACCAGCGATTCCCAGCAGCCCATGTACCATCTCTCCTTTTTCGACTACATTAAAAATAGGGAAACCGAAAAATTCCCCATATATGAAACCGAAAATTATTGAGAATATTGATGAGAGGAACAATATCAAAGCAAGTGCATTAAGGCCGCCCGTCTTGAATTTGTTAGTGATGATGTAAGCCAGGGCAGCCACGATAATAGCGTATCCTACATCCCCAAGCATTATTGCATAAAAAAGAGGGTATGTGATAAAAAGTACTGACGCCGGGTCTATCTCCCTGTATTTTGGGGTTGCAAATGTATTTATTAAAAGTTCAAACGGTTTTGCAGGGACAGGATTTTCAAGCTCAATGGGTATTTCTTCATCTTTTACTTCCTCATCTATCTTTGTCAAATATACAAGTCCGCCAGTACTCTCCTGCAACTTTGTTTCTATTTCATCAAAATTTCTTGAAGGCACCCATCCGTCTATGATAAAAGCATTGGGACTTGTGGCGAACCGCAGCGGAGCTTCTGCTTTTTGTGTTTCTATAGAGAGGTATTCATCCGCTTCCATTATGAATTCAGAATATTCTTTCTTAATATTCTCAAGTTCCGATTTTATGGAAGCATGTTTTTCTTTAAGCGCGGATATCTCTTTCTCAAGCTCATCAAGTATGACAGGCGGATTCCCTTTTAATTGTGGAACCTTTAATTCGATATACGAATGTTCTTCCTGAAGTAGTTTTTGAACCTCATCCGCAAAAACCAGAGGGATAAAGAGTGCGAATATCTTTCTTTTTTCATATTCGCCTGTAAATAATTCATAGTTATTAGTTATCCCGGAGAGGTTTGATTCTATGTTGGTATCAATATATCCTGCGTAAACTTTTACTGTTTCGTATCCACTGTAAGCTTCAAAGGGTAACGGAAGCCCAAAAAAAGGCTTTATCGAGGATGCGAGGTCTTCTTTTTCCTTTATCTTAAATTCTATACCTCTTAATTCATCGAAACGGGATGAAACTTCTTGCTGGAGCCCAGTGATTTTTTCATCGATATGGGATGGTAATTCTTTTGAACTTATCTTTATGCCGGGTTCTTTTTCACTTATTCCAAGCTGGTTCGATATGGATCTCAGGGAAAGAAGGTATTCCGAGAGTTTTGAAGCTGTTTTTAACGGGCGTCCAATCTTGAAATTTTCAGTCTCTTCCGAATAATCAGTGATATGAAGCACATTCAAATTGTGCAGTGCAGAAATAGTAGGCTCCATAAGGTCTTTTGTGCCTGCAATCATGACCCTTGTCATTTTGGTGGGCTTAAGCATTCACTGCCCTCTCAAATTCAGTTAAAATAAATTTTGTAGCTTTGGTTATGTTCTTTTTTGCCTTCTTTTTGGTATCTTCGGCTTCCAGAGCACCTTTTTCTATGATTTCCCCCTTCTCCTGGTTGATGATTTCCCGCGCCTTACTTATCTCGGATTCTGCGTACTGTTGCGCTTCGTACTCAGATGTTTTTATATTCTCTCTGGATTTCGCTTTTGTTTCGTTAATCTTCTGGATTCTGGCTTCATTTGCTTGGGCGACTAATTTTTTAGCTTCTTCTTCAGCCTGTTTGATCTCAGTTAAAATTTCAGCTCTTGTCATTGAATTCCTCTACATGCAAAATAATAGCCTCGTTTTGACTAGCTTGCATAGGAGAGCACCTACTTAAATTATTCGGTTTTAAATTGCTTATGCAATAGCGCATCTCTATTTCTAATGAAAAATCGTTTTAAATTATTTTATCACATCTTTTATCACATCATATCCTGCATTAGTCCAGTCCGTTATTCCACCTTTCATGTTATAGATTTCTTTAAACCCGTTATTTACAAGTATTCCGCTTGCCTGCGCGCTGCGACTGCCGGATTTGCAATAGACCAGGATTTTCTTATCACGCGGCAATTCATTTAACCTTTTATCAAGAACCTGCACCGGTATCAGTGTTGAATTTATAATATGCCCTGCATCGTATTCTTCCTGCGTTCGCACATCAAGGATGAGAACATCGCCGCGGTCGATCATCTCTTTAGCCTGCTGGACGCTGACATCGGTATATTGTGCTTTTTCAGGGGTTGTGGTATTCACGCATCCGGATAATGTAACCAGAATCAAGGAACATACAAATATGATCAGATAAATTGGTTTCATAATTGCTATTATTGTCCTCAAATAATAAGAAATATACTGGTATAACATGCTGTCAAACACTTTTTATGCGATAGTTTCTTTTAACCATAGTACCAATAAGTACCTTCATGGCAATCCACCCCATCGAATACCGCTACGGGAACCCTGAGATGAAGGCAGTGTGGAGTGAAGAAGCACGCCTCCGGAAGATGCTTGCAGTTGAAACTGCGCTTGCAAAAGCCGAGGCATTTACAGGTTATATCCAAGAAGGGGCAGAAGAGAAAATTGCCGCCGGGGCGGATAAAGTTATACTTGAAAGGGTCAAGGAGATAGAAGATGAAATCCATCACGATGTAATGGCAGTAGTCCTTGCGCTGGCGGAACAGTCGGGAGACGGAGGGAAATGGGTTCATTTCGGCGCAACCTCCAATGACATCCTGGATACGGCAACAGCCCTCCAGATAAAAGATGCAATATTCATTTTAAGGAAAGAGACTGCAAAACTGCGTTCAGTATTGCTTGATATGGCTCTCTCGCATAAGAATACAGTATGCGCAGGACGCACACACGGCCAGATAGGCGTTCCCACGACATACGGTTTGCGGTTTGCGATATGGGCATCTGAGATAGACAGGCATATCGAAAGACTTGACCAGCTTGCGCCCCGCGCCACGGTAGGAAAAATGAGCGGGGCGGTCGGCACGCAGGCGGCTTTCGGGAAACAGGGCACCGAGATACAGAAAAAAACAATGGAATTCCTGGGGATTGAAGCTGCCGATGTTTCAAACCAGATAGTCCAGAGGGACAGGCATGCCGAATTTGTGATGTGGATGGCAAATATTGCTACCACGCTTGATAAAGTCTGCATCGAGATACGAAGCCTTGCCAGAAGCGAAATAGCGGAAGTGGAGGAGGGTTTCGGGAAGAAACAGGTCGGTTCATCCACGATGCCTCATAAGCGCAATCCCATAAAATCCGAACAGGTTTGCGGCCTTGCGAGAATCGTGAGGGCGATGGTTGAGCCTGAACTTAGCAATAACACCCTCTGGGACGAGCGCGACCTCACCAACTCTTCCTGTGAGCGCATTGTGTTTCCCGAGTCGTGTGTGCTTACTGACCATATAATACGCCTCACCACGACCATTATACAGAACCTGCGCTTTTATCCAGAGAATATCAGGAAGAACCTGAACCTTCTCAATGGTTTGAATATGGGCGAAGCTATAATGATTGAACTCAGTAAGAAAGGCGTCGGGAGGCAGGAGGCGCATGAAATCGTCCGCGAGTGCGCAATGTCGGCGCGCGAGACTGGAAGCCACATGAAGGATGGGCTGATTAAGAATAAGACGGTTTCGAAATATCTTACAGAAAAAGAGATAATTACACTGATGAACCCGGATAATTATATAGGCACAGCCGTTATTCAGGTGGAATCCCTTGTAACAAAGCTTAAAAAACGAAAATAGAAAGAGGATAATATTTGTTAAGAAAAGCTACCATCAAAGACGTTGAAAAGATATGGAAACTCGTGAACAGTTATGCAGATAGTCACATCATGCTTCCCCGTTCATTGAGCGAACTGTATGAGAACCTGCGGGATTTTTACGTTGTGATAGAAGATGATAAAATGGTAGGCTGCGGCGCGCTTCATATCACTTGGGAAGATTACGGGGAAATACTTTCACTAGCAGTCGAGCCTTCAAGGGTCAGGGAGGGGATAGGCTCGCAGCTTCTCAAAGCCTGTGAGGAAGAAGCAAGGACTCTTGGATTAAATAAGCTCATAACTCTTACTTATGCTCCTGAATTCTTTGAGAAACACGGTTTTGTTAGAGTGAAAAAAAGCACGCTTCCACATAAGATATGGAGCATGTGCATCAAATGCCCGAAGTTCCCTGAGTGCGATGAGATTCCGCTTGTGAAGAAGATAAGTTAATTATTTAATATTCGCAAGCAGTTCCTGCATTCCTTTCGTGTTAAGCCTGACTGTTTCCCCGTCCACCTCTGCATAACACTCTTTCACAAGATAATCGAGCTGGAATTTCAATTGTGATTCTGATATGCCAAGCTCTTTATTTATTTCTTTTTTTGTTTTCCCGAAAGCGCCGATGGATTTGACTACCTTCCTCCTGAGTGGGTTTTCAAGAGCCTTGAACATCATCTGATGGTCATGCGGCGTTTTTATCTCGCAGGCATCCTGTTCCGGTGGGATGGAATCTATTTCGTCGTTCATTTATATCAACTCTTCATTATCCCACAATCGGCACCCCTTCCCCGCACTCCGGGCACTTCCCATCCTTAATCTTAATCGCACTCACCCTGAATCCGGCGCGGTCAATCAGCAAAGCATTACACTTCGGGCAATACGTTTTTTCATACTTGTGCCCTTCATGAACATTACCAAGATAAACAAAACTCATCCCCTCTTTCTTCGCAATATCATACGCCATCTCAAGTGTTTCTGTCTGCGTCGGAGGGATGTCGTCCATCTTGTACATTGGATAAAATCGCGTGAAATGCATGGGCGTATCCACGCCGAGGTTATCGCGCACCCATCTCACGATTTGCGTTAGCTCCTGCGGCGAGTCGTTTTTTGTGGGAATAACCAGCGTTATAACCTCAATGTGCATGCCAAGTTCCTTTGCAAGTTTCGTGGATTCAAGAACGGGCGCAAGCCTCGCGCCGCAGATTTTCCTGTAAAAATCATCGGAAAACGATTTAATATCCACGCGGAATGCATCAAGATACGGAGCAATCCTTCGAAGCGCTTCGGGGGTGATGTAACCGTTGGTCACGTAAATCGTCTTTAATCCCGCTTTTTTAGCAAGAACTGCGCTGTCGTATGTGTATTCATGCCAGATGGCAGGTTCGTTATATGTCCATGCTATTGATTTGCACCCGGTCGCCAGAGCGCGTTTGATTGCCTCTTCAGGCGTTATTTCCATCGTGTACGACTCATCAAGTGTAGCCTGCGAAATGTTCCAGTTCTGGCAGTGCATGCACCTGAAATTGCATCCGATAGTGCCCAGCGAATACGAAAGTGTTCCGGGCAGGAAATGATAAAGCGGTTTTTTCTCAATAGGGTCAACGGCTTCACTTGAAACGGTATTATATATCAATGTATAAATTTTCCCGTTCTTATTCTGCCGTGTCCTGCATACCCCCAGTTTCCCCTCGGCTATCGTACACCTGTGTGAACATACATTGCATTTGACTTTATTGTCCGCAAGTCTGTCAAACAGAACCCCTTCTTTAATCATAGATTTTGCTCCTATTAACTCCCTCTTTTGGTGCGGATTTTAGCGCAATTAACCACGGAGGGCACAGAGAGCACGAAGAACTGTTATTTTTTTTCTCTGTGTCCTCTGCGTTCCTGATTTCATGCATATATTTCAGGTCTTGATTCTATCTGCTTTGAGCGTTTCTTTCGCAGTTCGTCTTTTATCGTCTCGTAATAACTCATTATATCCGAGGTAACAGACGGACCCGTATCATCTATTGCAGCCAGGAAATGCGATTGCCTGACTTTTTCGGCTTTAATATTTTCACGCATCGCGAATCGCCCTGCTTTCTTGCACACAGCAGCTATGTCTGCGCCTGTGAAGTCTTCAGTCAATTCTACGAGTTTTTCAATTTTCACATCCTTTGCAAGCGCCATTTTCTTTGTATGTACCTTGAAGATTTCAAGTCTGGTCTTCATATCAGGCACAGGCACAAGTATCATTTCGTCAAACCTTCCCGGGCGCAAAAGCGCAGGGTCGATTATATCGGGCCTGTTCGTAGCCCCGATAATCACAACGCCGCGAAGTTCCTCGAGGCCATCAAGTTCCGAGAGCAACTGGTTCACAATCCGCTCGGTTACATGCGGCTCACCCGCTGCCGTTCCCCTTATGGGAGCGAGCGCATCGAGTTCATCAAGGAATATAATAGCGGGCGCAACCTGGCGTGCTTTTTTGAATATCTCTGCTATATGCTGCTCTGATTCGCCGTACCATTTCGATAAAATATCGCTGCCCTTGACGGTTATGAAATTCGCTTCACTTTCTTTTGCGATGGCTTTTGCAAGAAGGGTTTTCCCGGTACCCGGCGGTCCGTAAAGCAGCACTCCTTTAGGCGCTTCCACTCCTATGCGCCTGAATGAATCCCCATAACGCAGCGGCCATTCAACAGCCTCTTTCAGCAGGGCTTTTACATTATCAAGCCCGCCAATATCCTCCCATGTCACATTGGGCACTTCAAATAATATCTCCCGCAGTGCAGAGGGCTGGACTTCCTTCATGACCTCTTCAAAGTCAGAACGCTTGATAACAAGTTTATCCAGCGTCTCCTTGGGAATTTCTTTCAGTTCAAGGTCTATTTCAGGGAGAATCCTTCGCAGCGAAGTCATTGCGGCTTCGCGGCACAGCGCCGCTATGTCGGCGCCAACGAACCCGTATGTGCGGTCTGCAAGGGCATCAAGACTCACATCCTCGGTAAGCGGCATCCCGCGTGTATGAATCTGGAATATCTCCCTTCTCCCTTCACGGTCAGGTACCCGAAGCTCAATTTCGCGGTCAAACCTGCCCGGGCGGCGAAGCGCCATATCAAGCGCCTCGGGGCGGTTTGTCGCGCCTATAACAATCACGTTCTTTCTTGACTTTAAGCCGTCCATCAATGAAAGAAGCTGTGCCACAACGCGGCGCTCAACCTCGCCCGTGACCTCGGCGCGTTTGGGGGCGATGCTATCAATCTCATCGATGAAAATTATGGCAGGGGAATTTTTATCAGCTTCATCAAAAGCCTCGCGCAGCTTATGCTCGCTTTCCCCGTAATATTTTGACATGATTTCAGGGCCGTTTATAGTAATGAAATACGCATCGCTCTCATTTGCAACAGCTTTTGCGAGCATGGTTTTCCCTGTCCCCGGGGGGCCGTGAAGAAGGACTCCTTTTGGCGCGTCAATCCCGAGCCTGCTAAAGAGTTCCGGATGACGGAGAGGCAATTCTATTATTTCCCTTATTTTAGTGAGCGCAGGTTTTATCCCGCCTAAGTCCTCATACATTACCTCGGGGATTCCCTCCTCAAGCTCAACCGCTTCGGGTAAAAGTTCGACTTCCGTGATATCGGTAATCTTGACTATACCCGCCGGGGTTGCCGATACCACATGGAGTTTAATCTCGCCAAGCCCAAAGGAAGGGAACATTCCTTCGAATACATGCTCAAGCATCATATCCCCGCCATAAGATTCCCTGGGGCGCCGCACACTGGTGGTTGAAATGACATCTCCTTTTGAGACAGTCCTGTTATGAAAAATCGACCTCAAACTTTCGCTGGGCGCATAGATATGGATATTCTGGGTAACCGGGGAAAGTATGACCTTTTTTGCTTCTTTCCATTCTGCTTTCCTGACCTCCACATATTCCCCGAGACTTGTTTTCGCGTTAGTCCGTATCAGCCCGTCCATGCGGATGACGTCGAGCCCCTCATCCTGGGGATATGACCTTCCCACCACAGCCGATGTCTGGCGCTCGCCTGTAACTTCCACTACGTCAAAAATATTGACGCCAATATCGTTCCTGAACTTCTCATCGATTCGTACGATTCCTTTTCCGACATCTCTCTGGTCTGCTTCTGACACTTTTAATCGCGCTGATTTTTCCATGATTCCCCTATATTATAATATTTTGTTTTATTTCATAAAAGTTTGCTTTCTTCCCGGTCCGACGGAAACATATTCAATTTCGACGCCCATTAATTCTTCAAGTAATTCAATGTACAGCCTGGCATTTTCGGGAAGGCCAGGGAAACTTTCAGCCCCGGAAATATCTTCTTTCCATCCGGGGAGGTCAATATAAATGGGTTTGCACCTGGCGATATCATCGGAAAGTTCTGGCGGATAATCAAGCTGTTTTCCATCAATTTCATATCCTATGCATAGTTTCAAAGGGTTAAGCCCGGAAAGGACGTCAAGTTTGGTGAGAGCCATGCTTGTATAGCCGTTGAGGTTGATGGATTTTCCTGCAAGCGGAAGGTCAAACCAGCCGCATCTCCGTGGTCGTCCCGTGGTTGTTCCGAACTCTCGGCCTTTTTCACGCAGGTGCTCGCCGACTTCGTTTTTTTGCTCTGTGGGAAGCGGCCCCTCTCCAACGCGCGTAATATAAGCTTTGATGACGCCGATTACCTTATCCACTTTTTTCGGGCCGACCCCGAGTGAAGCACAGGCGGAACCTGCCACCGTGCTTGAGGATGTGACGAATTTTTGCGTGCCGTGTATGATATCAAGATGCGTTCCCTGCGCCCCTTCTGCAAGGACGTTTTTTCCGTGTTTTAATGCAAGATTTATCTCTTTTGATACGTCGGTGATATAGGGTTTTAATTTCTTTCCGATTTCAAGGTATTCATCGACCTCAGAACGTGCAATCTTCGTGTCTCCGCCCAATTCTTTTATCGCATTTTCTTTTTGCGGGGCAATTTCCAGAAGTCGCTTCTTGAACCTATTTTCATCCGCTATGTCCGCCATCTGTATCTCATCGCGCCCCACCTTATCGATATAAGCAAAACCGATTCCCCTGCTCGTCGTCCCGATTTTTACGGCGCGTTTTGATTCACGCAGGGTGTCAAGAGCAACATGATAGGGCATTATGATGCTTGTCTTTGCATCAATTCCGAGCTTGGAAGGCGTCACTTCCACGCCATTTTCTGCAAGCATGGCTATTTCATCCATCAGAATCTTCGGGTTCATGACAGTGCCGGGGCCTATAAGCAAGCGGGCATCGAAAAGCACGCCTGAAGGAATAAGATGCAGTTTGTAGGTTTTTCCTTCAGCCACAACAGTATGGCCGGCGTTATCACCGCCCTGGAAGCGCGCCACAATATCGTATTGCGATGCCAGCATATCCACGATTTTGCCTTTGCCTTCGTCCCCGAACTGAGCGCCTGTGATTATGGTGAACATGTTATATCATTCTTAATTTGGCGGGAAATATGATAAGTTTATTTATTCATAAAGTGTCACGCCCTTTATGACGTCCCGTGTCACTCCTCGGGAGGGCGTGTCCACGTATGGCGAAGCCATACGTGTGCGCGGTGTAAACTGACGCAACAGTTTTTGATAAAACTTTCCTAAAGTTTTTTCATATACTCCCTTAAAACCGTAGTCGCATAACTCCCTTTCTGCAAAGAGAACTCAAGCGTGACTTTAATCTTCCCAGCATTAACATCATCCTCCTCAACACTGAATTCAGGCTTGAAAGACAAAATAATCTCCCTTCGCAATCCTCTTGACGACAATTCAGGCATAGCTGTGACTTTGAAACCCTCAGGCTCGACATTTAACTCTCTCACCACAGCCCGCTCAATCTCACCCGGCGCGCCTTCTGCAAACTGTGTTTCATACCCCACAAGCGGCGCAGTGGCAAAAGCCCGCCCCCTGTTGATGAGATTATTTATCCCGTCCAGGTTATCCTTCGTGACCTTCTGGAGCCGCGAAGTATCAGGCAGACCCATTTCGTTCTTAAAACACACGATGTCCCCGTCATATGCCTCATGTATCGACAGCCCGGATGCAATCCGGCGGCTCAAGATAATATTGAAGATATAGGATTGGTACGCGTGCAGGAACATTGCCTGTAATTTCGGGGACAATTTTTTGAAAGCGCCCGGGTAATCATCAGGATACGCAATCAGGTGGTTCATCATAGCCCTCTCGAACTGGAGACGCAATGGGTACAGCTTCAGCCCCTCTTTATAGTCGTCCGTATCCTCTACAAACTGGCGCGCTTTTTTAATTTCTTCTGATTCATCAGGAAAGGCTCTTGCTATATATGTAAGCGCTGCATCCCTGAAATTACCCCGTGCGATAGCTTCGCCCACTACATGCGTAACCGGGCGCACCTCACCGAACCTCTGCACCCCAAAGAAATTCGGCGCGCCTAGCAGAAGCTCCAATGTTGCGGTTTTTACCCGTGAAAGCGTCTCTTCCTGTGATAGCCCGATATCTCTTATCGTTATTTTGAAACGATTCCCCCACAGGTCTCCGAGACTTATTTTATTATTTGAGCGTCCGATGGGCTTTAACTCAACATCCTTTAAACGGATGCGTGATAAGTCCTCTTCGTTTACATCCCAGATACTTATTTTCTGTTTTGTGAAGGCGCGCTTATCCTTGGTCCCTGCCCAGCCGAACCTCTGCTGGCTTATCCTCAATATCCGCGCAAGGTCGTGGACAAGATGATGGATATCCCAGTTTTTTTTCGTGAGTTCTGCAATCAGGTATTTCCCGTTTGCGGTCTCAATCCTGTTCGTGAGTTCTTCGACCTGGAAATCCTCGATTTGCTGCCGGATGACCCCGCCGATTCCCGGAGTTTTTGTATAGTATAAGCCGATGCCTATCGTATTATCCTGAGCTATGATGGCAGCCCCCGTAAAAACGTATTGAATGAACCATAATCAGGTGCATATATATACATGATTAATATAACCCTATGCGCTTTTAGGCACCAGCAGTTAATAAGGTGACAGATTGATTATCATACGAAAATTCCATCCCCAGGATTTCCAGTGGATCATTGAGATTGAAAGGAAGGTCTTTGATGAGCATGACCCTTACCTTTATATGCAGTTTTATGAGACGTATCCTGAGAGTTTTATTGTCGCTGAAATTAACGGTTTCGTGGTGGGATACGTTACAGGGTTCCTGGCAAAAGAGGGAGTAGGCCGCGTTTTTTCTCTTGCCGTACATCCCTCGTACCAGAACAGGGGCGTTGGCGGCAACCTTTTAAAAGAGATTATTTGGATTCTCCAAAGGTTTGGTGTTATCGAAATTATTCTTGAAGTGCGTTCGGGCAATATTAAGGCAAGAAGATTCTATGAAAGGCATGGGTTCCGCCAGATTGGAATAAAAGAAAAATACTATAATGATGCTGAGAACGCATGTTTGATGAAACTTGAAATAAAATAAATGCCTGCTCTGCGGTGGAATGCGAAACCGCAAAGCCGGTCATGAATGAAGTTCATGGATAACAATGAAAAAACTAATCATTGTTAAATTATGTATATCTTTTAATCCATGTCAAAGTCTTTTTTCTTGGGTTTTGCGTCCTTTGCAGAAGCTATCACGTCATCGATGCGCAATATCATGGATGCAGCTTCAGTAGCCGACGTAATTGCCTGTGTTTTCACGCGAAGCGGTTCGATGACGCCGTTCTTCATCATATCCACGGGCTTGCCTTCGTATACATCAAGACCGACATTCTTATTCCCCTGTTCATGCTCTCTTCGCAGTTCCACAAGCATATCTATGGCGTCAAGACCCGCATTCTCAGCCAGCGTCTTGGGAATTATTTCAAGCGCCTGCGCGAATTTATTTACCGCAAGCTGTTCCCTGCCTTCCAGTGTGGAAGCGTAATCCTTGAGGCGAAGAGCAAGTTCCATTTCAGGCGAGCCGCCGCCTGCCAGTATTTTCTCATCCTCAATCGCCACGCCCACCACGCGCAGCGCATCATGCATCGCCCTGTCAAGGCTTGTGACGACATGTTCGGTTCCGCCGCGCAGCAATATTGAATAAGTATCAGGATTCTTGCATCCGGTAATGAATATCATTTCCCCGTTCCCGACCATCTTTTCTTCGACAAGTCCTGCCTGCCCCAGGGCTTCGGGTCTTATCTCATCAAGGCTTGTGATTATTTTACCGCCTGTAGCCCGTGATAATTTCACAAGGTCGTTCTTCTTTACCCTGTGTGCCACGAAAATACCTGCTTTTGCAAGGAAATACCTTGCCATGTCATCAACGCCTTTCTGGCAGAATACTACGTTTACGCCGCCATTGATTACTTTATTGGCAGCTTCACGCACCTGGTTTTCTTCCTGCTCAAGGAACATGCGGGTCTGCCCGACCTCTTCAATGGATATTTCGGATTTTGTCTCCGTTTTCCTGACCTCGATAGGGGTCGCAAGAATTGCTATTTTCGCATTCTCTATCCGGGTTGGCATGCTCGCGTGAGTTTTTGTCTTATCCAGGATTATCCCCTGTATAAGCTCGCTGTCCTCCACACTTCCTTCCCCGCGCCGCTCGATTGATATGTCCTTGATATTCACTTTCCTTTTCCCGTTCTCTGTTTTAACTATCGATTTAATTGCTGTGACAACGAGGTCTGAAAGTTTTTCTCTTGAGAATTCGATGCCTTTCCCTGTAAGCGCGGTCTGGGCGATTTTACGAAGCTGCTCGTCTGTTGAATCCACGGCAATATCGGTGAGGATTTCTTTTGACTTGTGCGCAGCAAGGTTATATCCGTGGATAATGGTTGTCGGATGAACGCCCAGTTCCATCAGTTCCTGAGCGCCTTTTAGAAACTCGCCTGTCAATACCGCTGCCGTTGTTGTCCCGTCCCCAACTTCATCGTCCTGGGTCTTTGCAACCTCGGCGACTATCTTTGCAGCCGGATGCTTTATTTGCATTTCATCAAGTATGGTGGCGCCGTCGTTTGTGATAATTACAAGTCCTGCCGGGTCGGTGAGCATTTTGTCCAATCCCTTTGGACCGAGCGTGGTTCTCACGGCTTCAGCTACTGCTCTGGCTGCCATGATATTACTTCTCTTGGCTTCTTCTCCTCTTGTCTCTTGTGTTCCCATTTTTAAAATGATAATCGGCTGTCCCGTTTGACCTGGCATAGATATTCTCCTTTATAATTAAATAAATGAATTACGTCACCTGCTTTTTCCAGTAATGGATTGAGCTGTGACTTTCTGTTGTTTCATGTTTATAGTTCTATAAAAAGACTTCGCTGAGGATTCTGTTAAGTTAAAGAGTATTTTGTTATGTGGTATATCCAATCTAATGTTTTACCAAAATACAATATCTAAATCATGTTTGTATTTAAAAAATTTTATCTTTTAAATCCTCAAAGTATGTAAAAAACAAAAAACCCACCACTAAATTGAGGATAGTTAATACGAATTTTTGCTCTATAACAACGTAATTAGCCCAAAGGACGGTTATTATTGAGGTGACGAGTATCATTAAAATGAACTGAATAAACAACAAAATTCTTTTTAAAATAGTTCTCCTAATATTGATTATCACTCGAATCCAAAAGATTAATAGCAATAAAATAAATATTGTAAAATTCAACAAATAGGGGATGATGTTGTTAGTCCTAACACGGATTTCGAAAGCATATGTAGTCGATTCTAAATCCGCTAAAATATAATAAATATAAAAAATAAAAAGTATCCAAATGAATAAATGCTCAACTACTTTGTATTCTCTAATTTTATCCTTTACATTGGGCAAGATTTTAATTATTTTTTCAAAAATAGATTTTGCAGATACGTAGAGATTTGATATGCGCATCACACACCTTTAATATTCTAACTCCTCAAATTTCGTTATCCCTTTGCTTCTTCACTTCTTTTTCCCGTATCCCCTTATCTCTTCAATCATCTTCCTATCCACAACCCCAGGCTCAGTCATCTTCCTGGCATCAAGTATCTCATTCAAATACTTCTCAGGAATTATATCCTTCTCGATAAGCACCTGCCTCAATGACTTATTCTCGGAAAGCGCTGTCTTCACAAGCTGCGCAACTCTGTCATATCCGATATAAGGATTAAGAACCGTCGCCAGCGCATGGCTCTTTTCAAGAAGCTCGCCGCATCGCTTTTCATCCACTACCAGACCTGAAATACAATCTTCCCTGAGCATCCTTATGGCATTCGTCAAAAGCTCAATGCTCCACAGGAGGTCAAATGCGATAAGAGGCGTCATCACATTAAGTTCCATCTGCCCGGCCTCCGCCGCCAGCGCCACAGCATGGTCATTGCCCATGACCTGGAAACATACCATGTTAACCGCCTCAGGAATCGAGGGGTTTATCTTCCCCGGCATTATGGACGAACCCGGCTCAACTTCTGGCAGTATAATCTCGGCGATACCCGTTTTCGGTCCAGAATTAAGGAGGCGCAGGTCGTTTGAAATCTTATTCAGTTCGATTGCCAATATTCGAAGCGCGCCTGATACGTCCGCAAAGCCAGCCATGCTCCATGAAAGCATGATGCTGTTCCCCTCATAAAACTGAAAACCTGTAAGTTTGCCCAATTCAGAAATAATCGTCTTTTTGAAATCCGGATGCGTATTGATGCCCGTGCCGACGGCGGTCCCGCCGATTCCCAGCTCCAACATGCTGTTTTCCGAAGCAGCAAGTCTCACGATGCACTTCCCAAGCGATGCTGCATATCCACCAAACACCTGACCATACCGTATGGGCACGGCATCCTCAAGATGCGTCCTTCCGACCTTGATAACATGGTCGTATTCTTTTGCTTTTGCTCGGAACCCGGAGATAATTTCTTCAAGCTCCCCGATAAGAGGTTGTATGGTTAGAAGCACGCTCAATCTAATTGTCGTCGGTATCACGTCATTGGACGATTGCGCCATGTTCACATGGTTGTTCGGGTGAACAAGATGATAATCACCCGGTTTCCCGCCAAGTTTTTTAATCGCTGCGTTAGCAATGACCTCATTCATATTCATGTTAAAAGGCGTGCCTGCGCCTGCCTGGAAAACATCGAGTATGAACTGGTCGCTGTATTTTCCACCGATAACCTCATCTGCGGCTTTTACTATTGCCGAACCTGTTTTTTCATCAAGCATGCCGAGTTTCATATTTGCCAGGGCTGCCGCTTTTTTGATAATGGCAAGGGATTTTATAAAATCCGGTTTAGCCCGGAGGCCGCTTAGCCTGAAATTTTTAGACGCCCGTGTTGTAAATGCCCCATAAAGCACGTTTTCAGGAACTTCTATCTCACCCAGGCTGTCCTTTTCAATCCTGCTCATTTGAACTCCTCTGCCATCTCCATATATATTATTTGAATCATTTAAAATCTTATGTGAAATAAATTACCTATTTCTTCTCCCATTTCTCAAGATACAGCACTTCAGACAGGGTTTTTCCTCTTTTTATCTCGTCGCGTATCCTGCGCTCGTTTTTTTCAACCTCGACCGCCCGCCTTGCAATCTCGTATCCCCGTTCCTTCGGAATAACAACAACGCCGTTATCGTCCCCAACTATGAAATCCCCCGGTTTTACGGTCTGGCCGCCGCACTGGATTTCCGCATTGATTTCCCCGAATCCCTTGGGTTCGCCCGCATTCGGCACTATCGAAGTCGCAAAAACCGGAAAATTAAGGCGCCTGATATCGTCCACATCCCTCACCGCACCGTCTATGACAACGCCTGCAATTCCTTTATTAATACAGCTTAGCGTGGCAAGTTCCCCCCACGGCGCGACATGGGGGCTCCCGTTGTAAATTACAATAACATCACCCGGATTGGCAACGTCGATTGCCTCAACGGCTTTTGCCCAATCGCCGGGAAAAGTCTGGACTGTGACCGCTTTTCCTGCAGTTTTCGTCCCGGGGCAGATTGACCTGATGTTTTGCATGGCGCCTTTCCTGTGCATGGCATCCGAAATATTGGGCGTTGAGACTTTCTTTAGCAATTCAATCGTTTTCTCGTCAATCGGTTTTTCGGCTTCTTCTGCGATTTCGGGCATGTCTATGCTTTCCCGTATCTCTTTTGCCGAGGCCGTAACATTGGATGAACGGACGATATTGCCGCCCACGATTACGATTTGCGCGCCCATCAATACCGCTGCTGCTGCGCTTTGGGCGTCAAGCCCCCCTGCAACCGCTATCGGCACATTAATCTTCAGGGATTTCAGGATTTTGACAGGGTCTTCCCCCATCATTTGCTGGTCAATACCAACATGGATGTTGAGATAATCAATACCCGTTTCTGCCAGTTCTTTTGCCCTCTCTGCATGGCCGCCTGTGGAAATGAGGTCTGCCATAAGTTTTACCCCGTACTTGTGCGCTGAACGGATAGCATCCCGGATTGTGGAATTATCCGCGCTCCCAAGAATCATGATTATATCGGCGCCTGCTTTTGCCGCCATCTCAACCTCCATGGCGCCCGTATCCATGGTCTTCATGTCTGCCAGGATAACGTGACCGGGAAATGCAGCTTTCAGCCTTCTTATCGCATCCATGCCTTCGCTCTTGATAAGCGGCGTCCCTGCTTCAATCCAGTCGGCCCCTCCCTCTACTGCCTCTTTTGCAATCTGGAGCGCGCGGTCTATTTCCAGAACATCGAGAGCGACCTGAAGTATGGGTTTAATAAAATCACCGTTGAATAAATGAGCGTTTATGATTAAAGATTTAATGGTTAACCTGTTGAAAAACCACAGAGAACGCAGAGGACACAGAGAAATAAAATAACAAATCTCAGTGCTCTCTGTGCCCTCCGTGGTTAATTATCTGACCGGAGTTGAATTTCAATCACTATAAAGAGCAAAATATAAAGCTTGAACATGTTTATTTAGAGAAAAGAAGGAGAAATCCATATAATCTCTATTGAAAACCTCTCAAAAGCATTCGGCACCAACATTGTCCTTCGGAAAATCAATCTCAAAATAGAAAAAGGTGAATTCCTGACGATATTCGGACCGAACGGCGCCGGGAAAACCACACTCATCAAGATACTATCCACCCTTGTAAGCCCGACTGCAGGAAAGGTTGTCATCGACGGCATTGACATCAAAGAGGATCCTACCGGAATCCGGAAAAAAATCGGCGTAATCTCGCATGAAACGTACCTTTACCACGAACTGACGGCTGCTGAAAACCTGCGGTTCTTCGGGAAAATGTATGATACGCCAGAGCTTGAAACGCGGATTGATGAGTTGATAAAACAGGTAGGCCTGAACTACAGGAAAAATGACCGCGTGAGGACATTCTCCCGCGGGATGAAACAGCGCCTTTCAATCGCAAGAGCATTAATCCACGACCCGCCGATACTATTCCTCGATGAACCGTATACCGGGCTTGACCAGCATGCCAGCGCAACGTTTGACAAAATACTTGGCGGTATGAACGCACATGATAAGACGCGGGTACTCATTTCGCACGATATTGAGCGCGGCATTTCCATGTGCGACAGGGCAATCATTCTCGCTGGCGGGCATATTGCGCATGAAATGACAGAATCCGAGATAAGCGACCTTCTCCAGTGCAGGGCAATTTATGAAAAGCATGTAGAGGAGCGCACATGAAATTTCTTGAAATCGCAATCAAGGACTTAAGAGCCGAGTTCAGGACAAAACAGATGTTAAATTCCATGATGATATTTGCTCTACTTGTGATTGTCATTTTCAGTTATGCCTTCGGGAATGAGGCAACGCTTGAGGTGAAGGTGCTTAACAAGAAAGTAGTGGATTTACTGGCGCCCGGAATGCTGTGGATTGCATTCACCTTTGCAGGGATGCTTGGGCTTTCACGGTCATTTGCAAGTGAAAAAGAAGAGGGATGCCTTGAAGGGTTAAAACTTTGCCCTGTTGACAGGAGCGAAATATACAACGGAAAGGTCATATCGAACGCAGTTTTGATGTTCCTGATGGAAATAACCACCATTCCGGTTTTTATCGTGCTTTTCAGTTATGATATAAAAAATATTCCCGGTCTTTTGGTCGTGGTGGTTCTCGGGACTTTCGGGTTTATATTTGTGGGCACGCTTCTCTCGGCGCTCACTGTTAATACCAGGACCCGCGAAATCCTGCTTCCCGTGATTCTTTTTCCCGTCCTCATCCCCGTGATACTCTCAGCCGTCACCGCAACGGGAACAATGCTGGCCTCGGGTGATTTTTCCGAAATTTCCGGTGAATTGCAGATACTTGCAGTATATGATGTCATTTTTTTTGTTGTAGCGCAACTTGTGTTTGAATATACGATTGAAGATTGAAGATATGAAAGGATAATGTTATTAAGATTCATGGAGATTTTAAGAATATGCGAAAGAAAATACTTTATACCCTGACGGCTGTATTAATTCTTGTTTCATCATACCTTGTGTTTTTCAAGGCGCCCATTCCTATCGACCCCGGGTCGGCAGCCGGCGACCCCAATAATTTCAGGATATTCTATTTCCATCTCCCAATTGCGATATCGGCATACCTCTGTTTCGCAGTTGTTTTTATTTCAAGCATTTTATACCTTAAAAGCAAGGAACAAAAATGGGATATAATATCACTATCAGCAGCAGAAGTAGGCGTTGTTTTTGCACTCCTGACCCTTGCCACCGGGTCAATCTGGGGACGGTCGGCATGGAACGCATACTGGGTTTCATGGGATGTCCGCCTTAACACTTCTCTCATACTATTCCTCATCTACCTCTCTTACCTGATGGTACGCCAGGCAGTTGATGAACCTGAAAAAAGGGCAAGATTATCTGCGGTTTTCGGGATAATCGGGTTTATCAGCGTCCCGATAAGCTTTCTTTCGGTTCGCTTTTACTCCAGGATGCATCCGTGTGTGGTGGGGCCCTGCCCGGCCGGAGGCGGGGGAGGTATAAGCGGGGTTGTATTATATTACCTTTTGATAAATTTCGCTGCTTATTTCCTGCTCGTGGCATCGCTCATGATGCTCAAGATTGAAAATGAACGGTTGAAAGAAAAGGCAAATGAATTGAAACAAGTGAACAATTTATAATAAGTTCCAAAATTTTTAAAAAAGAATTATGAGGCTACAGCACCCGGCTCAGCCTCTATTTCTGTCTTCCTGACCTCTACCCTGCGGAGAGGATAGATGGGCTTGACATCGTGATAAATAATCGCGGAAAGTTTTCCTGTCACAACATCCTGGACGAACTGCTGCATATCCAGTTCTTTCGCCTTCGCCGCAATAACATTATTCATTATTACGCGGATAGCTTTAACCTGGTTTGCGCGTGCTCTTTTAATTGTGAAACAGGACGGTTTTACTCTCAGGGTATAGCCGTCTTTTGTGGTTACAGAGATGTTTGTCTCTATAGCCGAAGTCTGCCTTTTAACAAGTGAGCGCAGGTAATCCTGTGTCAACTGGTGCCCCATATATTTTGTATATGCCGAGTCCCCGCCAACGCGGTCGATTTTCAGAATCAATTTGGTATTCTGCTTTGAAAGGTCGTTTGTCAATTCCCCCAAGGTTATTTCAACAATCCTTCCGATTAATTTTTCGGGCACATCAGCCACAGTTTCTCCGATATTTGTTTTTCCGAACATATCAGGTGCAACTAAATTGTACCATGATTTTGCTTTCCAGCCTTCTGATTTTGTTACTGCCAAATAATTTCCTCCAGATTAATATGATTAAAATTGTGAATAAGTTCACAAAATCATGCGTTAAATAGAGCAATGGATACTTAATACTTTTGGACATGCTGCATTAATTAACGACATCCTTAAGTTTAATCAGGATAATTCAGCACCGTCCCATGCGGGGGTAACCAAGCGGCCAAAGGTGATAGACTCAAGATCTATTCTCGCAGGAGTTCGAGGGTTCAAATCCCTTCCCCCGCATCAATCTATATTACTCAGGTCAGTTATGCTTAACGGGATGAGCGGTGGTGACTTCGAAAATCTTATTACTATCATCCATTAGAACCCCTTTATTTCCTCTGGAACTTAATGATAAATCATTAAATTAGCTAAAATTACATTATCGTTAAGTATATTCAAAAGATAGGACATACCGTAAACTATGATAAGACAAGTTTATATGGACCATAGCGCTACGACTCCCGCCGACCCTATGGTCGTGGAATCCATGATTCCTTATTTTTCTGAAAAGTTTGGCAATCCTTCAAGCCTTTACACAATCGGAAGACAGGCAAGAAGAGCAATTGAGGAATCACGGCAGAAAGTCGCCGACCTCATAGGAGCAAAAAAAGAAGAGATAATTTTTACAGGCAGCGGCACGGAATCAGACAACCTTGCAATAAAAGGGATAGCATACAAGAACAGGAAAAAGGGCGACCACATCATTACAAGTTCGATTGAACACCATGCTGTCCTGCACACCTGCAAATACCTTGAAACCCAGGGATTCAAAGTCACCTACATGCCTGTAGATAAAGACGGGCTTGTGAACCCGAAGGACGTTGAAAAAGCCATCACACCCGGGACGATTTTGATAACGCTCATGCATGCCAATAACGAAATCGGGACAATCCAGCCCATAGAAGAGATTGGCAAAATCGCAAAAGAAAAGAATATTCCTCTACATACAGATGCAGTCCAGACTACAGGAAAAATCCCTGTGAACGTGGATGCTCTTGGCGTTTCCCTGTTATCCATAAGCGCCCATAAAATATACGGGCCAAAAGGCGTGGGAGCACTTTATCTTCGCAAAGGCACATTCGTGGAACCACAATTGCACGGCGGCGGGCATGAAAGGAATATCCGTTCAAGTACTGAAAATGTACCCGGCATTGTAGGTTTTGGGAAAGCCTGCGAGCTTGCAAAGGAGCGCCTTCCGGAGGAGGAAAGACTGGCAGAACTGAGAGACAGGCTCATTAATGGCCTCCTCGAAATCAAGGATTCATATCTTAACGGGCATCCTGTAAAACGCCTTCCCAATAATGCGAATGTCAGGTTCAGCTACATTGAAGGCGAGTCCATGATATTGAACCTTGATATGAAAGGGGTCGCAGCGTCAACCGGTTCGGCATGTTCGTCCACATCCCTTGAGCCTTCCCATGTCCTTATGGCTATAGGTTTGAAACCTGAAGAGGCGCATGGTTCTCTCAGGTTGACTCTCGGGCGCGGGAACACGCAGGAAGATGTGGATTATGTGGTTTCGGTGTTGCCCGAAATCGTGAATAAATTGCGGATGATATCACCATTGGGGAGGTAAATATGACAGATGGATACAGCGAAAAAGTGATGGAACATTTTGCCAACCCGCGAAATGTGGGTGAGATAAAGGATGCCGACGGGATTGGAAAAGTCGGGAACCCGGTTTGCGGCGACCTTATGTGGATTTATATCAAGGTAAAAGATAACAGGCTTGAGGATGTGAAGTTCAAGACCTTTGGCTGCGGCGCTGCGATTGCCACAAGCAGTATGATTACGGAGCTTGCTAAAGGGAAGACGCTGGAAGAGGCTCTAAAAATTACGCGCGGCGATGTGGCTGAGGCGCTTGACGGGCTGCCGCCAATAAAGATGCACTGCTCAAATCTTGCTGCAGATGGATTGCATGCAGCGATAAAGGATTATCTTGAAAAAACTGGCAAAAAGATGGAGCTTCCGAAAGAAGAGCACACGGATGAACATTCAGAGTCACGCCTCTGAAGGGCGTGTCCATCTCGCCTTCGGCTCGATTGGACTAATAATGCGTCCATGGTCGTCATGAATCTATATTTTGATTTCATTCTGATAACCCTTTATATGGTTATCACATACCAAATAATTGCTCTCAAATACAGGAAGTCAACAGGTTTTTCCGGCTTCACACCAGGCTCAAAAGTATTCTGGGTCTCGCTTCACGTTTTCATCGTTTCAACCAACATTTTTCTTTATTTATGGTTTATTTCAAAAGACTTCAATCCTGTTCATGTATTGTTAAGAGCCTCCGGACTTTTGCTATTCGCTGCTGGTCTTTTATTCATATTCTGGGGCATGTATACGCTTCAGAAAGCGGTTTTTGTCCCGGAGAATAAATTGGTTGCAGCAGGTCCTTACAGGTTTGTCCGCCATCCCATGTATTCAGGAGGGGTTATCGGCGCTTTCGGGCTTGCCGTGTTTGCGGGCTCGGTGCTCGGCGCTGTTTATTCGTTGGTGCTTGCGCTTGTGCTTTCGCATATCGCTGATGCCGAGGAGGAGGAGCTGAGGGTGAGGTTTGGAAAAGTTTACCTCGATTATAGGAAGATTGTGCCGAAGCTTTTTCCGAATGTAGGGATTAAATGAGTTAATATATACTTAATCTTACTGGATAATATAGTTTTGTTTGTGGTCTAATCTTCAATTCAGAGGCAGATGTGAAGTTTAATGGAAGCGTTAAGCCCATGGATTATTTCCACTCTCAACTGTATTCTTAATTTTCTTTAAAATTTCTTCAATTCCCGATTTAATCTCATCCAATTGTGGTTTTGATATTATCTCAATTATTGAATCGATTACGTGCATTAACTCAGTTTGCTTATCAAAGAGGTCTTTTAATTCTGTTCCATCTTCTAGGAAGATTTGACCATTTTCATTGATTTCATATTTTAAATGAGCAATTTGATTTCTTAATTTATTATCTAAATGCTTAGATAAATAAGGCATTTTATATTGTTTTAATGTCTCTTTTTTCATCCCTAAATAAAAATTATTGTCTAAAATACCCTCAATTTTTAGAATATCACCTTTATGCGGAATAGATATTTTCCCTTCAATTAAAAAAATGAGAGCAAAAATAAAATCAATGTTATCTTCGTATAGCCCTTCTATTAACATAAGATAATAATTGAGAGTTATCATTCCCTTATCCATTTCTGATAATTCAAGTTTCTTAGATTTGTGTATCAACAAGTTATAATTGAATGTATTTTGTAGCGAACGTTTGTTAGAATCTATCCATTTTTGATCAAAAGGACTTGGAATAGGTTTTCCCAGTCGTTTGAATTTTGAAATCCAAGGCGATACTTCTTTTTCCACTTCTTTGAAGATTTTTTCATTTAATTTTCGTTCTAATTGAATTATTCGTAATTGATCTAAAATAGGAAGTTGTAAAAAATCAAACGCAGTGATTTCATTTTCTTGATACATAAGCCATGCTTTTCTTATTATGGAATTATATATAGAATTTATTGAGAGATACAAATGTCCATCATTAGTGGGATAAAAATGAGTTTTTAATAAGTTTATTATTTCTTTCTTGTCCTTCTCGTTATCATATAATTTTGCGATTTCTTTAGCAAATTCAAAATTTTTTTTGGCGATATCTTGTTTTATGAAATTCAATACAATTACCTCTTATAGTTTTTGCCGATGCTTTACCTCGTATTTTCAACTGAATCATGCCGGCACCATCAGCTAAACAAAATCCTCCATCAACCCGCTTATATCCACCTTATCAATCGCCTGCTTCACAAGCGGCATCTCCTTTATCTGCGGCAGCTCATCCTCATAAGTGGGTGATTGCACCCTGTAAAATACTCCTATTGGAATATGTTCGCCCCATTCCTGCGATTTTACAAAAGCAGCCATTTTATCCCCGGCATTATGCCCCGATGCCTCAAGGTCGTATATTCTCTGTTTATACCAGTCGTACGTGTTAACATGGTTAAAACTCACACACGGCTGGAACACATCAATCAACGAAAAACCCCTGTGTTTCACGGCGTCCACAATTGTTTTCTGGAGATGCTTCACATCGCCTGCAAAACTTCGCGCCACAAATGTAGCGCCTGTGGAAATAGCTAGAGCGATGGGATTCACTGGCACTTCGATAACACCAGAAGGCGTTGATTTGGTTCTCATTCCTTTCTCGCTTGTCGGAGAGGTCTGTCCTGTTGTAAGCCCGTATATCATATTATTGTGCACTATATAGGTCATGTCGATGTTCCTGCGCATCGCATGGATGAAATGGCACATGCCGATACCATAACCGTCGCCATCCCCACCCACTCCAAATACGGTCAGTTCATGGTTTGAAAGCCTGACCGCCGATGCAACCGGCAGTACCCTGCCGTGGATACCGTGCAATCCGTATGTTCGTAGCCAGTGCGGCACTTTTCCCGAACAACCTATTCCTGAAATAATAGCAATATTCTCAGGCTCGATATTGAGTTCGACTATCGCCCCTTTAAGCGCAAGAAGGATGCCGAAATCGCCGCATCCCGGGCACCAGTTGGGCTTATCTATCGTATTGATATCAATCATCCTAACCATGCGCCACCTCCATAATTTCGCGGTGTATTTCTTCGGGATAAAAAGGCCTGCCGTCGTATTTCAATATCTTATGACCCGCGCTCTTTCCAGTCTTTTCCCTGATAATATCCGCAAGCTGTCCCGTGAAATTATTCTCCACTACAACTGTATTTTTGGCAGAATCCATAACATTTGCCACTTTTTCAGCAGGGAAGGGGCTTAAATATAATATCTGGAGGTAATTCACTTTCACCCCGTCTTTTTCAAGCATCATCATAGCCTCCTTTATCGGGCCTTTTGTTGAACCCGCCGCAATAATTGTGACGGCTGCATCCCCCGGTCCCACTAACTCTGGCTGTTTCAGCTCCTTTGCAAGCGAATCAAGTTTCCTCATCCTTTTTTTCATCATCTTTATCCTGTTATCGATATCTTCCGTGATGTTGCCTTCTTCATCGTGCTCGTCGCTTGCAGCAGTGTATATTCCTCTTTTCGTTCCAGGGATGGTTCTTGGGGAAACGCCATTTTCCGTATACCTGTATCTCTTGAAAAAAGTCTTTTCATCAGAAGCGGCAAGCTCCGACACTGTCGCATAAATGCCGCGGTCTATTGTAATCCTTCGTTGGTCGAACTTTTCTGTTGTCTTGTGGCTTTCTGCGAGGTTCCTATCCGTCAAAACGATAACCGGAGTCTGGTATTTCTCGGCGATGTTAAAAGCTTCCTGTGTCATGTAGAAACATTCCTCGTTATCGCCAGGTATGAGAACAGGCCGCGGGAAATCACCCTGCGAAACGTTGAGCACGAATTTAAGGTCGCCCTGCTCTGACCATGTGGGCATACCCGTGCTTGGACCCGGGCGCATCGCCATGATTATTACAACCGGGACCTCAATCATCCCTGCAAGCCCGTAGCCCTCTGACATGAGACAGAACCCGCCGCCTGACGTGCCGCACATGGCCCGCACACCCGCAAAGCCTGCGCCGATTGCCATGTTTATTGCCGAAATCTCATCCTCCGTGTGTTTAACCACGATATTGAACCGCCGCTCCTGGGCTGCCATGAAATGCAGTAAAGAAGAAGCGGGAGTCATTGGATAAGCAGAATAGAACTTGCAGCCGGCTTTTATTGCGCCGAGGCAAATTGCATCGTTTCCGGTAAGCAGCATTCGTCCGCCGGTTCCGATTTTTTCAAGTTTGAAATTGAAATCGTCCGGGAAATTCTTTTTTATATAATCATATCCGGCTTTGGCAGCCTTCGTATTTTCATTGATTATCCTGTCTCCTTTTCGTTTGAAGGTATCCTTTATGACCCCGGCCACGATATCAAAATCATAATTTATAAGTGCAATAGAAGCGCCAAGGGCAACATTATTTTTCATAATCGCTTCTGCGCCGATTTCCTTGATTATGTTATTAAGCGGCACAGGATAGAGCCTTATGTCTTCCCTGAGTTCTTTACGGTCCAAAACTTCAGCGCTGTCGTATATTATACCGCCGCCGGAAGTGAGTTCATCCCTGTGCATGAGTATTGTTTCTTTATTCAGGGCAATCAGTACGTTGACGCCCTTCACCTGTGAAAATATCTCCCTGTCTTCCACCCTCACCTGCAATGTGTTATGACCGCCTTTAATAAGTGAGGGGTATTCATTGATATCATACACATGCAGGCCCCCGCGCGAGCATGACTGTGAGAAAATAAGCCCCGTCGCCATTATTCCTTCCCCCGCTTTTCCGCCTATTTTCCAGGTAAGCCTGTTTTTTTCCATTATATCAACTCATTCCCTGTATTATAAAATCAAGATTTTTAAATTTATTCAATCTAACCGTCTCCTGATAAAGATTGTAACCAATATGCAATATAGTTTATGCAATTCGAAAGATAATCTAATTAATCACATTAAATTAAAATCCGGTTATCCCGTGAATTTCGTATCTCATCTTTGCGATATAATTGTTGAAACTTTCAACATCTTTAATCCTTTTTTTGACAAGAGCCCTTATCTTTGCACGAATCCGGGTATTTGGCATTATGCCGTATGCAAGAAGATACTGGATTATTTTATGTGCAGACATGCCGCCTTTTTTATCCCAGTCTGTCAATAAGATAATCTCTTTCCCGCTTCTCTGCAGCGCTTCTGTGAATTCAAGCAGCGGCTGTTGGGTAGAAAGCCGGATTTCACCTTTTATTCCCAGGAATCGCAGAGATTCAACGTCTTTTTTCCCCTCCACCACGATAATAGCGCCGCCATCGGAAAGCGCCTGGAGTTCCAGGATGAGTTCTTCGAGCTTTTCAAGACGTTCAATATCTTCAGGAATCATTTTATTCATTTCCGGGTGAGAACCTTCAAGATATCATTGGCGTCCATGCCTGTAATCTTCACTGATTTTTTACTGTTTGTTAAACCCGAGATTATCCTGATATTTCCGGAATTGACCTTGAATAAACCGGACAGGAATGATATGAGCTCTGCGTTGGCCCTGCCTTTTTGTGCCCTTTCCGAGAGCCGGATTTCGATGCGCTTTCGCCATGGATTATATCCATGTATGGCAGTCTCTTTTGCTCCTGCCGATATCTCAAGATCAAGGATTACGCCGTCACTGGATGGCTTAATGGCATCTTTCATTGCTGGATATAATGGGTAGGATAATATTAATGACTATCCCGTTGGAAATGCTTCGATGCATTCAATTTTGCCCAGACCAAGCCACCTCATGATATACGCGCCGCCATTCTATGAATATGAACTTATTCGCGTAACGCATTTCCCCGTCAATTTTTTTATCCTTTCCATAAAAGCAGCCGCTGTTAATGAATAATCTGTTCCCGGTGTCCGGATTCGGGCCGTATGAAACTTGCAAAATTGTGTATGCCCGAAAACCACGATATCAGCTTATATCGTGTCTTTATCTTTCCTGTAATATTTGTCTTTAATTATCTGTCATAATTATAATAATAATAGTGATAAAGTATATATGCCGTGAGGTAAATGAATTGGTTAAGAAAATGTTCGGTTATTCTTTTGGCTATAAAAGGAAAGTATCCATACCGGTTCCCTCCATAAGAGCGAGATTTTACTGTGAAAAATTGTGCATGATGGTCACACTGTGCAGGTTAACAAGTTGTACGTTTTATAACCAATGCCAAAAAGACACCAAAACGCTGTAGAAAATGCAAAAAAGCTGATAAATGTCATTACTTATCAGAACAATTTTTGAACCGGATATAACATACCATCCATCAAACTAATATGTATAAACCGTTATTCTGGATGTATCTATTATGATACGTCTTGGAAAGATCGCTTTCGCTAATTGTGATTTCCCGTATTATGCCATGGAATACGGAAAGGTAAAGGCAGACGATATAGAGATCAAGGAAGGCCATCCGGTTGAGCTTGCAAACATGATTTCCAGGGGCGAACTTGATATCAGCCCCATTTCTTCAATCATGTACGGTAAACTCAGCGATCTCCTCATATTGCCCGGGCTTTCCATTACTTCAAATGATTTCACAAAAAGCGTATTGATATGCTCTAACGGAAAATTAGACCTTCCGCAGCTTGAGGGAAAAACACTTTGCATCCCCGAAACAACTGCAAGTTCGGCTACGCTGATAAAAATCATTTTAAGGCTAAAAGGCCTGAATGTTAATATCAATCAATGCAAGGGAACTGATATAGACCAGATGTTAAAGCATGGCGATGCCGCTCTTCTGATAGGGGACAGCGCATTAGCGGCCATAGGAAAGTACGGGATCATAGCAGACCTCGGGAATGAATGGAAGAAGCTCACAGGTAAGAAAATGGTGTATGCGTTGTGGGTTGTCAGGGAAGATTTCGCAAAAAAGCATCCTGATAAGGTAAGATATGTTTTAGAAACAATTCTTCGGTCAAAGGATTATGCTTATAAGAACATCGGCGAGATTGCCGCTTTCATAGGAAGGGAGAAAAAAATAGATTGTAATTTCATGCGCGATTACCTTCATACATTGAATTATGATTTTGATGATGAGAGTATAGAGAGCCTGAAACTTTATTTTAAGTATGCAAAAGAATGCGGGGTGGTGAAGGATGTGAAGCTTCGGTTTTTCGATGATTTTGGAAGGGATGTGGAGAAGTAGAAAGACAGTAAAAAAAGAGCGGAAAAAATTTAAGCTTAGAGAAACATTTAAGCTTAGTGAGGTAGTTCAAGGGGCGCACGTCCACGAGGTTTTAACAAAAATTGCCATTGATTCAGGAATATTTTTTATTCATGACTGGTAGCGTTAGTTTAAAAATAGTGGATAATATGTTTGGGCTCGTAGCTCAGTCAGGCAGAGCACCGGGCTTTTATTCAATCCGCAATGGGAATGAAAAGATACCCGATGGTCGAGGGTTCAAATCCCTCCGAGCCCGTCATACACGGGAGGTAATTGTGTGAAAGAGAAAGAGCATACTGGAAGGGAATTCAATCCCCTGGAACATAAAATGGTACCAAATCATGAAATATTAAATGAAGAGGATCTTAACAAAATATTATCAGAATATAAAGTAGATAAAGAACAATTGCCCAAGATTCGTATTTCAGACCCCTCTGCCGTGTCCGTCAAAGCTAAAGTCGGCGATGTCGTACGGATAACCCGTGATAGCCAGACAGCAGGTAAGTCATATTTCTATCGATTGGTCATTGCGTGAGATAAAATTTGAGGTAATATGTTAGACAGAAGGGTACTATCAAAAGCGTATTTTACAAGCGAGAAAATAGTCCGTCATCATGTGGATTCTTTCAATGATTTCCTGGAACACGGTCTTCAGAAAGTTATTGATGAACAGAGGATTATTGAAACCGATATTGAAGGCACGTATGTAAGGCTCAAGAAAATCCGGGTAGGTAATCCGGTCGTGAAAGAAGCTGACGGCGCAATGGATAAACTCTATCCCACAGAAGCAAGGCTAAGAAACATAACCTATGCTGCGCCGCTTAAACTCAGTATGTCCATTGTCAGTCCTGAAGGTGAAAAAGAGGATAAGGAAGCAGAAATCGGACTGCTGCCTATAATGATATGGTCAAAAGGGTGTAACCTTGTAGGATTGACACAGAAAGAAATGATCGAGCTTGGGGAAGACCCCCAGGATCCAGGCGGGTATTTTATAATAAACGGTACCGAGCGCGTAATTACCACGCTTGAAGACCTGGCGCCTAACAAAATCCTTGTGGAACTGGAAGAACGATACGGTGAAAATATCGAGGTTGCGAAAGTATTTTCGCAGAGGAGAGGTTATCGCGCGCTGGTTGTCGTGGAACGGAGCAGGAAATCGATTCTTGAAGTCTCATTCCCGTCAATATCGGGCAGGATTAATTTTGTCACACTCGTCCGTGCATTGGGCATTGAGACCGACCAGGATATTGTGAATTCGGTCTCAGAAGACCCTGAGATTATTAAATTCATGCTTGAGAACCTTGAAGAGTCAGAAGCGGCCAATAAAGAAGAAGCCATGGAAAAAATCGGGTTGCGGGTTGCATCAGGACAATCAAAGGAATACCAGGTAAAAAGAGCGAATTACGTGATCGACAGGTATTTGCTGCCGCATCTCGGGAATGACGAAGCGCACCGTATGCTGAAGGCGCAGTTCCTCGGGCGCATGGCCCAGGCATGCTTCGAACTTGCCCTTGGCAAAAGGGGCAGCGATGATAAAGACCACTATGCCAACAAGAGACTCAAACTCTCAGGCGAATTGTGTGAAGACCTGTTCAGGGTTTCTTTCAACAGGCTTACGCGCGATATCAAATACCAGCTCGAAAGAGCCAGCATGAGGAACAGGGACCTGAATGTTACAACTATCGTGCGGGCTGATGTCCTGAGTGAACGCCTGGTGCATGCGCTTGCTACGGGCAACTGGGTGGGAGGCAGGACAGGCGTCTCGCAGCTTCTTGACCGCACCGACTATATCGCTTCGCTCTCGCATTTACGCAGGGTCATATCACCATTATCAAGAGCGCAGCCTCATTTTGAAGCAAGGGATTTGCATCCAACACAGTGGGGAAGAATATGTCCTTCCGAGACCCCGGAAGGACCTAATTGCGGTCTTGTAAAGAACTTTGCGCAAATGGTTGAGATTTCAACCAGCGCGGGGGATGAAGCCCAATTTAAGATTATGCTTTATGAATTAAATGTAGTCCCGATTATCCCGCAGCTTGTCGGGATGGAAGAAGTGCCCACGACATATGCCACGGAATTGGAGGCGCTTGAGGAAGCCGAAGAAACAAAAGTTGAACCTGAAGAGGAGGTTGAATCCTTTGAATAAGGCAAGAGTTTTCTTAAACGGTGAACTGATAGGAACCCGGGATAAACCAAAAGAACTGGTGTCGGAACTAAGAAAAAAGCGAAGAATGGGAGACATCAAGAAACAGGTGAATATCATTTACTATGAGGATACGAATGAGATAATCATTAATTCTGACCAGGGAAGGGCAAGACGCCCTGCGATTATCGTAGAAAATGGCAGGTCTCTTGTAACGCAGGAACATAGCGAGCGATTAAAAAAGAAAGAAATTACTTTTGACAGTCTTGTCGATGCAGGCTTGATTGAGTATCTCGATGCTGAAGAAGAAGAAAATGCGTTCATAGCTATCGATGAAAAGGATTTGACGTCGAAACATACACATCTTGAGATAGACCCGTCTTTGATTCTCGGTATCTGCACTGGTATGGTGCCTTTCCCGGAACACAACGCATCGCCCAGGAATACGATGGGTGCAGGCATGGTCAAACAGTGTCTTGGCATGTCAACTCCCAATATGAAATTACGACCTGATACAAGGGCTCACGTATTGCATTATCCGCAGAAAGCGCTTACATCCACACAAACCGCGGAAGCAATCGGGTTTGACCTCCGGCCTGCTGGACAGAATTTCGTAGTGGCGGTATTATCATATGAAGGATATAATATCGAAGATGCCCTTGTCGTGAATAAGGGTTCTATCGAACGCGGTCTTGGCAGGAGCCATTTCTTCAGGACAAATGAAGGCGAAGAACGAAAATATCCTGGTGGCCAGGAGGATAAATTTGAGATCCCGGATACCGAAGTCAGGGGCGCAAGAAGCGCCGAGGTCTACAACCAACTGGACAGCGATGGTATTGTCAATCCTGAAATACCTGTAGGGCCGAACGATGTTCTGATTGGGAAAACAAGCCCGCCGAGGTTCCTCGAAGAACCGACCGAACTTGGCATAAGCCCTGTGCAGAGAAGGGAAAGCTCGGTTACCATGCGTTCCAATGAAAAAGGGATAGTGGATACCGTAATACTCACAGAATCAGAAAATGGCTCAAGGCTTGCAAAAGTGAGGACAAGAGACCAAAGGATCCCTGAAATAGGGGATAAATTCGCATCCAGGCACGGGCAGAAAGGTGTAATCGGCCTTATAGTACCATATGAAGATATGCCTTTCACCGAAGGCGGTATGGTTCCTGATCTTATAATTAACCCGCATGCAATCCCCTCAAGGATGACCGTAGGGCACGTCCTTGAAATGATTGGCGGAAAAGTTGGATCGCTTGAAGGAAGAAGGGTTGACGGCACTGCATTCTCGGGTGATTCCGAAGATGACCTGCGTTCCGCGCTGCCCAAACATGGTTTTTCACACACCGGGAAAGAAGTTTTCTACGATGGCATAACCGGCAACAGGATACAGGCTGACATATTTGTCGGCGTTATCCTGTATCAGAAGCTCTATCATATGGTATCATCAAAAATGCACGCAAGGTCGCGAGGACCTGTTCAGGTATTGACCAGGCAGCCGACGGAAGGCAGGGCAAGGGAAGGCGGCTTGAGGTTCGGAGAAATGGAACGTGATGTCCTAATCGGACACGGGGCGGCCATGGCTCTAAAGGAACGGCTTCTTGACGAGTCGGACAAGGTCATGGAATACGTCTGCTCTCATTGCGGCATGATAGCAACTCTTGATAAAAGAAGAAATATCACCAGATGCCAGGATTGCGGCGCTGAAACAGACATACACCCTGTTGAAATGAGCTATGCTTTCAAACTATTGCTTGATGAAATAATATCTCTTGGCGTTGCGCCAAGACTTGTATTAGAGGATGCTGTATGACCGATGCCCCAGTCAACGTGGCGTGCACCTTCGGTAGCACAAAAATAGAGTAGGTGAAGATTATGGTAATTGCAACCCCAAAAAGAGTAAAACAGATAAAATTCGGACTTATCTCACCCAAAGAATTCCGTAAGATGAGCGTAACGAGAGTCATAACGGCTGATACGTATGACGATGACGGTTTTCCGATTGAGATGGGATTGATGGATACTAAACTCGGGGTGATTGACCCGGGTCTGCGCTGCAAGACATGCGGAGGACGCGCGGGCGAATGCCCGGGACATTTCGGGCACATAGAACTTGTGGCGCCTGTCATTCATGTCGGTTTTGCCAAGCTTATACGCAAGATTTTAAGAGCCACATGCAGGAAATGCGGCGCTTTGCTTCTTGAACCCAAGCAGAAAAAGGAAACGGTTGAAAAGATAAGAACGCTTAAGAAAATGGGACAATCCATCGAGGATGTTGTCAACGACGTTTTCAAAGAGGCGCGAAAAGCCGGAAAATGCCAGTATTGCGAAGAAGCCCAGCAGGAAATCAAGTTCGAGAAACCCACTACTTATATAGAGGACGGGCACAAGCTGATGCCCACCGATATACGCTCGCGTCTTGAGAAAATAACAGACGAGGATATTGAGGTAATCGGCATGGACCCCCAGAACGCACGCCCGGAATGGATTATACTGACCGTGCTGCCCGTTCCCCCGGTCACCATGCGACCTTCAATAACACTTGAATCAGGCCAGCGCAGTGAAGATGACCTTACACACAAGCTCGTGGATATCATAAGGATTAACCAGCGGTTCCAGGAAAACCGTGAAGCAGGAGCGCCACAGTTAATCATCGAGGACTTATGGGAATTATTGCAGTATCATGTGACCACTTTCATTGATAATGCAGTATCTGGTGTGCCGCCTGCCCGCCACAGGTCGGGAAGACCATTGAAAACGCTTTCCCAGCGATTAAAAGGCAAGGAAGGCCGGTTCAGGGGAAGCTTATCAGGTAAACGCGTCAATTTCTCAGCAAGAACTGTAATTTCGCCGGACCCGAACCTCAAGATACATGAGGTAGGTGTGCCTCTTGCGATAGCAAAAGAACTAACTATTACGATGAACGTAACCCCGAGAAATATCGATGAAGTGAAAGAATATGTGAGACGGGGTCCGGATAACCATCCGGGCGCCAATTATATTGTGAGAGCAGACGGGCGAAGGGTAAAAATCACTGATAAGAATTGCGGCGAACTTGCAGACCTTGTCGAACTGGGATGGAAAATCGACAGGCAGATAAAGGATGGAGATATCGTATTATTCAACAGGCAACCCTCTCTTCACAGGATGAGCATCATGGCGCATGAGATAAAAGTGCTGCCGCATAAGACGTTCAGGCTCAATCCTGCAGTATGCCCCCCGTATAACGCCGACTTTGATGGCGACGAGATGAACATGCATGTGCCGCAAACCGAGGATGCGCGTGCTGAAGCAAAGATACTGATGCACGTTAAAGAGAACATTCTCTCCCCGAGATTCGGCGGGCCTATTATCGGCGGTATCCATGACTATATTTCAGGAATGTTCTTACTTACAAACAGTAAAGACAAAATATTTAAGGAAGATGCTCTGGAACTTCTTGCAAAATCAGAGATCCGGGAATTGTCGGAACCAGCCGGAACGGAGGACAAAAAACCCTACTGGAACGGAAAACAGATTTTCAGCCAGATTCTTCCCAAAGGTCTTAACCTCCAGTTCAAGGCGGAAATCTGCGAACATTGCGATACCTGCAAGGGTATGGATTGCGAACATGATGCCTATGTGGTCATCAATGATGGGGTGCTTGAACGCGGCTCAATCGATGAAAAGGCCGTAGGTGCATTCAAGAGCGTGATACTTGATAAACTCATAAAAGAATTCAATCAGGATGTGGCATGCAAATTTATCGATGATGCGACACGCCTTGCCATACGAGGTATTATGCGCTACGGGTTCAGTTTCGGTATAGACGACGAATACGTCCCGCCTGAAGCGCAGAACCAGATAAACGAGGAATTGAGTGGGGCTAAAAACAGGGTAGAAAAACTGATAGGCGTGTTCCGGGCTGGCGAACTTGAACCGCTGCCAGGAAGGTCTATCGCAGAAACCCTTGAAATGGAGATAATGAAAGAACTATCAAAGGCAAGAGACACTACAGGAGATATTGCAGACCGCCATCTCGGGATGGACAATTCTGCCGTAATAATGGCACGGTCAGGGGCGCGAGGTTCTATGCTCAACCTGACACAGATGGCTGCGTGCGTGGGCCAGCAGGCAGTGCGAGGCGAACGAATCAAGCGAGGATATGCAGGAAGGACGTTATCCCACTTTGATAAGGGAGACTTGGGCGCGGAAGCCCACGGGTTCGTGGAAGCAAGTTACAAGGGCGGATTATCGCCAACCGAATATTTCTTCCATGCCATAGGCGGGCGGGAAGGTCTTGTGGACACTGCAGTGCGAACGTCCCAGTCAGGTTACTTGCAGCGCAGGCTTGTAAATGCATTGCAGGATTTGGAAGTGCAATATGATGGAACGGTCAGGGATACAAGAAATATGATTATCCAGTTCAAATACGGAGAAGATGGAATCAACCCGATGAACAGCGATTTCAGTAAACCGGATGCAATGAAGCGTATTTACGCTTCAGTAGCAGGGGTGAAAGAATGACTAGTTTGTCCCAAAAAAGTGTTGAGGAAAGAGTTTCAACTCTCCAATTGCCTCAAAAAGTGATTGATAACCTTATGCATGAACTCAAAGATAAAAAGATTTCAAAGAAACAAATGGATTTAATCGTTGAACGGGTTCTTTCCGGATATCTCAATTCTTCTATCGAAGCCGGAGAAGCTGCTGGTGTGGTTTCAGCACAATCAATTGGGGAACCAGGCACACAGATGACAATGAGAACATTCCACTACGCGGGTGTGGCTGAAATCAACGTTACTCTTGGACTTCCCCGCTTAATCGAAATTGTGGATGCACGTAAAAACCCGAGCACCCCCATGATGACGATTTTTCTTGAAAAGGAGTATGCGTTCGACAGGGACAAAGCGCGTGAACTCGCGTGGAAAATAGAAGCCACCAATATCACAGTGCTGGGCAGCATGTCAACCGATATTACCGAAATGAAAATAATCATCGAGCTTAATAAGAAATCACTCATCCAGCGGAATATGACCTCAAAAGAGATAGCTGGTAAAATTGAAGAAGAACTCGGCGTTTCGGCAGAGATTAAAGAAGATAGTCTTTTACTGACACCCGAGGAACCCTCATACAGGCAATTGCTCCAGCTTGTCAAAAATGTCCAGTCCATCATATTGAAAGGTATCAAAGGAATAAAAAGGGTCGTTATCAGGAAAGAAGAAAGCGGCGAATATGTTTTGTATACAGAAGGTTCGGTGCTCAAAGAAGTTCTGGCAATAGAAGGCGTTGATGCGACAAGAACACGCACCAACAACGTCAATGAAATCTTTGAAGTGATGGGTATAGAGGCTGCCAGGGCGGCATTGATACACGAGGCAACAGAGACGCTAAGGGAACAGGGTCTTACTGTGGATGTGCGACATATCATGCTCGTTTCTGATATTATGACTGTGGACGGGGATGTAAAACCAATAGGCAGGCACGGCATATCCGGTGAAAAGGCAAGCGTTCTTGCGCGGGCTGCATTTGAAGTCACCGTCAACCATCTTCTGGATTCTGGCATGCGCGGGGATATTGATGAACTCAGAGGAGTAACGGAAAATGTAATAGTAGGGCAGCCCATAAGGCTGGGTACAGGAAATGTTAAGTTGATTGCAAAAAAAGCTACATAAAGGAGAATAAGTATGGAAACTGATATTAACAAAGTATTAAGAAATGTTTTATCAACAGGAAAAGTAGTAATCGGCTCAAGGCAGACCACGGATGCTGTAAAGAACGGCAAAGCGCAGGTTGTTGTCGTGTCGTCCAATTGCTTTGAAAAGACCATGAATGAAGTGAAGGACGTGCCTGTTATCAAATACGCGGGAACGAGCGTTGACCTTGGAGTTGCATGCGGCAAACCGTTTTCGATTGCTGCGCTTGCAGTGCTGGAACCGGGAGAGTCGGAAATACTCTCTTTCAAGGGAGAATGAGTTTGACGAACCCCGTCTAAAAAGGAATGATAATCAATGGGTTCATCAAAAAACTTTAAGAAAGTTTTATCAAACGAGGGGTATGCTGCGCATACCCCAACACCGCATAAAGTGAGGTGTCGCTTTTTGATGAACCTGTCTAAAAAGGAATGATAATCAATGGGTTCATCAAAGAGTGAAGTCAAGTTAAGCACTGATGGAATACGGTATATAGCATTATTTGAAAACCTGACAGGTGCGAGGGCGAGAGATTGCTATGAGGATTCAGAGAACAACCGGTTGTTGTTTGTTGTCAAAAACGGCGATATGGGATTGGCAATCGGGAAAGGCGGGGACAATATCAACCGCGTGAAGAAGGCAATCGGAAAACATATTGAAATTATCGAACATTCCGATGACCCGGCAGAGTTCGTGAAAAATGCATTTCATCCTATATCCGTGAAAAATATAAGTATTTCAGTTACTGATGGCAAGCGTATAGCTTATGTAGAAGTTCCAACTAAAGAGAAGGGGCTTGCCATCGGGAGAGACGGCAAAAATATCGAAAAGGTAAAAAAGCTCTCCTTAAGGCACCACAATATAAACGATGTGATTATTCAGTAATCAAAATTATTTGGAGGAAAAAAACTACATGGGAAAAGGAATATTCGCGGCTCGCAAACTAAAGAGCGATAGTAAAAATTTCAGATGGGCAGATGGTGATTATGCAAGACGGGCTCTTAACCTGGACGTAAAGGCAGACCCTCTCGGGGGAGCGCCCCAGGCACGAGGTATTGCGCTTGAAAAAGTCGGAATTGAGGCAAAACAACCAAATTCAGCTATACGAAAATGCATACGCCTTCAGCTTATCAAGAACGGGAAACAAATATCGGCATTTTGCCCCGGTGACGGCGCGATCAATTTCATTGATGAACACGATGAAGTAATCGTGGAACGGATAGGCGGCAGAATGGGCGGTGCTATGGGAGATATCCCGGGCGTACGCTGGAAAGTGGTTGCTGTGAACAACGTGAACCTGAGAATGCTTGTTCTTGGCAAGAAGGAAAAACCGGTGAGATAATATGCAAAAATTATTCGGGAAATGGGATTTTACTGAAGTTGAGGTTAAAGACCCAAGCGTCAAAGGCTATATCAATCTCTTACCGATCGTTATTCCGCACTCCGGCGGCAGGAATGCAAAACAGCAGTTCAGTAAATCGACATATAACATCGTTGAGCGGCTTGTCAATAAGATAATGCGTGAAGAAAACAACACGGGGCAGAAGATAACGGTTATCAATAATATTAAGGAAGCTTTTGAAATCATCAATAAGAAAACGGGACAGAATCCCGTGCAGATGCTTGTGAATGCGATAATAAACGCAGGGCCAAGAGAGGAAACTGTACGATTGCAGTACGGCGGTATCGCAGTTCCGAAATCCGTGGACACAGCGCCCCAGCGCCGTGTGGATACGGCGTTGCGGCTCATAGCCGAGGGGGCGCAGAAGGCGTCTTTCGGCACAAAGAAGGCGCTTTCGAGCGCTCTTGCAGATGAGATAATCGCAGCAGCCAACCATGACGTTAAAGGATACGCCATGGGCAAGAAGGACAATATCGAGAGAGTTGCGAAGGCGGCGCGGTAAAATCGCATAACCTCAGGGTTATGTGATACTTTTTTTTATTTTCCCATCCGGTTCATACCGTACTCACTTATAAAAGCATTTTTCCTTATCCCGTAATGTTTTTCCGGTTTTCAAAGTGTTTATATAGGATAGAATAATAGAGAACCAAAATTTCCAATAAAAGAGGTAAATCATATATGGGCAGAAGAAAGAAAATGGTCGAGCGTGTGACGGTGCTGATGGATAAACCCGAGTTTATCCGCAACATCGGAACAGTGGCGCATATCGACCACGGTAAAACAACATTCTCAGATAACCTGCTCGCAGGAGCCGGCATGATTTCAAAAGAGCTGGCAGGCGAGCAGTTATTCATGGACTTTGATGAAGAAGAACAGAGACGTGGAATTACCATTGATTCTGCAACGGTCTCAATGGTCCACGAATATGATGGCAAGGAATACCTTATCAACCTTATCGATACGCCGGGACACGTTGACTTCGGCGGCGACGTTACACGCGCGATGAGAGCCGTTGATGGCGCGGTTGTGCTGGTTGACGCGGTGGAAGGACCGATGCCGCAGACCGAGACCGTATTGCGGCAGGCGCTTCGTGAGAACGTAAAGCCAATTCTTTTCATTAACAAGGTTGACAGACTTATTAATGAGTTAAAGCTCACTCCGGAGGACATGCAAATGCGTCTGGGGCTTGTCATTGATAAAGTCAATAAGATAGTTAAAGGTCTGAAGCCTGATCAGTATGATGACCTGAAGCTGGACCCTGTAGTTGGAAAAGTTGCATTCGGGTCAGCCCTTAATAACTGGGCAATCAGCATTCCTTATATGAAGAAGACTGGCATCGGATTTAAGGAAATTATCGAATTATGCCAGGCTGAAAAGCAGAATGTACTTGCTGAAAAATGTCCGCTTCATGTTGTAATGAATGACATGATCATACGATTCCTTCCAAGCCCAGTCCAGGCACAAAAAGAGCGAATAAAAGTCATCTGGCACGGCGATAAGGAGAGCGAAATCGGAAAATCCATGATAGAAGTGGACAGGAACGGCAAGGTAGCTCTTATGATAACCGATATCACCACCGACCCGCATGCAGGTGAAGTGGCAAGCGGAAGGCTTTTCTCCGGTACTCTTGAGAGGGGTAAGGAAATTTACATTTCAGGAATGCCCCATCCTAACAGGATACAGTCAGTAGGTCTCTTCATGGGTCCTGAGCGAATTGAGTGCGATAAAATCCCTGCCGGAAATATCGTAGCAGTAACCGGTTTGACTGATGCGATAGTGGGTTCGACAGCCTCTACAGATAAAAGCATGACGCCATTTGAGAGCATAAGACATGTCAGCGAGCCCGTAATGACCGTAGCGGTCGAAGCAAAACACATGAAAGACCTGCCAAAACTGGTTGAAGTATTAAGGCAGGTCGCAAAAGAAGACCCCACACTTAAAGTAATGATAAACCAGGAAACAGGAGAGCATTTGCTGGCAGGAATGGGTGAACTTCATCTTGAGGTTGTTGCAGGCAGGATACAGCGCGACAAACATGTTGAGATTACAACATCAAAGCCGCTTGTAGTATACAGGGAAACAATCTCAACTCATGCCGGGCCTGTAGAAGGGAAATCCCCTAACCGGCATAACAGGTTTTATATCGAAGTGGAACCGCTCGGGCAAAATGTTGTCGAACTTATCAAGAATAATGAAGTTTCAATGAGGCAACCTGAAGTTGAGCGCAGGGACATTCTCTTGAAAGTAGGTTTTACCAAGGATGAAGCGAAGGGAATTACCCATATCTATGAGACCAATATGTTTATCGATATGACAAAAGGTATCCAGTATTTAAATGAAACAATGGAACTCATACTCGAAGGCTTTGAAGAAGTCATGAAGGCCGGACCGCTGTCAAGAGAACCTGTAATGGGAGTCAAGGTAAAATTGATGGATGCCAAACTCCACGAAGATACAATCCACAGGGGACCGGCGCAGGTCATCCCGGCGTCAAGACAGGCAATCCAGGCTGCAATGCTCATGGCAGGAGCTACGCTCCTTGAACCATTCCAGAAAGTATTCATCCATGTTCCCCAGGACCAGATGGGCGGCGCGATGCGTGAAATGCAGGGAAGGCGCGGTTCCATACTTGATATGAAATCAGAAGGCGATACCACAATTATCGAGGCCAAGGCGCCTGTTGCGCAGTTGTTCGGATTTTCCGGCGATATACGCTCTGCAACCGAAGGCAGGGCAATGTGGAGCACGGAATTTGTGGGATTTGAACCCATACCCGGGAACATGCTCAATGATATCGTGATGGATATCAGGAAACGCAAAGGATTGAAACTCGAATTGCCAAAACCGAGTGATTTCATCAGTCCCTGAACAACGCAAAGTTTAAAAACAAAAACAACAATACGAACACAAAACATATCCTAAAAAATTAAAGGAGAAATATTATGGCAGAGAAACCACATTTAAATTTAGCAGTTATCGGGCATATTGACCATGGGAAATCAACTCTCGTAGGAAGATTATTGTTTGAAACTGGCGCGGTACCACCGCATATTATAGAAAAGTATAGAGAAGAAGCAAAAGCGAAAGGAAAAGAATCCTTCGTCTTTGCATGGGTCATGGACTCTCTTAAGGAAGAGAGGGACAGGGGTATCACAATCGACGTGGCTCACCAGCGATTCGATACCGCAAAATACTATTTCACGATAGTGGATTGTCCCGGTCACAGGGACTTCGTCAAGAACATGATCACAGGCGCCTCACAGGCGGACGCAGCCATTCTGGTATGCGCTGCTAAAGAGGGTGTCCAGTCACAGACAAAAGAACACGTGTTTCTTGCAAGGACGCTGGGTATTACCCAGTTAATCATAGCAATCAACAAGATTGATGAAGTCAACTATGACAAGGCACGATATGATGCGGTTAAAACCGAGGTCAGCACCCTTCTTAAAATGGTCGGCTATAAACCGGATGAAATGAACTTCATCCCTACGTCAGCTTTCAAAGGCGATAACCTTGCCAAGCCAAGCGAGAATACCAAATGGTATACAGGACCGACATTGCTGGCATCTCTTGATATGTTGAAAATGCCAGAGAAACCCACGACATTACCACTTCGCATTCCTGTCCAAGATGCTTACACCATATCAGGTATCGGAACAGTTCCGGTAGGTAGAGTTGAGACCGGAGTAATGAAGCCAGGTGATAAAATAATATTCATGCCGGCAAAAGCTGTTGGTGAAGTAAAATCAATTGAAATGCATCACCAGGAGATCAAGGAAGCGGTACCTGGCGATAACATAGGATGGAACGTTAGAGGTGTTGAGAAGAAAGATATCAGGCGCGGAGACGTCTGCGGACATGTTAGCAAACCGCCAACAGTTGCGGAAGAATTCACTGCACAAATTGTAGTACTGCAGCACCCGTCAGCAATTACCATTGGTTATACGCCCGTCCTGCACTGCCATACAGCACAGGTTGCAGGCACGATCACAGCGATATTAAAGAAACTTGATCCAAAGACCGGCCAGACGGCTGCAGAAAATCCCGACTTCATAAAAGCCGGAGATGCCGCAATTGTGACGATCAAACCGGCAAAACCATTGTGTATCGAAAAAGTGAAAGATATTCCTCAGCTCGGTCGCTTTGCGATACGGGATATGGGAATGACCATTGCAGCAGGCATGGTTCAGGACATTAAGGCGAGAATTTAATTCTCGTTCTTTCTCTTTTTAAAACGGAGTTAAAATGGTCCAAAAGGCAAGAATACGTTTATCAGGAACAAGTCCTGTTACACTTGATGGGATATGTTCCCAGGTAAAAGACATAGCAATAAAAACCGGAGTAAATATCTCCGGTCCGGTTCCCCTTCCAACCAAGAAACTGGTGGTTCCGTGCAGGAAAAGCCCGGATGGCGAGGGGAGCGCAACGTGGGACCACTGGGAGATGAGAGTGCACAAAAGGCTCATCGACCTTGATGCTGATGAGCGGGCTTTGCGCCAGTTAATGCGCATACAGGTGCCAAAAGATATCAGTATCGAAATAGTCCTGACGACTTAAAAATGGTTAGTTTTAACCATTTTCATATTTTTATTTTTTAACATTCATAAGTTTTAATATTATTGAACGCTTAATTAAAGTTGTGAAAAACGAGAAAAGCGATTCAGCCCAAGTAACTATAGATTATATCACAGGCATCGGGATATTTCTACTGGCTGTTATTTTTGTATTCCAGTTCGTTTATGGTTTGTTCGTGCCCTTCCAGTCGGGCTCGGATAAGGCGACGCTTGCCGCGGACAGGGCAGGAACCGTACTTGTTGAACGTATGCTTCATGCAGATAAAGCAAGTGAGTTGAATGTCATAGACCAGGGCAAATTATATTATTTCAATAATTCGAGATTGAATTATTACAACCCGACTAACTATAATGCCGCGCTTCGGGAAATCGGGCTGTTCAGCAATGAATCCGTTTTTGATATGAATGTAACGGTTGCCAATCTTACTAATCTAAACAAACCGATGAACCAGAGCGGACCTGCGCTCCCCGAAACCACCGATATCGGGCAGACTAAACGCCTTGTATTGATCGTAAATTCCTCCACGGGCTATAATGAAACTGCTATCCTTTCAGTGAGGGTCTGGTAATGTTTGATGATAAAGCCCAGATGCATACCCTGGAGGGCGTGGCTGCTGCTACAATAATGCTTCTTGTCATAGTTTATGCCATAGACGCGACCTCGATGACGCCGCTTACTTCTTCAACCGCAAACGTGCATGTGGAAACCGAGCTTCAGGTGCTCGGGCAGGATATTTTAGGGGGGCTGGATTATGCCGAGCCTGGATATAATTCAAAGCTTAAGAATGATGTATTGAGGTGGAATGGTAGTGAATATACCTGGAATGGAACAAATTATACAGATAAGTTAAATACTGCAAATCCTCCACTTAACAATAACCTGACAAACATCACGAACGCTATTTTAGTCACGCAGGGCATTGCCCATAATGTGGAGCTGACCTTTCTTGCGAACAATGGGACTACTTATACAACCCAGCGAATGATATACAACGGCGACCCCTCAGAAAACGCTGTGATTGTGTCAAGGAAAATCGTATTGCATAGCAGTGATAATCCAAATAAGAATAATACTCTATTAACTGATATCAGTCCCTCAACCGACCTATACAATATCGTTGATGTAAAACTTATTTTATGGAGAATGTGATGGGAATAATAAAAAACGAGGATGCTCAGTTTATGCTGCTTGCAGGTTTCATTATTGCTATCGGACTTGTAATAACCACGGTAATGCTCAATAATATCATATTCGAAAGCAATATGGCAGGGGAAGCAGGAGGAGACCCCATAAAATATGATATAGTGAACCTGATGCGTATCAGCGGGGATGAAATGAAAAGCGCTTACAGGAATGCAACTGCACTTGGGGGAAATGATACACAAAAGAGAAGTAATTTTATCAATCAGACACAAAATTTCAGCGCAAACCTGCCCAAGCTGTACGCGCTGCATGGGGAGGGTGTGAATGTGAGCTGGGATATAAGCAACTGGAACACCACTACTCCACGCTATGCGAATTTCACAGATAACGGGACTGCAAATGGCGCAACGAACTGGACAGTTGTGGAAAGTGTTAATAATGCAACGATAGCCGTCAATATAACTGCAATAACATCCCCCTTTAATATAAGTATTACAAACGCAACAAAAACTTGGCAAATAAACTTCACTTCAATAGGGAATCGCACAATTAATAATGCTGATATCAAGGCAAATATAACATCAGCATATAATATCTCATTCGTAAACGGTGCAAATGCGTATGGCAACTACAGCATCAACGGCACAGCATCAGGCAGAGGCTTCATCCGCGCCCGCGATTACATCCTTTACTCAACAGTAACCCTTTCCACCAGCATTATGCGCGCCAGTATCACAATTCCTGTTTCAGTGCCGTGGTGAAACCTATGAATCAAAAAAGTCTCCTGAAAAATGAGGATGCAGTATCTATTACGCTAGGTTTCATTCTCATTTTATTCATTACAGTGCTGGTTTTCTCTGCAACCATTCTTTCTTTTTATACGCTCACTTTGAACTCCCAGAAGGCGGCAATGAGGGAAAGTTTTGATATCCTGGGAAGCGGATTTGCTGCAAGAGTAAACTCCATGGATACCCTCGTAAATATAACCAAATCAAACGGGGGCGCTGTGAACAAACTGGAATACGATTTTTCAATTCCCGCTTCCATTGCAAACGAGGAATATGGCATCAATATAACCAGGGAAAGGATATTTCTGGATGCGGAAAATGATGCAAAAGCCTGGATACCTTTCAATTCTTCCTATAACATAACTGAGCAGATATACAGCAATGCGCAGGACTATACACTGAGGTACGATAACAACAATAATTCAATGAAAATTAAACAGCAATGAAATCCATTAAACTTCTTTCCTCGGAAGATGCAGTCTCTGAAGTAGTGGACTTTGTAACAATCCTCGGGTTACTGGTGTTATCCATCGGGATTATAGGAGTGGCAGGCTACCCGATAATAAAGAATGCGCAGGAGGCAAACCACATAGAAAATACCAAGCAGAGTTTTATCGTGCTGGCAAATAACGTCAATAAAGTTGTGATTGGGCAGGCGCCTTCACAGAGCGTTGAGCTGAAGATGTACGGCGGGTCGCTGAGTGTCACGGGAAGCAGCACGATAAACATTACAGCAAATAATTCAGCCGGTCTAAGAATACCCATTTTAAATGATACTCAAATGCGCAGTATTGAAAGTGTTGTAGGGGAAACTGTCGTAGCTTATGAGGGCACAGGAGTATGGGCCAAGTATCCGAACGGCAACACGATACTTGTTTCAAAGCCGCTTATTACCAACCAGAGCAATGTGCTCGTTATTCCTATCGTAACCATAGGAGGGATTTCATCAACAGGCGGCAGCGGCATGAGCAGGGTTACGGCTAAAGGTGTGCCGCGTGTGGTTTTCTATAAGAATGTAAGCAATATCATTGTAACAATCAACAGCACTTACTCAAAGGGATGGGAGAATTATTTTGGTAATGTGATGGCATGGAGTTTCTGTATATCCGGCGAATGCACCGCAAAACTTGATACTAAGAACATTGATGTATATATATTGAACATCCAATTAGACACGGAGGTCGAATGAAGCTCCTAAGCTCAGAAACTGCAGCGTCTGAAGTCATAGGTCATCTCCTTATCCTGTTCATTACTATTCTCGGAGTTGGCATGATAGCCCTGTACGGCGTGCCTGCGATTTACAGTCTTGAGGATATGGCAAATTCCAAGAATTCGGAACAGGCATTTACTGTCCTTGACTCGCGGGCGAGCAGGGTAACGCTGGGTGAGTCGCCGCTTCAGGTAACAAATATTAATCTCGGAGGGGGCACGGTGACGGTTGAGCCGAACAGCCCAAACAATCCGAGTTTCATGGTCGTAAATATCAATAATACTCCAATCACCGTGCCAATGGGACGGGTAAAATATACTCTTGGGGACAGGATAGTCGCTTACGAGGGCGGCGGGGTATGGGCGCAATATCCGGGCGGGGGAACCGTTATGCTTTCTCCACCTGAAATACATTATAACGGCTGGACATTAACACTCCCTGTAATTAATATCAATGGCAGTGCGTCTGTCGGGGGAAAGGGGACTGCGGTAGTTTCTTTCAAGAAAGTGGCAACAATAATACAGTATCCTAATGCAAGTATCGCAGGAAGGATGAACCCCGTTAACGGCAGTAAAACTGGAAAAGTCAATCTAAATATCACGAGTGATTATTATAAGGCATGGGCTGACTATGCGAGAACCCTCAGTTATACAAATGTTTCAGTCAATGATAAGAATAAGACTACTATTATCGAGCTTGAAGTGATATCCCCGATGGGGACTTTTGTTTCCATACCCGGTAAGATAACTATGAGGGATATCAATACGAGCAACCCGGACCCTTTAATTAAATTTTATTTTAATATTTCATTTGGTTCAGGTGAAGGTGATAGAAAATGGGAAATTGAGGCAACAAATGGAAACCAAAAACTCGAAATAAAAATTGATAAAGACCATTCTGACACTTATATCATAATCGAGTATGATAATGGATCTAAAGAAGAGAAATGGAATCATAAATTATATGATGGTAATCCGCCACCCACAATAAATATTGATCTCCTAAATCCCAGCATGAATCTTACATACCAAGGCGATGTAACTTCATGTACATGGTCACAACCTTGCAATACAGGAAGTACCAATTATAGTATCAATGATATAATACAGCATTACATCGTGCTTATGGGTTCGGATATTACCTTTGACACTACAGAAAGTGAAAAATTAAATAGACCCTCGTCGTCATATACACTGTTCTACGACCCCGGTCCCGGCGCCCTCACCTACCTGCACATCACGGAGAACAGGGCTGACGTGGGGATAAGCTGAGCATCTGAAAACTCGCAGGAAGAAGAATAAGTTACCTTTATAAGAAAATGAACTATTGGAGGGTAGAATGAAAAAATGAACAATAAACAGGAGATAACCTTAAGGCTAAATAATCTCAAACATACAATTCATGCTCTAAAAGAGGAGGCTTCAGACGGCATAACGGCTGAACAGCTTGAGAATGCTTTAAAATCAGGATTTGAAGTAATCGAAGAATATCCTGACGACCCAAGAGGAATAAGCTGTTTGTTGCTTTGTTCAATAGCTGGCAAGCCTGTCCATGTTGTCTGCGCCCCCACGAAGATGCGCTGATAATAATCACCGTCTATATGCCAGATGCATCAAAATGGACTGACAATTATAAAAAGAGGAAATAAAATGAAAACATGCTATATGTGCAAGGGAGAAGTCAAATTATCGCTTGTGGACGTGGAGGTTAAGGGCATTGTGGTAAAAGATATACCTGCTGAAGTCTGCACTCGATGCGGAGAGAAATATTTTGATACCAAAACAGCGTCGTTTATTCAGGATATAACTGGCTGTATAAATGAGAAAAAGAGAGGATATATCGTAGATATAGTTAGTTCTGCCCGCAGCGTAAAAGATGCGATTGAAGCATAAATTTAAAGCTGTGCTACAGGCGCCCTCACCTACCTGCACATCACAGAGAACAGGGCTGATGTGGGAATTAGCTGATTAAAAAAAGTATATCCGTTGCAACAAAAAAATTACAGCGGCTCGGAAAACTCCGAGTCGAATTTACCGCTATTAATAGCTACAATTGCTTCCTTGGGTTTTAAGCCCTCAAAAGTAATCCCAAGCGGGACGCATGAGCCAACAACCTCTTTGACAACATTCTTCAATGACTTTGCGAGGGTGTCGTTCTTCTTCATGTGCGCAATCTTTACTGCCTGTTTCACAGTAATATTGCCCACAGTCTTCGTGTTCGGCGTCCCTGAGCCTGTCTCGATCCCTGCCTCTTTCTTTATGAGTGCTGAAGTCGGCGGGGTTCCAACCTGTATCGTGAATTGTTTCTTATCATCCACGATGACTTTAACCGGGACTTGCATTCCGCTGAACGCTTTTGTTTGCTCATTTATCTTATCTATAATCGCTTTTACATTTACGCCAAGCGGACCGAGTGAAGGACCAAGTGGCGGACCCGGGGTGGCTGAACCGCCGGAGACTAATGCTTCTACAACGCTTACCATTTTTGATTTCTCCTATTAATATTATTTCTCTGCTTCCTCACGTTTCAATATTCTCACATTATCCCCGCGAACTGTGACCGGAATGGGGACAATCGACTCGAACAGTTCTACGGTAATCTCTTCATGAGTAGTATCAATCCTTGTTACTTTTGCCTTTTCTCCCTTAAAAGGACCGGAAATAAGTTCCACTATACTTCCTTCGGTTATGCCGGTTACGGTAAGTTTTGGCACGAGAAAGTGCGCGATTTCGGTAAAACTTGACTGGCCTTTCACCAGGATCCTTGCATGCGGCACGTTCTGGATGACCTGGTCAACGACTTCAGGACCTTCTGCCTCGACAAGAACATATCCTTTTAACTCGTCCGGCGCAAGGATGGCATGAATTCCAAGGTGTTCCTTTTTTGCCACTTTCTCCATAAGGTTGGCAACGGTTCTTTCCTGGTTTGCTGTTGTCTTTACAACATATATGGCTGTTGAGGCTTCTTCATTCATTTAAACCAGCCCGGCATTACGGTTATTAGTATATATATGATAAACCCTATAAATCCGACCAATAATATACCTGCCCCGGCTACTTTTGCAATTACGGTAAACTCTTCTCTGGTTGGTTTCCTTGTCAGCTTCAGCACCCGGACATATTCACCCAATCTTAAGGGAACATTACCTGGTAATTCTTTATCTTCCACTATATTTCACATCCGATTTAATTATTGTAATGATTTATATAAAAGCTACCCTAAAATAATAGCAGTCTATAATTAGACTCAACGTAAAAATAGTTTTCGATTAAACAGCAGGTCAGGTTTCTTCATACTGCCTTTACCATATAATATTTAATATTCCCTGACAATAATACGGTTTTATGAAAATCCCCGCGCTCCTGTTAATGATGCTTCTTGTTTCCGGCTGCATAAATGTAAAACATGAACCAGTTTCTAATAATGCCATCTTTCCAGAATCACCTGTGGTAGATATTGCAAGAGAAGACCTTGCGCATCGATTGAATATCACCACGGATGAAATAAAATTGGTCAAACTGGAAGTTGTGAACTGGCGTGATAGCCGTCTTGGTTATCTGGAGATGGATACGACGTATGTCCCAGTGATCACGCCGGGATTTCGTATAATACTTGAGGCGATGAACAAAACCTACGAATACCACAGCGACTATAAGCGGGTAGTCGGGCCAAAAGAAGTCAAGGAAGTTCAATAACCTATATAGGTCCCGGTCTTTTTGATACGGTTGCCAATGATAAGTCCTGCGATTACCCCGCTTAAATGTGCGCTGCGGGCTATCGCATCTCCTGAGCCTATGAACAGGAGGTCAAAAAGGGCAAAAAAGATTAACGCGTGTGTTATTTTCATCGGGATAAAATAAACGTAAAGCTGTATTTGCGGAGCGATTACTGCAAGGCAGGCAAATATCCCGAACAATGCACCGCTTGCCCCGACTGCGGATGCAAAAGGATCATTCAGGACAAACAGAGTCCATATCGAATAACCTATCGCGGCAACTATTCCTGAAATAAAAAATACAGCAAGGAACCTTTTTCCGCCAATCCTGCGTTCAAGCTCGGGTCCGATAAAGAATAAAAACATCATGTTAAATAAGAGATGTATTGCATTTGCATGGAGGAAAATGTGGGTGACAAGAATCCACGGACGTGCTGGTATATCCGCAGGGTAAAGAGCCAGGTATGAAGTATATCCCGGGATAATATTCTGCAAAATGAACGATATGATAGCTAATGTTAAAATCGTCAGCGAATAGTTGCTTTTTATTACAGAAATCGCCCTGGAAAATGTATTAAAACTTTGCCCCTTTCGTCTCTTCTCAACTAATTGAGGTTCATATTGATACAATTTTCCACTGTCACGAACGCGCTCTTTGTAAGATGCAAGCCCCGGGCAATCATGCGATTCAGGCAGGCGGTGGTTATAACAGAATGTTCCGCCGCAAAACTTGCATGTAAACGGCAGCGGGTCACTGAAACCGCAATAATCGCATCCTTTTGTCATTGTGTATCCGCCTTAATTTGGTGTTCTTTTGTTTTACGGGTTAATAATGTGTTTGGAAATTATTTCTTTTTTAAAAGTTCCCCTGAAGAATACATAAACCTCAATGTCTTTGCCCTGTGCATATTCTCTCATTTTCCTGTCATACATCTGCCGGCTTTGTTTGAGATTATGCTTTTTGAAGTGTTTTTCTATCTCGTGTATGAACCCTGATTTTTGCCTCAGGAAATCCGACTCATATTTTTTTACGGATTTCAATATTTCTTTGCACGTTTCCTCGTCTATATCGTTATGGTATAATCCGTGCCTGTTTAAACCGCCTACCTGCCTGAATTCAATGTTTCCCTCTTCATCCGGTTCCCTGTGAAGCATATAAGGAAAAATTTTGCAAATATCAGGTCGAATCGCGTAATGTTCGCACTTGCCGCCTGTATAGAATATGCATTCGCCTCCCGGTTTATTTTTGAGGGCGTAACCCATTACATAAAACCTGCCAAGATTATCGCAAAGTTCAAAATAAGGCGCAGGGCGAAGAAAGCCGCCGCCGCAATTCTTGATTAATCTTTCTGCATCGTCATCCAGGAGAAATACATGGTCGTTGAACTCGCTGGTACAGCATTTTCCGCAGCAATCGCATTCGAATCCAACTTCGCGGATTATCTCCATGAATTTCTCATCAGGGAAGGATGCGATTGATTGTATCTCCTTTTCAATTTCGTCGGTTTTCATCATAAATGCGATTAATTCAGGATACTTATCATTATTTAATTTATGGATATTCAACTTTCGCAAATGGCCGAATGAACACATAAAATAATGATAAAAATAACGATAAATTATATAAAGTATCAGGTAAAAGAGTAATATAATCAAAAACGGGGCAAAAACGGATGTAATAAGGATAGGAAAAAAAACATATCAGGCAAGGTATCTCAAATGTTGTCCCCAGGAAAAAACCTGTATTTATTATTGAATAATAAATTTGTATTGATTTTAGTACTTTTAATCTCATTATTTACTTCGATTGGTTATGCACAAGAGGATATTTCATGCTATCATTGCCATACAAAGGTGGTATCCGAATTCAGGAATAATATACATTATCAAAAAGGTTTCACATGCGCCGATTGTCACGGAGGGAATGACCAGTCGAACTCTTCTGTGATATCCTACAGCGTGATGTCAGGAAACTTTATCGGAAGACCCAGCAGGAACAATATAACAAACGTCTGCTCTAAATGCCATCCTCAGGAAGCAAAGGATTACAAGACAAGCATTCACTGGGCACAGATCCAAAAAGGTCATCCTGAGGCTGCAACATGCACCGATTGTCATGGAGTTCATGAAATCCGGGCAATATCCGATCCAAATTCATCCTCGAACCACCAGAACAGCCCTGCAACATGCGCAAAATGCCACTCGAACAAGGAAATGATGAGCGCGTGGTATTATGGTATTAAAACCGACAGATTTGATACCTATAAGGAATCGTTCCACTGGCGGGCACTAAGTAAAGGTTATACGATGGTCGCCACATGTTCCGACTGCCATGGCAACCACAACACAAAAGCAACTACAGACCCTACTTCCAGCACATACCCGGAAAACCTTCCCAAAACATGCGGCAAGCCGAATTGCCATCCAGGGGTCAATTTTGATGCCAAGATAGCCTCAGGACTGGTACATGACAAAGAGTCACTCCATACAGGTGAACTTGTTTTCAACAAGACAAATATGGCGCAGATGAAAGATTATTTCCTCGGCCCTTTCGACCTTGCGTACTGGATAGCAATATTTTTCAAGGTATTAACGACCGGGGTCATCGGTATCTTTGCAGGGATGGTTATTCTGGATTTTCTCTCGCGGCTTAAAATCCACAAGAGATGGTAAAAATGCCCGGACAAAAATTACTTGAGGTTTCTGATTCGGAAATAAGAGGAGATAATACTATGGGAGAAGTTTTTTTCAAAAGGTTCACTTTCAATCAACTTTTAGAACACTGGGTAATGATCGGGTCATTCATGCTCCTTGTGATAAGTGGAATGCCTCTTAAATTTCCTGACGCCTGGTGGTCTCCGGTAATCATAAATCTACTGGGCGGATTTGAAATGAGGACTCTTATACACCATACTGCAGGCATTGGAATGGTTGTTCTGGGTGTCTATCATGTCGTTTACCATGTCTTTATTGATAGAGAATCGATGCTTGAGCGCAAAGTGTGGCCTACTTTAAAAGATGTGCAGGATTTCTGGCAGACAATACTATTCTACATCGGGAAGTCAGAGCATCCGAAATTCGGAAGGTACAGCTGGAAGGAAAAATTCGATTACTGGGGCGCCTTCTGGGGTATGGTGATGCTCTGTGTTACCGGACTTATTATGATGTTTCCTTTTATGGCTATGGAATATATTCCATATGCATATGTGCACCTGTCAACCCTTATTCATACCGATGAGGCATTATTGGCAACCCTGTTTATTTTTATAGTCCACTGGTGGAATGTTCATTACAACCCTGAGGTTTTCCCGATGTCAAAAGCATGGATTACGGGTAACCTCTCAGAGGAACAGATGAAACATGAACATCCGCTTGAGTATGAAGAGATAATGAGACAGATGAATGAAAAAAGCGAGAAAATTACATTTAATAGATAATTTTTTTAAGTTTCATGTAGATGTGTAGATAGTATAAGTCGGAGATGTGATTCATTATTCGTGAGAATCTGTGTCATCCATGCGCTACGCGTGTTCTATTACCCGTTTCAAGACAATAGAATAGCTAACTCCGCTGAAAATCAATCCAAGGCTGCTTCCAAAACCAGTCAAAATAAAAAAGAAAAACGTACCCGCAAGAAAGGGTACTGTTTTATCAATTACTTTCCTGTTTTACCGCTGGCTACTCCAGTGGCATGGCAATCTGCGCAAAACTTGGGTTGATGGCAATCGCTGCATACTTTGCCTATCAAAACCTGCGTCTTATGTGTTTTTAACCAGTCCGTAGGATGCTCTTTGCTGTGGCAGGTAGCGCATAGATTCTCCTTTATCGTGGGGGTATGCTTTACATCAGAATGGCAGTTATAACACGCGATCTTATTGTTCGTTACATGAGTCTTATGCACGAATGCGAAATCGTCGTATTTGTCCACCCTTTCCCTGATATTATGGCATGAATAGCATTTATCCTTCGGGACTATGTCGTTAGCTCCTGTTGAAACATTTGTATGGCAGGTCATGCATACATAACCCCGGTCGAGATGGCTCGTATGATTAAAGTTTGTATAATTGCTTTGTGCCATTTCTTTTGGCGGCCCGTGACAGGATGGACATCCCGATATTGAGGTGTTACCGGACACGTCCCTGAAATGACAGGTAAAACAGGTTGAAGTGGTCACCACTATATGTCCAAGATCCGTTCGTGCAATGCCAGGATGGCACTGGTTGCACGATGGATCAGATACGGACTGGTGCTCTTTCATACCGATGACAAGCATGGAATGACAGCTTGTGCATGTCAAGCTTATACCTCTCTTGGGTTGAAGCAGATGGTTCTTGTGGCTGAAATTGATGCCAGTATACGGTACATCCGAGGAAAATATGCGCTTTTCATGGCAGATGAGACAATTATTATCCATTACCTTCGCATACAATTTCCCCGAATATTCTTCAACCGTGGTTTCATAACTGTAAAACTGCATAAGCCCGTTGATTTTACCTTTCAAATGTCCTATCAACCCCGGTTCATAATGGCATTCAACACATCGAACATCGCTATGGGAAGAAGTTCGCCATGAGTCGTAATACGGTCTCATTATATGGCAATTCTTTCCACAAAACGCAGGATTCTCTGTTATTTCCAGCATTTTTTCTGTGACAACTAACGTTGTAGTAACGAGGACAATCAATACAATTATGATTAATAACTTATTTCTTGAAATCCAGTTCTTGACTGCAGCCGTAATCGAAATCTTATCCATTGGCGTCACTCACCGTTTTCTGATTAAGTATAACACTGCAAATATTCCGATTGCCATGACAATCCCAAAACCCGGCGTGCGCGGCGGTACGGTGGGTTCAACGCCAGAAGTTTTATATTCAGCTCTTTTGGCGGAATCAATCCCGCTCTGTACCTGACTGTCAAAATCCTTAAGATTAAACGCATGCCATAAAAAGGGAATATCGTTCATTACTGACGTTGCTTTATCCAGGTCAAGCTGTGCAGACGAGACATCTCTTCCACTTGCTTTTGCTTCCTCGACCGCTTTTCTAGCTTTAATTACTTCAGCCTGGAATTCATTGGCTTTTTCAAGGGCAAGTTTTGCATCCTTCGGAACACTCGCTGTAGCTATATTGTCTTTCTGGTTATGGCAAACACTGCACAGTGGAATGAGTTCGGACGCTTTAAGCACCTTGAATGTATGGGGTTTGTGGCATGTAATACACGAAGGGGCACGGGATTCTGCTCTCAGTCTCTGATAATGCATTGTATTCTTGAAATGGTCAAGTTCTTCGGCATGGCATTTTCCACAGGTGTCAGGAATATTTTTAAAATAAATAGAACTGTTTGGGTCATTTGGGCCTTTCATTGCGGCATGAGCACCGGCTTCAGTTTTTGCGGTAGGATCCCCGCCGTGGCATGCATCGCAGGTGACATAATATTCTGAATGGAGAGAATCAGACCACTGCTGGAAATTGTCAGAAGCTCTTTTACGGATGACATCTTCGTGGCATTCAAGCGAGCAGGAGATGTTTCTCTCGGTATGGTTAAGTCTTATTTCATTAAAACGGCTCTGCTCATCCGTAAATGGAGATAGTTTTTTATGGCAATCCACGCAAGAATTATTAAGAGAGCCTGAGTTTGTAGCCCCGGTTGGAGCGATTAATATTGTGAAATATATAAAAAACAGAGATATAGCTATAAATCTATGCCAGCAGGGTTGTAATTTTTCATTTTTTGAAAACATTTTTCGTTTTCCACCGTTGTTATTTTGATTAACCTATCCATCTCAAAGACAGAACAGAGTACCCGTTTTTTATTCTGGCCTTCTTAATAACGCTGATGATTTGATACAATAAATAGCTTGCTATTTTAATACGCCTATTGGGCAGATTATTAATAAAAGTTTAGCGTTTACACAAAAACATGAAATGCCAGAGATGCAGCAAAAGCGCCATCGTATACCAGAAATATTCAAATGCACACCTGTGTAAAGTTCATTTTATAGAGGATGTGGAAAGGAAAATAAAGCGCGATATCCGAAAGTTCAAAATGGTTGAGCGAAACGACAGGATAGCAGTGGCATTAAGCGGGGGAAAGGACAGCATTGCACTGCTCTATATATTGCACAAGATTTTCAAGAATCGACCAGATATTGAACTTTTAGCCATCACAATAGATGAAGGTATCAGCGGATACAGGGAGCACACGATAAAACATGCTGAAAAGCTTGCGGACGAACTGGGAATTCCCCTTAAGGTCAGCTCGTTCGGCGACGGGTTTGGTATCACGCTTGATGAACTTGCAGGGAAAAAAGAACATGCAGCATGCACATTGTGCGGAGTGCTTCGAAAAAACATTTTAAACAGGGTCGCCCGGGAACTCGGCGCGACCAAGCTCGCTACAGGTCACAATCTTGATGATGAATCCCAGACCATTTTGATGAATTACCTTCGGGGGGATGTGGACAGGATGAAAAGAATGCTTCCTGATGCAATCCAGCCCGGCATGGTTCTTCGAATAAAGCCCCTTCGAAGCATTCCTGAAAAAGAAGTGGCGCTTTACGGATTCCTGAATAACCTGCCTGTGAGTACGGATGAGTGCCCGTATTCGGGCGAAGCGCTCCGGAACGAGATACGTGAGATGATTAATAATTATGAGGTGAAACATCCGGGTACAAAATATTCCTTACTTCGCGGGTTTGAAGCCATATCGAAGGTATTGCAGCCTTCCGGCACACAGGTTTTGCAGTGCGAAAAATGCGGTGAGCCAAGCAGTGAAACGATATGCAAGACGTGCAGGCTGCTGTGTCGGTAATTTTATCCTATCATCAATATTACAATCCGCACAATTATCAGCACCCAGCCCACTGCCACAACAATCCATATCGCCTTTTTTGCCACTTCTGCTATTGCCAGGAATATCGTAAGTATTACGAGCATTCCGATGGCATCGACTATCGATTGGGGGATGATAATCCCTGCAACGGATTGAACCAATCCTACTATCTTTTCACCTATCCAGTGCCCTATGGTGTAAATGAACGCCAGAACGTTTGTTAGTATATCTTCTGCCATAATTCACCCGTCAATTCTGTTATATCTTCAATTGCTCCCGGCCATTATATACACTTCGCTAAGAATAGCTCTCAGAGTTTGCAGCTATAACAAAGCCATAAAAAGGCTGACAGGGATAAAGGGAAAATGGTATGTTGTAGAAAAAAACCTTTAACCCACCCTTTACCCCAATAATTCATACTTGACTACAAGTTAATAAATCTTTTGGTTTGATCCTGTTTTGTAAAAATCTCTATCGGCCATCATTAGCTTTGAAGGCAAAAGGTTCATGCCGAAACCGCCGACTTTCAAATTCTGATGAATGATCAATATTTATAGGAATCAACCTCTTCTATAGGTTTTTTATCTTTTTTGAGAGGTTCGTCTTTGACATCGACATCATGAAAATTTGTTTCATTTATCTCTTTTACCCTGCCAACATTCTCGGCAATTTTTCGAAGGGATTCTTTGCTTTCTTTTGTTTGCGGTTTGGGCTTTGGTTTTGCTCTTCCTTTTTTCAGAATATAACCCGCAGGCTTTAATTCAGATTTCAAAAGTCCAAGTTCAACTTTTCGCTTGTTTATCAAATCAAGAATCGGCTTCCTTGCATTTTCAGGCAATTTCTCAAGCATCCGCTCAAGATTTTCAAGGGATTTATCCTTTTCCGGTTGTTTGTCTTTATTATCGTTTTCCATAATTTTTAAGTATATGCTTATTTAGCCCTTAATTGTTTCATATGCTGAATTCTTTTCCTGATAAGTTCTTCTGTACCTATATCACGCCTGCTGTGAAGTGCGCCTTTAAGAGCAGAGAGACCTTTTTGCGCTTTCTTTTCCGCTTCCCAGATACTATCTGCCATACCAAGGACGGCAATGGCCCTGGAACCTGTTGTGTAGATTTTATTATCCTTTTCATAAACGCTTGAATAGAAAAGAAACGCATCTTTTACTTCTGCGAGCTCCACAACCGAATCCTTCACAGGATTATCAGGATAGCCCGCAGGGACAGCATATTTGCATACTGTCGCCTGCTTCTTAAATGTGACCCTGGTTTTATCAAGCGTCCCATTGACAACAGCACCGCATACATCCAGGAAATCATTTTCAAGAATTGGAAGAACATTCATGGCTTCGGGGTCGCCAAAGCGAGCATTAAATTCGATGACCGAAATACCCTTTGCCGTCGCCATGAACTGGCCGTACAGGATGCCCTGATACGGCACACCTGTTTCTTTCTTAATGGCAAGAACAGTATCTTTCATTATTTTCTTTGCATCCGTGTAATCCGATTCTTTCATGAAGGGCAGGATATCTTTTGAATCATTGTATGAGCCCATGCCGCCTGTATTGGGTCCTTTATCTCCCTCATACGCACGCTTGTGGTCCTGGACCGAGGGAGCGTAGGCAAGGGTATTGCCATCTACAAATGCCTGCACGGTGAACTCCTCGCCGATTAAACGCTCTTCAATGACAAGGTCATCATTTTTAAGGACTTCTCGCGCATAAACTTTGGCTCCATTTATGTCAAAATGGTCGCCCATAACACGGACGCCTTTGCCGCCTGTAAGACCCGCAGGTTTTATGACAACATCGCCAATTTCATCGATAAATTCATCAGTGCCGCTTTCCCCTTTCCTGAACACTTTGAATCCCGGGCATCCTGGAATTTTGTATTTTTTCATGAATTCTCGCGTCCAGGCTTTATCGAATTCGATTTGGGCAGCAAGCTTCCTAGGGCCGACAACTGGAATACCGGCATCCCAGAGGTGGTCGGAAATTCCGGCTGCAAGCGGGGCTTCGGGGCCGATGACTGCAAGTTCGATTTTATTTTTGACGGCATAGTCAATTATAGAGGGTTCTGTTTCTTTTACAAGCATAAAATCTTTGCATAATCGCGCAATTCCCGGGTTTTTCTTGCTCATCGCTGCATAAAGTTCCGGGTTTTTCCGGCTTCGGATAATAGCGTCCGCGATGGCGTGTTCGCGCCCTCCGCCTCCGACTAAGAGTACTTTCATAGGATATCCCAGAATGTGTTTAAAAATAAAAATGTTCTGGTTCTCTCACGTCTTTGCGAACTTTGCGCCTTTGCGGTGAGTTAAACATTTACCCCCGCAGAGGTGCTGAAAAAAGGAAAATGGCTATAATAGCCCCAATCCGTCAAGTTCCACTACAATCTTCTCAACTGCAGCTTCGGCATCCTCGGGTTTCTTCCCGCCGGTTACCACGAGTTTTCCCGAACCGAATAACAGCATTACCACTTTCGGATTGGATAACCGGTAAACAAGACCCGGGAACTGTTCCGGTTCATATTCTATGTTCTCAAGCCCAAGACCGATAGCGATAGCATTCAGGTTCAGCACCCGTCCAAGATCCGCGGAAGCTACGATATTTTGTATTGTTATTTCAGGTTTCTTCGTGATATGAACACCCATGCCCTTGAGTTTTTCAAAAACCTTGGAAAGACCGACGCCCACATCCGCGATACTTTTGGCGCCTGTGCAAACAATCTTGCCACTTCCGAAAATAAGAGCCGCGGTTTTCGGGTTTGTTGTCCTGTAAACTACACCCGGGAATCTCTCTTTATTATAATCGGCGCCTTCAAGAACACTTATAACTTCATTAAGGTCGAGTTTTGCCCCGATAGCGGTCGATGCAACAACATTTTCTATTTTTATAGTCTTTTTTGCTTCGGTTGAATTTACCATACTCATCACCTTTATATAGGGTATTTAAAGCTTTAAATACGTTGGGGTAAAAAATAAAAATTGTTTAAAAAGTATTGGAAAAATGAAAATGCCACAGTACTGTTTATAAGAAATCTTTAATTACAATGACATTGTCTAAGCCAGCTAGCGGCGGGAGAATATCCCGCAGGGATGTGGCCTTATAAGGCTGAACCATAAAACAATAAAGGAGAATACAATGAAATCAATGTACGCGTTCATCAGGGACGCATGGAAAAAACCCGGAGAATCCGATGTAGGGGAACTCATGTGGGAAAGGCTCCAGGAGTGGAGACGGGAACCCGCAGTAACAAGATTAGACCATCCTACAAGACTTGACAGGGCAAGGTCACTTGGCTTCAAGGCAAAACAGGGGATTGTCGTCGCGCGGGTAAGAATAAGACGCGGCGGCAGGCGTAAATCAAGATGGCAGCGCGGGCGAAGGACAAAGCACATGGGTGTGAACAAGATAACCCCGGGAAAGAGTATCCAGAGCATTGCGGAAGAGCGCGCAGCACGGAGATTCCCGAATTTACAGGTATTGAACAGTTACTGGGTTGGACAGGACGGAAAGCACAAATGGTATGAAACCATTCTTGTGGATACAAGCCATCCTGCAATTAAGAAGGATAAGAACCTGAAATGGATTTGCAATAACGACCAGAAAGGGCGTGTTTTCAGAGGGAAGACAAGCTCGGGCAGGAAAGGCAGGGGCCAGAGGCGAAAGGGCAAGGGAACCGAAAAAACAAGACCTAGCCTGCGTTCGCATCAGAATAAGGGTAAATGAGTATCCATAATATATCACTTCGCGCCATAGTTTCGGCAACCGAAAGTGAGGACAGGGTAAAGACTGCCCTGTCGCTTTTTCTTTTTGATAATGAAATAGAATCTACGAGGACTGAAGGACATTACGGGAATCCCATTACTATCCTCCAGGCGCAGCTCAAGGGAAAGGATTGCAAGCGATTTATTGAGCATTTAAAATCAAAACTGACAGAACCGGAACTTACGAAATTGAAATACGAAGTCTGTGAAAGGACTGATGATGAGTGTAGTCTTCATTTAAGGTTCGATAAGCAGGCGGCTTTTCAAGGGACAGTTCAACTTGCGACAACAACCGATACCATTTCTGCAAGAATGAAGCTCAAGGCGTATCCCGCAAAACGTGAAAAAGCAATCGAGATTGCGGAAACGCTCTTTTGATTTCAGGAAATGATACGCTAAAACAATTTCATAAGCTTTTTATATCAATAATCCTTTTTTAAGTCGTAACACTGGTGTTCCAATGGTCACAAATGAAATTTTTGATAATTATTTACCTGTCGTAATTCTTACGATTGTAGGCGTGGTGTTTGTAGCCATCTCTTTATTCATGTCAAGAATGGTCAGGCCGAGCAATAAAACCAAGGAAAAATTATCAACGTACGAATGCGCGGAAGTGCCAATCGGGGATGCGCGGGTCCATTTCAACATACAATATTACCTTATAGTGATTGTTTTCCTGATATTTGATGTCGAGGTTTTGTTCTTATACCCATGGGCCGTGCAATTCAAGAAGCTCGGGCCGCTTGGTTTCTTTGAGATGGTCATTTTTATTGAAATACTTATTATCGGTCTTGCCTATGCATGGAGGAAGGAGGCTTTAGAGTGGATCCAGTAACCATTGATACTACAAAAATCAAAACCGCCAAAAAGAAGCCGGTGACAGCACTTGAGAAACTGGAAGATACCGGGCTAATAAATACTGTCCTGGCAGCCAGGGAAAGAGAAGGATTGATTCTCTTTTCAACAATAGACCAGGTTCTCAACTGGGCGCGTTTGAGTTCACTCTGGCCTGTAACGTCGGGTCTTGCCTGCTGCGCGATTGAAATGATGGGTGTGGCTATGGCTCACCATGATATTGCAAGATTCGGCATGGAGATTTTCAGGGCAAGCCCGAGACAGGCTGACCTCATGTTTGTTTCCGGGACTGTTACCAAAAAGATGGCGCCAAGAGTAAAACAACTTTATGAAATGATGCCCGACCCCAAATGGGTAATCGCAGTAGGAAGCTGTGCGTCAACAGGCGGGCCTTATCACGAGTCATATGCGGTCTTAAAAGGCGTGGACTTGATAATACCCGTGGATGTCTATATCCCTGGCTGCCCGCCCAGGCCTGAGGCATGGTTGTACGGGATTATCCAGTTAAGGGAAAAAATCAAGAACGAAGGATACGGCGCAAAATGGGGGCTCAACAAATGAACCCCGCTGACGAGTTAAAACAAAAGCTGCCTGCCGCTGTTATCAGTACAGGCATGCAGGTGAATAAGCCGATGGCTGTAATCAGGAAGGAGGAGCTTTTAAACGCCGCCAGAAAAGTGAAGGAAATGGGTTTTGACCATCTTTCTGTGATTACCGGTACCGATTATAAGGACCATTTTGAGGTTGTTTATAACTTCTTTTCTTACAGCAATAAACAGAATCTTGTATTGAAAGTTATTGCAGACCACGATAAGCCCGAAGTGGATTCGCTTACATCGCTCTGGAAAGGAGCGGACTGGCTTGAGCGGGAAACCTATGACCTTGTGGGAATTAGATTCAATGGGCATCCCAATCTTGTCCGAATCCTTTTAGCCGAAGGATGGATTGGGCACCCGCTTCAAAAGGATTATGACATGAACACAGAGCAATTCGTTACCATGGGGGAAAACGGGGAAGACATAGTCAGCACCGATGGGTCAAACCTGTTGAGGAGGAAGTAACGTGGAGACCGATGAACTTATTGTAAACATGGGTCCGGTGCATCCCAGCACTCACGGTGTACTGCGCTTTAGATTAAGGATGGATGGCGAAATAATCAAGGAATGCACACCTGTCCTGGGTTATCTCCACAGGGGAACTGAAAAACTCGGTGAAATGAAAACGTATCTGCAATTTATACCATATACCGACAGGCTCGATTATCTCTCAGCTTTCCCCAACAATTATGCATTTGTCAAAGCGGTGGAAGAACTTGCAGGCATTGAAGTTCCGTTAAGGGCGGAATATATCCGCGTTATTGTCATGGAGCTTAACAGGATAGTGAACCATCTTGTATCTATCGGTTCCCTGCTGATGGATTTAGGTGCATCTACAATGATGATGTGGGGATTCAGGGAAAGAGAGAATGCTCTCCAGCTATTCGAGAAGCTCTGCGGCGCAAGGATGACGTTCAATTATATCAAACCCGGCGGGGTAAGAGAAGACCTCCCCGAAGGCTTCATACCACAACTCAATGAGTTCCTGAAAGACATGGAAAAACGCATTGAGGATTATGAACAGCTTATCAACAGCAATGAAATATTCCTGATGAGAATGAAAAATATCGGTGTGATAAGCGCCGATGATGCCATAAATTACGGCATGACCGGTCCCACGCTTCGGGGTTCGGGCGTGAATTACGACCTTCGCAAATACGAGCCGTACTCGATATACCGTGACCTTGATTTCAGGGCATGTATGCGTAATGAATGCGACAGCTACGCAAGGTACATGGTCAGGATAGACGAGATGAAAGAAAGCCTGCACATCCTGCGGCAGGTTGTTGATACCATGCCCGAAGCAAAGATTGTCAGCAGCGCAAAATACGGCATAGCGCCGATGACAGGAGCCCCCTCTGCGGTATCGACATATTTCCCGAGGATTTTCGCACCGCCTGCAGGCGAAGTTTACAGCAGGATTGAGGCGCCCAAAGGAGAATTGGGTTTCTACATCATCAGTGACGGCACTACCAAACCGTATCGTGTAAAGATACGTTCTCCTTCTTTCTGCAATCTTACAGCAATACCCAAAATGGTGCAGGGACTTAAAATCCCGGACCTGATAGCTGCTTTTGGAACTATTGATGTTGTGCTTGGCGACGTGGACAGGTGATGGGAATGATAGCAAACGCTTACGAACTGATTATTTATATATTGGAATTTTTTGGGGTTTACGGGCCAATCAAAAACATATTCCAGGTTCTCGGAATAGAGTTTGTTTTGAAAATCATAATCGTACTGGTTGAGGTTGGTATTCTATTTGTTTTTGTGCTTCTCACTGTTATGTTCCTTACATGGATGGAACGAAAAGTCGTCGCCATGGTGCAGTCAAGGTACGGGCCCATGGTCACCGGACCGCGCGGCCTGCTCCAGCCGGTCATGGATGGCGTGAAACTCATCGGGAAAGAAGATATTATACCCGCAAAGGCTGACAGGTGGATATTTACACTTGCTCCTTTTATCATATTTATCCCCGCGCTCCTTGTGTTCATTCCCCTTCCATTCGGCCAGTCGCTGATAATATCCGACCTGCGGGTAGGGTTGCTCTACATCATCGCGATTTCAGCGGTATCGCCCGTAGCTATACTGCTCGCAGGATGGGCCTCGAATAACAAATATTCGCTTATGGGCGCAATGAGGGCCGTGGCGCAGGATATCAGTTATACCATCCCGCTTGCCCTTGCAGCAATTGCCATTGTGTTATTTACAGGTTCTCTCAGCACCGTGGATATCGTGAATGCACAGAGCGGAACATGGTTCGGGATAATCCCCAAATGGTTCATATTCATACAGCCTCTCGGATTTATCCTGTTCCTTATCGCCTCTATCGCTGAAATGGGGAGAATACCGTTTGACTTCCAGGAATCCGAATCCGAGCTTGTCGCAGGGTTTTTCACAGAATATAGCGGAATGAAATTCGCAATGTTCTTCCTTGCAGAATATGCGCATCTGTTCGCAGTCTCAGGAATCGTTGTTACACTGTTCCTTGGAGGATGGACATTCCCCATTCTTCCCTTTGTCCCTCCAATGTTAGTTCCACTGGTATCGCTGGGAATCTTCCTGGTTAAAACTTACGCGGTAATATTCTTTGCAATGTGGCTCCGTGACACCGTGCCGAGGATGAGGATAGACCAGCTTCTTAATATCGGATGGAAAATAATGGTGCCGCTTGCACTTTTGAACCTGCTGCTTGCGGGATTCCTTATTACCGCGGGGGTGTTCTGATGGCCTGGATAAGCAAGAACTGGGCAATGAGCGGTATAATAAAAGGACTCATTGTCACATTAAAACATGTTTTACACATCGGGAACAGGCCCACGGTTACAGTGCAGTATCCATATGAAAGGATGAAGGTTTCACCGAGATTCAGGGGATTGCATGCAGTTGATGAAAATGCCTGCATCGGCTGCGGGATATGTGAAGTGAACTGCCCGAACGGAACTATCCGGATAGTCAAATATAATACAAGATGGTATCCTCAGGTCAATATCGGAATGTGCCTCTTCTGCGGAATATGCGTCGATGTCTGCCCGATGAATGCCATGAAAATGACGGGCAATTACGAACTTGCAGACTATACCCGGCAAAGCCTTGTGTACGGTCCTGACAGGCTGTTGTTCAATAAAGAGGTGAAACAGTGATAGACATTGTATTTGTGGTTATTTCAATCATCACGATTTTATCATCAATAATGGTGGTCCAGGCAAAAAAATTAGTCCATAGCGCCGTATATCTTGCAGGCGCCCTTATCGGTACGGCCGGGCTTTTCATTCTGCTCAAGGCTGAGTTCATCGCATGGATACAGGTGCTCGTTTATGTGGGAGCAGTTGTAACGCTGATACTGTTCACGATAATGCTAACAAGGAAGGGAGAGGAAGAATAAATGCTCAACAAACTCTTAAATTTACTGATTATATTGCTTTTATTTGCAGTATTGTTCCTGGCAATCGATGACAGTACAAGGGTGTGGGCAGGAAAAGAAGAGGTAACTCCCATCAGTATAGAGGAAATCGCAGGAGGGCCGGCTGCCAGAGGCGGGATATTCAGTGATTATATTTTTTCTTTTGAACTGCTCTCACTGCTGCTGCTGGCTGCGTTAATCGGCGCCCTGTATATTGCAAAAAAGGAGGCGTAGCATGTCCCTTTATACATATCTATTAATTTCTGCAATCATATTCGCAATCGGTTCATATGGAATAATTACACAGAGAAGTGGAATTAAAATCCTTATGTGCATAGAACTCCTGCTCAATTCTGCAAATCTTAACCTTGTCGCATTTTCAAGTTTCAATGGTAACGCCACAGGCCAGGTTTTCGCCATATTTTCAATCGCAATAGCAGCCGCGGAAGCGGCTATCGGATTTGCCATACTTGTAGCCCTTTTCAGGGTGCGGGATACGATAAATCTCGATGACATCAATATTCTGAGGTGGTAATATGTTCAGTGATTACGCAGCATTAATTGTGTTACTGCCTGTAATTGCGTTTGTACTGACGCTTTTCCTGGGTAAGAAACTGTATTCAGGCGGAGCATTGCTACCAATTGCCGCCATTGCAGGCTCGTTTATCATCTCTTTGGGGACTTTCCTTGAGATTTACCCGACAAACGGGATAGTCCAGCAATCGTGGCCGTGGTTTGCAGGCATGAATATCGGCATACTCATCGACCCGCTTGCGGTCGTTATGCTGATGATGGTTTCATTCGTAAGCCTGCTCATCCATATCTACGCTGTGGGATACATGTCGCATGACCCTGCAAAACCGAGATATTTCGCAGAAACGTCGCTCTTTACAGCAGCAATGTTGAGCGTAGTCCTCTCTGATAATATTCTCCAGTTCTTCATATCATGGGAACTCGTGGGTCTTTGTTCGTTCCTGCTTATCGGGTTCTGGTACCATAAGCCGTCAGCAGCAGCGGCAGCAAAGAAAGCATTCCTTGTGACAAGAGTGGGTGATGTGCTGTTCCTTGCAGGGATAGTCCTGCTCTATGTCAATATGAGCGAGATTATTGCAGGACGCGGTTTCAGCATAGCCCAGGGTAACTTTATGCTACAGTTCAAGACCATGTTCGAGGCAATACCACTCATCAATCCCACCCAACTGACCTATATCACTTTACTATTCTTCGGTGGCGCCATAGGCAAGAGCGGCCAGTTCCCGCTTCACGGGTGGCTGCCTGATGCCATGGAAGGCCCGACAACGGTTTCTGCTTTGATTCATGCCGCAACAATGGTTACCGCCGGCGTATATCTTGTCGCCCGGACGTTCCCCATGTTTGCGGCAACGCCCTCCACACTTTCACCAGGTGTACCGGATTCGCTACTCATCGTGGCTTATGTTGGAGGGTTCACCGCGCTATTCGCTGCTACAATGGGACTTGTAATGAACGATATTAAAAGGGTGCTTGCCTACTCGACCGTTAGCCAGCTCGGCTATATGATGCTCGCCCTGGGAACGGCGGGGGCGGTTGTAGGCTCCCAGGCTGTTGGAATATCCATGTTCCACCTGATAAGCCATGCCTTTTTCAAGGCGCTCCTCTTCCTCTGCGCCGGAAGCGTTATTCATGCAGTAGGCACAAACGACATTCGCGAGATGGGGGGTTTGTTTAGCAAGATGAAGATTACAGCCACAACAATGCTGATAGCAGCGCTTGCGCTTGCCGGAATCGGTATCCCTTTCATCAATATCGGCACGGCAGGTTTCTTCAGCAAGGATATGATAATTGAAAAAGCATTTGAATACGGGGAATTGAAAGGAGATTTCATTCCTTATGCTTTTGCAATCATAGCAGCCCTTCTTACATCCATTTATATTTTCAGGCTGTGGTTTATGACTTTTACAGGAACGCCGCGCTCAGAGCGGCATTCGCATGAATCCCCGGGAGTGATGACGCGCCCTCTCATGATACTTGCAATATTTGCCCTTTTCTTCGGGTTTGCGCACCTTGGATTCTATGATTATCTTAACAAGAATTTCGAACTAATGACCGGGGAAACGGCAGTTCCCGAAGGCGAAGCTTTACCAATGTCACCAATCATTGTGCTGCTTCCTGTAATTGTCGGGGTACTGGGTTTTCTGATATCGTATATGATATACCATAAACGGATGCTGGATATGAGTAAAATAGTATCATCCGAAAATCCCCTGTATAAACTATTATTAAACAGGTATTACGAACCTAAAATCGGTGCAGATATAATAGGAGTGAAACTGACTCATGGTGTTGTTGCGCAATCCGGCGAATTCGTGGACAGGAAAATCATCGACGGGCTTGTGATTGATAACATCATTGGCAATACGTTATTCAAACTGGGTGAATTTATCAGGAAACTGCAAACAGGCGTTGTCCAGAATTATGCGTCCGTTACATTGCTGGGGCTTGGTTTGCTGATACTTATACTTAAAATCAAATTCGGAGGGACATAAATGGCTGCTTTTATTTCATTGATGATTGCAATTCCCTTAATCGGAGCCATCATCACATTTTTGACAAGAACCCGTGAACAGGCGCGCCTGGTAGCGCTTCTGGCTTCAGGGATTTCACTTGTCATATCCCTGATAATATTTTCACGATTCGACAGTTCAATATCTACCATCCAGTTTGGCGAGTCATATCCATGGATTGCCAGTCTCGGAGTAAGCCTGAAATTCGGGCTTGACGGGATAGGCATGCCTCTTGTGCTCCTTTCGAACATAGTCATCCCTCTCACAGTTATATTCGCATGGGGTGAGACTAAAGAAGCAAACCGGTTCTATGGTCTTATTCTTCTTGAGCTTGTAGGGGTACTTGGAGTTTTTACTTCCCTTGATTTCTTCGTGTTCTACATATTCTGGGAAATCGTCCTGATACCCATGTACTTCCTGATAAGCATTTGGGGAGGACCGCGAAAAGATTACGCTGCAATCAAATTCTTCATATACACGCATGTGGCAAGCCTTGTGATGCTGCTTGCGATATTTGCTCTCTATTTCAATGCATGGAATATCTCCGGAACCCCGAGCTTTGATATGTTTTACCTTTTGAAAAATTACTCCGTAATCCAATCACCGCTGCTTAAGGATGCAATATTCCTGGCGCTGTTGTTCGGTTTTATTGTTAAGATGCCAGCAGTGCCATTCCATACATGGCTTCCGGACGCACACGTGGAAGCGCCCACAGCTGGCAGCGTCATACTTGCAGCCTTACTGCTCAAGATGGGGGGCTATGGCCTTTTCAGGGTAATCCTTCCCCTTCTTCCGTATTCCGGTTCCCCTGCTAAATTAATAACATTGATGGCAATAATCGGCGTAGTGAGCATCCTGTACGGGACATTCCTCGCCCTTGCCCAGCGCGACCTTAAGAAAATGGTGGCGTACTCAAGCATAAGCCACATGGGGTACGTCATGCTTGGCGCGGCAGCCCTCGTTCCGCTTTCGGTAAGCGGTGCGATGTACCAGCAGTTCTCGCACGGGCTCATTACATGCGTGTTGTTCATGTCGTGCGGTGTAATCCAGCATTCCGCAGGCACCAGGATTATCGGCGACCTTGGCGGAATTGCAAAATACATGCCAAAACTCACGTTCCTGATGCTTGCCGGCTTCCTTGCCTCGCTTGGGCTTCCGGGAATGAGCGGCTTCATAGCTGAATTCCTTGTACTTGCCAATTCGTATTTCACGCTGCCCACATTCGTGATACTCGCACTCTTTGGCATTGTGTTCACAGCGGGTTATCACCTCTGGGCTATGCAGCGAGCGGTATTCGGGACATACAATGAAAAACTGGGGCATATCCATGACGGCGCGAACTATGAGATGGCTTCCATGGGCATACTGATACTGCTCATAATATTCTTCGGTCTTAATCCAAACCCGGTTCTTAATATGATGACAACGAACGCCGAGCAACTATTGAAATTTGTCGCGCTAAGAGGAGTGATAACATGAATTATAATTTACTGGCTCCGGAAATCCTGCTGACATTACTGGCTTTACTGATTGTCATCTTGGGTCTTTTAATGAGAGACGTTTCCAAGAATATGCTTGGATATATTAGCGCTGCAGGTCTCCTGGCTTCTATCGTATATGTCCTTGGAAATGGAATGAACGAAGTAGCAAGTTTCTTCTACAATTCCCTGACCATCGACCCGCTATCACAGATATTCAAATTGATATTCTTAATAGTTTCATTGATAGTAGTTATTGCCTCTATCGAATATTTCAGGGATAATCGCAGTCAAGATGAGTATTATGCCCTGCTTCTCCTCGCTACGGTCGGGATGATGGTAGTAGCATCGGCAAATGACCTGGTTGCATTGTTTGTCGGCTTTGAACTTGCCAGCATGTCCACGTACGTATTAGCAGGTTTTGAGAAAAAGAACCCCCTGTCCCTTGAGGCTGCATTAAAATATTTCATCATAGGTTCGCTCTCCTCGGCATTGATGCTGTTTGGCATGTCGCTTGTGTACGGCATAACAGGTTCAACGAATATTCCTGCAATCATTGAGTTCTTTAAATCCAATCCTATGATAGCAACGAGTTCGCTTGATGTAGTCGCCATGATATTCCTTGTTGCCGGATTCGGATTCAAGATGGCGCTTGTCCCGTTCCACATGTGGGCGCCCGATACATACGAAGGTTCGCCGGGCGTTGTTTCATCTCTTCTTGCAGCCGGCTCAAAAAAGATGGGATTCGTTGCCGCATTCAGGGTTCTCGTACTTGCCCTTGTTGCGATACGCATTGATATCCAGATGACGTTTGCAATTCTTGCAATAATCACCATGACCTACGGCAACATCGTTGCGATATCCCAGCACAGCATAAAAAGGATGCTGGCTTATTCATCCATAGCGCAGGCCGGGTACATTTCCCTGGCATTTGTGGTCACCACCCAGATGTCAATCGCAGGCGGCATACTACTGGCTCTTGGTCATGCACTGATGAAAGGCGGTGCGTTCCTTGCAGTTGCACTGGTAGGATATATGGTGCTGTCTGATAACCGGAATGCAAAAAACACTGACGACCTCGGGAACTTTGCAGGGCTTGGAAAACGTGCCCCGATAACAGCATTCTCGTTGCTTGTATTCTTTTTGGCCCTGGCAGGTATCCCGCCCTCAGCCGGATTCGTGGGGAAGTTTGTGCTTTTCTATTCAATCACTATTGAAGCAATCAACCAGGCAAGCAGCTGGCTGCTAATCGTTGTGATTATCGCCATTTTAAACAGCGCCCTCTCCATTTATTACTATGCCCGTGTGATAAAATACATGTACGTCCTGCCTCCGAATGGAGAGAAAATAAAAGAGCCTGCGCCGTATGTTGTGGCTATCCTGCTTGCAGTGATAGGGACAATCGGCATAGGATTGTATCCTGAACCCTTTATCCAGATGGCAATGAATGCTGCAAAAGTATTAGGAGTGTGATTTTAATGGCAGATTGCGACCTGTGCGGTGTGGCAAGACCCACCCTTTGTCCTGTAAAAGTGAACGCCCCCTCCGTCTTGTCGGCATACCCGACAGGAACATGGAGGGGAATCAACGAAGAATGTCTTGCCAGTTGCCATGAGGCAAATCTTAACAGGGTTCCGGCCAATGGTAAGAAATGCGACCTGTGCGGTATAAAAAACGTACCATTATTCCAGGTGAAAATCCAGGTACCGATATTCCAGGAACCATACCACAGGGAAACAAATAAAAATATATGTGATAGCTGCTTTCAAGCCTGCGAGGACACGATACGAAGACGGGAAGCTGAGAAGGAAGAGGCGCATCATCACTGAGGCATCAATTTAAAGGCTTCAAACAAATTAGCTTGTAATAACTACCGCTTGAAAGATATCCGCTATCCGATATTCAGCTCTTTTATCGTCATCTATTTGTATATCAATGCATATACGATAATGTATGACAAGTAATGTAGTACAGGTAAGAATGCCATCTGTAATACTAAAGAATGTCGAAGACCTCGTTAAAAAAGGCTTTTACAAAAACAAGAGCGAAGTAATCATTGATGCCGTGCGTCATTTCGTGGGCATAAGGCAAACAGAGAGCGACGTAGCGCAGTACATAAGGGAAGAACTGCGGGGGAAGCATGTAAAGCGCGGTTACTCAGAAAAAGAACTCGATGCCTTATGGGAGAAAATCAGGCGCGGAAAAGAGTGGAAGGAGCGTTTCGGAATAAGCGCTGAAAGCGTCATGAAAGAACTCAGGGGAAGATAATGATTTTCATCGATACGGATATTTTTGTGATTGAGAAGCTTTTTAAAGACGATGATAGATACAGCATCGCAAAAGAGTTTTTAAATGGTGATTTAAAGGATAAATGCACCTCAATCTACAATTTGTTTGAGCTTCTCGGCATTGCTTCTTTTAATCTGAATACATCCGATTTGAAAAAATTGCTTAAAGGATTCCCTGAAGTATATGACATAAAAATACTATTTCCCTCCACAGCATACGAATCCACGGATGCCTTTGTAGAGCAGTTATTCGATAAAACATTTTCAAAAATTAGCCTGAAAATGAATTTTATGGATGCTCTGATACTGAATGTGGCTGAGGAGCATAATTGTTCCAAATTTGTGACATATAATGTGAAACATTTTGAAGGGCGGACAGATATCCCTGTAATGACTCCTGACGGGATATTAACCAGGAAAAAGACGGAAGCTGATAAACAGGAAACTCATCATCATTAACTTTTGCAGGGAATGCCTGTTTGAATCAGGAACTGCTGCAACATTTCAACTACTTTTTTTATTATCCGGGCTTCTTCAATATGCCACATCTTCACACCCTGATTTATATTTGTGTGAATGCAAGGCAAATGTATCTTTAGAGTATAGCATAAAATATCGAAGAATGAATGTTTACTCCCCGGAAAGAGGGATTGATTTGCCTTTAGACCATACCGATTTAAAAGAATTGAAAAAACGCGGGGATATTGAGGGGCTGCTGGGTATCCTTGATACCGGCGACGTTAAGGAGTGCAGGGATGCGATATGCATTCTGGGCGAGCTTCGGAACAAGAAAGCTATCCGCCCCTTGATCATATTACTTGAGACCGATGATGTCCAGATTCGCGCAAATGCAGCATGGGCTCTTGGCGAAATCGGGAATGTAAAGTCCGTGCTTCCACTGATCGCCCTTTTAAATGACCCGAGTGATAATGTTCGGATACATGCGGCATGGTCGCTTGGAAGGATAGGTGACAAACGGGCTGTTCCCGGGCTTATGGCTGTTTTAAAAAACGGTTCCACAGATTTGAGAAAGCATGCAAGGGAAGCAATAGAGAGAATAGAATCGAACGGGAATGGCAACAGGTATGCTTATGAAAATGATGAGACCGATTTTTCTGAAAAACGGGTTGATATCCCGCTCGTAACACTGGATATCCCATCTGATTTATTTAAATGCGAGTATTTATCACGCGTGGAAAACGGGGAAACAAAAACCGATTATGGCAATACAATCCAGTTCTCAAACGATTTGATGATAACGGATACGGAGGATTCAAACGGAACCGGTGAAAATACAAGAAAGATCGTTCTGGGCCTGAAAAATGAATTTAATGGATTGGTTTCAGTCGATATTATTTTAAAATATAATGAAAACAATGGCTCTGACACGCAGACGAATTCGATATGGCTGCAAATGGAAAATTTGAGAAAAAATAATCCAGCCGGCAGAAGTGCACCCGCAGGAGAACAGGAATGGGAGAAGGAGGAACAAACAGGAGCAATCAAAAGGAGAACACCGGGCAATGGCGCAAAAAAAGTTCAATTAAAACCTTTGAGGAAACACAGACCTGCCGGATATGACCTGTCAGGCGAAGTGGCCGAAGATGAGACCAGGGCAGGAGAATTGCCTTCTTTTGATTATGATTTTGATTACCCTGAAGAGAATACTGCAAAGAAAAAAGAAATTGTGAGACTTGAAAAGAGGTCTCATAAAAAGCCTGAATCTGAGGAACCTGAATTAGAACCGGAAGCTGTTTCTATTAAAGAGAGCGTCAAATCCGAGAAAATAATACATGAGCCTGAAGTAAAGGCGAAAGTTGCCAGGCCGGAAACCGAACAGGTTAAAGAATCCGTCAAACCCGAGAAAAAATCACCTGAACCGGAAATTAAAGCGAAAGTTGCCAAACCCGAAATAGAAATGGTTAAAGAAACTATTAAACCTGAGAAAAAATTACCTGAACCTGAAGTAAAAGCCAGAGTCACTGAACCAGAAGTTAAAACCACTGTCATAAAACCGGAAGTTGAAGCCACAGAGACCGTTAAACCCATGAAAGCAGAACCTCATGCCCCACATGCAAAACCAGAGCCTGCCGCACCACTCAAAAAAGACCAGAATATCGATTCGGCTGTCAGGCTTTTAAGCGATATAGGGATGTCGGGAATGACAAACGCAGCGTCGACTGTCACCCAGTTATCTGGAGAGGAAGCCGAATCCAGCCATTCCCAGCTGCGCACCCTCCCGATTGAACAGATGCACGATGAAATAATCAGCCTTGGCGATTCGATAGTAATGATTGGAATCGAACTTCATGGAAAGGGCCCAACCGGTGAAGTGAGAGGAGAGATGCAGTTGTATATATCAAGTGAAAATGCTCTGGATATCGCAAACGAACTTCTCTGCAATCCTCCGGACGCTGCATGCAAGGAGTTCACCGAGGATATAATTTCCACGTTAAAGGAAACAGCAAATATCTTTGGCGGGCAGTATATCAGCGCGGTATCTGAATATATCGAAGTTCCCTTATTGCTTAAAGCCCCGACCTTCAAGACCGGCTCATCTTCAAAGATTGCAGAAGCCGCTATGAAAGAGATTGCCGGAAAAGTCGAATTCGCGCTTGCAACCAACCTGGCCCTGGGAATAAATAAAACCGGGAGGTTGATTATGCTGGTTGACCCGAAGTCGTTTGATATTATAATACAGAAACTGTTCTAAACAATTAAGAAATATATACTTCGGTGCTGCGGACTACTTTTTCTACATCCCTTTCAAGCTTTGACAGCATTGTTTTATCAAGCTTCTTTCCTTTTAGCTGCTCAATGAACATAAGCGATTTCGTATGGTCATCCGGGAGGAGTTTCCATGTGGGACGTTCCACGTAATAATCTATCCCGTTCGCATAGGCTATCATTTTTTCGCAGACTTCCTCGCTTATCCATCCTATGTCAATATAATATTCAAGGACTTCTGTGAGGTTATTCCTTCCCACCTTTTCAAGTAAAAATTCTATCCAGTTAAGAAGTATAATCGACGTTTCAGCTTTATTATCCAGATATTGCAGTTTTACATCCCCACCGGCTCTTGTTGCAGGAACTGCGCTCTCAACCTGTTCATGTATCCGGGATGACGGCTCCGTAACCATGACTGGTTGCAGGGATTTTTGATCGATTAAGAGTTTAATCTCTTCCAATACCCGTTCGGAAACATTTTTTACCAGGACATCCTGATTCAATGCTGTTGAATTAATCACTTCGGTCAATGCCTGCAAACTGCCCTCGAGAGCTTTAAATTTAATATCATATTCTTCTTTTATATTCGGGGGAAGTTCCGGCGCTTTCTGGCTTAAGGCATCGATTTTTTTCTCCATCTGTTCGAGCTTTTCATTCGGGACATTTTCCTTGTCGCCAACAAACGGGTTTACAGTGCTGGATACCACTTCATATAATGATAATAATTCAAGAAGGCTTTCATCTATTTTATCCAATCTTTCTTTAAATTCATCCACCCGGTTTTTTGTCGCTGAGACAGAACTCTCCACTTTGCTTATCTTTGTATCATACTCCTTGATGGATTCGGTCGTGGCGCTGATTTGTTCGGTTTTGGATTTCACTATCTCTTCAATCTTCTGGGTAATTTCTTCCTGCGCTTTTTTAACCTGTTCGGACAAATCAGGCATTGCTATTGATGGCGTACCTCCGGCTATTGGTACTCCTGCGCCGGGAGTCTTTTTTATCCTTTCGATTTTTTTAATAAGGGACTCTTCCGGCATCTTTAATTTTTTAAACTTTTCTGAAATATCCTCAAACATCGCCTTTATCCTTCATATTATTTTTTTATAAATATGTTATTCTAAGTTATTACATTTTTGTTAATTTAAATTTATTGTATGTACGTGTTATTAAGCATATTTCACACAAACTTCACAACTGCGTTTATATAAAACATCAATGATACTTCATTGCAGAGGTCGTTTATGAGAGTAAAAACAGGAATAGAAGGTTTAGATGAACTGATCGAAGGAGGTTTACCCAAGGATAGGCAGTACTTGATTAGCGGCTCCCCGGGCAGTGGGAAATCTACATTCGGAGTGCAATTTTTGGCTGGCGGGGCGCTTGCCGGGGAAGCCGGTGCATACGTTGTATTATCCGAAAGCGTAGATACTATTATCGAAGACATGTCCCGGTACAATCTGCACATCGAAGAACTGGTCAACAAGAAAAAACTGTTTTTTTTAGATCTCGGGCCGACGACCCAATACGGGGAATACGAAGAAGTTTCTTCGTTGATAACGCCAAATTATGAGCAGCGTGAAGCCGAATCTCCCGATAACACTCCCCCCACGCCATATTCAGTGTTCAAGAATGTTGAGGCAGTGGTAAAGCAGCACAATATCAAGAGACTGGTAATAGACTCATTATCTGCCATCAGGTTCACTTCATCGCAGGCGGCGCAGGAAGAGAAATCCATAAGCAGGTTCATCAGGAATCTTAAAACCCTTGGATGCACCACTTTACTTTTATCCGAACTTACCAAGCCTGATGCTTATACCATTGAACAGTTCGCATCCCACGGCGTGATATTTCTCCATAATTTCCTGGATAACCAGAAAGGAATGGTGAGAGCGTTGCAGATAATTAAGATGCGGGGAACAAAACACGACTGTGAAATGCGCTGTATCGAATTCACGAATAAGGGCTTAATTGTCCAGAAACCGCTGAAAAAATATTAAGGGGTTTTGAGCTATTACAGGTAAACAGGCTGATAAGGAGCGGCTCATAAAAAAAATTTCCGAGCTGGGATTTGAAGTCGGATACAAGAATCACTCAGAAATTGGCTGGGTATTGAGAGAATATAATGCCCTTATTAAAGAAGCCCTGGATCTTGGGATTAAATCGCCTGAAACTTATTATTATGAAGGAAAAATAAAAGGAAAAGCGGGCAGGGACAGGGGGATAGTGGGGCATAAAGTCCAGGAAGAAAAAGAGGAGATAGTTTCGGGCAATGTACCGGCCAAGGATAATGAGGATGCAATCAAAACAAAAAAAGAAACCAAATCATATAAGTTACTTAAAAAACCCGATTTTAACTGTATTCCTCATCTGGTTAAAAAAATCAGCATGATAGAATTCCCGCAATTTCTCGGGGGATTCAAGCTTTTCAACAGGAAATAGTTCACACTTTCTTCACAAATCGATTTATAAAGAAGAGATTTTCATCTTGCCAATTACGGTGAAAAAGCAGTTTTGCTGCTTATGAACAATAGAGAAAGTCCGAAAAACGAAAATGTATTAAAATGGAAAACGGAGGATTTTATGGTAAGTATTAAAGATATGTCTCTAAGCAAGAAGCTTCTGGGCGGATTCGGCCTTGTCAGCATCTTGCTTATAATAGTGGCTGTGATAAGCATCACTTCCCTCAGTTCCCTTGACAGCGAGACAAAATCGTTGTTGGGAAATGAAGTAACATTGAAAGAAAAAGCTCTTAATATAGATGTAAAAATGCTTGAGGCAAGACGCTCCGAGAAAGACTTCCTGATGCGGCTTGATCCGAGCTATGTTGATCTGGTGACAAAAGCTACTGCCGAAGTCAAGCAAAATGCGACAGACATAAAGAAGCTTGATGTCCCGCAGGAAAGAAAGGATATGGCAGATAAAATAGTGCTGTTGATTAATCAATATGAAACCAAGTTCCTGGAGGTCGTCCAGCTCTATAAGACAAAAGGACTGGATGAGAATTCAGGGCTACAGGGTGAACTCAGGACTGCGGTGCATGGCGTTGAAGATGACATTAATAAACAGAAGGATAGCGTGCTCCTGGCAGATATGCTGCAATTGAGAAGGAATGAGAAGGATTACATGTTGCGGGGAGACATTGTGTATCAGAAGACATTACACGATAACGAAAAGATACTCATGAAGGACCTTGCAGCAAGCAAGATGCCGCAGAATGTTAAAGATGATATTAATAACAAGCTTAAAACCTATACCGCATCGTTTGATAAGTTGGTGGATGTAGACGGCCAGATTACAACCAAAATAAATGAATACAGGGATGTTGTCCACCAGATTGAGCCGCTTGTCGCTGAATTTTCTGCCGATGCCGATACGGATAAAGCAGCAAAAATCGCCGAAAGCGATAAGATGAATTCAACGGCTAAAGCATCTGTAATAATAATATCTATTATAGCAGTGGTAACAGGTCTCGGTATCGGGGTATATATCTCCCGGGCAATCACCAAACCTGTGGACAGCATGCTCCAGGCATCCAATAAAGTCGCAGCTGGCGACCTTACAGTCCAGCTCACAAATGATTCAAAGGATGAGGTCGGGCAGCTTTCCATGGCCATATCGACCATGACCGAGAGCTTAAGAGGCGTTCTTTCCAAAGTCCAGGGCTCGGCACTGAGAGTAGCCTCAACAGCCCAGGAACTCTCAGCATCAAGCGAAGAGATGAAAGCCTCCACCGACCAGATATCCAGCACCACGCAGGATATTGCTTCCGGAGTGAGCCAGCAGGCATCGAAGATGGTGGAAATAACGAGGACAGTAAAAGAGATGGCAGACAGCGTACAGCAGGTTGCAGTAAATTCCCAGAAAGCAGCAGAAAGCGCTACTTCAGCCAGCAATACCGCCCAGGAAGTGGGCAAGATGTCCAATGATGTGGCGAGCAAAATATCGGAAATCAGGACGACCGTGGATAACTCAGCGTCTGTAATAAAAGAGCTTGACGGCAGGTCGCAAAAGATTGGTGAAATAATAGGTGTGATAACAAATATTGCAGACCAGACAAACCTCCTTGCATTGAACGCAGCTATCGAAGCTGCAAGAGCAGGAGAGCACGGCAGGGGTTTTGCTGTAGTCGCTGATGAAGTCAGGAAGCTTGCCGAGGAATCAAGAAATGCCGCAAACCAGATAACTTCACTGATAAAAGAAGTCCAGCTGGGAACAAAACAGGCAGTTGATAGCATGGAACAGGGCACCAGGACCGTAGGCGAGGGTGCCAAGACAATCGAGGATGCAGTATCTGCTATCAATAAGATTGTCACCGCTGCCGGGGAAGTCGCCACCATGGTTCAGGAAATCGCGGCAGCGGCGCAGGAACAGTCTGCCTCGGTTGAAGAGGTTGCTGCTTCGGTTGAAGATGTATCTGCAATAAGTGAAGAATCCGCTTCAGGCACAGAGGAAGTTTCGGCAGCAGCAGAAGAGCAGGCTGCTTCAATGGACCAGATGGTGAACGCCGCCCAGGAACTTGCTAAACTGTCAAACGAACTACAGGCAGAAGTTTCGAAATTCAATCTGGGAGAGGCGGTATCCCGGGTCTTTAAACAGGCAGAACAAATTAAGCATGAACCTGTAAAGCAGAAAGAGGCAGCGGCGAAGCAAGTGCATACAGAGACGCATGACCAGAAATCCGGAACCAGACAAAATGATTCAATGAAAACAGGGAAAAAGACGGTATCTCATGCAGATGAAACAAAGCCGGAATAGGAGATAAAAATGGCAGAGAAAACTCAAGACCCAAAGGCACAACCATCAGCGAACGACGAGCTCCAGCTCGTCGTTTTCATGATAGGCAGCGAAGAATTCGGTGTTGAGATAACCAACGTGCAGGAGATTATCCGCATGACCAGCATCACCAGGATTCCCCAGGCGCCGAATTACGTCAGGGGAATAATCAACCTCAGGGGCCGGATTATAGTTGTGCTCAACCTGAATGTGATAATGGGCATGGAAAGCAAAGAGCAGGACGAGAATACGCGCATTGTGGTTGCGAACATCGGCGAGACTGTGATGGGTTTCATTGTTGACTCCGTAAGTGAAGTCATCCGCCTCCCCCAGAAGAACGTTGAGCCTGCACCGGCTGTTATCGCTAACAAGATAGGCACGGAATATGTCCGGGGAGTTGGCAAGATGGATAACAGGCTTCTGATTCTCCTTGATCTTGATAAGTTACTCAGCGCAAACGAACTGCACAGTGTTCACACTATTTCCCAAGAAGCCGCAGAGGCAGCAGTAACAACCTGAAAGACTGCCTCCTCTTTTTTTCTTTTTTCACACCTTTTTCACAAATTAGTTTATTAGTTAGATTGTATCTTTTTAATACTATCGAAAAAATCCAAACATAAGGAGATTCGTATGGGATTAATAGATATTATAGATAAAGCAAATGAATTGACAATCGGCAGGTTCAATATTGGTATTAAAATCGCTTATAGTTTCATCGTGGTTGATGCGCTGATGCTAATTATAGCATATATGGGTTTATACGGTGACAGTGTCAGCGCTTTTATTGACCCTAAACAGGCAATCATCCTTGTTATTTTTTTCGTAATATTTTCATCCATACTAATGTGTCTCGGATTGACCCGTTCTATCATGAAGCCGCTGAATAGTTTTATCAATGCCGCTGACAGGATAGCTGAGGGGGATTTGACAACAGAAGTGGATGTCTCGTCAAAGGACGAACTCGGACAGCTTGCAGCATATTTCCAGAAAATGACCGGAAATCTGCGGCATTTAACAGGCAAAGTCCAGGACGTCTCATTAAGAGTTGCGAATACAGCCCAGGAACTATCGGCATCAAGCGAGGAAATGAAAGCTTCATCAGACCAGATATCAAGCACAACGCAGGATATTTCCAATGGGGTGAGCCAGCAGGCTTCCAAGATGGCTGAAGTAAGCCGCGCCATGAAAGAGATGGCTGAGAGCGTCCAGCAGGTTGCTCAAAACTCCCAGAAAGCGGCCGAAGGCGCGACATCTGCCAGCGCAACCGCCCAGCAGGTGGGCAGAATGTCAGGCGATGTGGCGCAAAAGATGGCAGAAATCCAGGGAAGTGTGGATAATTCAGCGACAGTTATAAAACAGCTTGACGGCAAATCACAGCAAATAGGCGAAATTATCAGCGTGATAACCACTATCGCAGACCAGACAAACCTTCTTGCCCTGAACGCTGCCATAGAAGCCGCAAGAGCAGGAGAGCACGGCAGGGGTTTTGCGGTAGTTGCAGATGAAGTGCGCAAACTTGCCGAGGAATCAAGAAATGCCGCGAACCAGATTACCTTGTTGATAAAAGAGATACAGCAGGGCACAAAGCAGGCTGTAACGACAATGGAACTGGGCACAAAAACTGTTGGTGAAGGCGCCAGGACCATAGAATCCACGGTATCGGCAATCAACCAGATAGTAAAGGCGGCAGAAGATGTGGCTACGATGATCCAGGAAATAGCTGCAGCCGCGGAAGAACAGTCAGCATCGGTTGAAGAGGTAACAGCTTCGGTTGAGGACGTTTCATCAATAAGCCAGGAATCGGCTGCAGGCACACAGGAAACATCAGCGGCGGCACAAGAGCAGGCAGCGTCAATGGACATGCTTGTGAATGCAGCCCAGGAACTTGCAAGATTATCAAGCGAGTTACAGGTTGAAGTGGGTAAGTTCAAACTCGGCGATGCTGTAACAACAGATTTAAAACAGGTTCATGAACCGGTAAGGATTGAGCAAAAACCTGAGATTGAACACCGGACCGGAAAGGAAGCGGAACATAAAGCTATTCATGAAAAAATTAAGAAACACAAGCCAGCGGAAAAAGGTAAGGCTGCAAAGAAGGATGAAAAAGCCAGGGCTAAGAACAGTTCCTCAGGTTCAAACCCTGATGAAGACATGACAAAATAGGAACGCCATGGCAGAAAAACAACCACGGGACGCAAAAACCAAATCGGGCGATGAACTCCAGCTTGTCGTCTTTAACATAGGCAAAGAAGAGTTCGGCGTGGAGATTATGAGAGTCCAGGAAATCATCCGCATGACCAGTATCACGGGAATTCCCCAGGCTCCGGCTTATATCAGGGGAATAATCAACCTTCGCGGACGGATTATTGTTGTGCTCAACCTGAATGTGATAATGGGCATGGAAACAAAAGAACTGGACGAGAATACCCGTATAATAGTGGCAAATATAGATGAAACCGTAATGGGATTCATTGTTGATTCCGTGAGCGAGGTTATCCGGCTTCCTGAAAATAATGTAGAGCCGGCGCCGGCAGTTATCGCAAGCAAGATAGGCACTGAATATGTGCGGGGCGTTGGCAAGATGGAGGACAGGCTTTTGATTCTCCTTGATCTTGACAAGATGCTTGGCAGAAACCAGTTGCTCAGCGTCCAAAAAATATCAACACAGGCGTCAGGCGTTGAGGCTGCATAAAACCCAGCCCTTTTCTTTTTTTATTTTTCCTTTTTCATATCCAGCGCATCGTTCGATAATGTATCAGTACGGGCATTATCTTCCCTGTTAATCCATTTAAAATCTATTTCCTTAAAATTGCTGCAAAGTTTTTTTGCCTCGTTGAAAAGCGGTATGAGTTTGTCGCTTTTCACCCTGTATTGTCCGGAAATCTGTTTTATTACAAGCTGGCTGTCCCCGCGCACTTCAAGTTCCTTGCATTCATGCGCAATTGCAAGTTTTAATCCCTCTACCAGCGCGCTCCATTCTGCGATGTTGTTTGTCCCGGTACCAAGGCGTTTTGAGAGTTCACCAAGTTTTTTTCCATTTTTCATTAATACAACTCCGATAGCCATTGGTCCGGGATTCCCCCTGCATGCTCCGTCAAAGAATAATATGCAACTCATAAAAACTGTTTGAAAAACCTGTTATGATTAAGGAATCGTTAAAGCTCTCCTTTTTTCTCTTTTACCTTCTGCACAAGTTCAAAAATCTCCTCTGCTCTTTCGCCAATAACGCACAGGGTTATGGAACCTTCACCGCCTTCCACGCCTCCTGCTCCTATCGGGAAAACATCCTCTGCGCCCAGAAGTGTTAGCGCTTCCACTTCGGTAACGACTTTGCCCACAAGCGGCGCCATCCCAACAGGAAGACCCGTTGCTTTAATGCAGCGCTGGATTCCGATTCTTTTTGAAATCTCAATTATCGAATATGGAATGGATTTTTCAAGACCCACCGGGATTACAAGATTAATGCCTTTTGCCATGACTGGTCCTGTTATGTTTCCCGTGGTGCCGCCCATAGGATTTGCCAGCATCACACCTGCTATGCCGTCAGGGTCGATGGCGTTTGCCCCTTTTATGACCACGTCCTGGGATGTCATTTCATTGATTATGTTCTCGGCGCTCACTTCCCTACCGTTTTTCAAAGCAATCATGGGCAGTCGTTTTTCCTGCGGCACGACTGCAGCCGTCCCGTCAATGTAACCTGCTGCGTATCTTAAATGGTCAATTTTCCTGCCCGTAAGCTCTTCGGCCACATACGCATTGGTGGTGCCGAGGGTTATCAGGATTATTCCCTTTTCCAGCGCCTGCCGGACAACCGGGAGTTTTTTTACTCCCATGGCAATAATTCTTTTTGATTCACGGGGCGTGAGTGTTACCTGTATCTGTTTCATAATTCATCACTTTTTGTTCTCAAACGAAATAATGTTATTCATGTTATATAGCTAGAGAACTAATTTTTCAAACATATTATTGTGAATACTTTGCGTACTTAGCGCCTTTGCGGTGCGTGTTTTTATTCACCGCTAAGACGCAAAGGTCGCAAAGATAGTATTAATTGTTTAGTTTTTAACTATAAATAGCTGGTTGGTTACCTGTAGCCGTACTCCCTTTTTGCTTTCATCAAATCCCCTATCTTCGTAGAGGTCAAAAGTTCAAAGACAATAAGCAATATGAAAAGATAAAAGAGATTCACCGATGCTGCATTTTCACCATTGTAAACGGCTATGAAAGCCACAATCACGGGCGCCGCGATAGTCCCAATAACGCCTGATAAGTGCATGAGCGCCCTTCCCAATGCCTTTGCTTTCAGGTATGAGGAGTAATCTATTCTGAGCGTTGGCTCAACCCGCGCCGGGCCATTGAGATAATAATGCGTGAACCTGATGCCGGATAAGGCGCCTGTGATATAATGTGAAAGCGGGTGAAGCGTGGCCATCAAAATAATGGCGCTAGCATACAACATCCAGTTTGAGGTTGCCTGGAATGCCAGGATTATGGCTGCAATTGTGACAATCGTCTCCAACAGGTTCCCAAGAGGGACCTTCAGCGTGAAAGACACCTTTTCCCCAAATCTCTTCCTGCTTGTTTTTTCTATAAGCCCGAGCAGCTCGTCATCATTTACCTTATCTTTTTTCACCTGATTGACGATTGCCAGGAAATTTTTCCCATTGTAACTCGTTTCAATATTTTTAAGTTCAGCTTTTAATTCGTCGTGCATAGTTACCCCTTGACCGTAATAATAATTTCATTACCCTCTATGACTGTATTATTATAAACCAGTTCAGCCTTCGCCTGATATTTTATCTCCGTCCCTGCCGCAAGTGTTGCTCTTATTTCCACTATCCTGAATCCGGAATCCTCACCCGGGCGCAGAGCGCCTAAATCGTAACTTTCAGGGGTAAAATTCACATAATGGCTATCGCTTGAGTTCACGCTAAACCGGGCAACAGGATGTATAGTGGATTTCCCGTTATTGGTAACTCTAATCATGACCTCGCCGGTTTCACCGTTCTTGATGGCCACTTCGGAAGGCTTGAGCTCAAAGACCGTATCTTTAGTTTTAAAAGCATTTTCAGACAAACACCCGGCAAAAAGTATTGAAACAATCAGTCCGGCGACAATTGCAATGTGCTTAAATGCCATATTCTAGGGTCTTCTCAGATGCTCGCAGTTCCCTGCGACTATTTTTTCAAGCTTTCCTTCATCAGTTTCAAGAATCAGCGCGCCTTCATTGTCCACGCCTATCGCTTCACCGTATATTGTCCTGCTCTGGGTTGTAATCTTTACCCATTCCCCGATGGTGGCGGACATATTCCTCCATTCTTCAAGTATGGACGGGAAATCATCTTTCTGGAATCTCAAATAAAGGGAATCGAATTCCGACAAGAGCTTCTGCACAAAATCGACGCGATTTATCTCACGCCCCAGCTCTTTTTTCAATGATGTTGAACTGTCCCTGATTTCTTCAGGGAATGATTCGGTATCAACATTGGCATCTATTCCGATACCCACCACACAATATTCTATCATATCGATTTCCGCCTCAATCTCTGTGAGGATGCCGCATACTTTTTTCCCGTTTATCAAAATGTCGTTGGGCCATTTTATTTTTGCAGGAATACCCAGGCTTCGGATTGTTTTTGCAACAGATACGCCCGCCATGAGCGTAATTCTCGGCGCATATAACGGCTGTATCCTCGGCTTCAGGATGATAGAAAGCCATATCCCGCCTTCCGGTGATAGCCATTTCCGCCCGAGACGCCCGCGCCCGCCTGTCTGTGATTCGGCTATCACAACCGTCCCCTCTTCGACTGAACCTGCCATTTCACGGGCAATTATGTTCGTGCTTTCGGTTTCCTTAAAATACTGTATGTTTTTCCCGATAATATTCGTCTTAAGCCCTGCTTTAATCCCGCCCGGAGCCAATGAGTCCGGAGCGCCGGTCAGGCTGTATCCGATATTTGTCGAAGAGTCAATCGAATATCCTTCATCCCTTAATGCCTTGATATGCTTCCAGATAGCCGACCTTGAAACTGAAAGCTCATGGGCGAGTTCCTCACCTGAAATGGACTTCCCTTCATTCGTGATGAGTTTTTCAAGAATTTTATCTTTTATATTCATAAAGGGTCACGCCCCTTTATGACGTCCCGAGTCACGTCTCGGGAGGACGTGTCCGGGTATGGCGCACCATACCCGTCGTTATATAAAACTTTCATAAAGTTTTTCATTTAGCTCCCCCTGCTCTTGCATTCTGCATATATGCGCCGATAGCAACTGTTATTGCAGCTACTTTCTTATCGTCCGCGCCAAGAGCCGAAGCCAGAGTTGCGCCTTTTTCTTTTTCAGCCGCTACTATTTTTTCAACCTCTGCTATGATATTATGGTCTTCGATGAAATGCGTGGTCAGTTCACCTCGCCTGAAATATTCGTTATTCATAACAGCTTTGTGGAAAGGTATGTTCGTGGTTACCCCGACAATAATATATTCGTATAAAGCACGTTTCATACGGGCTATGGCTTCATTCCTGTCCCTGCCCCATACCGTGAGCTTCGAGATAAGCGAATCGTAGAAAGGCGTTATGGTGAATCCTGTGTGCACGCCGCTGTCCACACGCACTCCCGGACCACCTGATGAGCGGTATCTTCGCAATTTCCCTGGAGCTGGCGTAAAGTTGTTAAGCGGGTCTTCAGCATTGAGGCGGCATTCAATCGCCCACCCTATCTGGCGGATATCCTTCTGTTTATAGCTTAACTTCTCTCCTGATGCTATCCTTAACTGTTCCTTAGCAAGATCCACTCCAGTTACGACCTCGGTTATAGGATGTTCCACCTGCAAACGTGTGTTCATCTCAAGGAAATAGTAGTCGCCTTTTGAATAAAGGAATTCGATGGTTCCTGCATTGGTATAATTGACCGCTGCGGCGGCTTTTACAGCATCGTCGCCCATCCTTTTTCTCAATTCCGGAGTCATTATGGGAGAAGGGGATTCTTCAATAAGTTTCTGGTGTCTTCGCTGGATAGAACATTCGCGGTCTCCAACGTGGATGATATTTCCGTATGAATCCGCAAGTATCTGGAATTCTATATGGCGCGGCTCTTCAAGGTATTTTTCTATGAATACCGTGGCATCCCCGAACGATGATTTTGCCACTCTCCGGGTTGATTCGAGGGTTTCCTGAAGTTCGCTTGTTTTCCGCACAACTTTCATCCCTATGCCGCCGCCGCCTGCCGAAGCTTTCACGATGACAGGATAACCTATCTTTTCTGCAACTTCCACCGCCGTATCCAGGTCTTCGATGCCATTCTCGCTTCCGGGTATGACCGGGATTCCAGCCGCCCTCATGGTTTTTTTGGCTTCAATTTTGCTTCCCACGCTTTCAATTGTATGACTTGAAGGGCCTATGAATTTTATTCCTTCTTTTTCGCATCTCCCTGCAAATTCCGGGTTCTCGGCAAGGAAGCCGTAACCGGGATGAATCGCCTCAGCTCCTGTTTTATGCGCAACATCGAGTATGGCATCCATATTCAGGTAGCTCTGAACAGCCGGGGCTGGACCTATGGGATAGGCTTCATCCGCATATTTTGCAAATAAAGCATTCTTATCAACCTCACTGTAAACCGCAACAGTCTTAATGTCAAGTTCCCTGCACGCACGCATGACACGGATTGCGATTTCACCGCGGTTTGCTATCAATACTTTCCTGAACATGTCTTCACCCGATTACGAGCAATACATCCCCTGCGCTCACCGTGCTGCCTTCTTTAACTAATATGTCTTTCACGGCGCCGCCATGGGGTGCATGGATATTGTTTTCCATCTTCATGGCTTCAAGAACCATCACGACATCGCCTTTAGCTACCGAGTCGCCCTTTTTCACCTTTATTTTGAGAACCATCCCCTGCATGCTCGCTGTAACGGCGCCGTCCACTGCTTTTGGCCTTTCCGCCGCTTCTGCGGGGCGAACTGACATTCCGCCTCCGGCGGACACGATTTTAACATTGAATAAATCGCCGTCAACCTCCACTTTGAACTCGGTTGGCAGGGGCGCAGCTTTCCCGTTATTGGGTTTTGGAGCCTCAAGCGCTTCTTCCTTAGCTTCCCCGCGCAAGAATTTTGGAGCTATCGCCGGATACAGCGCATACGTCAGGATATCTTCCGGTTTTTTGACAATTCCGAGAGCTTCCGCCTCTTTTGTCACCCTCTCAAGCTCAGGAGGCAAAAGGTCAGCAGGCCGGCATGTAATGGGTTTTTCATCCCCGAGTATTTTAGTGATTATCTCCCTGCTTATCGGGGCAGGCGTGCGCCCGTACAAACCCTTGACATAATCCTTCACTTCTTTCGGTACTATCTTGTAGCGCTCACCCATCAGCACGTTCAGCACGGCCTGCGTGCCCACTATCTGGCTCGTGGGCGTAACAAGCGGGGGATAACCCAGTTCTTCACGTACCCGCGGCATCTCAGCAAGGACAGCTTCGTATTTGTCAAGCGCATTCTGCTCTTTTAACTGCGATACGAGATTGGAGAGCATTCCTCCCGGAATCTGGTATTTTAGCACGTTCGTGTCAATTCTTTCCGAAATGGGGTCAAGGATGCCGCGATATTTTTCCTTTAATTCTTCGAAGTATTTCTTTATCTCTGTGAGAAGAAGCAGGTCAAGTCCCGTATCATAAGGCGTCCCGCGCAGCGCAGCTACGGTCGTTTCCGTTGGCGGCTGTGATGTACCCCATGCAAAAGGCGAGAAAGCTGTATCAAGAATATCAACCCCTGCCTCGCATGCAAACATGTAGCTCATGGGAGCCATCCCGCTCGTGCAATGGCTGTGCAGGTCAACAGGAATGCTGATTTCTTCCTTCAGGGCGCTCACAAGGTCATAGGCGTTCTGCGGCGAGATGAGACCTGCCATATCCTTGATGCATAGTGAATCACATCCCATTTCCTCAAGCTCCTTTGCCATCTTTACATACAGCGGAATGGGATGTACCGGGCTGATTGTGTAACATACAGTGCCCTGCACATGGGCGCCCACACGCTTTGCGGTTTTAATCGATACTTCCATGTTCCTGATGTCGTTTACAGCATCGAAAATCCTGAAAATATCAATGCCGGATTCGGCGGCATGTTCCACGAATTTGACAACAATGTCATCAGAATAATGCCTGTAACCCACGAGGTTCTGACCGCGAAGGAGCATCTGGAGCGGGGTTTTCCTGATGACCTTTTTAAGCGCCCGGAGCCTGTCCCACGGGTCTTCGTTTAAATAGCGTATTGAGGCGTCGAAGGTCGCGCCGCCCCATACCTCGAGAGAGAAAAAGCCTGCCTCGTCCATCTTTTCTGCAATGGGAAGCATGTCCCTTGTTCGCATACGTGTGGCGATGAGGGATTGGTGGGCGTCGCGGAGGGTTGTGTCTGTGAGTTTTACAGGAGCCATGGTTTCTTTGGCTTAATTGGCGTTGTTGTTATTTAATTTATGGTATTTTTAATGGTTTTTCTGATTCAGTTCCCTCACAACCCCCTTTATCTCCTCAATCCCTGCATCCGTCTTGAACGAAATTCCGGAAAAATGTGTCCGTGAAGCTTGAAAACCTCTCTCTCTCAAAGCAGAAATAAGGTCGACCGTCGACATCGCAGTTATCCCAAGGGTTTTACACACTTTATGAATGTCGTAATGCATCGGAATATCAAGCTCATCCCTGCATGTGGCAATGAGTTTCAGAGCTTCCTTAAATCCCCGTTTTTCAATCTCACCGAGTAACTCCCCGCAAAAATCGCTATCATGCAGCCTTCCAAGCCAGAGAGGCCCGGCAAGCGATGTGGTGTGCCCGCACACATGGCATTTCTCTTCCATGTGTACCGCAAGCCCGTATTTCCACTCCCTTGCGCCGCAGCCAAAGCAGTGGGAAATGAATCCCATATTCTTCAAACATTCATCCGCCTCGTTGATTCCTTTTTTTACTGTTGCAAAAAGCCTGACATAATGCGCCGAAGCGTAGGATAAAAGAGGCGTCATGGCTTTATCGTGCTTCGCCAGAGTCCTCGCTACAGCGCCCATGAGGATGCGGACTCCCATCTCAGGATAATACTCGGTCTTAAGGGGAACGGCGGCATAGTTCCTGATACCAGCTTTCTTGTGCGCGCCGCAAAGTGGCGCCGTATCTGTGGCTGTAATGCACAGGAGGCGCTTTGTCGAGCGGCATGCTGCGTCCAAAAACGGCGCCGGGCTTCCGAAAGGGTCAAGGTCTATGATGTCGAAGCTGTTGTCAAGCATCACCACGTTGGCGTTTCTTTTAATCGCTGTGCAATTTGCGAGGGCGTTGAGTTCGATATTTTTCTTTATCAGTTCAAAGGATGTATCTTCCCAATCGCTCATCGTGATATTGAGCCCGACCTCTTTTGCGATGCGAAGTCCCCGGATTCCTGACGCTGAGAGGGCGTCAAGGTATGTGTATTCGGGATTATTTTTTGAGAAACATGCTATTGCTGCCACGGCTACATCACGGTTCATTTGCATTGCGGGATTGTAGAATACTGCGACCGAAGATGGGGGGAAATTCGAGTCTTCATCCGGGACTGGCACCTCAACACTTGTTGTACCTTCAATGATGATTTTGGTGAGCATTGGAGTGCCACATTTAGCATGAATAGTTTATAAGTTATTTGTATGATGCGGATGGATAAAAATTGTAAAAAGTTGGAGAAAATGTATCTGGAAGCCCCGGGAGGGAATTGAACCCTCGACCTCGTCCTTACCAAGGACGCGCTATACCTCTAAGCCACCGAGGCGCTATTGATTTTTGCCAGGATATATTTTAAGCGGGCCCGGAGGGATTCGAACCCTCGACATCCGGGTTAGAAGCCCGGCGCTATATCCAAGCTAAGCCACGAGCCCAGCGCGAAACTCCAAGATGTTTTGTTTATTTAAAAAGCTTTGTGAATCAGACACCGTATTCTTTTTTCAGGGAATCGATTTCAGGCAATAAAATATAATCAAGCGACGTACCTTTCGCTTCTCTTATCTGCATTACCTTGATAAGCTCGGAATATTTCCCCCCCGCAAGACCATTCGCAATAAGCGCAGCTCCCTGGGCTGCTTCTTTAACGTTCTTCACACCAAAACCCCCAAGTCTTCTTACCGGCGCAACATCTATTCGCCTTTTTAATTCATCAAAAAGCCCCTTGACCCTTGAAATCCTCCCCGAAACAAGGATTTCATCCGGTTTAACCGATGCTGTAAGCGCAAGGACATTTTTGGTTGCACCCTCAAGATATGCATTCAAAGCATCCTCATGTTCCATCAATTTTTCGGGTGTTTTTGCAAGAGTCTCAACGCCCCCTTTGAAAATAAGCTCTTTATTAAATCCTCCCAGAAGATAAGCAAGCTCTGCGTCCATGCTGCCCAGAGAAAGAAAACCAATATTACCGGAGCTTCCTCCGATACCATCTACGATTTTTCCATTGTTTACTGCAATGGCAGCCGTATATCCGTATCCCATTTCCAGTAATATGAAACATGTTTCACTGTAACTCTTTTCGTACCTCAATGCCTGGTCCCGAATCCCAAGAGCGGCGCAGCATAGTTTATCAGCCGTACCCATATCGATTTTATTTAATTTCCGAAAATTCGGGACTGTCGGGAGATGAATCACACCTGGAATGAAAAAGACGGGAAGCTCATTTTTTTTCATCTGGTTAATCGATGCGCGCATCCCGAGATTACTTTTTTTGTCTTCTTTTTTGATAAGCGACATAAGGAACAATTCCCTCTCTCCTATGTCTTTGATACCGGTTACCGGAATGCCAAACCCGGATGGCCCCACCACGAGTTCGGCTCCGGTTTTTTTTATAATATCAGAGAGCAGTCCGGGGTCTTTGATTATATCCCTGGTTGGTATCGAAGTATCAAGGATTACCGTGTCATCTTCCAGACCGCAAAAATCAAAACTTTTCGTGCCCGGGTCTATGCCGATTACTCTGACCATATCCCCAATTTATCATACTAGCTCTTTAAGGTTTATGTTCTTGCGGGCTTCCTTTCAACAACTTTTATCCAATGACCAGGGCTCACCTCGGCAAGAACCGCAGCATCAGGTGGAAGTTCGTCAAAATAAATTGTTTCATCGCTCAGCGGATGGATTTCACCGCCGCACACCGGGCATTTCTCAGAATACGTTTTTCTTTTTTTAAGAACTGGCATAGACATAACCTCCCTTTCTATGTTATTACTGTGTGACCACTGCGACATAATAGTATTGGTTGGTGAAGAGCATAGTTTTTTATTATCTTCTGCTATTATAAAACAGGATAACATGCAGGCAGAAGAATACGATAAAGTCAGGGTGGAAAGTAAAGGCGTCCGCTATGAAGGGGTACTGATGCCTTCACAGACGGAAAGCATAGTCCTGAAATTAAAAAATGGTTACAATATCGGGCTTGAGCGCGAATCCGCATCCATAACCCTGCTTGAGAAAAAAGAAGAGAAAAAACCACACAGTGAACCTGTTCGCGCCGGGAAAAAAAAAGGAAAGCTGCCTAACATCTCCATCCTCTCGACAGGCGGGACAATCGCAAGCAAGATAGATTACCGCACAGGCGCCGTGACTTCGCAATTCTCGGCAGATGATATCCTTCGTGCAATCCCTGAACTTGAAGAAATAGCAGATTATAACTGCCGCATGATTTACAGTATCCTTAGCGAGAACATGCGCCCTTCCTACTGGGTGGAGCTTGCGCGCGCTGTATATGAGGAAATCAAAAATGGCGCCGACGGTATCATTATTACGCACGGCACTGATACCATGATGTACACGGCCGCAGCATTATCGTTCATGATTGAAACGCCTGTTCCTATCGTGCTTGTCGGCTCCCAGCGAAGCGCAGACAGGCCAAGCAGCGACAATGCCATGAACGCTATATGCGCCGCTTCTGTGGCGGTGAGCGACATCGCCGAGGTATGCGTGGTGATGCACGGCGGAACTAGCGACGATTTCTGCTATATCCACAGGGGAACAAAGGTACGGAAAATGCACACTTCGCGCCGCGATGCATTCCAGTCAATCAACACAAAGCCAATAGGACGGGTCGAATACTCGTCACGCGAGATTAGGCCCCTCACATCGTATGTTAAGCGGGGCGAGAAAGAACTGGCGATCCATGATAAGCTCGAATCCAAATGCGCCCTTTTAAAATACGTTACAGGCGCAAGCAGCGAATCTCTTTTATTCCATTCAGGCTCAGGTTATAAAGGCATTGTGATTGAAGGCACCGGTCTCGGGCACGTTTCAACAGAATGGGTTCCGGTTATCAAATCAACAGTAGATGCCGGCATACCGGTTGTCATAACCTCGCAATGCATCAGCGGGAGGGTATGCGACCGCGTTTACGATACGGGCAGGGATATGTTAAAGGCGGGCGCAATCGAAGGAGAAGACATGCTTTCTGAAGTGGCGCTTGTCAAACTTATGTGGGTATTGGGGCAGACGCAGGATATCGAAAATGTGAAAAAGATGATGCATACAAATATCGCAGGCGAGATAACCCGGAGCACATGCATATCATAATGATAATAATAATTATTTATATCATATAATATAAGCGTAAATATTAAATACTATTAAAACCTTCATGAATATTGTTGTAGAATTAGGTATCTAATGCCTTTAGTACCCTCAGTCTCCTTCGACCCATCGTTTTTATTAGATACCTAATCCCTACTCCTATTAATGTTCTTTGAATTTCTCTAATACCTTGATGTTTTTGATTAATGTAAACGGATAGTTACCCGTTTCGTCTTTTTCTTGTGATTTCACCATATCCCATATTGTAAGCAGCGCCACATTAACACCGTGCAGCGCTTCCATCTCCACCCCTGTTTTTCCAATCGTTCTTACTTCGACTGTTGCAATTATTGAGTCCCCGTTTATCTCAAACCGGACATCGATGCCTGTTACAGGTATCGGATGGCACATCGGTATCACAAAAGACGTCTGCTTGACTGCCATGATTGAAGCGATGCGCGCGGTTTCAAGCACCGACCCCTTCTCAATTTGTTTGTTCTTGATAGCCTCGATGGTTCCGGGCTTCAATTGTATCTCGCCGACAGCCACCGCACGCCTTTTAACCTCTTTCTTATCGCTGATATCAACCATCTTTGCCCTGTCATCCTGTATATGCGAAAACATTTTCAATCTATCCGAACTTGTTTTCTCTTTTCAAAATCCGAAAGCAGTTCATCCAGTTTTCCTGACAGGGCTTTTGCCTCATTTAGTTTTAACCGGATTATGGTCCCATCTTCATCATGCTTGAATACCAATCTTATTCTATTTCGTTCTATATCTGCCAGTATCTCTCTCATGTTTTCATCACCGCCGGGATATAATCAATGACATCAGTCGCAAGAAGGCCGTATCCAAATTCCGTAAATGCAAGGTCGCCAGCTGCGCCATTAATAAACGCTCCTGCGCATGCCGCTGGGAAAGCTTCGTGTTTTGCATAAAGGGCGCCTGTCAGGCCTGCAAGCACGTCTCCCGTCCCACCGACGGTCATACCTGCATTTCCCGTCCTGTTTGCTCTGACCTCGATTCCATCTGAGATGATATCAATGGCGCCTTTTATCAGTACATTTACTTTATATTCTCTGGCGAAATCCATAATGAATTTGGTTTTTTCTTTTTGGTCAAGGGGAACATCAACACCGGATAATCGTTTCATTTCACCCTTATGAGGCGTAATGATTATGTTCCTGTTCAGCAGGTGAACAAGTTCCGGCGTCAGGGCATCGGCATCGATTACGGCTTTCCTGCACAGAGGAACTATTTTTTTAATAGCCGAAAAGGTCTCATCCTCTGTCCCAAGTCCCATTCCCATTACGACCACATCATGTTTTGCGATAAGCTCGGAGATAACAGGAATATCGTCTTCCACTAACCTATCGCCTGAAAGCCCGCGAACGATGAGATTTGGGGAAAAAGAAGCGATTATATCTGAAACATTCCGCGGCGCTGCCACCGTAACTATATCGGCGCCGGCACGGAGAGCCCCTAGTGCGGCAAGCGCTGGTGCTCCTGAATATGCGCCGCCTCCTATGACCAGAACCCTTCCCGCATCGCCTTTATGACTTTCTACAGGTCTTTTCAAAAATGGCTGGATATCGCCGGGGCCAACAAAAAATTCAGCTTCCGGAGGTATGCCTATATCAACCACACGGATTTCGCCTGCATATTCACGGGCGTTTTCGGATAGCAATCCCGTTTTCATTTTATGGAACGTAAGGGTCAGCCCTGCATGAACGGATTTCTCAAACTCGCCCCCGTCAGGGTCAAATCCGGACGGCACATCCACTGAGATGACAAAAGAGCCTGAGCCATTGATAAGATCGATGGCGGAAGATTCAGGTTCGTGTATTTTCCCGCGAATTCCTGTCCCGAAAATCCCGTCAATAATCACGTCGGCATCTTTTATCATGGAACGGTCAATCGCTGTTGAATCTGCGGCTTCGATTAGCTGAATTGATGTATTTTCAAGAGCTTTCCAGTTATGCGCAGCCTCTTTTGTTTTAAGCTCTTCTTTTTTTCCGATAAGAATCACCGTGACATCATATCCTGATAGGTGCCGCGCAGCCACGAATGCGTCGCCTCCATTATTCCCTCTTCCTGCAATGATTACGATTTTGCCCGAGCTTATCCTTTCTTTAACGGCCCGTGCGACAGCAGCGCCTGCATTTTCCATGAGCTGTATGCGTTTTATCCCGAGATATTCGCAATTGGCGTCGATGGCTGCCATGCGGGATGAGGTGATTGCTTGCATAATTGGTAATTTCACCCGCGAACACTTATAATTTATTAAACTGTTAAGGGATATAATGAAATATGATTCGTTCATATTCAGCGTTTGCGGAGTATTAAATGTCTCAAATGTCCCAACAACATGCGTCCCATCTAAAGCGCATCAGAACCATAGCCGACTACCAGTTTGGTCTCGGCGCCGGCGAAGCTCTTTTCCCTGACAACGTGGAATTCAAGTTCTCAACAACAAAAAGAATCCGCCAGATACTGCTTGATAATAACCGGATAGCCACAATCAGGGCAAAGGACGGCATGCTTACACTCAGCATCATGGGCGCAGGGAAGCTTCATGGATTAATTGGCTATCCCGGTCGCAGGGTAGTAGTTAACAGCGATGCTGCGCCTTTCGTGGCGAAGGGCAAAACCGCTTTTTCGCGGCATGTGGTTGCTGTTGACCCTGATGTCAGGGCTGGCGAGGAAGTTCTCGTGGTGGATGAAAACGACCGCCTGCTCGCTACAGGGAAAGCCGTGCTGTCTCCACTTGAAATGCTCGCGTTCAAGAAGGGCATTGCTGTGGATGTGAGGAACGGGATAGAAACCGGGGATAAAACCGATAGTGAGTGAACTAATTCACCGCTGAGGCGCAAAGACCGCAAAGGACACAGCTATTGTCCAACTCAGCGTCCTCTGCGTCTTTGCGGTGATTTAACTCGTACCTCTATTTTATTACTCTGGGTTATCTACTCGCATGGTAAATATTATATATAGTAATGTTGTATTATGCCTCGGTGAAGTTAATGAGTCACGTTATCGGATTGAAATGCAGGGAATGCGGCGCCGAGTACCCTGCGGTTATCCAGAATACATGTTATGAGTGCTTTGGCCCCCTTGAAGTCAATTACGACTGGGATTATATTTCTAACCATATCAGCAAAGAGAAAATCGCAGCAGGCCCGAAATCCATATGGAGATACGCAGACCTCCTGCCCCTTGAATCCGAAAAACGCATCGACCTCGGTGCGGGTTTCAATAAGCTTCATCACGCAGACCGCCTTGGCGCGGTGCTTGGCCTTGATGAACTTTATATCCTTGATGAATCCGTGAATCCCACCAACTCCTTTAAAGACAGGGTGACATCGGTAGCTATATCAAAAGCAATCGAATTCGATGTAAAAGCCGTGGGATGCGCAAGCACGGGCAACCTCGCGGCAGCCGTAGGGGCGCACGCAGCGAAGGCAGGATTGCCAGCTTATATTTTCATCCCTGCCACAATCGAGCTTGGCAAGATTGTCCAGATGCTCATCTACGGCCCCAACGTCGTCGCGGTGGAAGGCACGTACGACGACGCCAACCGCCTTGCAAGCGAGGTGGCAGACTCGCATCCTGACTGGGCTTTTGTGAATATAAATATCCGTCCTTATTATACTGAAGGTTCCAAGACGCTGGCTTATGAAACGGCTGAGCAGTTGAAATGGCAGGTTCCCGACCATATCGTGGCTCCAATGGCAAGCGGGGCGCTGCTGTGTGCCATTTCGCGCGGGTACAAGGAACTTGAACGTGTTGGCCTTGTGGACAAAGCGGATGTCAGGATTTCAGGGTCGCAGCCGCTCAATTGTTCACCAATATCCTGCGCTGTCCAGCATAATAGCGAAGTAATCCCGGTGAGAAACTTCGAGACAGTGGCGCACAGCCTTGCGATAGGCAATCCGGCTGACGGGTACTATGCAAAGAAGACAATCCTGGATTCAGGCGGCTATGCGGCAACACCTACCGATACCGAAATCATTGAAGCAATACATCTTCTTGCAAGGACTGAAGGCATATTCACAGAACCCGCAGGAGGCACTACCATCGCGGGTTTACAGAAACTTGTTGAAAGCGGACACATACAGCACGATGAACGCGTCGTGGTCTATGTTACAGGAAATGGTCTCAAGGCGCAGGAGACATTACTTAAATCATTGCAGCGCCCGCCTGTTATTAAGCCCATGCTGAGCGAGTTTGAAAAACTCACCGCGCCCGGCATTGATATTCATAAACAGCAAGTGGCTTCACCCCTTGCGCATTCCTAAAGGTGATACAAATGGTCAAAATAAGATTTTCATCTGCATTGAGCAATGTTACCCATGCTCGCGAAACGATTCTGGAACTTGGCGATACGACAGTTAAAACCGTGCTGGATAAATTAGTTGAACAATTCGGCCCGGATTTTGAGCGCCGTATCCTTGACAAAGGTGAAGTGCGGCGGTTTGTCAACCTGTACGTGAACGGCGAGGACATCAGGCATTTAAATGGCCTGGCAAGCCCTGTGAAGGATGCAGACGAGATATCGATACTCCCGGCCGTGAGCGGCGGATAAGACTTATCTTTTCATTTTTTAAAACGTCTTACCATCAATACAGCCGCTATCGCAGCAATCGCTTCAAATGCCGGAACTGCTCTTGTTTTTTGTGTCTGTGCAGTTGTTGTCGGCACTATAAGCTCAGGCACATAAGGGGTAATGGTGGGTTTTGCAGGTTTTTTATCCGATGCTACGGCATGGGAATTTAGAACAACCAGGGTTTTTGCTACCATTTTCGCATATGAATACTGGGAAATCTTGTCGAAAGGATCTGTCATGGTTTCGGCATATTCATACGCGCTTACCGCAAGCGTGGGCTCTACACCGTTCATCCTTGCTTCGTTTATTGCAGCTTCCGCATCACTGGCGCTCTGTTCTATCTTTTTGTTCGCATCCTGAACCCCCAATAACCCTATGGCTGTACTTGATTTCACAGTGATCTGAAGGGAGTCGAAAATCGCACCTGAATAATACCCGTGCTGCATCTCCTGCTGGGCGAGGTTTATACTATTATCGTCTGAAACGACTGGATGCCCGCTGCTTTCTGTCAGCAGTGCCTGCACGTAGGTACTGATTGATTGCGCCTGGCTCAGGTACCAGCCCGCGCGGTCTTTTAATGTACTTTCAGGTATGATTTTCCCGGTGGGCTCTGCAAGCGTCAGCCACCACTGGGCTGTGCGCGCCCTTTCATTTGCAAAAGCAAGCGACTGGATTTTTTCTGCCGAATCATTAAGGCTTTTTGCCTCTTCCAGTTTTGCTCTTGCAGCCGTTATCCTGGATTCAGCCGCGCCGACGGCTCCTACATCGCTTACTCCAAACAGTTTAAAGTTATCAAGGTCTTTCTCTGAACTCTGTATCTGGTTTTCAACACTATTGACAAGCCCGGTAAGATATTGTTCTTTATCTGGAGCTTTGCCGTATCCGTAATTCCACTGTGCAATACGCATGTCTATAATGGAATTAAAGTAAAGAGATGTCGCTGCATAATATTTCTTCCCGGCATACATGTTATTCGCATTCGTCTGGATTTGTTTTGCCTGCTTCAGGAAAATGTCATCCGGAACCAGAGATACCGTTCCATTATACATATTGCCGGATTCGTTTTTTAATCTTGCAGCAAGAGGTTTGAGCAGCTCAAGATAATCCGGGGTAAGGATGGTACCATTGAATATTGGTATATTGATTTCATGACCTGTAAAAACCAGAACAGCTTCCTGGATTGTACCCACTTCATTTACAGTAACATTTAATTTTTTCCCAAGTAAAACCACATCAACGTTTTCTGTCTTTACCTGGTTGATAATAAAAGGACCGTTTGTTTTGCTGGTAGTATTCTGGATGGTAACCGTGCTCTGCCCCTGCGGTATGAGGAAAATTGTTGCATTTTTAGCTGCCGCAGCCTCAAGTTTGTAAGGAATACCGCCCACCGGTCCTATCGACTCATCCGGGTTTATCATGCCGGTCATGACAACGCCCGGTTTCAGGGTCCAGTTGTTTATGGCCGCAATTGTAGCTACGGTCAGCGCCCCGCCTGCTGACGGTCCTCCAATGATAGGCGAACTGATATCAATAATATAATAAAAATCATACGCTCTTTCGTCTATGCCTAATACGTCAGAAGCCACCATGGCGGCAAGCCTTGCCGACCCCTGGAGGTCAACCTGCGTGTATGGGTTTGTGTCCACAAAAACATGACCTGTGCCGTTGGTGACTATCACCTGGGCGGTCAGAAGAACCCCTTCATCCCCGCTATCTGTGCTTCTATCTGCCACAAGCGGGATTGAAACCCCATCTTCAAGTGCATGAACTCCATTTAAACTAACCAAAAACACTAAAAATAGCAATAAGAATTTATTGAACATATTTATTTCCCAAATACTCATATATTAGATAAAATACTTAAAACCAATGTTTATGCACCTCCAAGACCCTTATAATATCCCATACAAAGGTATTTACGCAGTAGCAGACCGCAAAAACGAATATGTGGAACTAATGGAACATTCCAGCTGCTATGGGGGTTCGGCGTGGGCTTTGTACCATTATTCCAAAAGCCCGCTCGTCATGAAAAGCCGCGCCGTTGGGGATATGATGCGTTACCTTGTAAAAACCGGGACTTCATCTCTTGCCCTCCAATCTTCAACAGCAGCCGCTGGTATTGAATCTGTCCTTGTAAATGATGACGAGATAGAAATAACCTACAGCGGTCTTGGAGGCGGCGGCGTGGGCGCAACAACATGCAGGGCTTATGCGAAGGGCGTTCTGCGATGCGATATTACAGAGTCAGGCGGAGGAAAGCGTGCAAGTGGCACAATTGTCATCCCGCGAAGGGAGAGGGTGCTTGTCGGAATCGATAATACCGACTCAAAAGAGGTTGGAGCGACATGGACGCTGGCGCACAATATCGCAGATGCGGTTGATTCAAATGAGCATAAATATATCTCCCATACCCTTGTCCAGCTTTATCCTGTTCCAGACAAAACACAGAACTGTGTGGCTACCGTACTTGAATTTGCCTGCACACCGGGTGCGAGGGAAGAATTGCTTGGTAAGATAAAAGAAGGGCTCCTGGAATACAGCGTCTCGCCTGAGACCGGGATGGTGGCATTATCGGATTTTGATGCTTCCGCTCTTATGGAATACAGCAGGCTTTGCAGAAGCAAAATGATTACAAAAGAACTTACTTTAAAGACCGCGCAGGAGAACAATGTTGAGATTTGTATCGGGGGCAAAGGCATCATAGGCGCACTCGCTGCGCTCCCCTGGTTTTCACGAAATGATGAATCGGTGGTTTTGTGAACGGTCTGTATGCAGTGGTTTCTGCGCTTCGGGATAGCGGCGTTAAAAATGTGACTGGAGTTCCTGGTTTTCCGATAACAGAGCTCATGGAAGCGATACATGAAAAAATCAATCACGAATGGTCTGTCAATGAAAAGGTTGCGCTTGAAATAGCGCTTGGTTCATCGGTATGCGGGGAACGCAGTGCCGTCATTACAAAACATGTTGGGATGAATATACTTGCAGACCCGCTTGTGACTTCGGCAACGCATACGATAGGGGCAGGCATGGTTATAATTGCCGGCGACGACCCCGGAGTACAGAAGTCCCAGAACGAGCAGGATTCAAGATTTTACGGGCTGGTTGCCGAGGTTCCTGTATTTGACCCTTCGACGCCCGAAGCCGCCTACCTTTGCATTAAAGAAGCATTTCATTTATCAGAAAAAGTGAAAACTCCTGTAATCATCAGGCTTACAGACCGATTACTGAAAGAAGAAGGTAAAATTACGAGGAAGAAAAGCGCATCAAATACTGCGTTGCCTCTTGATAAGAAAATTTGGAAGCTGACGATGCAGGGCAAACACCAGCGATTCCACAGGGAGTCGTTCCCTGAAATGTATGAGTATGCCGAAAATTCAAAACTGAACACATATACAAAAAAAGGCGATATCGGAATAATTTCATCAGGTTTTCCCGCATCTCTTGTTGATTCCATCGTATCCCCCAATTTTTCCCATCTTTCCCTCACAATTGTTAATCCCCTGCCTCTTGATTTGATTAACCGCTTCATAAGCGGGCATAAGCGCATTCTGGTTGTGGAAGAAACCGAACCCGTTATTGAAAAACAGCTTTCAGGAAAGGTATTGGGGAAACTGACGGGGCACCTGCCATACGGAATTGTTGAAATAAAGGATATCCAGAAAGCGATTGGGAATATTAAGAAAGATAATGTGACGGGCAAAATAACCCCGGAGACTATAAAAAAGCGGGGAGCCCGTCCTTTATGCGAAGACTGCCCGTACCTGCCATTGTATAATGCTGTGAAAGAGCAAAACGTGCCAGTCGCGGGCGACCTCGGCTGCTCCGTATTGACCTCATCACCGCCGCTATCACTTCTTGACGCCGCTTTCTCCCTCGGCTCATCTATTGGAACAGCCTGCGGTTTTAACAGGAAGGGGATTGCGATTATCGGTGATTTTGGTCTTGCGCATTCAGGAATCCAGGGACTTATCAACGCAGTCCATAACGGGCATGAAGTGGTGGTGATTGTCCTGCAGAACGAAGTGGCTGCCATGACAGGCGGTCAGGCTGTTCCGGATTTGACAGAACTTGTCAGGTCTTATATCAACGATACTGAGATAATAGACCCCCAGTCTGATATTGATATGAAAGCCCTGCTTGAAAAAAAACTCAAAGCTAAAGGGGTTTCCGTGCTCCTGGCAAGAGCGAGATGCCCGAGATTCTAAAGACTGTATTTCATTGATATTCTCGTTCAGCGAAAAAAATATCAGGACTCTACACACAGTCTGAAAAAGGGGAAAGGTATATGAATAAACGGAATTATTGTGGAGTCAAACAAATACTTTGGAGGATATAGATTACATGGGAAAAACAGGTACAACAAAATGGGGCAGGGTTAAAGGCAGGAAGGGAAATGTAATAATGGTTCCCGAATCCGAACTCGCATACAAGCGCCCCGGCCCTGCGCAGCGATACACTTCAGATGGCGCAAAGCGCAAAAAGATAGCACGCTCGCCAAAAGCGCTAGTCAAAGCATAGTTTTTTGATATTAGATGGATTGCCTTTGGCGTCTATCTATTTTCGGTTTCTGACATGATGTTAGAACCTCCCCGATTCTTTTTCAGTGAAAACATTATCCTATATCTCCAGGGCTTTGGAAGTCCATTTCTTGATATAATATTCAAAGCCATTACAACTGCGGGCAGCGAACCTGCGTATATCTTTTTAGCATCGCTCATTTTCTGGTGTTTCAGTAAGAAAACAGGCATAAGAGCAATGTATGTTATTCTTTTTTCAGCATTTGCCGCAATTTTATTAAAAAACCTGTTCAGTATGCCAAGACCGCCCGGATATCTTCATAAAATAGAGGAGAATGGATTCGGGTTCCCCAGCGGCCATGCGCAGGTCTCATCAGGGTTCTGGGGATACCTGGGATGCAAAATCCAAAATAAGTGGATAGTATTTGCGGGTGCTGTGGCGATTTTGTCTATTTCTTTATCCAGAGTTTATCTGGGTGTCCACTATGCCGGCGATGTTATAGGGGGAATCATATTCGGTTTAATGGTGGCATTAATATCCTTCAAAGCAGAACCCCGGATAATCAATAAATTAGGAAAACTGAATCGCAGTTCAAAATATTTTGCTGCCGTGGCGCTGCCCATGATATTGGTTGCAATAGGATACATACAGCATGGTCTTTTAACTGAACAGCTTGAGATAGGACTGGTAATGGGAAGTATCGGTGTTGGCTACCTGCTTGAAGAAGAATATGTGAAACTTCAGGATGCGGAAAATAATATGCAGAGGATTAGAAGAGCTATTGTGGGAATTGTGATTGTGGGAGTTATTTATCTCATTTCAGGCAAATTGCTGTTAATAGACCAGAATTTTATTTTTTTCAAGTACCCGGCGCTTGGTATTTCTTCGACTTTCCTCGCCCCATGGATATTTAAAAAGATTGAATCTTAAAAATCAAAAATAGACCTGAAAACCAGGAGAATATTTCGTTTCCTTTCCCGTATCCGCCGTAAAGAATATGGGAACCAGTTCTTTCCATAAGGAATATAATCGACGACGGTAAGACCTTTCTTCACAAGTTCTTTCTTTAATTCTTCCCTTACTCCCAGAAGCATCTGGAATTCAATCCTCTTGCGATGAGCATCGTTAGCGACAAGCGCCTCGTTTATCAAAAGGTCGTCATGGGTTGCGATTGCAAAAAACAGGCTCTTATAGAACAGGTATCCCATGAGCTTTGAGTAATTGATTGTTATATCTTTCCGGCTTGTATATGCGATATCACTTTTTTCACTATAAGCGCCTTTCACCAGGCGGATTATACCGCCTGATGCCGCTATTCTCCTGACATCGCTATCGCTTCTTTTCAGGTTGGACTGGATAGCCACTCCAACGTTTTTGAATTTTTTAAAAACTTCAAGGTAAATGTAAATGGTATCTTCTGTATAGGGCGAGTTCTCCATGTCTATCCAGACAAAGATATTTTTTGAGGCAGCGCTGCCCACAATCTTTTCCACATTTGATAAACAAAAGTTTTTTTCAATCTCAAGCCCAAGTTGTGTGAGTTTTATGGATAGGGATGCATTGAGCTTTGAGTCTTCGATGGCTTTCAGGATTCTCTGGTTTTCTTCTATATTTTTTTTTGCTTCGTCTTCATCCCTGACATGTTCACCGAGGAAATTGATGATGCCGCCTATCCCGGAATTGTTTGCTTTTCGGGTGCGTGAAATGGCGTCATCTAAGGTCTCCCCTGCAATCCACTGGCGTGCGAACTTGATCAGGAAGCTCATCCATTCTGAAAATGAATCCGGTCATACTTAAGAGCTGCGATTATGATTTAAGAAATACACTATCTTTGGATCAGGGTTAATTTGGGTATAATACTGGGAAATCCATTTAAATTGTAATGTAAAAAATACTATGTTTGTCTGGAGCAGCTGACTGATGTCCGAAAAGGTGATTCAATGAAGAAAATAGATGAAAGTGCAAAAAACAGGCTGTTAAAATTTCTCATGAATGACAAGAAAGGTATCAGGAAATCTCTTCTTAATCTCTTTTTACAGGCGAAAAGTTGTACTACTGTTGAAATTTATGATTTCCTCGTTAAGCAGGGTTTTAATGTCAATTACAGGGCAGTCTCTTCCATCGTTGGACAAATGCATAGCAGACTTGGGATTCTACGGTTCTATTTGACTAACGAACATAATGTCTATACCCTTAAGGAAGACTATTTGGACATTGTAAAGATAGCTTTGACTCCTGTCTCGACCTGGGATTCAATATCCATGTGATAGTGCCCAAAAAATACGCAGGCGGAAAACTGCTTGGTTAAAAATAAATAATATATAATAAAATATATATAGAGGATTAAACATGAAAAAACAATATAGAATAATATTTGCACTATGTGTGACAGCTTTATTCGTTTTGGGAGTAGCATTTGGAGCTACAAATCTGACGAAAAATTTCACAGATGTAAATGAAACAAATGAAAACGAAACAAATGCAACGGAAATTGCACTTGAAACAGGAAATGCCTCAGTTATGCCTGTAAATACTACTGTCGAACCTGCTACCGTTTTAGAGACGACTATTGAGCCTACAATTCCAGCATCAACTCCTAAGCCATCTCCTGGATTTGGGATATTAGTGGCTATAGTGGTCGTTCTATCTGCAATATATATACGCGGAAAGAGAAGATAGAAAGACCAACAATTGCTAATTCGATAATACTCTTCCGGATAATACCAAACAATACATATCCATTAAAATCCTAAAGAGTATAAATAAGAATGGCATTATTTGAATTATTTATATCCTATGGCATGATTGGTCTTTTTATCATTAGTATTATTTCATCCATCATACCAATACCTACAGAGCCTGTGGTATTTGGACTGCTTGGTGTAGGAGGAAATCCCGGATTAATATTTTTAACTTTGACATCAGGCTCAGTACTTGGAGCATCTTTAGGCTATTTCATGGGAAAACATGGACTTACAAAAATTATCCAATTTCATGATAAGGAAAAAGAAAAAACGACCTATATGTATTTTCGGAAATATGGTGTGTTGTTCCTCTTGATTTCACCATGGATTCCTTTCGTTGTCGACCTTGCTCCTATGCTAGCTGGAATAGGAAATTATGACTCAAAACGGTTCTTGATTGTGATTTCAATTGCAAATATTATTAAGAGTGTAGGAATTGTTTACCTATCTATCACAATAATTTCCTGGTGGACGTTCTTCATGAAATAAGGTGGATGTTGTTGATGTTGGTTTTGAGCTTCAAGAGTCAGGGATATTAAATTAAGCATAATTTTATTAATAAGCAGGTTATTGAAGTAATTGGTGACACTGTGAATATTCTTGAAGTTACAGAGGATAAAATCTTTCAAACATTAGGTAAAGGCAGAGACGCAAAATATAAACCCATAGATAGAGCCAACCTGAAAAAACCCATTGAACCTTTTGATTTTACTCGTCTCCTAAAGTGAAAACATACTTATGATTTCCAGTTAGAATTAATCTCCCCCAATCCCCAGCCCAGATATTCCTTGATAATAACGTACGCCATCTCCGGCGGTATCGCCCCGACTTCCGTGCATATCAAATCAATATACTCGCGAGGCGTAATATCAAACGCCGGGTTTTTCACCCTTACATTTGAAAATTCAAGGAGTTTTTCTTTGCTTATCACCTCATCGCTATTGCGTTCCTCTATTTCCACAAGTTCTCCAAGCAAAGTTCTCGGGCTGAATTTATAGGTCTCGGCAGCGATTATTACGTTTTTCCTGGCTTCATGGGCGGCGAGAGCAACCTGTGACGTCCCTATTTTATTGATGACCGAACCATTGGCTGTAACCGCATCAGCGCCCATAATCACAAGGTCTATATCTTTCATGAAATATCGCACCGCAGAGTCCACAATCAACGATGTTTCTATCCCGAGTGAGTCAAGCTGCTTAATGGTAAGGTGACCCTGCATCCTCGGTCGTGATTCCGTGGCAATCACATTAATCTTTTTCCCGCTGGCATGCGCCTCAGCCATAATCGAAATGGCAGCAGACGAATTGCAATGCGTCATTATGGTATCCCCGTCCCTCACTCTCCGGGCTCCTATCTCGCCTATCTTTCTTACCGCGTTTTCGGAACTGGCGATGAATTCATCAGCCAGTTTTCTAACGTTGGCTTTTGCTTCTTCCAGATTTTCCCCTTCATACCTCATCACAGCCCTGACTGCATTCGGAAGCGATACCGCAGTCGGCCGCGTGCTGATAAGCAGTTCAGCCGCGTATTTCATCTTTTTATTAAAATCATCAAGGTCCCTAGTTGTGATGCGTCCTGCATAATCGCGAAGTTCAGCCGCCGCAGCGCGCGCAATCCTTCCCGCCCCCCGGATTTCCATGCTTTTTATTTTTTCTGCCGTCTCCTTAAGCTGTTTCATTGTCCCTCCAGAATACTATATATCAGGTTCATATTAATATGAGCTTCAATGTATCGTGCCAGCTCCTCTATGCCATCGTTCCTGTTTCCTTCTACATATGTAAGCCCTTTGCGATTATATAGGTAGCCGAGGAAAGATTTCCGTAAATTTTCATTATCAAATATCCCATGAAGGTATGTCCCTATGACAAGCCCGTTCTCGCTCTCGCCTCCATCATCGCCGAAAGCGGCTTTTCCCCCGTCAGTTTCACCCATGTGTATCTCGTAACCTTTTATTTTCTCGCCTCTGATGGGTGAAAGTATCATGCCGTTCCCTGTGACAATTTTTTCACTCTGCTTTGTTTGTTTTTCATATTTTCCAAACCGCGTGGACACCCCAAGAAGTCCCAGCCCTTTTATTGAACATGCGCCGTTTGTTCCTTCTATCCCGCTGTCAATGATTAAATCGCCAAGCATCTGGTAACCGCCGCAGATTCCGATAACAGGCGTCCCTTTCTTTGCTTCTTTTATTATTTTTTTATCCATTCCGCTTGCAATTAATTCTTTCAGGTCATCCATGGTATTTTTTGTCCCCGGCAATATGATGGCATCAGGCGCATCGAGTTCCTCATCAGGTTTCGTATACCGGACAAAAGCATAATGTTCAAGCGGTTCAAAATCCGTGAAATTCGATATGTGCGATAACCTTATCACTGCAATTTTTATTGGCTGGCCATTTTGATTTTGCGTTTTATCTTTTATGGAAACAGAATCCTCTGACGGTATTCTCATATCCGTGTACGGTATAACGCCAAGTACCGGAAGAGCCGTCAATTCTTCAAGCTGTTTTATTCCAGGTTCAAGCAGTCTCATGTCTCCCCTGAATTTGTTTATCACAAGCCCGCGTACAAGCTGTTTTACATCAGGAGGCAGTAATTGCAAAGTTCCATAAATGCTCGCAAACACCCCGCCGCGCTCGATATCACCGACAAGGATTACGGGCGGCCTGATCAGGCGCGCCATGCCTATATTCACGATATCGCGGGAATAAAGGTTTATTTCCGCTGCGCCTCCCGCTCCCTCAATTACTATAACATCATGCGAGCTTGCTAAGCGGTTATATGCCCCGGCAACGGTTGACTTTATTTCATCTATTGAATCATAGTATTCACCCGCTTCCTTATCCGCATACGGTTTTCCCAGGATTACCACCTGCGAGATATGATTGCCTTTTGGCTTTAGAAGAACCGGGTTCATATCTGCGCTGGGTTCAAGTCCTGCGGCTTTTGCCTGGATAGCCTGTGCAATCCCTATCTCTTTGCCGTCCTCTGTCACCCATGAGTTGAGGCTCATATTCTGCGCCTTGAAAGGGGCGACGTTATATTTTCTTGAAAGAATCCGGCAAAGCGCTGTCACGAGTATGCTTTTTCCAACATGGGAACCCGTCCCCATGACCATGAGGTTCTTTGTCATGTTGCTTCCCGCCAGCGCCTGTAAGCTACACAAACACATGCCGTCAGGACAAACACCATTGCGCCCGTGCCTGTGCTGTCTGAAATATAACCGTATGCAGTCTTCCATCCCTCGGCGTATGGCCTGAAGCCGTAATCAAATGTCCAGAGTAAATTATTAGTCTGGCTCATCATGAGGCTTGCATCCACAAACGCCATCCCGTTATATATCGGATAAAAAAGCACTATGCCGCCGGCGAACATATCAAGCAGCACATGAGATGCGATATAGACAGAAGCAATCAGGAAAATCGCCCTGTATTTCCTGCTTAATAACCCGAACAGCGCAAGGATTAAGGGAATAAACATATTATGCAAAAGCGCCCTGTGCTGGCTGGCAAACGTATCAAAATCAGGAAGCAGGGCAAGCGGCAGCAAGAGAAAGACATACTTTAGATTCTCTTTCCTGCTGACAATCAACAGGGCAAGCAGGGGAACAATTAAATGTATCGGCCAATCAGGCATGTTATTCGATTTTATCCACTCTTGTTACGCGCAATAAGGCATTAAGAGGAACACCTGAAATATCATCAATACCTTTTTTATCTATCAATACTGCAATCGCAACAGGTTTGGCACCAAGTCCTTCAAGCACAGCCACAGCTTCTTTGATAGTAGTCCCTGATGTGACCACATCGTCTATCAAAACACAGTTCTTGCCCTCCACTCTTGCGAAGTTCTGGCTGATAGTGCCCTTTATTTCTTTTGATTCTGGCTCCCAGCGCTGTTTATTGGGATGATACGTTGTAAATTCGCATCCGAGTTCATCAGCTATCAGGTTTGCAAGAGGTATTCCTGAAAGGGCAACCCCGACAACTACGTCTATTCCCTGTTCGGTCCCCTCAAGGCAGTCAAGTATCATGTCCAGCAGTGCGCCGGCTATCAGCCTCTGCCTGTAAGAGCTTCTTCCGATGTTGCTCCAGTCAATGTAAATATCCTTGGGTGCTGCTGTGGAATCTCCTTTTTTCGCATGGACAAGGAGCCATGTGGCAGTCTCGCGCGAAACATTGAGTTCGTCAGCAATCTGACCTGTTAAGAGCCCTGATGCCTGTAGTTCAATGGCTTTTCGGGTTAGTTCATCGATTGTTTTCATAAAATCACCGGGATAGCAATACTTCTTTTTCTTTGTATTTAATACGTTACGATAAAACCGCAATAGTTATAACATAAAAACCCAATTAAAAAAACGAATGGCAAAAAAGAAGAAGCAAAAGCTCCCTGAGAAAAAATCAAACCCGACTCTGGTATATGCAGGAGTGGCAGTGGTTGTTGTTGTGGCGCTGGTATTATTTTTCCTCTCCACCTCACAGAAGCCAGCGGAGAACCCTCTAACAACCCAAGAACGTGCGACGCTAAATTTTTCCACAACTTATGAGCCAGGCAAGGTTAAAATCATTGAGTTTTTGAAATTCAACTGCCCTTTTTGTTATATGCTTCATACGAACATGCCCCAGGTTCTGGAAAAATATGGCGATAATGTCACGATAACTTATGTTCCAATAGTATGGCCGGGAGAATCAACCAAGAGCATAGAAGCTTATATCATTGCGGAGCAGATGGGGAAGGGCAAAGAGATGCAGGATGCCTTGTTTAAAGAGGCGGCTGCGGAAGGATTAACTAATGGAAAAGAAAATTTGATTATGATGAATAGCGTGCCGACCCTGGAAGGGGTTGCTGCGAGCATAGGACTTGGCGCAGACTTCAACACGAAACTTGAGGGAAATGATGCGAGGGGAGCTGCCCTCGTAAATCTTGAATTCATGAATAAATACGGCGTACAGTCGACTCCAACGATTATAATTAATGGGAATCCGGTCAATCCTCCGACAGCAGCGAATCTGGACGCGGTTATCAGTTCGCTCCTTGGCTAAATTATCCCCGCATACATCAAAACCGCAATTGCGAGCAAAGTAACCCCAGTTACCAGCCGCATCGCAGCCCTCTTTTCTTTCCTGAACTTTTCGACCTTCTCAGGGTTCAATCCAAAAGCAATCGCGGCGCCAAGCACAAGCACAGGCAGCACCACGCCGAAGTTGTACGCTGCAAGATATACGTATCCTGTGCCTTTACCGCTTCTCACCATATCAAGAATCACAAAATAAACCGCGCCAACGCATGGGGCTTTAATGAGAGAGAAGAGAGCACCCATGAAAAACGATGCCGGAAGACTAACCTTCTTTGTCACGCTCTCAGTGAGGCGGATGAAAGCTTTCGGGGTATAGAACGAGGATTCTGTATTCTTCCTGAGATGATATGCGTCATAGACATGCCAGAGCCCCAGAATGCCGATAAGGACTATGAGGAAACTCTTAATACCGGATTGTAAACCTGGCGCCCTATCTAAAATACTTAGAAGTCCGATTCCGACTATAAGGTAGGTCACGAAAATCCCAAGGCTGAACATTAGAACGATAAGAAGGACGTTGCGCCTCCTGCCTGTGGTTGCAAGGGTAACCGATGCGATAAAAGCAAGTATCGCAAGAAGGCAAGGGTTAAAACCTGCAAGGAAGCCCACAACGAGAACGGACGGCACTGAAAGCTGGATGGCTTTTCCGGATGAGGTATTTGCGGCCTGGGGCGCTGTGTATGCCCTGTCAATTTCTTCTCTCAGGAGCGTCTCAAGCTTTGCAGTATCGCCGTTATAATTTTCATATGAAATCAGCCTTTCTTTGTCCCCGTTAATGACCACGGAAGGTGTTCCCGGAATCCCGTACTTTATGGCAAGCCCGCGTCCTTCTTCGTTGGCATTATATTCTGTGAAATTCACCCTGCTGCCATAGGTTTTTATGACAGCTTCGACTACGGGCGTTGCTTTTTCGCATTTTGAGCATCCCGGGATGTAGAAATACTCAACGGTCACCGCATTCCCGCCATGTGTGGTGTTTACAGGCGAAGGTTCAATTAGCGGATTATTACTTGGCACTTCTGGCTGTTCAACCGGACCTGTTTGATTTTCCCTTTCAAGCGTGATATTCCTGAAAGTCTCAAAAGTCTTGCCACCTATATTGATGGTAGCATTGACTGCATATACCCCGGGCGAAAGGGCTGAACATGCCTCGCACGATGGTGTCGTGAACTCAAAATTGAAAAAATTTGCTCCATTTCTAAAAGCTACATCTCTTGTTTCGTTTATTAACGCCCTGCCAAATGCGTTCTTTATTCCTGATACCTGGATTTGCCCATTCCCGCCGCCAAGAGAATTAAAAAATACTTGGATTTTAAGAGTTTCATTGGACTGGTAAACATCTTTTTCTGTAAAGTTTGGTCTATCTTGGAAAGTTATGGTAAGGATATTATTGATTGTTCTGGGTTCCAACGACCTGTTATTAAATATACCGCATACAAGCGCAAGAGTCCCATTTGTTTCATCATATGAAATAACCTGGTTTTTTCCTATCGGGATTCCGGAAATGGCATTATTGTTTAAAATCCCGTTGATGCAGACCTCTTTCCCTTCATATGCAGCCGAATTTGATAGCAACTGCGAAGATGAAACACCTTTATCATTAGATGGTGCCAGGCATCCGATTGCCAGGAAAATGGATAAAACAAGGATTATTGGTAAATATTTCATGATTGCACATTTTGTTTTTGTCATTTCTATTTTTCGAAAAATTTCCTGAGGAACTTCCTGAACTCATTGTCTTTGATACTTAATATCTCTTCATCTTCCAGAACATGAAATTCTTTTTTGATGCTCAATGCAAGATGTTTTCCAAGCGCGCAATTTAAAATCTCGGATTCAACAAGTTTTTTTGCCCGGTCATACTTCCTCGGGATTTCGACCATATATCTCCCGTCCCGGATAAATACATTGGAAAAAGTATCGGAACCGGTGTATTTGGACTTGAAAGCCAGAGCATGTTCTTTTGACCATACCTGCGGACCTGCGTGTATTTTTACATGAGGAAGCTTTGAAGACTCAAGTTCGAAAAGAACAACCGCAGACTTTTCCGCCCACACGCTTTTGTTATACACATGAAAATCATATCTCTCAAACATTTCATGAAGGGATTCCCGGACTTTATAGAGCTGGGGAAACAATACATCATCAACTAAATCCGGGGCAGCGAATTCAATGGCAAGCAATGAAGTCCCCCTGATTTTAAGGATTTTATTAAAACTTTTATCATCAAGAGGTTCCGGGACCTTCACGCTAAAATATGCTTCATCCGGATTTTTCAGGAATTCGCATGCCATGTCCATGAAAACACACATGTTATCAAGCGAAAGCACCGCCGCAACATTTCGCGCCGGGTCGGTGGGGTCAACCACTACCAAAGGGTCTTTATGAACAAGGGTTCCGTGTTTTTCTATGTCAATGGTTATACCGCTTTTCCACTCGCATGCGGCTTCAAGAACCTTAACAAAAGAGCCGTAATTGATTATCAGAAGTTCAACAAGATAGCCTGAAAATCCCTGTGTTTTTAACTCCGAGCCGTAAACCCCTATCCCTTTCAGGAATTGCTTTAAAACCAGTACCTCATCTTCAAGCCCCTTGATCATCGAAGAGACATAAATGTTATGGAACGGCGTCCTGTCCACCGCCGATTTTATTTCGGATGCGCGCTCCACTTTAAAAGCCGGGACAAGGTCAACCTCGAAACCATCAAATATCGCATGGATATACGGGTGCTCTGCATATCGCTCTTCAAAACCCTGCGAGCCCTCTGCTATTTTCCGGGCGATATAGAGCCCTTTTTCTTCAAGCTCTTTGCGTTCCACATCAGGCTGGAACATAATGAAAATATCAAGGTCGTGCTCGCCTGATATCCATGTCTCGCGAGCGGATGAGCCCACAAGTTCCCCTTTGATATTAAGCCCTTCTGATTCGCCGATGGCGTTAATTCGAGCGATTATGATTTTTGCAAGGGCTTTGAGCCTGGATTTTTCTGCTTCTGTGGGTTTTATACGCGAAAGGACTGAGGCGCAGATAGTGTGAATGTCGGTCATTGTAGTTTTATTTCCCTCAAGGTCTCATAAATCGGTCCCTGCGGCGTAAGCGTGCTTTTTTTGAGGCTTATTGTTCCTACATTAATCGTACCAAGGTCTATATCCTCAAGCTGTTTTAATTTTTCAAAGAGCGCTGCCTTATCCCTGAGCTGCTTTACGCGCGCAAGCGTTGCATGGGGAGAGAACTGGTGGTCTATTTCGAATTTGAATGGAGTAAGTACACGTTCAACTTCGTCATGCAGCGCATCAAAATTACCTTCAGCCCCGAGCCAGATAACCTTGATATAAGCAGGTTTCGGGAATACACCCACCCCTTTTATCCTGGCTTCAAATGGCTTGCAATTAACCTGCGATAGCGCGGATGCGATGGTTTCCACGTTATCTTCCGGGATATCCCCGAGGAATTTCAGGGTTATATGCACCTGTTTGGGTTCAACGAGCTTGATACCCTGGGTGTTAAGGACGGATTCGATTTTTTCAATTTCCGGCACTAACCTTTCAGGCAACTCGACAGCTATGAATGCGCGCAACATAATCGTATTAACACTTTATAACCTTAAAAAATTGTCTGATTCGATAACTTGATAATAAAAAGAGTGCGTTAAGTAATAAAGGTGCAAATAAAATGAAAAGAGACCTGATGGATATCCTGTGCTGCCCCATGTGCAAGGGCGACCTCGTGCTTGAAGTGACAGAAGAGAACGACAAAGAAATAGTAAAAGGGACACTTTATTGCGGAAAATGCAAGGAGTATTATCCCATCGACGACGGAATCCCCAATATGCTGCCGCCGGAGCTTCGGGAGTGACAGGGGTTATTATTCATAGTCAAAAACTAAACAATTCTAACCGTCTTTGCGACCTTTGCGTCTCTGCGGTGAATAAAATCACACACCGCAAAGGCGCCAAGAACGCGAAGGTTTCATATGACTGCAAAATTCGTGTATATATAAATCAGATTCAAAATGATTTCCGATGATGTGGACATAGCTGAATATATCCTCAATAATTACAGGAATAAAGTAGTGGAAATCGGCGTGGGCAATTTGCCCCAGGTGGCTTTATTATTAAAGGATAAACTGGATGTGGCAGTCACCGATATTAATGAACAGAACCATAATTGGCATAACGGCCTGCGGTTTTACAAAGACGATATATTCAACCCTGATATCGGGATATATGAAAATGCCTCCCTCATATATTCCATAAGACCGCCGATAGACATACAAGATGCGATGGCAAAGACGGCAGGGGAAGTTGGGGCTGACCTCATTATCAGGCCTTTCGGGAATGAAAAAGCCGACTTAAGGAAATATTATAAGGATTATAAGCTTGTGAATTATAAGAAAGCGCGGTTTTATTTATACAGGTTTATCGATATTACTTCTTCCTCACCTTAAAGACATATATCAGCAGAATTATTACAAACCCTGCAGCCAGAATACTTACATTCCGAATCGTCGATGCAACTTTTTTAACAGGTTGTGTTACGGTAGTATTTGTAACATTTACCGGCGCTTTGGCAAGGCTCGTGGTATTTTTGATGAAATTAATGGTGATTTCGCCCCTGTCGCCTGATACTTGGCTAAAAAATCCTGCGAGTTCAGTGCGCGTATTGATTTTTTTTGTGAGATTATTAATGCCGCTGATATTGACGACATCCATCCCGGGCGGCAGGATTATTGTTACCGGCGAGCTTGACTGCCCCAGGAACCAGATACTTCTTGCGTTAAAAATATTATCCTTCCACATGTATGCGACATTGTATCTGTTTACAACTGCATCGGAGCTATGTATATTCCCGATAATTCCTGGCGATAACGTTGAATCTATATCGGCGACCTGAATTCCCGTGGACTCGTTATTTATCCTTACATCAAATTCCTTGTCGATTGAACTCTGGAACTTCTTTCGTATTTCCTTATCTGCTTTGAGGAGTTCCCAGGCATTTACAAAACTGTCGTTATTACCGAATTCCCCGTCGATATATGCCCTGAACATTATTGCATCATTCCCTGAAAATGATTCGGTATAATCCCAGGTCATATTGTATTCACCAACTGTGATACTATTGACCCACTGGCTCTCTGCCGCTGCGGCGCCCGCCGCCAGCAGCACGAGAACAAGAGCAACAAAAATCCCCATACGGCTTTTCATCTCGTAATTACCTCGCATCCGTCTTCTGTAACAATAATGGTATGTTCAGCCTGTGATATAAGCCCTCCCTGGACTTCTTTCAGGATGGGATAAGGCTGGATAATATGCGCCTTGACAAGCTGGATAATCGCAAAATCAACACGTTCCCCGAGCCATCTTTTCGCAAAAGGGAGCGTCTTATATTTCTCTAAATCCCGCATTAATGCTCTTGCTGACGGGTGCCTCACCGGCCTGTCTGATACTATGTGATAAATTTCGGCATTCCCTGCATTCCGTATCCTTCCCGCCCCGTTGGTGGCAAAAGGTTCAATAGCAACAATATCCCCGGTTTCAAGTATAACGCCGCCGGGCATCCTTTTATTGGGGATTGCTGGAGGAGCATGCTGTATGTATTGCGCAAGCCCGTGCCCCGTAAGGTTGATAATCGGTTTAAACCCGAATGAGCCGATTGTATCCTCGATTACGCCGCCGATGTCGGAAGTATTCACCCCCGAATGGATGAACTTGATTGCTTCTTCAAGGGCTGCATTGGCGGCTTCCACAAGTTTCGGATTGCCCGAAAGGTCAACTGTAATTGCAGTATCCGCGATATAACCATCGATATGCACCCCGATATCAAGCTTGACCATATCGTTGCCAAAAACAGCCTTATCATTGAATGACGGGGTTGAATGGGCAGCCTCGTCGTTTCGGGATATGTTCACAGGAAATGCAGGCTCCCCGCCCTTTTCACGTATCAGGTTCTCGGTGAAATCCGCTACCTTAAGCAGGCTTTCGCCCACCGTTACCATTTTTGCAGCTTCGGCACGCACTTCGGATAATATTCTTCCTGCCAGTCGGTATTTTTCAAGTATCTCTTCGTTTTCGCTCATTATAGCACCATTCACTCATTATAGCACCAGATTCTTTTCAAACATAGTTAAATTCTTGCTTCCATTTTGCGTCACGACAACCACATCCTCCAGGCGAACGCCGCCTGTTTTCCTGTAATAAAGGCCTGGTTCTACAGTAACAACGCATCCTGCTTTTAATTCCTTTCCATTTTCGCCCAGGTTGGGACCCTCATGGATGTCAAGCCCCACGCCATGACCGGTTGAATGGATGAAGCCTTCCGTGAACTCACTACTTTTACCTCTTGCAGTTTCGTATCCCCGCTCTTCGAGGATATCGCATACGATGTTATGGATTTCACTGCCTGTAACGCCCGCCTTTATTTTTTTTATCGCAGCGTTCTGTGAATCAAGTACAGCCGAATACATATCTTTTAATTCGCCTTCGGGTTCCCCGCGTGTTACCGTCCTTGTCATATCCGAATAATATCTCTCTTTTTTTGACCGGGGAACCATGTCGATAACGATGGGTTCTCCTGCCAGTAATCCGCCTTCGCCTTTCCAGTGGGGGTCAGAGCTTCCCCGCCCGCATGCTATAATTATATCAGGCGCCTCGCAGCCCATAGACAGGAGTGACTTTTCGATTATTGTCCTTACAGTTTCGGTTGTGAGCTGTGCATTATCCTGCCAGAGCGCACCGTTCCTGATTGATGCATTTCTTATAGCGCCAAGCGCCTCGGAAAGAGCTTTCTCGCCTGCCCTTTGCGCAGTTTCAATGGCTTTTATTTCGTTTTCTTTTTTTATCTCGCGCATGTCGCGAAACGGGCTTTTGACCGGCATAACCTCAAAACCCGCTTTTCGCAGGCAATCGGCAAGCTGCACCGGGAAATTATACGATACCGAGACACGCTTAATCTTCTCTGAGCACAGGAATTCGATAATCATTTCGCAGTACGCGGCATCAGCATCTTTGTTTTTTCGTATTTTATCCATAATATTGTATCTGGATGTAGGAATCACATCATGGACTTTTGATTCTTTTCTTGCCCTCCCAAGTTCCATATCCGATACGAGGATTTTGTCACTTCCCGAATTCAGGTATATGAAGGAATCATAAGCCAAAAATCCAGTGGCGTAGTACATGTCTGCGTTGTGTTCGCTTTCGCTGACCACAAGGTAAGCTTCGGCACCGGGAAGTTCCAGTTTCATACCTTTCCCTGAGGAGATGATTCTACATATTACCTTCGGAAAGTCACATAAGCGGGACATAAATGTAAAATCAGTTTCAAGAAACAACAAATCAGCAAACACATCTCCTTCAATCTGGAACTGCGCCGCTGCTTAGCATCGGAGGCGCCTATCGCTTTATGGATGCGCGAGAAACGAGCGTGGATGCAGTAACGGACCTCGGACTGAAGTCCGAAAGGCATCTCTTTCCACGCATGGGAAATCAATAAAAAAATGAGGCTATGAGGCTTTCTTCTAAAGCATGGGTATCAAACTATGCAATAGCACGAGGACTAATTTTTTTAAAATAGATTAAATGTAGAGTCCTCCATTTATATCAATGACCTGGCCTGTTATGTAATTCCCGTCTTCTGAGACAAGGTATGCCACCGCACCTGCCACCTCGGACGGCTTTCCGAGTCTTCCCAGCGGTATCTGGGTAAGAATTTTTTCCATTATTTCTTTAGGAACCGATTTTAGCATATCTGTCTCAATAAATCCTGGCGCAACAGCGTTAACGGTTATACCCTTACCTGCAAATTCTTTTGCCAGCGTTTGTGAGAGAGCTATCAATCCTGCCTTCGAAGCTGCATAGTTTGCCTGTCCGCGGTTACCCATTCTCCCGATAACCGAAGATATATTAACAATTCTTCCGTACTTCCTCTCAAGCATTCCCTCTATTACCGCTTTGGTACAGTAAAAAGCTCCATCCAGGTTCACAGATAATACTTCCGTCCACATCTGCGGAGTCATTTTAACAAAAGATTTATCCCTTACTATTCCCGCATTGTTGACCAGAATATCTATTCTGCCGAACTGCTTTACAACCTCGTCCCGCATCCTGTTCACCTGCGGAAAGTCATTGACGTTTGCCTGGCATATGATGGAATGCTTGCCCATAGAATCTATCAACTCTGATACTTCCTTTGCATGCTCCTTAGTCTCCATCAGGTCTATCTTCAGGGATAACCTGTCAAATTCGTCTATCATGCCCATCTGGTCTATCAGCTTTGATAACTTCTCAGCTTGCTCTCTGGTTGACTGATAATTAATTGCAACATCTGCGCCCTCTTCCGCCAGCCGCAAGGCGATCGCCTGTACGAGTTTTTCCGTATTTTACCTGTTCTCGATGCATACACTATTATAGTTGAGAACCTAATTTTTCAAACATATTCTTATGAACCCTTCGCGTTCTCGGCGCCTTTGCGGTATGTGATTTTACTCACCGCAGAGGTCGCAAAGGTCGCAAATATAGTTTAAATTGTTTGGTTTTTAACTATAATACTTTTACCTTCTGAATCAATCTTTTTCTGTGAGCACGTCCACACGCTGGTGAAGTTCAGCCATACTTTCTGCAAGTTTTTTGATTAATTCAGCGCATCTGTCAGCAAAACTTGCAGCCAGTTTAGCATCAATATTATCTTTTGAATCTGCAATATCTTTCATCAACAGGTTAGCCATTTCCACAATTTCTTCCGGATATACAACCATTTTAACACCTCCTCCCTTAATCCATTCCTTCCATTCCGCTCATTCCACCACCCATGCCTCCGGGTGGCATGCCTCCTGCATGCGTGGCTTTGCTTGAAAGCACATCATCTATCCTCAGAATCATGGTGGCTGCTTCCGTAGCAGAACTGATAGCCTGTGTCTTTACTCTGAGGGGCTCAACCACGCCTTCTTTCCACATGTCCACGACTTTTCCAGTGAACACGTTGACCCCCGCTGTCTTATTGCCCTTCTCATGCTGGCTTCGCATCTCCACAAGTATATCAATGGGGTCAAGACCAGCATTTTCAGCCAGGGTTCTGGGGATGATTTCAAGCGCCTCGGCAAATTTTGCGACAGCCAGCTGTTCCCTGCCTATTAATGTGGCTGAGTATTCTCGCAGGCGCAGAGCCAGTTCAACCTCTGGCGAACCGCCACCTGCTACAAGTGTCTCATCCTCGATTGCAACTCCAACTACACGCAACGCGTCATGAAGCGCTCGCTCGGCTTCATCCACAACGTGCTCGGTTCCTCCGCGAAGAATAATGGAGACTGCCTTGGGATTGTGGCACCCGGTAACAAATGTCATTGCCTCCTCACCGATCTTTTTCTCTTCTACAAGATCCGCTTTTCCAAGATCAGATTCGCTGATTTCCTTTAGACCTGTCAGTATCTTTGCACCGGTTGCGCGTGCAAGTTTTTCCATGTCGCTTTTCTTTACGCGCCTTGCTGCATATATGCCGGCTTTTGCAAGATAATGCTGTGCAAGGTCATCGATTCCCTTCTCAACAAATACCACATTTGCACCGCTTTTAATCACTTTGTTGACCATGTCGTGCAACATCTGTTCTTCCTGGTCAAGGAATAACTGGAGCTGGTCGGGTGATTTTATTGAGATTTCGGCTTTCACTTCCGTCTTTTTGATCTCGAGGGCTTCGTTGAGCAGAAGTATTCTGGCATCATGGACCTTCTTTGGCATGCTGGTATGGACTCTTTCCTTATCGATTACCATGCCTTCTATTAGCTCTGATGCTTCTATACTGCCACCCACTTTCTTCTCAACTTTGATATCTTCAATATCTGCTGTATATTTGCCATTCTCTTTGTCAACCACCGCTAATATGGCATTTACCGCAAGGATGGCGAAAACATCCTTGGACGCTTCAGCTCCCTTTCCGGTAATCGCAGTCACGGCGATTTTCAATAATAAATCCTTATCTTCCAGGGTCACTGGTTTTGCAAGAGTTTTAAGGATTTCTTTTGCTTTTGCCGCTGCAAGCCTGTATCCGCTGGCAATGACTGTGGGATGTACTCCCTGCTCTAATAGTTCTTCAGCATTCTTCAGGAATTCACCTGCAAGCACTGCTGCCGTTGTTGTGCCATCTCCGACCTCATCATCCTGGGTCTTTGCGACTTCCACGATCATCTTGGCTGCCGGATGCTCGATGTCCATTGCCTGGAGAATGGTCGCACCATCATTCGTGATTACGATATCCCCCACCGCGTCCACGAGCATTTTATCCATACCCTGTGGTCCCAGGGTCGTCCTGACCGCTGCTGCTACTGCCCTGGCAGCCATGATATTGTTATGCTGCGCGTCTCTTCCTTTTGTTCTTTGACTGCCTTCTCTTAGAATATAGATTGGCTGTCCTGCTAATTGTCCTGCCATAAATAACCTCCGTCTCGATTGCGACCTGATCTTCAACCTTCGTGCCGGGCACGAAAATCACAAAGCCCTGAGTGCTTAGAAAGGATACAAGCCCGGGCGGGGACGAAATCCATAGTTATTCCGCACATGGCATTACCCATGATTGGTATTTCTATATCATCTTAAACTTACGAGATTACCACGTAGGTTTAGATAATGATCACCCGGTTTACTCTCCATTTTATATGTATAACATTAATGGCATTTATAAATTTGGGTCATCAGAAAAAGAATCGGCTGGGAAGAATATAAAGAGCGATTCAGAAATGAAATGTTATCTTCAGTAGAAGCGAGGACAATTATGAAAATATTAAAATGCTTTCAAAAGACGTTGATGTTTATCTTATATGCTCCTGCCATAACAAAGAAAACCACTACCACAGGTTTATTTTAATAGATATGATGAACAAGTTTTGACAAAGGCTTTATTTTTTCATTTGGACACGGCTAAAACATTACTTGAATAATATGAGCAAGTTTCAGAACATCCGCATAGAGACATTTTATTTATCCCACAATTAGGAATATTCAAAAATCTTCTTTCCCCTTCTCCAATTCCCGTAATATCATTCTTTAAATATCCAAAATCGCTACAATCTTCTTTTAAAACCATATTTTTACCTCTAAGAGTGTAATCATTTCGGAAAGCTATATAGTTATGTTAATCAAGATAAATTAATAATACCGAATTTCCCACTGTGTATATGTTCAACTATGCAAAATTCTAAAAATATTAATCCAATGAATCAACCCCCTCAGGCATTCTGGAGCCTCCCTGCCGCTCTACTGCTTGCGCGGCTTCAAACAACACCGCAGGGCATTACTGGCGATGAAGCACGGCAGCGACTTGCACGTTATGGCTCCAATCTCCTGACGCCAAGAAAAAGATCGGACTCACTGGCGCTTCTGCTTGCCCAATTCAAAAGTCCCATTACCCTCATCCTTCTCTTTGCAGCAGGATTGTCATTTTTCCTGCATGAACATGTTGACGTTTTCATTATCATGGCAATTGTCTTCATAAGCGGCCTTCTCGGATTCTGGCAGGAACGGGGAGCGGCAAATGCAGTCGAGAAGTTACTCGCTATCGTGCAAATAAAATCTACGGTGCTGCGTGATGGAAGCCCAAAAGAGATTCCTGTCGAAGAGATTGTGCCCGGTGATATTATTATCCTCAACGGCGGAGATATTATTCCCGGGGACTGCCTGATACTGGAGTCCAAAGATCTATTTATCGATGAAGCGACGCTGACAGGCGAGACATATCCAGTAGAAAAGTCAGCCGGGGAACTGGCGAAAGAAACACAGCTTGGAGAGAGGAACAACACGCTTTTTATGGGAACTCATGCGGTGAGTGGCAGCGCGAAAGCTGTAGTTGTCTGCACAGGGACAGAAACCGAATTCGGTAAGGTTTCCCAGCGGCTGAAACTAAGATCGCCGGAGACGGAGTTTGAGCGCGGCGTCCGGCGGTTCGGGTATTTCCTTATGGAGATTACGCTTCTCCTGGTAATTTCTATTTTCGCCATCAACACCTATATGGCACGCCCGGTCCTGGAATCTCTTCTCTTTTCCCTGGCACTCGCTGTTGGGCTGACTCCGCAACTACTGCCGGCGATTATCAGCGTGAACCTTGCACACGGCGCAAAACGCATGGCGCTTAAGAAAGTAATCGTTAAACGCCTTGCCTCTATTGAAAATTTTGGGAGTATGAACGTACTATGTTCAGATAAGACCGGCACTCTGACCGAAGGGGTAGTGCGAGTGAACTCCTCTCTTGATGTTGAAGGAAAGGAAAGCGAAAAAGTTCTTTTCTATGCTTATCTTAATGCTTTTTTCGAGACAGGTTTTACGAACCCGATTGACAGCGCAATACGGAATTATCGCCAGTTTAAGGTGTCTGGCTGCCAGAAACTGGATGAAGTACCGTATGATTTCATTCGTAAGCGATTAAGCGTCCTTGTCTCAAAAGATGATAAGCATCTGATAGTGACTAAAGGCGCTCTTCAGAATGTGCTGGCAGTCTGTTCATCAGCAGAAACTTCCGATGGAAATATCGTGGATATTACAGCCGTGAAAGAACAGATTCAGCAGTGTTTTGAGGAGCAGAGCAGTAAGGGCTTCCGCATATTGGGAGTTGCTTACCGGGATATCGGGTCTGATTCGCTGATAACCAAAGAACATGAAGCAACGATGACGTTTTTAGGATTCCTCATTCTCTTTGATCCGCCGAAGCCCGGAATTGCAGGCACCATAAACCAATTAAATCACCTTGGCATCTCACTTAAGATAATCACAGGAGACAACAAACTGGTTGCTGCCAATGTGGGTAAACAGGTGGGATTAGCCGGACCGTCCATACTCACAGGCCAGGACCTTCGCTCAATGAGTGATGAAGCGCTGCTCGGGCGGGTGAATGATATAAATATCTTTGCTGATATTGAGCCGAATCAGAAGGAACGCATCATTCTGGCACTGAAAAAGACCGGAAATGTTGTTGGCTATATGGGGGATGGAATTAATGATGCGTCAGCGCTCCATGTTGCCGATGTCGGCATCTCGGTTGATAGCGCCGTAGATGTTGCCAAAGACGCCGCCGATATTGTGCTGCTGGAAAAGGATTTAGGTGTTCTTGTTCAGGGTGTGCGTGAAGGGAGAATGACATTTGCTAACACCCTCAAGTATGTTTTCATGGCGACTAGCGCCAATTTCGGGAACATGTTCAGCATGGCTGGAGTATCGCTTTTCTTGCCTTTTCTCCCCTTATTGCCCGGACAGATTCTGCTCACCAATCTCATGACTGATATCCCGGAGATGACAATAGCTACCGATAGCGTGGATGGCGAAATGGTTGATCATCCCAGGCGCTGGAACATAGGGTTCATCCGCACTTTTATGCTGGTCTTTGGAATCTTGAGTTCCGTATTTGACTATCTTACATTCGGCGCTTTGTTTTTCGTTCTCAATGCTACAACTGACCAATTCAGGACCGGCTGGTTTATGGAATCTGTTATTTCAGCTTCTATTATTGTGCTTGTGATTCGCACTAAGAAGCCTTTCTTCAAGAGTATACCCGGGAAGTTTCTGTCCGCAGCCACACTGCTGATCGTTGGAAGTACACTCATTTTACCTTTCACACCACTCGGGAAGATATTTGAATTTAGTCAGCTTCCGATTTCGTTCCTTCTTCTTATGGGATTGATCGTGGCCTTTTACATCATCGCGGCAGAATTAGTGAAAGCTGTATTTTACAGGAGGGTGAAATTTTGATTGATTAAAGCGAGAATAATAGGTTTAATTACGTCCCATAAAATCAGGAGAACTATTGCAATCTCAAGCCAGAGAGCCAATTGCTCTGTAGCAAGTTCTCTTGCAGTTGAGTAGAGATCCTGGAGAGAATCTATCTTTTCCTGCACTAATTTTCCATAGTCCCGTACTTTGAGCGTATCCAGCATGTTCTGATAGAAAGACTGGTAATACCAATCATTTGTAATTTTGTGAGGGTTCATCAGGTCTTTAATATCATCAAGTATCACAAGCCCGATTTCACTAACCGTAAATAGTGATTTTTCAAGTTTTCTTGGCGCCTGTGTTATAAAATAATATCTTGAGCTGTTAAGTTTTTTCAGGGCGTCGAAAGCGTTAGATATTTCAACATCGATCTTCCTGTCATATATCTGGAACAAAAGCAAAAGCGATATGGCAAGTTCCAGTAATTCGCGCAGTTCATTGATGTAACCATCGCAGCCAATAACGAAAGCTGCCTCGGTCGAAGCAAGAAAAAGGTCTTCATCGTAATATGAGAGGTCATTTGCAGTCTTTTCCATGATTTCCTTGCTGTGAAGGGCACGGGTAGGCGTTTCACCTGAAAGGAAACGTGCGACTATCTCTCCATATTGCTCTCTCAGGCTTTTCTGGTCGAGCTGGGGAGTAAAATCTTTAATTTTCAGAAATGTGAATTTTTTAATATCCGGATAATATGCGACCGTCTTTATCGGATTGATTTTCTGACGTATTTCCTTAATCCTCTTATTTGCATATGACTGGTAGTCAAGTCCTTCCACGCTAATGGTGTTTGAATGAAGGGCTATCAGGATATCATTCAATGATATCTTATCCCGTATCTCGATTTCTGTGCGTAGTATTGATACCCCTGCTGCAAAAATATCAGTATACATGTTTGTATTGCAGGTAATTTCTTCACCACCTGCGACAATAACAGTCAAGCCTTCTGCTTTTTCAATTTCTATTGGTTTATTCCATCTTTCAGCAATTACCTCTCCACCAATCAACATCTTCAATTGGGTTTTATCCAGTTCCCCGCCATGCCCGAAGGCCGCAAGAATCGTAAGCTTGCCATTGTGAATTGTGAAATCGCTGGTCGTATTCATATCAATATAAAATATGTTTTAAAAATATATAAAGTTATGATAGTGTTATTAAAGACTGATTGAAGGGATCAAACTAACTTTATGACATATCGAAAAGCGATTATTTGACGCATTTGAGAATCCTCTTCTATTGCCGCGGCGGGCATGTGGGGGGTGAAGGAGATGCGGGAGGCATTAATCATATACATGCTTTCTGTGGCGTACAGATATGGCAAAAATAAGTAGTTTTTCTTCCTGTATTTGATATAATATTCGATATTTCCCAACGCGCCATGACAATAAATCTTTGAGTTTTCCCTTCAACTGCTTTCCTGCATGTGGATTCTCATTTAATTCCCTTAGCTCCCCGACAACTCTATCCTGCAATGTCTTTTCAAGCTGGGAGAAATCCCTATCGAACTTATGCGATAAAAGAAGGTTATACTTCATACCCATGTTTCTTTAAGAAATCCTCGAATCTGATGACTCTACCTGCTTTGATATCCTGCAACCCCTCTTCTATTGCCTTCAAGGTTTCACTATCACTTAAGATTTCAAGCGTCTCTATTGCGGATTCTATTTCACCGTCTACTCTTCTCAGGGTTTCGATAAAAACATCACTTGCACTCTCTGTTTCAGCCGCAGTGTTCATATTTAGCTCCAATATATATTTCTGGTCTATAATTTTGTATCTTCTTTTGTATTTAAATCTTTATTTCCTGAAATACTTTGCTCAACAATCCTTATCTCCTCTTCTGTCAGCCCATACAGCCTGTAAACTATCGTATCAATAAGCCCATTCATTGCCTCAATCCCCTTCATAAGCGGCGCAAGTTCGCTTGCTGAGTTTTGTTTTACCTTTTAATCGCTTTCCTCACCAAACTCGCCGACCCCTTCGAACTGAACGCCCTGAAGAACACAAGCGCTTCTGCATACACCATAGCCTCAATCGCTCTCTCCGTATCCTCATCCACGCTGTAAATCCTGTCAAAGAACTGTTTGATTGCGAACTTGCAGTTGCTCCCGAAAATCTGGTTGTCCTTCTTGCCCGGGTTCTTCGGGCGGTAGGTTTCAACAGTCCAGTTCCACATATCCCTGTAAAGTTCGGGCTCATACACCTTCAGTACATTAAAAACGATATCCTGCCAGAAAGTAGCCACATTTCCCTTGATAATATCGCCCTTGGGGAACTCAAGGTTAATGAGTTCTCTTGGCGTTCCCGTGATGCCGTGCTGTGCAATGCCCACTTTTAGATTATTATCCCTCAAAGCCTTTGCCACAGCCTTTGTCTGCGGGATATTGATTGAGACCTGCTCTATCACATTCCCGCGCTCGTCATATACATTCCCGTGAACGCTCCCGTTCGCGATAGCAAGCACCTGGGGATGCACTCCGTTCTCATTCAGTGCTTTTATGAACGTGACTGCCTCTTCGGGTCTTGTGAGCACAAGACCGTGCTCGTCCTTCCTTCCTATCTCACCAACCTCGACCTCAAGCCCGAACTCCTTTCCCTTCATCATTTTTTCGATGTATTTCGCCAATTCTGTTGTGACCCGGATATTCTTATCAAGCTCCTCCCGCAGGTTCTTTCCCTCAAAATTAAAAAGATGAGAGGCGTCTATGGCAAAAGAAGTGTAGCCCGCCTCTATCTGGCCGTCTATCAGTTTTTTCGTATCATCCAATTCTTGAGGTTCGCCTGTCTTTATTGTGATATGGTCTGCATGAAGCGCCCAGATGTCGCATTGCACATCAACAGCTGCTCTCCTTACCCTTTCTGAAAACGACATCGGCGTAAGCCCTGTATATCCGCCTTTAAGATCGCATTCCGAGCGCGCAAGTTCCATGAAAACCGCAGAATCCGTGTCCTTTGCAGCCCTGAAAATCCCGCGGGCGACTGTTGTAACCCGCGTATTTGTCGCCATGACAATCATTTTCCTGCCAGCGATACTGTTTAGAATGGTAGAACCCGGAATTGGTGCGAAATTGCTCATAATCCTCCTTCCCTGATTGTCATCATTGTGCCATAAACTTTTCAGCCATTTCGATTTCCTTTTTTCCTCCTGCATATATTGGAGTTAACTCATCGATAGCTTTCGGCTTGATTGACAGGATATCAATTTTCCCATTGCTGATTGCCCCGCCTGCATCGGTAATTATTTTTCCCATCGGGTTTGCCTCAAACAATAACCGAAGCTTTCCTTTTTCTTTTCCCCGAAATCCCGGGTAGGTGAACACACCGCCTTTGTGGAGAATCTGGTGCATATCCGCGACAAAGGAGCCGGAAAAGCGCAGTTTGTAACCTTCAGCCTCAAGATTTTCGATAAACCTGGCATGCTGCGGGAGGTAATCCTTCCTGAGTGCGCCGGGTGCGTAGAGCTTGCCGTCCGGGATTTTGATATCCCGCTGCGTGAGGTTGAACATTCCCTTTTCATCCATGACAAAATCATGCACGCCGTTGCCGGTTGTCAGCGTCAGCGTGGTAAGTGGTCCGTAAAGGATGTACATTGCAGCAATCATGGTATTGCCGGGGGCTAGCACACTGCCCGGATAAATTCCGATAATCGTCCCGACCGCGAGATTCACGTCAATCAGGGAAGAGCCGTCAAGAGGGTCAATGACAACCCCGAACTCGTTTTTCGACCTCTCAATCTCGATAATGCCGGGCTGTTCTTCAGTCGCAATATACCGCACCAGCCTTGTTTTTTTAAGCCCGTTAATTAAAACTTCATCTGCCCATTTATCAAGAGCCATCTGCTCTTCGCCGTAAATGTTTTTTGTCCCTGCTTTATTCTGGCCCCGCAAGAACCCGTTCTTTATTGTTTGTCCCTGCTCGCTGAAGAACAAAATCAATTCTGATAATCCTGCATCGGTATTGGTCTGTAAAAGGAACTCTTTCAGGTTAATGCTCTCATCCTCTTGTTTTTTGATTTCAATTTAAGCAATCAGGCTCTAAATAGTTATCGTTTTATGCCCTGCGTTATTTCATTCAAGAAAAATTTATATACCGTTGATTTTAATAAAGAGATGGTGTTAATATTATGGACATTTTCGAAAAATTGAAAATTAAAGATTACAAAGCTTTTGGTTACGGTTTGCTGATAGCAGGCTTGATTTTGATAATATTTTCAGTCTTTTCCATGTACGGCGTTTATACCGGAGCCACACCCCCGCCATCGGTAATCAGGATGAACAGCGTCTCGATATCGCTTCCGACTAACCCTGGAAATCCGCCAGTGCAAACGGAGCTTATTTCAGGAACTGATTCAAGCAAGCTCGTAAATATGGGGATATGGTTTGCACTCATGACCTTTGTAGCCTCGGCAGGCGGAAGGATTGGGAGTCTGGGCGCCCAGTTGATTCGGGAAATAAAGGTCGAAGTGAAGCGCGAAGGTTAAATATCAGTCCGATAACAAAGAAATAAATGAATAACAAAAAAATAGCGATATTGGCGGCACTTGGGGCAGTTTTTTTCGCTGCGGGATTATATTCTGGCAGCAGCTCCTATGAATACCTCGGTATCGGAACATGGCTTTCAGGCATTATATATTACACATTTTTCCGGGATTATAAGGAAGTAACATCCCTTATTCTGGGCCTTTTAATACTGCATACCGGTGTCATCCTGCTTCTTGTTGAAAAGCTCACGCATCCGAAATTGCTTGGGTTTTTGGTCTTCACTGCCGGGATTATTGTTGTTCTGAATTCAGGTTTTTCGGATTACCTGAAAAGAAGAAAATTGAAAAAATAATCAGCTCCATAATTTCATAATACTTCATCACATGCTTAAGCGCTGGCTACCCATAAAATATACAACCTGATGTGAATGTAGAAAAATCTAATACTTATATTGTTGTTAAAGACGTTAAATTAAGAGGTTACTAAAATGAATAAATATGATTCGATTGTGGTGGGCGGAGGTATTAGTGGATTATTATCTGCTCTGGTATTATCTAAGTCAGGAAAAAAGGTACTTGTTCTTGAGAGAAACAAGAATCTTGGTAACAATTGTAATAGCTATGTTGTTGATGGTTATCAGGTAGATACCGGTCCACACGCTATAACCCAGTTGCGCAAGGGTGGGCCGTTAACTTATTTAATGGATAACTATTTCGAGTATATTCCGGTTTTTGTGGATTATGGAGAGTATTTTATTCGTACAGAGAACGGTTTGAAGAAAGTGCCTACTGACCTCAGCGGTTATCTGACAATGGATATACTGCCAAGAAAAGACCGCCTTATAATTGCACAGGCATTGACAAAAATGCTGGTAATGTGGCAGTTTGGTACAGATCTCTCAAAGACATCTGTTTATGAATGTCTTCCGTGGGACAATCTTTCATCCGCCACGGCTGATTTTACAGATACATTTTGTTATTTCTTATCCGGGAGATCGATGAAAGAGACCTCGGTTCAGAGGATGTTTGTTGGCGGTGGATTTGTTGAAGAGAGCATTCAAAAAGACATAGCTCATGAAAAGAATCAATATTATAACCTGTATGAGGAAGCTAAGAAGGTTTCTTATGTCAGCAGGTTACTAAACAATAAAAAAGTAAGCTATAATCAGTTTTATCCGCGGGACGGTCTGAAAGCCATAGTAAATGCTATATTGTATTCGATGCCAAAGACTGTGGAGATTAAAATAAATACTGCTGTAAAAGAAATTATCGTAGAAGATAATATTGCAAAAGGAGTTTCAACCGAAGAAAATTCATACTATGCGGACTTGATTATTTATTCAGCTTTTGTTAAAGATCTTCCGCAATACATTAAAGATTTGCCACCAAACTATATTTCAGATTTAAATAAAGTCAAACAATCAAAGACTTTGACAATATGGCTTGGATTAAGCGAAGAATTCAAAGAATTCAACTATGTAGGGGGCGAAGTATGGTTTAAGAAGAAGGCCTTCTGGGCAATGCCTATAAGCAATTACAACAGGAATTTTGCTCCCAAAGGAAAAAAACTGGTTGGATTTATGTTTTCTGTTGATGAAAATAATGATTTAGAATCAGAAAAGCGCAATGCATACGACACTATTTTACATGTATATCCCAATATAGATAAATTTATAGATATGGTTCATTATCAGATAACGACACCAGAAAAAGCTGCTATATCAATAAATGGATTTATTGCAGACACAGAGACTCCAATCAAAAACCTCTATATAGTCGGGACAGATGCAGATGATCGAAGTATGGGAGTGACCAGGGCTTCCTACTCGGTAGTGAAACTAATAAAGGTTTTGAAAAGAGAGGGATATATAGTTATATAAAAAGAAAAAAACCCTTGCAAAAGGGTATGGAAGCCATCTACGATGTGTAGTTGCCCCTCTACGTTCTGTCCTTTCCAAGAACAAGTACCCTCTTCCCGTGCTTTGAAAGTGTCAGGGCAGACATCAGGCCGCTTATGCCTCCGCCTGCTACGATTACATCATATTCCGGCATTTTACCTCGCCTGCTACAATGGTTCATCCTTATAAAAAATCTTGCTGTGGAATTCTTTTCCGAGCCTGTTAAGCCTCCGGAAGAACCCGCGAATGACCTGAATGAAGACAACATACAGGGGAGCGACCTGTCCGCCAGGGCGGGTTTTTCCCTCCCGGATGGCTGATAATACAGCTTCTTCTCCAGAATCTGTATCTATTTCCGTAAAACCAAGACCGATTGTTGCAAGCACATGGGAATCGCTTCCACCAGTTTCAGGTTTTCCAAGGAGACGTGCCATCTCTTTCGCATTCGTATTTTCACCGAATATGCATCTGGAATTGAAGGTCTCGATTGCGTCCACATCCAGACCATCCACATTGCCGATGCTTCTTATTTTGAATGGATGCGCTGCTATTACCACGCCGCCTTTTTCATGGGCAATCCTGATAGTCTCTTCCGGTGTGAGGTTTGGCTGGATATTTTCTCTTATCCCGAGTACGAGCAGATGTCCTTTCGTTGTTGAAACTTCGACAGCCGGAAGCACGAGTAAAGGCAGGCTCAATTCAAGAGCGCGGTTTCGGGCATGAAGGCTTCCTGTTACTGTATTATGGTCGCATATCGCAATCCCGTCAAGCCCTTTCTTCACTGCCTGTTTCAGTATGTCGTCGATGGAAAGGCTGCTGTCCGATGAGTGGTTTGAATGGATGTGAAGGTCAAAACGCATTATTGTTTAGTAAACGGTCACGCTTTTTACGCCTTTTATCCCTGTGAGTGTATTCACAAGTTCCCCGCTCACTTTGCCCTCCGTGATTATTGTAAGTTTTGGCTCCTCTGTCAAATATGGGTCGTCCGAAACTGCCTGCCTGATTACAATCCCGTGCTCTGCCACGGCAGTCGCCACAGCGCCCAGAAGTCCTTTGCGGGCGGCGTTATCAGGTGCTATTACTATTACTCCAAGACCTAGCAGCGGCGCGACTTCCCGCAGGAATGGAATGGTCCGGACGTTCCTGAATATCTGCATAAGCGTCTTATCCGTAATGATAGTTTCACATGTAGAATCGACAACGCGCCTGTCCACTGCTATCTCATTTGCTATCTGGGTGTGCGGTATCTCAATCATTCCTGAGACAACCCTCCCCTGCTCATTTACCTGGAAACCTCTTTCCAGCAGCATCCGGATGACTTTTTCCTGTGCCGGATGGTTTTTGAATTTTTCCTGTATTATACTCCACATTATTTCTTAGTATGGTTATATTGTATACAAATGTTTTTGTATCAAAAAATAAAAAATTGGAGGTGGAAAATCCCCCCTCAACCTGCGCTTTTCTCTCTCAGTGACCCCCCTCCCCCATTTTGACTTCCTGCATGCTGACATGTGCCTCTTTACGCTTCGGTTCGCTTCCTGCCTTGGTATCTTTCTTTTTCACTTTATTAGCGATATCTTTTCCAAGCCTTTTACATTCTTCAAGATCCTTTTCAACAGGTTGATATTGGATACGTAATACCGGATCTATTACATCCATGCCAAGCCCACGCATTTTTTCTGCAATCATTATAGGCGCCTCACCGCTCCATCCGTAAGAGCCGAAAGCCGCTCCAACTTTGTCTGCTACTTTTGCTTTTTCAAGGCTCTCAATAAACTTTTCCATAGGAGGCAGCATCTTATAATAGAAAGTCGAAGAGCCAATCGCAATGGCATCCGCAGCTTTTATGTCCTCCATTCTTGCTTCATGGAAATTCACGGCTTTAGCGTCAATATTCCTTGATTTTGCACCTTCTACGATAGCATCTGCCATCGCCTTTGTGTTACCCGACGTACTGAGATATACTACTACTAATTTTGGCATATTTTTCACACCCTTGTCTATTTATCGAGATTGGAACGATATTTTTACACTATCCCTTTCTCATAATAATGTTATATGTGATTTCAGATAAAGCTTTCGCGGTTTTGTACAAGAACAATATTGGCAGTATGGGCAAAGCACTTAAATGTTAAGCACTTTTAAAACAGCATGATTGTTATCGGAATCGACCCCGGGCTTGCGACAGTGGGCTTTGGCGTCATACAAACCGAAAAAAACAATATAACTCCTGTAAGCTATGGAGTCATAAGGACATCGGCTGAAAAACAATATCCTGAACGCCTGCTGGAAATATACACCGGGGTCAATGAGCTTTTTGGAAAATACGTACCTTCAGCGGTGGCGGTTGAAAAACTTTTTTTCAATAAGAATGTTACAAACGCCATGAGCGTGAGCGAAGCAAGGGGCGTTATAGTCCTGGCGGCAGAGCAAAATCATATACCCGTATTTGAATATACCCCGAACGAAGTTAAGCAGGCAATAACGGGTTCAGGGCGGGCGGATAAGAAACAGATGCAGGAGATGATTAAGAGGCTGTTGAACTTAGACGAGATACCAAGACCTGATGATGCGGCGGATGGGCTTTCGATTGCTTTATGTCATATAAATATAATGAGATAATAGATGATTTCGCATATTTATGGTGAAATAGCGCAGTGCGGTGAAACTTTTGTGATTATCGATGTGGGAGGCATAGGCTATCAGGTGAATGTTACAAAGCCGGCAGTGCAGGAACTCATCAATAAAAAAGAAAAGGTAAAACTGTACACCCACCTTAATGTCAGGGAGGACGCGCTTACACTCTATGGATTTCTAAACGCAAGCGAGCTTACGATGTTCAGGCTCCTTATCAGCGTGACAAGAATAGGGCCCCAAATCGCAATGAACATATTGTCTCAGATAAAAATTGAGGAGCTTGCGTCTGCAATTTTCCGCGAGGATGAAAAAGTCCTTACCAGTATTTCTGGAGTTGGCACAAAAAATGCCAAAAGGCTGATACTTGAACTCAGGGACAAAATGAAAAAGAAAATGGAAGGATTTGTTTTCACGGGTACAAGCAATATTAATTATGACGCCGTTAGCGCTCTTGTTTCTCTCGGATTCGGACAGCGTGAGGCTCAGGAAGCGGTGGAAGCCTCATCGTCTGATATAAAAGAACGCACAGTTGAAGTATTGATTAAAGCAGCGCTTTTGAAATTGAAAGAACGTTAAAGAACATGGAAGAAAGAATAATAGCGCCGGTGTCGTTAAACGAAGAAAAGGAAGATACAACCATCCGCCCGACAAGGCTTTCTGAATTTATCGGGCAGAATGCACTCAAGGATTCGCTAAAAATATTTATCGAAGCTTCAAAAAAAAGGGAAGAACCGCTCGACCACGTCCTTTTCTCAGGACCCCCCGGCCTTGGGAAGACAACGCTTGCACACATCATAGCGCACGAGATGGGCTCGGATATAAAAAGCACCTCAGGCCCAGTGCTTGAAAAACCGGGAGACCTTGCAGCAATACTAACGACACTCAAGAAGGGAGACATTCTATTCATCGATGAGATTCACCGCCTGAACTCTGTTATTGAAGAAATACTGTATCCTGCAATGGAAGATTTTGAAATAGACGTCATGATAGGCGAGGGACCAAGCGCCCGCTCCATAAAACTCACACTAGAGCATTTCACCCTCATAGGCGCCACAACCAGGGTAGGACTTCTTGGCTCGCCATTCAGGGACAGGTTCGGCTTTATTTCAAGGCTTAACCTGTATTCAGTGCCTGAACTTGTGGAAGTGGTATCACGAAGCGCATCCATCCTGCAAATCCCTATGACGCAGGAGGGGTCACTTGAGATTGCCAGGCGAAGCCGCGGGACACCACGCATTGCCAACAGGCTGCTGCGGCGCGTATGGGATTTTGCTCTCGTGAGGGCAGAGGGGAAAATCATGCAGGATGTTGCGGATGCAGCGCTAACCATGCTGGGAATCGACAGGCTCGGGCTGGATGAGCTTGACAGGCGCATCCTTACTATAATTTCAGGGGATTTCGGGGGAGGACCTGTCGGTGTCAAGACAATTGCAATATCAGTCGGCGAAGAGGTCAGGACTATTGAGGAAGTTTACGAGCCCTACCTTATCCAGATAGGGTTTATCAAACGGACTCCCCAGGGGCGGGAGACAACGCCTGCTGCAAAGGAACATGTGGGAATTGGATAGAAGATATTGCAGAACTGGGTGCAGATATCACCGCAGAGGCGCAAAGTTCGCAAAGATTTAAATTGCAAAACAGTTTTATACTTTAATCTTACATAGTAAGAGTAGTAAGAGAGGTAAGACATGCAATCTGTAATAATGAGCACGAAGGGACAGGTCATCATACCTGCCAGCATCAGGAAAAAGTATGGGCTTAAAAAGGGCGTGAAACTGATTATCGAAGATGAGGATAGCTATATCAAAATTATTCCGAAGACGACTGACCTTACAAAACTTTGTGGTATATTGAAAGGGCACCTTGATTCTAGCTCTGTAAGAAAACAAATTGAAGAGATGCGCAAAGAAGACAGGTATTAGATGAACAGGATTCTAATCGATACAATGCATATAACCGACCTTCTGATAGAAGATTCTCATTTTGAGTTGGCGCAGGCTGTGCGGAATAAAAAGATTACAGGATTGGTTTCAGTCATTACACTCACAGAATTGGTTAAGACCTCTGGCATGAAAAATAAAGACCTGATGTACAGTATCCTGTATCAGTTAATCTCTTCAGACCTTATTTTTGTAGATGTTACCCAGCAAATAGCAATACGCGCTGGTGAATTGCGTTTGAAATATGATATACCAACAGCAGATTCGCTGATTGCTGCTACCGGTATGGTTGAGAATGTCAGGCATATCCTGACGGATGATGAGCACTTTGAGGCTACGAAGAATTTGATCAAGCCGATTGATTTGAAGGCTGCGATGAGGTTGGTTTGAGAGTCTATATACACTCGATACAGATTATCATGGACTAAAAGGAGAAAAAATAATGGCTGAGTTTGATTCCAAAGGATTTTCAATACATGGCCTTTTGTGCTGTTTTGCTGAGATTTTGGATGAGTTAAAAGAGAGAAGTGTAGTTCGAACACTAAATAATCCAGTTTCTGATTATGCTGAATGGCTTGTAGCTAAGAAGATGGATTTAAAACTGGTTTCCAATTCAAACTCAGGTTATGATGCCAAAGATGCGAAAGGTAACCGTTTTCAAATCAAATCCCGAAGACTTTCTCCAAAAAACAATTCGAGGCAACTTGGTGTCATTAGAAAACTTAACTCTAACGAGTTCGATTATCTAATTGGTGTTATATTTAACAAGGACTTTATTGTTGAAGAAGCATATAAGATACCGCAAGGTGTAATTGACAAATTTGCCCCTTTCAATGAGCATCAAAATGGGCATATTCTACATTTGCGTGGAGATGTTCTGAAAGCGCTAGGTGTAGAAAACATTACGAATATTATAAAAGATGACAATACAGCAACCGTATAATGTATAATAAGGGCTTTAAGCCTCACTTATTTATTGCCTCTATAAACTACACCCCCACATCCATCTCCTCATCCGCCCTCACTTCCGGCGCCTCATGCTTCTCCTCATACTTTCTCTGCGCCTGCCACATCGCCGGGGCATCCTTGCTCCTGCCCTTCGTATCGCTCGTTAGTCTCTTTCTTATCCTCACAAGCGCGGGCGTATTTATCGCAACGCCTGAAATTATCGCCTGACCTTTCGCCAGGGATGGAAGCTCTGAAATCATGTCCCTGCTTGCAGACTCGATGCTCTGCGCAATCTGCTGCTGGTCAGTGGGGTTGATTATCCGCATAGTTATCTGCGTCATGCATTGCGAGAGCGAATCCGCGTCAAGTTTACTCGGGCGCTGGGAAACAAGACATACACCCACGCCGAACTTCCTGCCCTCAGAAAGTATGGTCTTGAGGATGCCCTTGGATTTAGCCTCGCCGCTGTGGGGCGCGAACCTGTGCGCCTCCTCAATGACCACAAACACAGGATAGGGAAGGAACTTGTCCACATGTGATTCATTGTACTTATTGTTCTCAGTCCCCTCACGCGCATCGAATAACCGGCGCAGCATGACAGAGGCTATCAACTGCTGATCTGTCACTTCGATTCCTGAGACGTCCATAATCGTAAGCTGTCCGACTTTGAAATAATCGGCAAGAGGAATGGTCTGGAAGTCGTCGAATATAGAGCCGTACAGTTTCCCGAACCGCCACAAGATGCCCTCTATCGTGGACTCATTAGAGGAATCCCGCAGTGCTTCTATCTCCTGCTTTAATTCATTCCGGGTGAACTTTTTCTTGCTGTTGTTTTTGAGATTGTGATATGCAGACCGGAAGAGCGTCTTCATCTTATCCGACATCGTTCCGTCGTCCATTATGCTGATAAAATCGCTAACTGAAAGGTCACTTATCCGAATTTTTATAGTCTCAGGTTTCACAGTTTTTACCTTTGGACGATACGATGACGTGATGAATTCGGGCATATTCTGTATTTCGCCGAGCGTGGAGTATTCGCCGTGCGGGTCAAAAATCAGGACAGGAGCCATGTTGTAGGGTTTCAGAAGCTCTTCCACCAGGACTCCCACAGTGTACGATTTTCCCGCACCGGTAGAGGCGATAACCGACACATGCTGGCTTACTATATCCCTCACGGATAACACAATTTCCGTATCCTCTCCAAAAACAGTTCCTACAAAGGCAGAGCCTGAGGCACCTGCTTTTACTTTACTGATGTCTTTCAGGACATCTGCTACTGCGCGCTCAATTTTAGCGCCGCAGGGGGGATTTGTTCTCGGATTAATGAACTCGCCCATCGCCGCATCAAAATAACCGACAACAGCGGCTGAATAAGAGTAGTATTTAAAATCCTGCGGGTCAAGACCGTAAAACCCTGAAATCTCATTGGCATCAAGTTCATTATCCAGAAGGAACTCCTGTGGATATTGGTTCAGCGGCTCGCCATGTTTTACCCTGCACAGGATTTTTTTACCCGCTTCATGATAACATGCGAACATACCGGCAGGCAGCCGCTCACCCGATATGAAGGTGAATCCTTCCTCATCCGAATAGTTGACAGTCCCGATCATGTTTCCCTCTCAATATATTTCCGGACAAGCCTTAACATCGCGCTGCATTCAGGGAATCCTGCCTCAACCTGGCTAACCATGGAAAGAAGAACGTTACGTGGAAGTGCATCCCGGCTGGCATGAAAATACGCGACACTGGGTTTACCGTTTATGATATGGAATTGCTTTAGTTCTTCAGTTTTCAAAATATCAATCGTATCCTTCACCTCAGGCGGCGAGTCGATATTGTATTCCACGCTCCCGTTACGTATTACTCCAAGTCCGTGAATGACATAATAGCTGTTCCTGAAATCTTCATTGAATGGAGCATACTTGGGCTGCATTGAAGGTTCGATATAAGGAATCAGGTCTTCACGTATCGAATGCGTGATGTTTTTAATGACCCCGACAATTATTCCCTCATCTTTTTCAATTTTAACGAACCTGCCGATGCGTTCCTTCTGGGCATCCGGCTGTATTTTCACGATATACGTATTCGCATCATCAACCCTGATTATGTCTCCTAATACCATTGAATCACCTTCTCATTGTCTTATGGAAATGCTTGGCGCTCTTATTAATCTTAATCCCGTGAGCCTTGCAGAAATTATCAAACATCCCGTAAAAAAGGTCATGCTCGTTCATCCGTATCACTGCGGCATCATGCGCCCGCATAAGTATATCGGGATAATTGCCCCGGATAACACATAGGGCGCGAATGATATCCGCGAGCTTATCGATATCTTCTTTTTCATGTGCCCATGCGGGGAATTCAACACGCGAAGGAAGGCCGTTGCTCAGCCTCATGTAAAAAAACGCTATGCTATTCTTAAAAGGCCCGTAGTTATCCAGCACAGAGCTTGAAACATCGCCACGCTTGTCATCCCTGTCGCAGAGAAAAGCCGCTGTCCTTTCTCCCCACAAAAGATGGGAAAAAAGATGCGTATCCGAGAGCTTTGTCTTTTTCAACCCGAAGAGGAAATGCATCATAAGAGTGATGTCGCGCGGCATTGTGGTATCAATAAAACCGACAACGGTATTGCGTGTTTCCCTGGAAGCCGAGAGTAGCTTCACGATTGCATTGATGTATATCTCCCTGATATTCCTGTTAAGGACATTTATATGGGACAGGATAAGGGCGCCATCCAGGAGGACATAGAGCTTTTCATGTTCTTTCATTAGCCGTATGATGGTATCGCATTCCATTGAAAAACGGCGCGCATCAACATATTCACTCCCGAATGAATACACGCTTGCAGCTTCAAACTCGCCGGGTGTAATGATGGAAGCTCCAGTTTCCTGTTTATAATCGCTATCGTCGGTATGCCTGTTAAATACGCTTGAGGTCTGGATTACTGCGATAGGAATCTCAAAATTCTTGTCCGAATATATCTGGCTTCCGTCAACAGCCCCCACTGCAACTCCTGAAAGGACAGAATCCACCCACTCCATCGCTTCGTGGCGGTTTTTCCAGTTAAAAGGAAAAGGATGAATGAGTTTTCCGGTTTCAAGGAATTTCGCTCCGCTGTATGGGGGAAGCCTTTCATTCATCGAAATATCGATATTCCTGAACTTTGTGAGCTCATTCCTGTACTCTTCTGTCAGTTCAGAGCGTTCAATATCATAAGAAATTATCGAATCAAGTTTGGCATCAAACTGTAAAGAGATGTTTTTCAGGTCAATCATAAAGGGTTACGCCCCTTTATGACGTCCCGAGTCACGCCTCGGGAGGGCGTGTTGGGGTATGCTTTGCATACCCCTTCGTTTGACAAAAACCTTCATAAAGTTTTTCATGTCACAACCCTGCTTTCGCCATTGATTTTTTCGATTTTCACAACATGTCCGTATTTTTCATTGAAAGTATCATCATGAGAAATAACGAAAATCTGTTTGAAACCTTTGATATTCATTATCTGCTCCGAGAGGTTCTCTCTTCGTATTTCATCCATATTCTGCGTGGGCTCATCGAGAAACACGAAATCCGAGTTGGAAAGCATCTTAAGAAGCGCAAGTCGCAGAGCAAGCGCTGCCCCCATTTTCTCGCCTCCGCTTAGCTGCTGGAAATTTTTCTCCTCGCCGCTCTCGGTAATTATTATCCCGTAGTCCTCGCTCCATCGCAATTCCTGTGAGAAGTCGTCCATGATAGCGCAGTAAAGACCGTTCGCCTCTTCGCTTATCTCACCTATCAACTCAAGAACGATATGCTGTGCCGAATCCCGCAGTGTCTCGCGGATAAACTTCGCGTATTCACCGAACCTCTTCTCGTTTTCAAGCTTTGCCTCAAATTCACGTATCTTTGCAAGATAGCTCATCATTTCAGCTATCTCTTTATCAAGTTTCAGGAACTGGCGGTCTTTTTCTTTTATTTCCACCTCAAAACCGCGAACTTTTGCCCCAAGCTCCACGCACTCATGTTCGGCGCCCTCAAGCGCCTTTGCGCTAAAACCTAAAGCCATCCCGTCGTATAGCTTTTGGGATTCTGTAAGTGCTTTCTCTTCCTCAAAGATTGTTTTTCCAAGCCTCTCGCATTCATTCTTGTATTCCACATACTTTTCTGCAAGCGGCTGGTTCTGCACATATTTCTTGTAGACAGGTTCAAGTTCTGCGAGCTTTTTCTTCACCTCGCTTGCATCCATATCAAGAGAATTGTATTTTTCAAGCGCAGTTTTAAGTAGTGATGCCTCGCTTTCTTTTTCAGGGATTTTTTTGATTTCCCCGGATATTTTTTCAACATCCTGCGCACCTTTTTTGGCAAGCAGTTCCAGAGCCTTCATTTTACTTCGCGGGTCGCCCAGAACCTTTAGTTCTGAGTTCATGGCTTTCAGTGTGTCTTGCGCAGCCCCAAGTCTTTTCTGCGCGTCCGCAAGCTGCTCCCTGAAATATGAAGAGAAATCCGCCACTGTGCTGCACCTTATCCCTTTTATCACAGGGCAAAGGTTCTCAGTGCCGGCGATGCTCATCCTGCCTTTAATATCCTTAATCTCATTGAGCGCGACAGCATGTTCCCCTTTTATGGTTTCAAGCTTCTCTTCAAGCTCATCCTGCTTTTCCAATAGGGGTATGAGAGCCGTCTTTTCACAAGCGTTCTTTTCTATCTCGGCTTTCAACGCCTCAAGACTCATGCGTTTTTCATTCAATCCTGCAAGCTCATTTTTAATCCCGTTTAACCTGTCCTTCAGCACATCACGTTCTTTTCGCATGCCCTCAAGCTTTTCCTGCTTCTTTCTCTCTTCTTCGTATCTTTCTTTATCTGCCAAAAGTGCGGATACGGTCTTCTGTGCTTCTTCGGATTTCTTAAGCTCGTCTTTTGACTTTTCAAGAAGCTGCTTCAATCCCTCTATTTTTATGCGACCCTGCTTTATCTCATTTTCAAGCTTATCCATCGCATCCTTCTGCTTTTTGAGCGCATCCCGCCTGCCCTTAGCTACCTTCAGGGTCTCGCTGCACTCCTTCAGGATTTTCTTTATGCTCTCAATGGTCCTGTTAAGTTCATCCCTCTCAATCTTTTTTTGCTCATAATTCTCTGTCCTGATGCGCAGTTTCTCGATGTCATTCTCTATGCTCCTGACACCTTCATCTATCAGGCTCATCGCGTTCCTGAGATTCTCGTAGGCATTCCTGTACTCGTCAACCTTGAGTATCTCATCGAATGTCTTTCTTCTCTTCGTTGGGGTATCCATGAATGCTGCCGTCAGCATGCCCTGCGGCACTCCAATAGTGTTTTCAAAAATATGCGGCAACTCATCTTCAGTGGATACAGGGAATATGTTGCTGATGAGCCAGGAGAGAACGTCTTTTTTGCCTGTGATATGGAGATTCTCTCCCTCGACACTGTATTCTCCACCGAGTTTTCTTGTAAGTATGTAAGTCAAATTATTTGCGAGAACTTCAACAGAAACCATACCTGATTTTTCCCCGCGGCGCAGGAAGTCCGCATCTTTGTAGGGCAGGTAGTCAAACAGGACGTATCCGATTGCTTCGAGGATGGTGGTTTTCCCGTGCCCGTTCTGGCCGCAGATGCCGTTTATGCCCTCCTTGAACTCGATGGTTGCATGACGGTAGGATTTGATGTTTTTTAATTCCACGGATTTGATAAGCATTTATTCCCCCATGCGTGAAAGTAAGGTCTGTTGGGGATTTTCCGTCTTATCTGTCCTGGTATTATTTTCTGAGGCACCGCTTTTTATTTTCGCAAAGCTCCATCTCAATTCTTTAAGGACTGAGTTCACTTCGACATTCGCAGCAGCCATCTTTTTCACTTCGACCATTATCTTTACGACATCATCCACATTATCCCTGTACCTCCCGTCAAGTTTTATCCGGTCTGAGAATACACGAAGCTCTATCTGCTCGCGCGTGAGCCCGCGCACGTCCCCCTCTTTGATGGCATACGGCGAATTTGTCCGCTGGAGCTTGACCTCGGACCAAAGGGGTTTAAATTGTTCGATGAGCATATCCCTGATGCGCTCCAGGTTCACATCGGATTTCGGGAAGTTCATCTCTCCATAGAGCATAAGTTCGACAAGCGGTGCCTTATCTGATTGGACTGTGGTCTCTCTTTCGATTTTTGCGTTGACTTTTGAATAAAGGTCTTCGGGAGTGGCAATATCGCTCATATCAAGCCTGATGCGCCTGACGGGACGGGTAATGGGGGATATGAGTTTCGCACCATTATCCCTGACATGATAGAACCCTTTTGGCAGGTCGTACTCGTTCAAGGACATCATTTCAATGCTGCCGGGGTTGAAAACCCATTCATCAAGTTCATATTGCGTATGATAATGCCCGAGCGCAAGGTAATTCACTGTTTCCTTCAGAGGGAGGAGAGAATTGTATGGAATTTCCCCCGCAACTTCCTGCTTTACCTGTCCTTCCATGCCAAAGTGCATCATAAGGATGGTGAATTTTTCTCCCCTTTCTGCATTTATTTTTTTTATCTCATCAGCTATCTCTGGGATTATGGAAGCTGTGCTTGCGCCAAGGTATTTCACCCCGAAGATGCGGAAATTATCCAGCTCGACGAAGTCGCCCATCAGTTTCACACCATTGGCTTCTTTCAGCCTTATGAGCCGGAGCAGCCCCTGTGAATTGAGTATCTCAAGCCAGCTCTTGCCGTCCTGGTGGAAGGCGAGGTCGTGGTTCCCTTCGATGGCATAGACCGCAGTGGCAGGGCTTTTCGCTTTCAGTTCAGAGAGAACCTTATACGCCTGCTCATATGTGGGCGCGTTTATGTTCCGTTTGTGGAACAGGTCGCCTGAGATGAGGATGAACTCGACTTTGTGGTCGATGGCGTATGTTATGACTGAATGGAAGGCGCGGGCGTAGTCGCGGAAGCGCTCGATGAGTCCGTACTGGGCATATCCGAGGTGGAAGTCGCTCGCGTGCAGGAAGTTCATGGGTAGTTAAAAGGGCGTCAGGGTTAAAAATGGTTGTGGGAGCGGGGTGAAAGTGATGGTTTTGTTAGACAGGTCTGATATTAATAGTCATTATTTCAACTTCCTGGTTTCTTTTTTCCCTGTGATACTGATATAATTCTCTGAGCTTACCACTTTTCTTCCTGTTTTCTTCTCAAGTTCCTTTCTTGCATTTCCTGCAATCATGCCTCCCTCTTTTGAAGAGTCGAAACACTCATTGAATCCTTTTGAGTCCCTGGATTTAGTGATTTCTGTAGTAGATTTTTCCCCGAGCATGGTGAAAATCAATTCCAGGTCGTTCATATGGTCTCTCAGGTTCTGGTTTTTATTCATCGGGTCTAAGCTTTTTATTTTTCTATGTTCCTTGATTGACTTCCCGAAAATCGCTTTAGAAATCTCATTTGTAAGGATGGCAAAATCTCTTTTTTCGTCAACTCCTCTTTCTTTCCATTCATCCGTAAGTTCCTGCCTGATAGCAATCCCCCGCAGCCTTTTTTCTATCCAGTCTTCTGGATAACCTTTGAGTTCGTAATACTCTTTTGCCCTATCCTGCGCCAGTTCGGGATTTTCTATTTCCTGTATCCTTTCGTATCCTACTTTTGCCAGCCATCTTTTGAAGGGTTCAGCTTTTTTTGAAGGGATGGACTGGATTATCCGGAACATTGATTCGGTGTTTGCGCAATCTGTTTCGTATTTTTTGCCGTCGGATGATGGCAATTTCAGTTGTACCCAAATTGGGGACAACTCAAGTTGTTTAAATTCCCTGTCCTTGAGTTTGCCCCAGTATTGTCGTGGCGTTGGACTATCTGTTAAAGCTTCCACAACATCAACAACCGAGAAATACCACTGGTTATCATGCCATGTTCGTCGTATTTTAGCTCCTTCGAAAACTATCAGTGCGTCTTTTGAATCCATGTTATTTCCCCTTGTTAAAGTTCATGGATAGTAAAGAGGGCGTTATGGTTAAAAAGGGTTAGGAGAGCGGGGTGAAAGTAATGTTTTTGTGAGATATCTCTGATATTATAGTTGAGAATCTAATTTTCCAAACATATTCCTTTAACACTTCGCGTCCTTTGCGCCCTTTGTGGTGATACGCTCCCTGCTGAATGTCAAATCCAACCGCAACTTATTTTTAGTATAATCAAATAATATATCAGCATGGACATACGGCAGTGTAAGAAAGGCTGTGTGGAATGCACGCCATGTGAAGATTGCGGAGCGCCTCAGTTCAATATAAATGTGGTATGTGGAAGCTGCTTAGGTTGCGAGACCCCGCACGTCGAAATGTACGAGTGGAAATAGCTGGTATTTCATATTCGATTTCCAATCGATAGTCCTTAGAGCAGGCTACCTTTAATATACGTCACGACTTTTTTGCTCACATGAAAAACTTTAAGAAAGGTTTATCAAAAACTGTTGCGTCAGTTTACACCGCGAACACGTATGGCTTCGCCATACGTAAACCTTTAAGAAAGGTTTATCAAACGACAGGTATGCTTTGCATACCTGAACACCACGTAAACCGGGGTATCGGTTTACGTGGACACGCCCTCCCGAGGCGTGACTCGGGACGTCATAAAGGGGCGTAACCCTTTATGAAAGACTTCATAATTATCGGTCATAAAGCAGTTACAGCTCCCTTTTCCCTGAATGACCTTCCCGGCGCAGCGGGACGCATGGACATCCTGTGCAGGTGTGTTAATGCCGCGCTATTTCTTTCCCATGACTTAAGAAGAGATATCCGCGTGTATCTTATCCTCAAGGGAGAACCTGCTCCGCCGAAGCTCATCCGTTTTGACGGCCTCGCAGTCAGGTATTTGAGCCCTGATGAGAGAAGCGCAGCCTCGCTTATAAAAAAAGCCCTTGAGAAGAATGCGCAGGACTTCTGGACAGAATCCATGCCCGGGGTGAGCATCAGGAAAGGTGATTTTGGCGACCTTTTGAGTGAACTGAACAAGAAAATAACCTATCTGAGGGAAGACGGCGAGGATGTGCGGGGAAAGAGCTTCGAAGAGCCATTGTTCGTTCTTGGCGACCATCTTGGCATGACCGATGATGAGGAGAAATTAATCGAGGGATATAAGAATGAGGTGGTGAGCGTGGGACCCCTTTCTCTGCATGCCGACCACTGCATCACCATATTGCATAATGAGATGGACAGGGTAGAGAAACATATTTAGAACACAGCGCATATTGAGAGCCGGATGACAATTCTTGATACGGCGCGCAAAATCCTGCATGAAGGTCCCATATGCGACCACTGCCTCGGGAGGCAATTCGCAAAACTCTCGACGGGATTAGGCAACGACCAGCGGGGAAAAGCATTAAGAATCACGCTTGCAATGCTAGCAGGCGCGGAAAAGGATGATACATTGCAGGAAGAGCTTGCAAAGAGCGCCCAAAACAAATGCTGGGTGTGCAATAACCTCTTTACCCATCTTGATTCATGGGCTGAAAAAGCAATTTTGGCGCTTTCTGATTATGAATATGACAATTTCCTTGTAGGAACAAAAGTTACAGGCTTGTTAGCGGAGAATGAAGAAATCATCTGGGCTGAAAGCGGGACAACGTTTGCCGAGCCCCTTAAAACAGAATTGAACCGGGAAGTCGGAAAACGTGTCGAAAAAATTACGGGCAAAAAGGCAAACCTCAAAAAACCGCAAATCGTGGCGCTTCTTGACCTTGAGAATGATTCTGTAGACGTTGAAATAAATTCTTTGTACATATACGGCAGGTACAGGAAACTCGTTCGCGGGATTCCCCAGACCAGGTGGCCGTGCAGGGAATGCGGCGGAAAGGGCTGCGAGAGATGCGACAATACAGGAAAAATGTACCAGGAGTCGGTGGATGAACTTATCAAACCACATCTTATGGCTGCCGCGCGGAGCGAGGATACTGCTTTTCACGGCGCCGGGCGCGAGGACATAGACGCGCTGATGCTTGGTGACGGCAGGCCATTCGTGGTCGAGGCGAAGAAACCGCATGTGCGGAAGATAGACCTTGAAGCGCTCGGCAGAATGATAAACAGCAAAGCAGAGGGCAAAATCGAGGTACTTGGCCTTAAGTTCGTTGAAAGCGAAATCGTTGAACAATTAAAATCCATGAAAGCCGATAAAGTGTACCGTCTTAAAATTGTACATGGCACAACAGAGGAAAAACTTAAATCATGCATTGACATATTAAGCGGGACTATCATCAAACAGAAAACGCCCACCAGAGTGCTTCACAGGCGTGCCGACCTTGAACGGATGCGTAAAGTTCATTCGATTGATCTGGAATCATTTGAAATAAATACCGCAGTCCTCGTTGTCAATTGTGAAGGAGGGCTCTATGTCAAGGAACTGGTTTCTGGCGATGGCGGACGTACTGTACCCAGCGTTGCTTCACTGATCGGAAGCGAGGCAAAGGTTATAGAACTTGAAGTGATAAAAGTAGGATAAAATAACACTTATATTCGGAGGAAAATTATGGCAAAGACCCACGGAACAAGAAGGAAATCAAGGTATAAACTCAGGAAAACAGTAAGAGAGAAAGGATTATCTCCGATAAGCAGGGCGATTCAAGAATTCGTTGAGGGAGATATTGTTAATATAGATCTTGACCCTGGCATCCAGAACGGAATGCCTCACCCCAAGTTCCAGGGAAGAACAGGGAAAGTTGTGAGCCAGCGCGGCCGTGCCTATATAGTCAAAGTAAAAGACGGCGGACTCATGAAAGAAGTTATCATTCTGCCTGAACATTTGACCCCACAGAAATAAAGGGTGAAATTTGATGATAGTTAAGCAGATTATCAGTGAAGATATTATGACTCTTGGTGAGGTCAGGGAATTGCTTGATGAGGTAAAAAAAGAAAGGGAAAACGAGAGTAAGGAACTCGGGTATGAGCTTCGAAAAGCGATAGCCCATGCAGAAATATTCACCAAGCTTGATTCGAAAAATTCCCGTGAGTTAATGAACGAGCTTGTGAAGCTTGAGAAAATGAAACCTGAAATAGCAGTCCGGATAGTGGATATTCTTCCACTGACAAATGACGAATTAAGGTCGATTTATGCAAAAGAGCGGTATACCCTCAGCGAGGCAGAACTGAAACAAATCCTGGACTTAGTGGCAAAATACACCTGAAGCCGGTTGTAAAGTATATATACATATATTCTAATAATATTGATTGTTTGAGCAAGTAGCTAGAAATTACTGGTGGTGTTTGATGATAACATTAGGGAAAAAACCGGAAAAAGAAGATATTGCATATATACTGGATTATTTGCCTTATGGGCGTTCAGACGATTCACGCCCGATGTACCAAAAAAAGCCTCTTGCCCAGGGAGTCGGAGAAAAACATTTTGTCCTGATGGAAATGGCGCCAAAAGAAAATGTCGCGCCGAAATCCCAGGATAAAGTGTATTTAGGCGAAGGCGACCGTCCCGTGATAGACCATGTTAAAAGGCGAATCACATTTAATGAACTCAGTCATGGCGCCCAGATGGAACTTCCTTTGGTCATAGAAAAAATAGTGCTTACAAACGAAAGCAGGTTTTTGTCTTTCTTCAATGATGCCTATCCGATAACAACACGCCTGCACATGCTTGAGCTGCTGCCCGGGATAGGGAAAAAACTGATGTGGGGAATTATAGAAGAAAAAAAGAAAGGAAAATTTGCAAGTTTTAAAGAACTCGTGGAAAGGGTAAAAGGTCTTCATGCGCCTGAGAAACTGATAGCTCACAGGGTACTTGACGAATTAAAGGATGAAACTATAAAATACCGTATTTTCACCACTCCGATGCCGCCTAAAAGATAATGAAAAGGTATAAGAAAGACCAGCATTTTTTAGTGGATGAACGGGTTCTTGACAGGATAATCGAATACGGAAAATTAAATAGCTCCGACACTGTGCTTGAGATAGGAGCAGGCTACGGCAATCTCACCGGGAAACTTGCAGGGAAAGCAGGCAAGGTGGTAGCAATTGAAGTGGATGCCGAACTTGTTGCCTCTTCTGGCAAATGGGATAACGTGGAAGTCATAATAGGGGACGCGTTAAAAATAGAATTTCCGCCTTTTAATAAAGTAATATCTAATCTCCCGTATTCGATTTCTTCTCCCGTGACATTCAAACTGCTGGAGTGTAAATTTGAACTCGGGATTCTCATGTACCAGTATGAGTTTGCAAAGAGAATGGTCGCGTTGCCAGATAGCAAGGATTACGGCAGGCTCTCAATAGCAGTGCAGTATTATGCCGATGTTCAAATTCTGGAGGTCGTGCCAAAAAGCGCGTTCAGTTCCCCTCCCGAGGTCAATTCTGCAATAATAAAACTCGTTCCGCACCCTCCGCCCTACGATGTTGTGGATGAGGGTTTTTTTATGAAATTTATAAAGGCTGCATTCTCCCAGAGAAGAAAGAAGCTCAGGAATGCTATAATCAATAACGCAGTCCCTCTTGGAATAAGGAATATGGATAATGCATTAAAGAAATTGCCGCCGGAAATCATTGACAGAAGGGCTGAAACACTCTCACCCCGGGAACTGGCAAAACTGGCTGACATCCTGCTTTATGAAAGGATTTAAATACTATGAATAATAATTATAGATTGGGGTGTCTGCAGTAAACTCATTTTCTATCCAGAAAATCGTCCTATCCTATCAAAAAAAAGCAGATACCTTTCTTTTTTTATAGGAATGGCTAGAACTTTATAAAATGTAAATTAGAATAAAAACACCGGATACAAACAGTGGGAGAAAATCTAAATACTCATAAAAGCCGTGTGTATGCTATGAAAATCGCCGTGGTGTTTGACAGCGCAGGAACACTGCTTCGCATGTATCGCGTGGCAAAGAACATACATACCGGAGAATATCTGGATGAGGTTGTATCAACTGAGCTTGTCGGAAAAAAACCATATTGCGCTCTTCTTGTAATGCAGGTGGATTCTAATAAACTGGTTAACTGCCCGCCTGAAATGCTTATTTCGGATTTTATCAGGAAATACAAAATCGATATAGAGGTCGGTTGTTCGAGGGCACATGTGGATAAAGCCACTGCTATATCCGTGGTTGAAAATGACACCTCGGCTACTATGAAAGACTTGCAGGATGTAATGGCGTCTGTCAAACGGAAGTGCAAGAATATTTTCTACATGGGTGTGGGATTGGTCATCGACACTGAAACAAAAAGCATCCGGTATGTCATTTGCACCGGGGGGAAAATTTATTCCAATTCCTGTTCTGTGATTCAGGTTCTCACAGAAAAGGGAATCGGGGTATATATCGCATCCGGCGACAGCATGCGAAACCTGAAACCTCTGGCTGCGAATGTATGTGTACCGCTTGAATGCGTACATGAGATTTCCACGCCAAGGAAAAAAGAGGAGATTGTGAAGAGATTGAAACTGCAATACGATAAGGTGATTATGGTGGGCGATGGGATTAATGACTTGCTTGCGATGCGCGCAGCGGATTTGGGGGTGCTTTCGATACAGCAGACCGGGAAGTGCCCGCCGCTTCTTTGCGAGGAGGCGGATGTGGTGATAAAGGATATTAAGGAGATAGTTGGGGTTATTGAAGAGAGGGTTCTCAGGATTTGATTAGCAAATCAACGACCTCGCCGTAATCGGCGTGGCATCATAGAACTGGTGCATGAGGGTTTAGAATTCGATATAGTCTAGAATTATCTTCTTTTTCTGACGGCGCCGAAGATTGTTAAAAACAGGTTGATAAAAAAGATTTATTCCCTTAGATGCCAGTGGTTTTAGGGATGGCGATGGTTCCTCTTTTATTCCATGAAGGGCTGAATTTTTCTATAAGAGTGTATTCTAATCCCCTAACTAAATCGATTTTCAAATTTTCATAATTATAGTTATTTGGTGGTTTAAGGGCATATATTTCAACTATCTTTCCTTGCTCCAAACATTTTTTAATTTTTTTAATAATTTCTAAACTGGTTCCAGTATTATTTTTTTGGTGGCTGGCTCTAGATGTGTATTTTTTCATGCGCTTATCCAAAGTTCTATTTTGACTGTCGCAAATGCCGATATATTCGATGATGTCATCGACAACAAAACAATAAATAACACGCTCATCTTTAAATCGACTCAAAATTGTTTCAACGCCACTAACGTATCTTCTTCCATTTAGTTGGCATCTTCCAGCTTTAATAAAGCCGTGTTTTATTAATTCACTATTCATAACTTCTTTACTCCAGATTATTCAATCTAGTGGAAAAGTATATAAATATTTTGTTTTATGTGGAAAAAATTTAAAATTAATTTGCTCATTGATATTGATAAGTGGAAAAAAAGCAAAGATATAAATATTTAGTGGAAATAATAGTAAAAATATATGATGCAAATAAATCTAACTGGAGAAGTTGAAAAAACACTTCCTTTATTACGAAAAGTAGCGATATTGTATTTTAACAAGAAGGGCTACAAAACAAAAGAAAAAATTGGGAAAATGATTACTCCATTATTTGGGGAGAAAAATCCTCATGATAAAGAACTAGGATGGTTGCATTATTATACGGATTTCCTATGTGAAAATGGTCTTATGAGGAGAATAGAAAAATCAGGCGAAAAAGAACATGAATTTGAGCTAACAAATGAAGGAATAAAGATTTTAGATATTTTGACTAAATTGAAAAAAATGTAATAATTTTTTTTGGTAGAAGTTTTTTCTGTTTTTTATTTTCACTACAACCGAACCATAGCAGCCATATTCATCCAAGCACCTTCTCCATCACCCCAATCGCCCTTCTCAAATTCCCCTCAGAAACTGCATACGAAATCCTGATATGCCCCTTCCCGTTCTCCCCGAAAGCCGAGCCCGGAGTAACAATCACGCCTTTTTCCAGCAATTTCTGCGGCGCATCCTTATCCGCAACCTCAGGGAATGCATAGAAAGCCCCCTGCGGCTTAACGCATTTAATACCCATTGAAGCAAATCCGGAAAGTAAGATATCCCTTCTTGCCCTGAAACTCTCGCGCATCTCGCTCACGCACTCCTGCGGCCCCACAATCGCAGCCAGCGCCGCCTTCTGGGCGATTGAGTTGGCGCATGCCTGGATGTACTGGTGCACTTTCAGCATCTGCTCGATATATTCATTCCTCGCGGCGGCATAACCGATGCGCCAGCCTGTCATGGCGTACGTCTTTGAGACTGCGTTGATTGTAATTACTTTATCAGTGAACTGCGCCGGGCTTACATGCTCGCCCTCGTAGATGAAATGCTCATAAACCTCGTCTGAGATTATCGTAATATCATTGTCCTCCGCTATCCCTGCCAGCGCTTTAATCTCCTTTTTTGTCTGGACAGTCCCTGTGGGATTTGAAGGGGAATTGATAATCAATGCAACGGTTTTAGAAGTAATGGATTCGTTCACGGCTTCAGGCGTTAATGTCAGCGCTTCGCCAAGAGGTATGCCCACCACCTTTCCCCCCGCAATCTTTGTTAATGGCGCGTAGGATACAAATCCCGGGTCAGGTACCAGAACCTCATCACCGTTATCTACCAGTGATTGCAGCGCCAGGTGAAGCGCTTCAGAGGCGCCCGATGTGACGATAATTTCGTTTGGCTCGACTGTAAAATGGTTCTCACGCTCAAATTTCCTGCACAGGGCTTCCCGAAGCTCGGGAATCCCGAGGTTTGCGGTATAGCCTGTGAAACCTTGATTTATTGCATCAACTGCCGCTTTTTTAATATGTTCAGGTGTGTCGAAATCAGGCTGGCCCAGCCCGAGATTGATGGCGTTCGGACCCGCGCCTTCAAACATCTTCCTGATACCAGAGATGTCAATACTCTTTACGCGTTGCGAAAACATGAGCATCACTCAAAAACCGTATGCCTTTTCTTCAATTCCGCTTCGCTTGCCCCTGTCCTGACCATCAACTCTGATACGACTGCATCAAGAAAAACAAGCGCGGTTATTTCAAAAATAGTCCCAAGAGGCGCAAGCTCCGGATACCCCACCATCCGCCGTTCATGATAATCCTCGTAAATGACATCTTCTTTAGGTCTCCCCGGGACTATCACAACGATATCTGAAATCTTCCCGAGGGTTGAATCCTTATTCGAGGTTATGACCGCCAGTTTCGAACCTATTTTTTTAGCGATTCCGCCAAGGTTTGCAATGGAAGGCGTCTCACCCGAGCCTGAAACCGCGATTACGAGGTCATCGGGTTGTACTGCGGGAGTTGTAGTCTCGCCAACCACGAAAACATTAAATCCCATATGCATAAGCCGCATCGCAAAAGCCTTTGCTGCAAGACCCGACCTTCCCGCCCCCATCAGGAATATTCGCTTCGAGCATATTATTTCATCGACCAGTCTTTTAACCGAACCGGTGTCGAGTTTTGAAGAGACTTTCTTAATGTGTTTTGCAATAAGGTTCATCGATGCGATTGTAGCTTTGCATTCTTTATTTACCATTTAAACACCTTTTTCTTCTTCCTTATATTCAATCCGCTTTAATTCCCATCCATCGAGTTTCTTCAACTCGTTGAATATTAAAATTATCCTGTCAAAGCTTCCATCCCAGAAAAGTGTTTTTCTCACATCCTTTTCCTTAAGCTGGTTGACGATGGATTTTACGAAATGCGAAAGTGCAGATTTCTTTGAAAACGGCACATTGAAAATCGCCCTGTACCCGCCTTTGGTTCTTGCATATGATGTCAATACATATCCCATATTCTCATACTCCGGGATTGTACTGAAATCACATATTACTTCCTGTTCATGATTTACAGAAGAATCCATCCCGGAAATCCCGAAAATGACGTCGCGAATCAATGATTCGCTTACCTGCCTGCCAAACCATAATATGATTTTGCCCGGGGTCAATGATACGGTTACATCATCCCGCCCTAACTCCACCATCGTTATATCACGCGAATCATCGAAAAAAATTGCCTTGCCCGAATCCTCATTTACCACACTCATTCATCTACCTGAAACCATATAACATTTTTGAGAAAAATTATAGATATTTCCCCACGAGGTCATTCAATTTTCTCTTTGTCTCCACAGGAATCTTATCGGGCGCTGTGATTATTGCCCCTGATAATGCATTGGCGCAGATGCATTTCCTCTCAAGTGATATTCTTGGAATAGCCTCTTTTATGATATTCCGGACCGCTTCCTCGTTCTTTATGGCATTCGTAATCACGGTTTCTATAGTGACATCCTCTTCATGCCAGACATCATAGTCCGTCACCGTCGCAATCATGCTGTAACATATCTCGGCTTCACGCGCAAGTTTTGCTTCCGGAAGCGCGGTCATCCCGATAATATCAAAACCAAGACTTTGATAAACCCTTGATTCAGCGCGCGTTGAGAACTGCGGTCCTTCCATGCAGACATACGTTCCTTTTTCCTGGACTGAATATCCAAGTTCGCTTGTAATATCGGCAAGGAGGGACGACATCTCAGGACAGAAGGGGTCTGCAAAACCGATGTGAACAACGAGACCTTCATCAAAAAATGTGCTCTCACGCGTCTTTGTCCTGTCAAAAATCTGGTCAGGAATCACGATATCAAGCGGCTTGAGTTCAAGCTTCAGGCTTCCTACTGCCGAAGCGGAAATTATCCTTTTGACTCCGAGTTTCTTGAGAGCCAGGATATTGGCGCGGGAATTCAATTTGCTGGGTGATATCCTGTGCCCTTTGCCGTGCCTGGGAAGAAATGCAACATTAGTTTCCCCGAATGACCCGATGGTGATAGCGTCAGACGGTTTTCCGAAAGGCGTATCGATTTCAACTTCCTTTACATTATCCAGCATCGAGGTATCATAAACGCCACTGCCCCCGATTATTGCAATATCCGCCTGCATGATTTTCACGCTCCCGTATATTCCCAGGTTTTTTTGCCTGAAACGGATTTTGTTCTAAGCATACCTCTTCCTGTCATCTCATCGAGTATCTCTTCTATCCGGCCAGGCTGCGCTATTTCAAAGTTGATGGGATCAATATTATGATATTTTAAAAGTCCCGACCTGATTTTTTCAATATCCCATTCGTCAAGTTTTTCCTTTGCCATAAGGCGCGATATGATATCTATCATATCCTCGATGAAATTCCATGGATATACAATCCAGCCCCATTCCTGTACAACCTCGCCGCAATAATCAGGCTTGATTTCAGAAGTGTATAGATACTGGAGAACTGCGGTCCTTACCTCTTTTGGGTTTTGCTTGAGGACGTATTCTTTGGCATGGGAGATACTTTTGCCGGTATCGGTAATATCATCCACGATTAATACTCTCTTTCCTGCCACTGCGTTATCAGCCAGCGGGTATCTGATAGAGGGTCCGCTGCCTGCGTTTGCAGTACCTACATAATGTTCGATTTTAAGGCTTGTCAGGTCATTAAGACCCAGAAAATCACACAGCACCCTGCCTGCAAACCAGCCCCCCCGCGCCAGCGCGATTATCGTATCGGGCTTATATCCGGATTTCTTGATTTCATTTGCGACATGCCTGCACAGGTCATAAATATAGTCCCAGTTTGTTATTACACACTTGAATTTGTCGGGAAGAACCATTATTCCACCGCATCGAAAAGGTATTACTGGGACATATATTTTTTGTAATCATTTAGAACCTCATAATAATCAGAAAGATGATGAAAATAAATAAGTATTTATACGGTAAAAGGTTATTATTATTCAGGTTGAATACCAAATGGCCGAAAAAAAGCAGATTAAGACGGAAAAAACAGACTCAAAGCGGGTTCCTACTGGAATCGCGGGGTTTGATGAATTGTGTGGCGGAGGGCTGCTAAGAAACCGGACATATCTTGTGTCCGGGCCGGCAGGAGCGGGGAAAACCATATTCGGACTTCAATATATTTATAATGGGATTACAAAGTACGGAGAAAATGGCATTATTATAGCGACGGAAGAGCGTCCCGAACAAATAAGGGAAAATGTGAAAATGTTCGGGTGGGATTTTGAAGCTCTGGAGGAAGAAGGTAAATTAGCGATAGTGGACGCATGTTCTACAAAAATCGGCATACCATCGCATGAGAAATATGTCGATGTCAGGCCGTTCGATATGCGTTCGATGATGGACCAGATAATCGCGATACAGGACGAGATCGATGCAAAAAGGGCGATGGTTGACGGGACTACATCTATCGGTTTTTACCTTCAGGACCCTGCAAAGATAAGGGTTGAGCTTCTGAAATTAAGTACCACTCTTGAAATCCTGGGATTGACTTCACTCATGACATGCGAAATAGTCGATGAGAACATGCCAAGCAGGTTCGGGGTGGAGACTTTCGTTACCGAAGGAACTATTTTGATGTACTATAAGCGTACGGACAGCGTAAGGGTACGCAGTATAGAGATATTCAAGATGAGAGGGTCAGACCATAGCAAGAACATCCATCCGTATGAAATAACCACGAACGGCATAGTGGTACATCCTCACGAAGAAGTATATACCGCCTGATTTTTTTTATCATGGAAAATAAACCGTTGATTGTGTTAAATTTTAAAACCTATGCAGAAAGCATGGGCGAGAAAGCGGTCAGGATGGCAAAATTCTGCGAGGAAGTGAGTATCGAATCCGGCATTGACATTATTGCCTGCCCGCAGATACCGGATTTATACAGGGTTGCAAGTTTGGTAAATATTCCGGTTTTCGCCCAGCATATCGATGCTGCCGGCGCGGGGAGCTACACAGGGCATATTACAGCCGAATGCGTCAGGTCTGCAGGAGCAAAAGGCACACTCATTAACCATTCTGAAATAAGATTACTTTTATCTGAAATAGACGCGGCGCTCCAGTCGGCTAAAAAAGCCGGATTGACTACGATAGTCTGTACAAATAATATCGCAGTAACTTCGGCTGCAGCGGCGCTATCTCCCGATTTTGTCGCTATCGAACCTCCCGAGCTTATAGGTTCTGGCAACCCGGTTTCAAAAGCCAACCCCGATATAGTTAGCGGGTCGGTGAGCGCCGTGAAAAAAATAAATCCCAGGGTTAAAGTTCTCTGCGGCGCCGGAATTTCCACAGGGGATGATGTTGCGGCGGCGATTGAACTCGGTACAGAAGGGGTGCTTCTTGCTTCAGGGGTTATCAAGGCGAAAGACCCGAAGGCGGCGCTTTTTGACCTTGTGAAGAAGATTTGATGTAATGTTTATTGCGGTGCACGTTGTCTTAATTCCTGAATGAATGCAATTGAATCGGCTGGCAGGGAGCTTATAGAACAACTCCTGCGAAAAGAGATAACAGACGAAAAAGGATTGAACGCAGCTAAAAAAGCAGCCAGCATCCGCTACAAACTTTCATCCCTTCCTGCCAATTCCCAGATACTTGCGGCTGCAAGGAACGAAGATGAAAAAGGACGCGTTCTTGACCTTCTCCAGTTAAAACCGGTCAGGACGATATCGGGCGTGGCTGTGATAGCCGCCATGACATCGCCTGCCCCGTGCCCTCACGGGCTTTGTGTTCCGTGCCCCGGTGGCATTGAATCGAAATTCCATTCGCCGCAGAGCTATATGGGAGCAGAACCCGCTGCGCGGCGGGCATTTGAGAATAATTTTGACCCGTATTTGCAGGTCTCATCCAGGTTAAAACAGCTTTCGCAGATAGGTCACCCGATTGGGAAAGCGGAACTTATCGTGATGGGGGGGACATATACATCCCGTACCCTGTGCTACCAGGAATGGTTCGTGAAACGCTGTATAGAGGCGATGAATGATTTTTACGGCACAGAATGGCGAAAAGCCAGGGATTATGTTTCAATAGAAGAAGTCCAATCCGCAAACGAGAGCGCCGGAATAAGGAATGTGGGGATAACCATAGAAACAAGACCGGACTGGACTAAAAAAGAGCATATAGATACCATTCTTGAGCTTGGCGCGACAAAAGTGGAGATAGGAGTCCAGAGCACCTACGATTTCATACTTGCAGGCATACAGCGCGGTCATACCGTCGCTGAAAGCGCAGAAGCCAATAAGAGGCTTCGCGACAGCGGAATTAAAGTCGGGTTTCATATGATGCCGGGGCTGCCCGGGGCCTCTGTGGAATCGGATTTTCGCATGTTCAGGACGTTATTTGAAGATGAGCGATTCATGCCGGATTATCTCAAAATATATCCTACACTGGTAACTGAAGGAACGCGGCTTCACGGGATGTGGGAACTCGGGAATTATGCGCCCCTTGAAGTGCTGGAGGCTGTGGGATTGCTTGCAAAAATCAAATCCATCCTGCCGAAGTGGGTTCGTTTGCAGAGAATACAGCGCGATATCCCAGCATACCAGGTGCTTGCCGGGATAAGGAAAAGCAATATAAGGCAGCTTGCAAAGGAAAGGCTCCTGGAAATGGGAGGAAAGTGCAACTGCATCAGGTGCCGCGAGGTAGGGCACAGGATGCTTGAGGGATTTAAGCCAGAGAATATCGAAATGACCGTGGAAGAATATGCAGCGTGCGGCGGAAAAGAGCATTTCATTTCATTCGAGGATACGGGAAAGGATGTATTGGTCGGGTTCTTAAGACTCCGCTTCCCATGCGCGCCCCACAGGCAGGAACTACACGGCGCGGCGCTGGTGCGCGAGCTGCATGTTTACGGCTCGATGGTCCCGCCGGGTGAAAGCGCGGGCAAGGCGCAGTGGCAGCATCGCGGGTACGGGGAGGAGCTTCTGGCGCATGCGGAAGAGACTGCACACGCTGCCGGATATGAGAAAATTGCGGTGACCAGTGGCATCGGTGTACGGGATTATTACAGGAAGTTCGGATACGGGCGCGAGGGTCCGTATATGATCAAGAAACTCTAACTTTTAAATATTAACCGCAGATGAACGCGAATCTCCATCTGTCTTAAGGTTCAAAATCAACAATTGCCAGCTTCACATATCCGCAAAGATTATCTGCAAAGGTATCAATAAGAAAAAAAAGGTATCAGTTTGAGCAAGAAAACTCTATCAACACTTAAAAAACAGGTTGCACTCCGAATGCAATATTACTTGAAGAAAAACTTCAGACCAACCAGTCTTGCTTATAAAGTTCTATCGGACTACCCCACCAGACCTGGAAAGGGGATTCGGCCAGCGTTCTGTCTTGCAGCTGCAGCATCGGTAGGGGGAGACTACAACAAAGCTATCAATACAGGAGTGGCTATAGAACTGCTCCACAATGCGTTTCTCATCAAGGACGACATCGTAGATCAATCACTTTATCGAAGAGGCGACCTCACTTTGAACAGGAAATATGGTCTTGCCCTGGCTGCCAATGCAGGTGACGCCGTTAAGATTCTTAGCATGTCTCCGCTCATAGATAACCTCGGCTTAATAGGAGTGCAAAAATCTTTGCAGGTAATCCTGGAGATACAGGAGATGGCCAGGAGAAGCGTTGAAGGGCAGATAATGGAGCTGACATACGTAAAGCAGAACAGGACAGATCTGAAGCCAAGGGATTATTTTAGATTATGCGAGAACAAGACTTGCTGGTACACTATAATTACCCCAATCAGGACAGGTCTGATTATTGGCAGTGAACATGCTACTCCCGGGCAACTTGATACATTTACGAGGTTTGGACTGAACTTAGGGCTGGCATTTCAGATAACTGATGATACTTTGAACCTGACCGCATCCCAGAAACAGTATGGCAAAGAAATCAAAGGCGACATCTTTGAGGGTAAACGAACTCTCATACTTATTCATCTTCTTAACTCATGCACTTCGCAGGAGAGACAAAAAATGCGAAGAATTCTGAAAACACCACGTGACAATAAGACTGACTCGGACGTGACATACGTGGAGGAACTTATGCAAAAGTATTCCAGCATCGAATACGCTGAGAAAATAGCGCAAAGTTTGGCTATAAAGGCTGAAAGAATACTCCTTAATGAATGCGACTGGATGACAGAGAAACGCTGGAAACAATTCTTTTTGGATCAGACCAGTTACCTTATTAAGCGTAAGAAATAAATAGGCATAGATTACTACAATATCAAGGGATTTTTATGAGTGAAAAAAAGAAGGTTACAAGATCCAAGCGTGAAAACACAGCTATACCCCGCCCAGTGATGATCAATCAACGTTCCATCCAGCGGGCTATGAACAAAGTCGTCGGGAACCTTAGCGATCCTGACTACCAGGAACAAGTGACGAAGTTAGCCCAGGCCTCAGCTAACAATTCCCTGGAAACACTCCAAAAATTAGTCCAGGTTTCTGAACGCATGTCCAAACTGGATAACAAAGGCTGGGACTCTCTTATCGACGGTTCGGTAAATGACCTGATGCGCGCCTACCTTCAATTCAATTCTGACTTGATTGTGCTCCTGCAAAAACAATCGAGTAAGACAATAGATATTCTGGATGCAGCTTTGCCAAGAAAAGAAGAAAAATAATTCAGGCCGCCATCCGAATGAACCTCTACTCCATAGATGATACTGTCCACCTCGACGCTTTTAAAATTCCTTCAATCTTTGACGATCGTCTGGCTCTATATAAAGAATGGCACGATTTCGTATTTTACGATAGAAAAGCCCGTATATTCGGGCTTCTGAATTTCGGGATTCATGGCAACCCCTTTGATGCCAAACGTGGATATGGAAGTGCTCTTTCATTCTTCGTAGACCCGCAGGGTAGAATTTTAACAGGGAGTAAGATAATCCCCTTAGGAAAGCTTAAAATATCAGCATACAACCCGGATTTTATCGGTGAAGATGTTGCGGTGACTTACCAGAAGGATAACAGTTTCAAAATAGAAGGTAAGATTGATAAAATATCCTTCAACCTCAGTCTTGCGGTTATCCTGCCTCCTGTATCCAGTAAAGAGATAGTTTTTGATGTTCTGGGCGGGCATGAACCAATAAGTATCGGAATGATTCGGGCAGCAGATGAAATGCGTAAGTTCTGGGAAAACTGGGTGGAATGTCCAAGACTTCTGTCCTCAGGAGAAGTCACACTGGACGGAACTGTTTTTCCTGTTAATACCACCACAGGATACCACGACCATGAGGGCGGTCGTTTCGATTGGGGCGCCCCATGGGGATGGGACACCGGAGTCTTACTTTGCGATCCATCGAATGCAAAAGAACCCGTGAGCGCAAGGTTTCTGTTTTACCGATATGGTCCATCCGACGATTTATCATATGGCGGTTTTATCGTCGAAAAGAAAAACGGTGAAAAAAAGTATTTTGGCAGTGAAAAAATTGAGATTACCCGGGAAGGAAAGTTTTGTGGGGAACATAGCATAATTCCTGGAGTTACACGCCTCCTTTATCCGGATTACAATCCATGCATACCCGAAAGAATAGAATTCTTAGCAGTCGATGGTTCTGACAACCTTAACATTATCTTTAAGCCCAGGGCTGTTTGCAGCGTAATCGCTTCAAGTATCAATGGTACATCGGATACTGAACTCAATGAAATGTTCTGCAGCGCATCCCTCAGCGGAAGCGTGGGAGGCAAAACCTATAATAAGACCATTCCCTGTTGGTTTGAATCTGTCAGGCCGCGTGGGAGCGTGAGAAATTATGACTTTGAAGCTTAAAAAATTCCTGAGCGATTTCATAGAAATAATGAAGGAAGACTTCCCGCTCCAGCTGCGTGGAATCGTCAAAGATGCCCGGGGGATTACCTGCCTTCAAACTCTTGATAACGAAAAAGCCGTAATCCAGACACGAAAACGTGAAATCATAATCACCAAAGGGGCTCCCAAAAACGAAATAAACGCCCGTGTCGTCCTCTCCAGGGACTGTCTCTTCAAAATTATAGAAGGCAAACTGACTCTTGCAGAAGCGTTTTACACGAAGGAATTTGATGTCATTGGAGATCCTCAAACACTTCTACGATGCTATGAGATGTGGATAAGGATTATATCTATAGCGCGGACTTCCCCGCGATTTCACTTTTTGATTTACAAATTGCGCTAAATAGCAAAACCTGGAAAAGTTTTGACTGTACAGATCCAGTGGCCAAAAACAATAAATATCATCAAGATATAATGTAGGTCTGGGTGCGATCTTGAGCAAAAATTTGAGAAAAACTAAGGCTTCAAATCCTGGGAAGGCAACTTTCGCTACTTCAAGAGTGGTAGAGCAGTTAAATAATATTAATATGCCCAAAACAGATAGAAAGTGTGGAAGTTGTCCCCCTCCAGAACCACGCTGTCCCAACCAGGCCAAGAAAGTAACATCCCGTGTGATAATCCCGAATTCAGAGATTGCCTCAAGCATTGGGGGTCCGGTCTCCATCGACCAAATCGAGATTAGTACGATGACTATTCCGAATGTCGAGTTGGATGATTTCAAAGGAGATTTCACATATGAATCGTGCAAGGCAAAAAACGTCGAAATAGCTATGACGCTTTCCATTAGTTCTTCCTTCTCCGGGACTATTCATACGCCCTGGCCATTGCCAGATTTGCATCCGTCGGGTACCGTAAATTTTGCTTCTTATACCGAAACGCATTCTCTTGGAGACATCGACTTCCAAAGCGGCAGCATTTCAATGCAGTCGCCAAAGATGACCATGGGTCCTTTTTCAATGACACCTGAGCCAATTCGGAGAACAACCATAGGCGAAGTTACTGCAGAGAATGTCCAAATGAAATGTACGAGTATACCCTTGGACAGTCCCTTGTGCAAGGCTCTTGGCGTCTGTCTTCCAATGCTGAATCCCATGTGTCCCAACAATGTAATAACTGAAGAAACGAACATCGAGAGAATGGATTCGAAGAATATATCAAGCTCGCACATAGTAATGAATGACATAAGCGCATTAAACATCAATATCCCGTCTGTCACTACCAAAGGATTTAAAGCCATTTCAACTACTCCGATTACAATAAATACGTCTAAGAAGACTTATGGGCCTGGGGTAACGCGTACAGGGGATGCGGATAATGCTGATATCAATACCGTCATGACCCTTAATATTGAAAAAGTAGTAATGAGTGTTAAAGGTGGAATGGAAATCAGTAACGTAAAGGGCAAGGTCACAACAGCCTCAGCGATTTCGGATAAACTTGACATCGACCTCGTCTTAAAAGGAATCAAAATCAAAGGATTGAATTTGTGTGGCATGAAAATTCCTGAGATAGAGGTGGAATTCTAGATGATAAGACCTCAGAAAATCGATAAGAATGCGAACTTGAAAGATGAAGAAATTTCAAGAAGAGAAGAGATAGCAAAAGCACTCTGGGAACAAAAAGAGCCCGATAAAGCCGACATAAAAAGCACGCTTGAATTAATATATCTTAGCTTTATCACCCTTCTTGGTAATAGAGAGCTTGTCGAGGATGATTTGAAAGAAATCAAATCTAAGCTTGACGATTGCGCAGATCGAATGATTGAAATAAAAGAGAAATCAAAAAGAAAATCCCGGAAGTAACTTCAAGAAATTAATCCACGAGTTCTCTGGGTTTATCTGCGGTTCCTATCCTTACAGCGGGCTTATCTTCAATAAAAACCGACTCGACTGGCAATCTTTCGCACAATCTTTTCATGGCAGGCGCTTCTGTGGCATAATGTGTCGCATCAAACAGGCAAAGCTCCCCTCCATAACGGAGTGCATCATGGCGAAGTTCTCCCGATACAAGCGCATCTGCGCCGTGTTCAAGGGCGATATCGATGTATTCCCTGCGAAAACCGCTCCCGCCTACGACCATGACTTTTCTTATTTCGTGGTCTCCAGTGTATTGTACATGCGTATCCAGCTTTTTTGTTATGATGGATGCAAATTCCGGCGCGCTGCATGGCTTTATTTCGCCTACCCTGCCAAGCGCAAGCGGAATTATGTTACGCAAGCCCAGAATTTCAGCGAGCACATCGTTCACGCCGCCTTCAGCTTTGTCATAATTGGTGTGCATTGTATAGATGGAAATATCGTTGTTGATAGCAATTTTCAAGGTATCTGATAATCTTTTTGAAATAATGTTTACAGGGTCGAAAATCAGCGTGTGATGGGTGATGAGCAGGTTTGCGCCCAGTCGCGCCGCTTCTTTCAGCACATGGTCGGTCGGGTCAAGCGCCACTGCGATTTTTCGGATGTCAGCGGCGCGGTCAAGAACGAGTCCGATTCTGCCTGTGTCGAAGTCTTCTGCGAGGGCGGGAGGTGCTATGGATTCGAGGAGTGGGATTAGTTCACAAAGGTTCATGTGTTGTTGTTATCGGCGGAATTATTTAAGGTTTGGTTTTTTATATGTATAATCTCTTTTCTTCGATATGAAAAAAACGAGCCCATGATTATAGGCATGGATTGAACAGGTTGACGCCGAGGTAGGGATTTGAACCCTAGCTTACCAGAAGGTAAAACAGGTCTCGAGCCTGCCGCGTTAGTCCGCTCTGCCACCTCGGCACGGGTGTGTTTTTAATATAGTTTGTAGGCTATTAACCTTTGTAATACTTCATCAGGTGATTCATGAGACTTGACTCTTATCTTGTCGAGATTGGCAATCTTGGTTCCCGCGGGCGCGCAAAACGCGCCATTGTTGAAGGGCATGTGAAGGTCAATGGTAAGATTATCACCAAGCCGTCGTTTGATGTTGCATATTCCGATAACATTGAGGTAATGGAGGGGCTTGACAAGCCCGCAGGTTACTGGAAACTAAAAGAGATACAGGAAAAGACTAATCTTATTAAGAAAGGAGATACGGTACTCGACATAGGCTCAAGCGCGGGAGGTTTTCTCATGTTCGCTTCAGAGATTGCTTCCCGTGTTCATGGCATCGAGTTCAGCCATGAGTTCCGCTCTACACTTTCAAAACTCGCGCATGAACGTCCAAATATAACCGTGGAATTCGGCGATGTATTTACAATACCTGTTGAAAAAGAGAAATTTGATGTATTTGATGTTTTACTTCTGGACATCACCGCAAGCCCTTTATCTTCTATAAAAGCTCTTGAGAATGTGCTTTCTGCTTTAAAAAGCGGCGGAATGCTCCTACAGGTACTTAAATTGCCAAAAGACAGGGACAGGGAACCGATACTCAGGAAGCTCTCATCCCTGGGATTGGAAATTACCGAAGTACTTGAATCTGAGAAAAAAGAAGCATATATCATTGCAAGGAAGTTATAATGGAGCAATTTGATTTTGATATGGAACGCATTTTTAAAATTATAAATGACAAAAAATGCAAAAATATCGGGCTTCAGTTTCCTGAGGGTTTGAAAAGGCAGGCAATTAAAATCGCAAAGGAGATTGAAGAAAAAACCGGGGCAAGTACTATTATTTCAGGTAACCCCTGCTTCGGGGCATGCGATATTGATACCATCCTTGAAGGAAAAGTCGATTTGCTTTTCCATTTCGGGCATTCAAAAATGGGCAAACACGATAACGTGGTTTTTATTGAAACGCGTTCAAATATCGATGTCCTGCCTGCCGTCAAAATCGCGCTTCCTCTATTAAAAACAAAGAAGATTGGTCTTGTAACTACAGTCCAGCATATTCATAAACTGGATGAAGTCTCAAAATTCCTGAGGGACAATGGAAAGGAACCGGTTATCGGGAAAGGAGATTTGAGAGTTAGTTATCCGGGGCAGGTATTGGGGTGTAATTTCACGGCTGCACGCATTGATTGCGAGGAGTACCTTTACGTAGGCAGCGGGTTTTTCCATCCACTTGGAGTTGCTATTGCGACAGGAAAAAGAGTGGTTGCAGCAGACCCGTATTTGAACCAGGCACAAGAGGTCTCTCCTGAAAAGTTCCTTCGCAAGCGAAGCGGGTATATCGCAAAGGTGATGGATGCAAAAGTCTTCGGGATAATCGTTTCAACAAAAAGCGGACAGGACAGGATGACGCTTGCGAGGCGACTTCTGGAAATCGCAAATAAGCACGGTATTTCGGCGCAAATTATAATGATGGACCTTGTAACTCCCGAACAATTGCTTGGATTCAAAGCCGATGCTTATGTGAATACGGCATGTCCGAGAATCACGATTGATGATTCGGAACGATTTCATGTGCCCGTATTGACCCCTGCGGAGTTTGAGATTGTGCTGGGGGAGAGAAAATGGGAAACCATTGAAATGGACGAGATACTGGAAGGGACAGAGTAGCTATTTACTAATCAAATTTCCATGCGCAATGGACTATGGCAGGTATCTTTTCTTTTCAGGGTTGCTGACCGAATGATTATATGGTGGCGGGGGAAGAATGGTAATATTTACAATGGTATCTGTATGACATCCTTCGCATGCCCAGTACCCTCTTGAAATGAAACCGCTTGAGCCGTTTGCATTGCCCGGCGTTCGCCCGAATGTTTCGCCTATTCCATAGTTTGAGGACAGATTGCTTGCCTGCAGATAAAATGCCTGGTGTGCGTTTGAAAGGCTTAAATTGTACCCGGCTGCCGTAATATTGGAGAAACTCCCGAGAATCAGGGGGCTGTTATCGGAATAAACCCTGTTGCCGTGACACCTGTCATCATCGCATACCCTGACTGTTGCCCCTGTATGCGTAGTTGCGCCTGCACCGAAGAGGGAAGCATTATGGCACAGCATGCATATTTCCACGCCATCTATTTGCCCGTTCCTGTTCACGTCAAGGCTGACATTGGCAGTTTCAAAGGGATTGCTTGAGTTATACCAGACTGTTCCATTCCACGTCCATAGAGAACCATCATATGCGGTTATCGAGCCGTTATAGGCTATTCCTCCGAGTGAAAGATATGTGGTATAATTAGTATTTCCCGCCGCAGCTTTATGTTTTTCATAAACATATCCGCTGTGTTCAACCTGCGATAATATATCAGAATGGCATTTCTCGCATGAAACACCCATCCCGCTGTAGAAAGTGTGCTGCCCTGCAAAAAGCGAGACCGTGTTCGGCATCACGTATAAACCGAATACCATCAAAGCAAAATATAACAGGATTTTCTTATTCATATCATCACCCCGAACTGTTTGCAAAGAATTGTTTTGCATGCCTGTACAGGGTCGCTGTGTCGCTGGTTATGTAATGGGCGGACTGGTTTATGCCACTAATATTTACGCTACCGACCTGATGTATCGTGATGTTGCCGTCGTCTTCGTAATTTGAATGGCAGTTTGTACAGTAGATATTCTTCGTAAGGTTGTGCGCTGCATTAAGATTGTATGTTTCATTGATATTCGGGTTATAACCATGGCATATACATCCCACATTGGCGTGGGCGCTCGCATTCACAATTGATACCTTGGTTGGATGACATTTGATGCAGAAATCCACTGCTGTTGTCTTATTTGTGTAAATGGTATGGCTTCCTGAGAATATCGCATACGTTGTAAACATGGAGGCGGCTAATAATATCCCAAAGATTGCAAACAATAACAATATTTTCTTATCCATATTTACCTCATGAATATGTCTTGTCCGGATATGTATGGCAATAATTACAATCTATAGTCTTATTGTAACCATAAGTGGCTATTGCGTTGTTATACAATGCCGAATCATGGCAAACGGTGCAGTCGGTGATATTTAAAACGTTCGTTCCATTGTAATTATACGGTATACTTGTTATGTTATGCCTGTAGTCGCTTCTCTTATCAGCCGGAATTGGAATCTGCTGCACCACAGCATGGCAGTCCTCGCATGCTTTTCTCGCGCCGGTATTATTGTGCCCTTTGGTATGGCAGTCCTCGCATGCCAATGAACCGTGCGGGCTGCTGTTGAACATGGTTGAATTGACATATTTATCAGGTTTGTTTACACTGCTGCCGTTCATGTAGTCGTAGTTGAAGTGGCAGCTTGTGCATAACCCTGTGCTTATATTATGCACAAATTCTTTTATATTGTCAGTAGACTGTGATTTACTATGGCAGCCCTTGCATGTGGAATCGTTATAATCAGGTGTCAGGGAGTGGTTATAATAGCCGCTCACATTGTAAGGCGAATAGGAGGAGGAGTTTGTAATCTCAGGAGGCACTGAAAGATTGGCGCCCGTAAAGGCCAGAGTCATGTTAATGTAGTTCTTTCCGTTGTTGGAATAGCCCAGATAGTGGCATCCTGCACACCAGTTGCCATTACTGGTAATAGATGAATTCATAATGTTGCTCCCGCTCCAGTTGGAAGGTTTCCCCAGGCCTGTCGCATTATGCCTTGCGTCGCCGTGGCAATAATCGCACATGCTCTGCTGGCTGGTATTTGTCCAATACCCCTGCTGCGTGCCGTTCCAGAAAGAACCATTCAACGGGTTATCGCCGTGCTGGACTGTGGAGACTTTTGGAGGCTTATTTGAAAGAATTAAATCCAATGTATTTTGCTGGTGGCAATCGGTGCAATTTACAGCCGTCTGGTTCGCAGTAGTGTAGTTTCCATTGGGCTGGCTATTGGGCTGGAGATAGGTCATTGGATGGATATTTGTCTTATTTGGACCTGTATGGCATTCAGTGCAATTGACCGTATTGTTGTGCATTTCTTTATATGTCGTCACTGCTCCGGTATAATTTGTGGTTCCATTTGATGTATTCAGCCCATGACAACCCAGGCAATATGAGCTATTATACAGTGTGATGTTAATATCCGGTTTAATTAATTGAGCACTATGCAGCGATGCATTTGTACTATTGTGGCATTCGCTTACGCTGCACGACGGGCTGGAGGAATTATATCTCAGGCTGTGGTTGGATATGCTTCGATTCGCAACATCCTGGAATACACCGTTGAATTCACCTGTGCTGTTGCTGTTATGGCAATAAATACAATAATCATAACTCCCTGCAGTCTTTCCAAAGTTTGACCTGTTAGCGCCGTAATGGTAGAAGCTCGTGTTTCCTCCATTGACCCCTATTCCGTCGCTTGCATACGAGCCGTAATCCGTATCATTATTGGGTATTCTCATCCCTGATATGTTCTCATTCTCATGACATCCTATACATGAAGCGAGATCACTTGTCTTATTATCCAGCGCCCTGATATTTGTCCCGTTCCTGTAATGATTGGATATAATCGTTGCATTGTATGCTCCTGCATTGCTTCCATTCGCAAGATGGCAGTCCGTGCAGGTGTAGGGCGTGTCTCTCTTATCCGGGTGGGTGTTGTTAGCTACTACGTAGCCGCTTGAGTTGTGACATGCCCAGCAGCTTGCGTTTATGCCATAGCCCGAAGCGTTGTTGCTGTTTATGTTTGCATGCACGGATATGCTGAAATTCGCGCCGTCTATGTAATGCAGGCCGGTGAAGTTCTGGGGATTGGAGTTATTATGGCAGTCAAGGCAGCCGGGACCGCCGCCGAGTACCACTTCGTTTGAATGGAAATCTACCGGCATGCTCTGGTTTCTGGTATGACAGGTATAGCACGAATTGTTGCTTATTGCGTATCTGTTCCCGAACATGTTGCTGGCGTTTACCTGCATTGCATTGCCCCATCCATTTCTTATTGTTTCAATGCTCTGGTTGTGGCAGAACAGGCAGTTGGTGGTGTTGGGCATGCGGTCTATGGGGACTGTCCAGTGAGGTGGATCGTACTTGCCAACTGGTACAGAAGCATCGTTATACTGTGCATAGTAACCTCCGAAATTAGACTTGTTGAAATAGGGGGCTGCGTGACACGTTCCTTCTCCTGTGACTGCGTTGTAACTATAGCAGGTGGTAGAGTATGTTGCAGTGCCGCCCTGCGAGGGTACGCTTACATTAGTGCCCGTTATGTTGGAGTAATTGATATGGGAATAAACATAGGGCAATGTATCATTTATGTCGCTCCTCAATGAATAGAAAGTGGTCCGGTTCGGGCCGGTGAAGAGACTGGTGGTGTTGGGGAGGTGGCAGTTCTCGCACAGTTTGACGCTCTGGAGGTTCGTTGCGATCGTGCCGGAGTTTGCTGAACCGTGGCAGGCATAGCACGGCTCGGAATCGCTGGGAACTGAGTTTGATTCGTTGAAGTCATCCTGTTCCCAGTCAAAACCACGATCGTACGTAAGGGATGGGACGTCAATACCGCCGTGGATTGAATATGAATAGAACCACGGCTGAGAGTGGAATGTGTCGTTTGCGTTCGTGGATTTATTATGGCAGTTGCCACAGTCCTGGCTTTTTGCGGGATGTCTTGTGAGGTTGGCGTACCATTCCGTTGCATTTGCAGGGGATTTGTGGCACAGCGAGCAGTTGGTGCTGTTTTTGATAAGGCTGGTGTTGGTGGCGTAGTGGGATATATTGGAATAGATTGCATCTATAGCGTCACCACCACTTATATAAAAACCACTCGTATTAAAACCGCCCATGCTTTTTATGTGGCAGGCGGCGCAATCTACCGAAGAGTTCAAGTCTGATGTAATTTTGTAACCCAAACCTGCTGTGACTTCAATGGTATAATTATACGGTATGTGGTTGTATATTTTCCTCGCACTTAGGTCATTAATCCTGTCTGCATCGGTGTAGGTGAGGTTGTAGGTCGCATTATGGCATGCAACGCAGCCGGTTATTATTATTGTTGTGTTAAACTCTGTGCCGTTGGTATGGCATGCCCAGCAGGCTTTGTTCACAGGATCTGATAAAAGATTTGTTTTGTTTGCAAGATGGTTTAGATTTTGATGAGTTGCATTCGAGGACGAGTTCATTTTAGAAACATCCACTTTAGCTATCGAGTTGTTTGTGGTATTCGACACATCATGACATTTAACACAATCAGAAATATCCCCTGTGAGGTGAACTATCCCACTCTTTTTCACAAGCGATTCCTGTCCTGTTATCGCAAAAGGGGACAGCGAACCTGTGCCGGCGCTTAACGTGCTATTTGTAATGTCCCTGATGGTTTCAAGCATCTCCCATTGTGTAACATTCCAGTGATAGACTACAAGCGTATTTTCATTTACATTGTTGAGTTCGGCTTTGCTGTAGTGTATAGTTACTTCTGCTGATGAAAATGATATATTCTCCGCGCTAATCTCCACAAATTTTACAACCTTTCCCGGAACCGGAACTGGCACGGGGTTTTTCTTCCCGAAATCATCAAGAATGACTTTTCCTTTCCCGTGGACTGAAGCATTTTCCAGCTTCAGGGCGGCATTTTTTGTGGGGATTGCATCAATTTTAAAGGTTTTTGGATTATCCGGTGCTGCGCTGGCTACGGGTAGAAAAAAATCCAGAATTGAATAAAATATCACTGCCGGCTCGGTGATAATCGGGAAAGCCAGCCCGATTAGACCTGAGTTGTTTACCTTACGATAAGATTTGACCAGCGAATTGTTTTCAAATATCTCTACAGTTGAATTGACAAGAGAACCCGATGTATCTATGACATTGATGTCCCACTCCGGAGAAGGAGCCACAATCGCAAAGACTGACAAAGAGTTCACCGTCGTGCCCAGGATATTATTTACCGCATCGATTTTTGTTGGCAGTTCGTTCCATACCTGCATAGCGCCATCGTACTTGTAAATAGTAAGGTTATTCACATCCAGTCCGCTCACTTCCGCATCCGTGTATTTTATTGATATATCGGCGTTAGAAAAGGAAACGCCGCTGGAATTGACTTCAACGTACTTTACCGGCGTCCCGGGCGCGGATACATTTACGCTCCCGGGCTGGTTGATACCGTAATTTTCCAGTACTACCCTTCCTTTTGGCGAATCACCTGAAATCCGAAGATTGATTGATATGCCCTTGGTTGCAAAATCATCATAACTGATTATAGTGCCAGGGATTCCGTGCCAGCTTATAAGATTGACATCCGGTTTTGGAGGGCCGCTTGATACCCCATCTCCGCTTAAAGATATTGCGCCCGTTAACGGATTTCCTGCACTGTCTGTGAATGTTATCTCGCCGCTTGTTTTTTGCGCTTCGGTATGTGTAAGTATTGGAGGAAAATACAATAAAGCCGCAGCTATGCCTGATAAAACTACAAACACAAGTATTATGAGCCTGATATTAGAGAGGCCTGCCTTATCTCTTAAAACATCCATTTTTTTGACCCTGGTTTTCTACATTGTTTTCATTCCAATCCTATTTTCCTATCACCTTAATTGTTATTTATGCGCGTTCAAAATAAATAGGTTTACATGATTTTAATTGAATGAACATAATTATCAATCAGGAACCTGGCTTTTGGTTGTATTGAATGGCATTATCATGACGTTAAATAATCCGTATGACGCCCGCTATATACATACCCGACACCGAATGCGGAAAATGCAAGTATGAAGATGCTGAAAATGATTAGCCATGCAATCCTTTTTCCGGTCCATCCCGCATTCATCCGCAGGTGCAGGCAAATCCCGTATGTGAACCATGAAATCAAAGACCATGTCTCGATGGGGTCCCAGCCCCAGTACCTCCCCCATGTCTGGTTTGCCCATATAGCGCCTGCTGCTATCATGATAGTAAGGGCGAAAAATCCCAATGCCACGAAACGATACATAAGATCGTCCATTGTTCGCAAGTCGGGCAGCCTGTCGTAAAATGAATCCTGGACTCCGGTATTTAAGTGCTTCTCTTTCAATATATAAAGAGCAGCAATGCCTGCCGCTACCATTACTGACCCGAAGCCAAGACTTGCAAAACCCACATGGACTATCAGCCAGTAACTCTGGAGAGAAGCCGGTATCATCTGGATATCCCTCGAATAAGTCGAACCTATAGCCATCATCAAAAAGGATGCGGGCAGCACTATAAATCCTGCAATCTTTATCTTTTCATATTTTTGCTGCGCGAGCAGGAATATAACTACGGAAAACCATGCATATTTTGATAAAACCTCGTACATACTGATGTAGGGACCGTGCCCTGTTTCTATCCACCGCAGGGCTATGGAAACGCTGTGGAACAACAAGCCGATTAGGGCGCTGCTGACTGCAAGATTTATTCTTTCTTCTTTCTTGAAAACAAGGCAGTATAAGTAAACAGCCGAACTGAGCGCATAAAGCATTGCAGCGGCCACGTACATAATCCATTCAGTCTGTCCCATGTAACCTCTTAATCTTATCTACAATACCTGAATATTCTTCTTCATATAAAGACCTGAACTTATCCGCCCGCCCTCCTATATAAATTTCCACTGCACCGGACTTTTCATCCCTCTTAACCTCAACCCATACCCTTTTAGGGATTATAAAGAAAGATACCATCAGGCTGAGTATCATCAATCCGGCTCCCGCATACACAAGAGGCGTTCCGTCGTCCTTCACCACGTAGAAATTACTCCAGTATTTTATATCGTAAAAACCAAGATATTTATCAGATATTTTCACGGTCTCGTTGAGCCGCAAAGTCCCATCGTAAATCTGCTTTCCCCTGTCAAATACCCTCAAAAACATGATAGGTGTTTTTTCGGCTTCGGATTCCATGAGTTTTCCTGTCAAAGGCGCAGTCATGTAAACCATCAATCCCCCTTCAAGCCCCGTATTCCCCATTTCAAATGATGCGACATACCTCCCGCTGTTATCGAGGTCTGATGCGGTTATATACGAGCCGGAATATACCGTCCCGTCAGGATTTTTCAACAACAGCAGCGGCGCAAGACCATAGACGTTTCCAAGAAACGTGTATCCATTATAAGTCATCATGTGATTTGAATATACGATATCAGTTTTCACTTTCTGACCATTCTCTATTATGGCAAGCTCACCTGCTGCTCCGCGAGGCGTATGTGTTTCATCCTTATAATCAGGGAAGAATCTCTCAAGAGATATACCGAATTTCCGATGTTGTTCATAAAAAAAAGGACCTTCATTGATAAACATATAGTTCCCGTGCTCTTCTTCCATGGTCTGTCCCTCTATTAATCGCATATCCCCTTCCATCCTGCCCGTACTGCCGTAAACCGCAGCTATTATGATGAAAAGTATGCTGATGTGAAATAGCGATGTGCCCATTATCCCTAGCCTGTTTTTTTCAGCAAGAATGCAATTCTCTTCCTGCCATACCTTATATCCTGCGGACTTAAGTAAAGAACCAGTTTCAGAAATAACACTGTTGCTATCTTTTTTTGTTTTAATTACCGAGCTGTTCTCAAGTCCGGTAATGTATGCTTTTTTTTGGAATTGTGGAGCATTGAGCCTTCGAAAAGCGTTGTTCAACATCGTTCTTGTGCAAAAAAGAGTATTGATGACAAGGAGCGCCGCTATACTTAAAAATATAAATGATGAAAAAAGATGGGTAAAACCGATTTTCTCAAAGATATCAGCCTGCTCCGGATGGGCAGACTTCCATTTATCATATACATCAGGCTTGAGCTGCGATTGCTGGGGTACATGGGTCCCGATTATCGAAAATACGATAATAAGAGTAATAAGAACTATCGCAAGTTTTCTGGAGCTAAAAAAAGTAGCGATTTTGCCCATACTAAAATCCATTATTTTATCTTCCTGGCTTATTGTTTTTCTAATGTATTACGTTGTTCCATAGAATTGATGCGCATCTCACTATACCCTTGATAAGTAGATATAAATAACTTTGCAGATGATGTAAACGTAAACTAAAATGACGCCTCTAAATAAAATAATCGTCCTGATTGCCCTGGGTTCAGTTCTCGTTTTATCGGCTGCCTGGTGGGATTCGCAATCAGGAAACAATTCAGCTTTTATCAAACTTGGCGGTGTTTCATTTCATACATCAATAGAACCGGGAATCACAGAGGCAAAGAACTTAAGCAAACCTGTTTTCCTGTATTTCAGGTCAGAAACGTGTTACTGGTGCATAAGATTTGAAGATGAAGCCCTGTCTGATAAAAGGGTCATCGATAAACTCAATAAAAATTTTGTTCTTATATCGATAGATACATTCAAACAAAAAAATGTTTCTCTCAATCTCAATGTACGAAATACCCCGTACATGATTTTCTTTACAAAAGACGGCGAAGAGATATCAAGAATCCCGGGCTACCTGCAAACTGACGATTTCCTGGTAAAATTAGATTCCGTATCTGAAAACCTCAACCGGAGCTCTTAGTTGCAGTTATATATGTTTCAATAAACTTCTTAACCTGAGGTGGCATCTCCCCTTTCATCTGGTTTGAGAGGTAAGAATCGTTGATGAGCAGTCGCGTGACCTCTATCATGTAGTTTTTCTTAAAATCGCTCATCTCCTCAATCTTTTCAAGCTTTCCCATGTAAAAATCCCGGAACGCCTTTAAAAGATGTTTATTTAGCTCCTCCCGCGTCATGTTGACGGGCCTGACTATCGGTTCGATAAGATTGTATTTTGAATAATCAAATTCCTCTATATACGGCGCAAGTTCAGGATAAATATCAGAATAAGGCCATGGGGCAATTGCAAGGAAAAACGCAAGGTCAGGATTATAATACTGCGCCAGCTTACATGCCGCCTCTATGGATTCGGGCGTTTCTTCCGGCATCCCAAGGACAAAAGATGTCTCCGAAATAATCCCGGTATTGTTTATCAGGTCAATCGCTTCCCTTGACTGCCCTATCCTGATATTTTTCTGATAGCGGTCAAGTGTATCCTGGCTTGCGGATTCCGCTCCCACGTAGATATGAAGGATTCCCGCCTTTTTGTATTTATCAATTATATCCTTATCACGCAGGATGTCGTCCACCCTTGTTTCCATCAGGAGTTCAAGGTCAAGTTCTTTCTCGATGAGCAGATCAAGGATTTTCTCCCACCGTTTGCGGTCATACGTGGGGGTTTCATCAGCTATCATGGCAACATCCACGCCATATGTGCTGTTTAAGTATTCAAGCTCGGATACGAAGTTTTCAGGGCTTCTCCCTCTCCATTTCTCCCTCCAGAAAAGACGCTGCGAACAGAAGGTGCATTTCTGGGTGCAGCCCCTTGAAGAACTCACGACTGCAAGTGTGGAATTTTTCTTTGTCTTGAATGTATAATCCTTCCACTCTATAAGGTTCCATGCCGCAGGCATTGTGTCCAGATTTGAGATGAGAGGCCGTTCTTTCGTGCAGATGATTTTCCCATCCCGCGCATAAGCAATTCCCGGGGTATCCGGGTTTTTTTCTGCAAAAACCTGGCTTAAAAGTTCTGATGTAGTGATTTCACCTTCGCCGCGTATGATATAATCTACTATGCTCCTCTCTTTTTGCAGGATTTCCTCCCAGCAGAAAGTGGGATGGATGCCGCCAAGGAGCGTAATTATCCCCGGATTTACCTCTTTAGCTACCTTGAGAACCGCAATAGCATCGTAAAGGCTTGATGTATATGCCGCCGTGCCCACAACATCGGGAGTGATTTCTTTTATGCGCCTTTTGATGTCATCAAAAGTATGGTATTTTGACATCGCATCGTATATGCTGACTTCATACCCGGATTTTTGCAGGCTTCCGGCAACATAGACCATGCCAAGTGGCATCCATGTGCCTGCGGATTCGAGTACGCCGCAGTGGTAAGGCGGTGTTATTAACAGGACTTTTTTAGACATTTGGTTTCTTTGAATACCGGTATGATAATTATATTTTGTGTTTCTTCCAGAACCATAGTGCAACTATTCCTATTACCAACGAAAATGCAGCTATGTAGGTTAAATATGGTTTTGTTACTATTTTAACAATCTCTTTGCCATGAAAACTTTTTAATTCTCCTTCAACATGGCATCCCCAGCAATCCTTATTTCCAATATTACTATGTTGCGAATCCGAAGGCAGGGCTCTGGGATTCCCCCATGCTTTTCTTATAGTTTCATTTTCCTGGATATGGCAGAAAACGCAATTTTTTGAATCCGGCATGTAATCAACAGGAGAATTCCAGTGGTAAGGGTCGCCCTTGTTAAATAATGTGCCTGTATAATTTGTATTGAAGGAAAAATAACCGCCTGCTTTTGCTTTATTCCCGAACGTCACGCCATGGCACGAACCCTGGCCGGTTGCTGCATCAAATCCGAAGCAGGAAGACCTTGTATTACCTAAAGAAGACTGGTCTGTCACATTGATGGGAGAATTATTGTAATGGGAATATACCACCGGGATATATTTTGTAATATCGGGCCGCACGTTAGCAAGGGGACTTAGCTCCGGGTTTACTTTTACATGGCAGTCTTCACATACATTCAATTTCGGCGATACATGCTCCGTCATTTTTACGTGGCACACCGGGCAGCTTTCATTCAGCCTGTCAGCTCCTTTTTCATTGGCATTATCCCCTTCCCAGTCAAAACTATCATGCATGAATCCGGGTGAAAATGGCTTTTCCGGATGTTTACCGTTTGAAAAAGTAGTATTGTAATGACAGTTTTCACAATTGTTGCCAGTCGTTCCATGCCTTATTTTATGGCATGAGGTACAATCTTCGGCCGCTGAATAAGAAGTAGAATTCACACCTGGCAATTTGTCTGCGGCTGATAGTTTCGGGGTTGTATCGCTATTATTATATTTGCCGCCGGAATTATCCATTGTTGTCGGGAGAGACATGGTTATCCTGACCACAGCGGTTTTCATTGTTTCTGCGTTACCCGCATTATCCAAACTGAAATATTTAATGGTATGTCCGCCTTCTTCATTAAAAGTAAGCTGTATATATGGTAAATAAGATACCTGCCCGACTCCATCCACTATGTAGTTTATTGCTTCAACACCTGAGATATTATCAGAAGCTGTAATATTGAGAGTTACATTTGCAGTGTGCCACGTACTGTCTGAGTTATCGACCGTCTGTGGAGGGATATTATCAATCCTGATAGTGGCAGTATGAGGTTGTTCAGCGTTCCCTGCATTATCCACACTATAATACCTGATAGTATGATTGCCTTCCCCGCTTATGGAAACGGTTGTGCCTTTCAGAGAGTATGATGTAGGAATTGGGCCATCAACGGTGTAATAAGTTTCCATTATACCTGAGCCTGCATCGCTGGCAGTAAGCATGACCGCAACGCTGCTATTATACCATTGACCATCAGCATTGTCTGACGTAAGAGGTGGGGTTTTGTCGATTTTCACCTGGCTCGGTGCTGTCTTTATCCCTTCGACATTGCCTGCTTTATCCACGCTGAAATATTTGATAGTATAAATCCCTTCATTTGAAATACTAAATGTTGTTCCTTCTGTGGAGTTTACTGTTGGTTCTGTTCCATCAATAGTATAGTACGTGGCTGCCACCCCGCTTTCATTATCTTTCGCTGTCAATGTAACTGTAACGCTGCTATTATGCCATTGCCCGTCCACATCATCCGTGGTTGCGGGAGGTATGGTGTCCGCTGGTTTGTTATAGTAAGTATAGGCATAGATGTTCCCATTGGAATTCCCCAATATAATCTCCTTGTTGCCGTCCCCTTCCAGGTCCGCTATAGTCGCCGATGTAAACATATCATTAGCGACCCTTGTATTTTCAAGGACATTTCCCTGGTTATCCCATATATACAGGTTCCCGTATGCGTCGCCGGCTGCAATTTCCATCTTCCCGTCGCCGTTTATGTCTCCAAGCGCGAGATTACTGTCAACCCTTCCGATAGAAGAAAATTCTTTCAGGATGCCATTCCTTATCAGATATATTTTTTTCTCATCATTTGAGGCGATTGCCGCACTAATCACGCCTGTGCCGTCTATATCGCCCGTGCCAGGAGATGCTAGGTTACTTTTTATGTTAAATTTATAAAGCTGATTACCGCTATTATCGAAAATAGATACTCCCGATGACGAAGTCACAATAATTTCATTCCTACCGCTCCCCTCAAAGTCACCGAACCTTGCGCTTCTCGCATCCCCTCCGAGATCCCTGCTCCAGAGAATTGTTCCCATAATACTATTTACTTTTATTACCCAGATTTTCCCATCTATTGGATTTGCAGAATTGATATCCTGGGTTAAAATAACAGCCTCATCGATTCCATCCCCGTCGATATCGCCAACCGGGATTGGCGCCCTGTAATTCACAGCCTTTCCAAGCTCAAGATACCAGAGTTTATTTCCAGAGCTGTCGAATGCATACACACCTGTAGCCTGGGTTATTGATCCCAAAGACGACCCCGGAGCCGCCCCGGTAAGAATTATTCCTTCTTTTGTAATTGACGGGGAGGAAATAAGCAGATATTTTCCCGGCGTTATATTCGCAATATTATTACCCGCAGTATCCCAGATATAAAAAGTGGCATCCGAGTAACCGGGATTACCATAAGAAATTATTTCAAGCCTGCCGCTGATATTGGCTACCAGAGGAGTTCTTGCTTCATCTGCCAGATTTATTCCGCCGGTATTCTCCCAGTCAAGGACGCCCATATAATTGAACACTTTAATCATCCTGTTATCGGGCGCCGCTATTATCTCAGGTTTCCCGTCTCCGTCTATATCCTGTACAACTAAAAGGGATTTAATTGGGCTACCAGTATTGACAGGGAAACCTGCGTGTTGTTCTATCTTGGCAGATACTGTTGTTATCATTAGAAACACTGTTAAAAATAAAACTAGTTTATTCATTTTACCTGTTTCTCCTCCCTCCAGTGCTTGGTTGAACATGGCAGCCCGTTGAGAAGCATCCGCTACTGCCTACATACATGCCTATATTTTTATCATGAAGTGTCATATTAACCTGCGGATTGGAATTATGGCATGAAGACTGGCAGGAAATCCCTGTGCTGCCCATTATATTATGACTAGATGGTAAGATTCTGGCATTTCCATAATCCTTCCCCACTGCACCTGCGTTATGGCATTTATTGCATCCAAAATTTGTTCCCGTTGTGGCTCTCGTATCGGGCAGTATGCCTGTTACTGCTGATGGCATACTTTCACCGAGTGTCCTGCTAACCACGTAATGCGATACCGAGGCGTTCTTTAATTTTTCCGCGGCATAGCCGCCATAATTAATGTTCTGGTTTGCTACTAAACTATTATTATGACATGAAACGCACGTCCTGTTAGAGTCCACGTTATCGTAAACCACCGTGCCTGAAAATACCGAACCCGGATAATGCCGGTACACTAAAGTGGCATTGAAATTATTATTGACATGACAATACTCGCATGGTTTTGGATACTGATAATTAACCGGATGCTTTTCCGGCTGGGTGCCATTGCCATGACATGCCCAGCAGGCTTTGTTTATCGGGTCCAATACTGAGGTGTTGGTTGCATTACTGTTAAGATTCGCATGCACGCCAAGCTTCATCGCACTAAAGTTTATCTTCCTGTCGTCCGGCGCCCCGTTTCCTGATACATCGTGACATGAAACACAATCAGGTCCGCTCGCGCTGGGTTTAAGATTGTGGCTAAAGTCAAGCGAAGTGGCGCCTGTTTTGAGCGCGCTGCCGTGGCAATTTTTACATTTAATATCATCATATCCCGAGGAAAGCGCACCTGAATGGTTGTAGAAAGCTGTGCCATCCCTGGAAGTAAGCGGGACAAGTCCGCCCATGTTTAACACTTCAGGAGGCACCGGATTGAGAAGGTTCCCCGAGTAATTGGGCGCATTCTTGTAATGGCAGTTGGCACACCAGTAACTTCCGTTTAAGCTCTGGTTGTTTGTATTGTTCCCCATGATCTTTGTGATATTGCCCAGAGCTGATGCATTATGGAGGGTAATACCATGGCAGTAAACACATGCGCTCTGCGTGTCGCTGTTTGTCCAGTAACCCTGCTGCGTGCCATTCCACAGTGAACCGTTATAAGGATCGGCGCTGTGATTCATGGGCGCGGGGATTTTCGGGGCAGTGCTGAAGTTGCCAGGACCGCTCTGGTGGCATGTGGTACAGTTTACTGCATTTGTCCTTGATGTGCTGAAGTTGGAGCCGTCCTGCTGGAGGTACCGCACCGGATGGATGCTCCTGCTATCGTTGAGATGGCAGTCTGTACAATTTACGGCATTATTGTGTGGTTGTTTAAAACCAGTTACTGCTCCTGTATAATTTGTGCCGCCGGTGCCGTTGTTGCCGTGACAGCTCAAGCATAAACGGTTATTATTCACGGGCGACGCCGGCTTGTAAAGTGTACTGTTGTGAATTCTGCCAGCCTGGGTTGCATGGCAGTCCGTACAACCCGGATTGGAGGAGGGATAGCCGGATGAGTGGTTTGCTATCGTCTTGTTTGCATTATCGATGAACGGAAATACTGTTGTCTGGTTGTTGTGGCATTTATTACAGTAATCGTTTGTTCCCTGTGCAGGGTAATCAGTGCGTTTCTTGCCATAATGACTTGTGCTATTGCTTCCGCCGTTTTCACCGCCGTAAACGCCTGCTGCGCCGTCAGGGTCAGGGTTTGTGCCCAGCATCATCTCAGTCCTATTATGGCAATCATAGCACGTGGTCACCGCCTCCGTTCTTATACTGGTGCCGTTCCAGTAGTGCTGGGTTACGTATGGTATTATTGCAATAAGATCTCCATACATATTATGGCATACTGCACAGCTTATACCTATGTGCCTCGTAACATGGCAATCCACACATCTGTAGGGTGTCTTGTAATTGGATGGATGACTACTTCCCGGTTCGTTGCCGTTGCCGTGGCATGCCCAGCATTTCTTGTTCTCTGCGGGCAGGGTTGTTGTGGTTCTGCTGTTCAGGTCACTGTGGATGGCGTTTACATCGTTCATCGCACTGATATTTACAAGTTTTCCTGCACCGGCTGAGCCTCCGATGTTGTGGCAGCCTGTACAGTTGGCTCCTCCTGCCTGTCCTATACCCACATTATGGCTAAAGTTGAGAGACGTTGCCCCTGCATTGAGGTTATTATCATGGCAGTTCTTGCACGTAGCATCATCATAGCTTGTTGAGATTGCACTTGAATGGTTGTAGAATGAAGTTCCATCTTTGGAAATTACAGGGACAAGCCCGCTCTGGTTTAACACCTCAGGCGGCTGCTGAGTTAACAGGTTTCCTCCATAATCGGGTGCAGTCTTATAATGGCAGTTTGCACACCATCTACTTGTGGTAAGGTCCTGATTTAAACTATTCGTCCCTTTGACGTTGCTTACGCTACCCAGTGCTGAGATGCTGTGAAGAGTCGATAGACCGTGGCAGTAATAACATGCGCTCTTCTGGCTTGTATTATCCCAGTAAGCGGATTGCAAGCCATTCCAGAGGACGCCTGCATATGGGTCTGTGCTGTGGTTCAAAGGTACTGGAATCTGTGGCGGGTTCCTGCCTGTGTAGTTGCCTGCCTTGGGCTGCGCTTTCAGAGCAGCGAAGAACGAAGCGTTCTGGTGGCAATTGGTGCAGTTGCCTCTTGCTGGATTTGGATTATTATGATTCAAATCTACATACGTGGCGTTCTGTGCAAACACCTGTATGTCATGCACATCGTCGCTGTGGCATAGTGTGCAGTTCACGCCGCCCGATGTGGTGTTGCTTGAGTTGTGCTCGGTATTGCTTGTGTGGCAGGTTTTACATTGAGAATCTTCTGTATTACTATTCCTTATAAATCTCTGGGTTTCATCAGGTTTAGTGATATTATGCATCGGACCGTGGCAGATGATGCAGGGGACTGTTGAGTTGGGTGTATGGAAGGTTCCATTAAAGTCAGTGCCATTGTTTTCAGAATATTCGCTATGTGCAATTGCTTTATTGGAATTATTAAGAGTGGATTTGCCTGAGATATCCGACCTGTTTGCAGGAGTGTGGCAGACTGTTGTATTGAAACATGAACCTATGACAGCATTTGTACTATGGACTGAACTGGCTTGATGGCAGTTTGGGTCACTGCAAGTGAGATTTCTGTGAACATCTTTGGTATTAATCCCATGGTTTGCACCACCGGAAGTAAGGGCACCTGGATTGCCATCAAATGATTGGTGACAGTTTGTACAGTTCAGAGTTGCACTTGTGTGTGTACCAGTTTGAGATATTGTCTCCCTTCCGCCCATATAAGGCGAATTTTTGGCCATCGTCCCGGCAGGATTCGAACCTGTATGGCCACTGTTACATCCTGACATCCCGCATCCCCACCAGTTGTAGATAAAGCTTGTATTATCGTTAAGATTGCCGTTCGACGCTTTGACCGTCCAGTTCCCATAATAGTTCCTTGCATCCATGTCAAAGCTGAAGTTGGCAAGACCATATGCATTGGTTGTAGCATTTATTCTTGCCGGAGTATATTCTGTCCCGTTGGGCATGTATAAATTGAATGTTATGACCCTTCCGCTCAAAGGTGAACCTTTATCATCTATGAAAAAGGCTGTTGCATTGATATTGGTATTTATACCCGTCCAGGAATTAGCGGTGTGAGTTGTTGTCGGTTTAAAAAATCCTGTACCATTTGAACTGGCCGTTGTCCAATCGTCCAGTATCACATAGCGGTTGGTGGCAACCAGTATTTTCCCCCCAGCCGAAGGCGGCGTGGGCGTAAGCAAGATATTAACATTGCTCATCGCAGCGCCGCTTACTGTTCCTGTGGTTGAGTTGTCGTTATAACCCGGCTTACTGGCTGTTATGATATAAGTGCCGTTGCCTACCGTAAAATTGTAGTAGCCCGTGCCGTCCGTACTGGTGGAAAGGCTCGTGTTCGTTGTAACTGCGGCGCCCGTTATCGCCTGTCCGTTTGAGGCATTGGTAACGTAGCCTGATAATTGATAAGTCGGCACAGGTGTTAGCGAGATGTTTGCAGTGGTATTATGAGCGCCGTTAATTGCTACGTTAATCGAATTTACACCATAACCTGTGAGGCTTGCATTAATAACATATGTCCCATTGGATAAGCCCGTGAAATTATAGAAGCCGGTAGCATTTGTTGTCGTGGTCAGGCTTGTGTTTGTCTGAACTGTGGCACCGCTTAGAGGAAGACCGCTGGATTTGTTGGTAACATAGCCTGAAATATTGTAGAGTGTGGTATCGTTTATAGTGATATTCGATATATAATTATTGAAATACAAACTCACTGTCCCGGCAGTACCCGTAGTCGTGTTTATTTGAACCATCAGCCTGTGCCCTTTCGGAACAATATATGTAGTATAATTGATTCGAGAGCTGTAGTTTCCCTGGGTGGTTGCGGTTGGAGTTAGATTTACCTTGTTGCCAATACGGGTTTTTGCGCCGTTTGCAGGATCATATTCGAATAGTGATACGTTTAGCCGGTTATTTGTAGTACTCGTAGCCTTCCAGCTTATATTAAAAGTGGTATTTCCAGTGATTAAGGTATCATTGGTATAATTAAAAGGGAGATAAAACCTGAAAAGCTCGTATTCGGTAGTGGTGGAAGTGGTAGTAAAACTTATATTTGCTACTGTGCCCATGGTTCCGTTTTTCAATAAATTCTTGTAAGGTCTTTGTGCCAGCGGGACTATAGTGTTTGTTGCGGAATAATTTGTCATTCCATCCGCCCCCACTGACACATTGCCTGCGGTGTTGTTGTTTTCCAGATAATAAATTTTCACATCCGCCGCTGCCGGCTGAACCATAGCAAACATAACGCCGGTTATAACTAGAACCAGAATCACAGCTAGTCTTGCCCGTTTTATCCGCTTTTTACAGAAACCTGCATTCATTTTAGAAGCCATACCACCATTTTCAATAGCAACTGCTATGCCATCAATTCGTTTTCTATTCTGAAGCATCATGAATTGATGTCCTATCCAATTCATCAATTCGTTTTATAAACCTTAGTTAGTAACCCTTAATATAGTTTTGGTATAATTTAGGTATATTTATCCAGATAAATCATTATAATTGTGAGTGAAATAACCAGGAAAGAATACATTTAATTATTGAGATACTTCTCTATCCTGTCAAGACCTTCTCTGATATTTTCAAGGCTGAACTTCTGGTTGTAATATTGCGCCACTGCTTCCCGGAGTTCCGGCAGACCCAAACTGTGGGTGTATTTTGTCTCACCTGCTTTCAGGGCATTGAACGCTGCCTCGCAGATGTGCGGCGCTGTGGGGAAATCGGGCTCGCCGATCTCAAGATGGATTATGCTTTTGCCTGCGCGCTCAAGTTCCTTCGCCCGCTCAAGGACTTCCATTACATAAAAAGGAGGGATTTTTTCTGATTTCCGGGAGAACATTACTAATACCGCTCCAGGATATTATACAGCGTATCCCGTTTCGCAACTGGGCGCCCCATTTTTTTCGCAATGTGCACAAACTCATCTATGCTCTTGCTGTGGAAAGGCACGCCTGCCGCCCTGACAACGTTCTCTTCTATCATCGTCCCGCCAAGGTCGTTTGCCCCGTAATTCAACGCAACCTGGGCTACGGAAAGACCCTGCGTAACCCAGGATGCCTGTATGTTTTTAATATAGCCATTAAGAAGAATGCGAGATACTGCGACCATTTTCAGGTAATCAACTCCTGTTGAAGTCCCGCTCAATTGCGTATTTTCCGGTTGAAAACTCCATGGTATGAAAGCTGTGAACCCGTTATATTTTTCCTGCATGTCGCGCACGCGAAGGATGTGTTTCACCCTCTCCTCAAGCGTCTCGGCATGTCCGAATACCATGGTCGCTGTGGTCGGGATACCCAGCGAATGGGCAGCCAGCATGACCTCCTCCCATTGCTTCCAGCCGATTTTATTGGGTGAGATGCTCTTTCGAACGCGGTCATCAAGGATTTCAGCCCCGCCGCCCGGTATGGAATCAAGCCCTGCGTCATGCAGGCGTGAAATCGTTTCCCTGATACTTGCCCCATATAACTTTGAGATATGCACGATTTCAGGCGGCGAGAAAGCATGCATCTGGACGTTAAATCTTTTTTTAACCTGACGCAGCATCTCTTCGTAATAATCGATAGGTATATCGGGATTCAGCCCCCCTTGCAGGAGAATCTGTGTCGCTCCGAGCCTGACCGCCTCATCGATTTTTGCCAGGATATCATCGATTGTCAGCACGTATGCATCCTTTGCATCACGTTCCCTGTAGAATGCACAGAACTTGCATTTTGAAGAGCATATATTGGTATAATTTATATTCCGGTCAACGACGAAAGTGACAAGCTCTCCTGCGCTTTGTTTTCTTAACTCGTCCGCTGCTGCGCCCAGAAGGTTAAGGTTGTTGCATTCAAGAAGCGAAACGCCTTCTTGCAGTCCAATTGGTTCATTATCAAGGGCACGCCTCAGGATTTCAGAAATGGCATCGTTATCCGAAAATTTTTTTATTATTTCAAAATTTGTCATCCTGTGAATAGCTCCTCTTGAATTTCAGGGCAAGTTCGGCTTTCATTAGTTCTCTTCCGAGATAACCTGCATGGTCAAGGCGTGAAACAAGCCCAAGCCTTATGATTGTTTCAAGAACATCCTTTGCTGTTGTTCCTGCGATTGAATTATCATTATGCTTTACCACTATTTTTCCCGGAAGGATTTTTCCATTACGGTATTCCTCATCTGTAATCTCGATTTTAAAACAGCCTGCCGGGTCAAGATGCCATTTTCCGTTTCCTTTTGCTTCTGTTGCATTTTCAGGAAGCAAACCGAACTCCCGCCTTCTTTTCTCTTTTATCGAAAGCATATCAATCCCCAGGTCTTTCGGGGCGCTTCCCCGTTCTCTTGCAAGCATCATCATCATAGAGGCGGTTTTTAACTCTGATACGCTGTCATGGGCTTTTGAGCTGAATTCGGGTGTGAACAGGATGCTTGCGCCAAGCTCCATGGCAACACCCGATAGCATGGCATTCACCCCTATCGAATCCGCATCTATGAGTTCTGTCACATTGCCGATGCCAAAGAAAAGCGGCGTTTCCCGGTCGCGTTTCCTGAACTCGTAATACCTGTTAATGGATTCCACAAGACCGTGCCCCGCAGGTTCAAGCACAGGGTCGGCGATGATATTCTTGATGCCTGAATTTTGGGCATATTCGATATTTTTAAATAAACTCTCCAGGTCCTCAACACAATCAGGAATTATTACAGCGGCGGCGGAATTTTGGACGATGTTATCTTTTACTTCATTGATGTTTTCAGAGTTCAGGCTGAGCACGATATCTATCCCGGAGTCAAGAGCCGTATTGATTAGCACAGGGTCAAGAGTATCGATGCTCAAAGGGGCATCAGTCGCTGATTTTGCAGTTTCCACTGCTGCTCTCACTTTGTCAGGCTTTGTGTCAAGTGAAATCCCAAGGTCGATGATATCGGCTCCCCGTTTTACAAAATAGGAGATTTTTTTGGCAAGCTCGCTCCTGGTCAAATGCCCAGCATCCACTATCTCGGCCATCACCTTCATGCGGGAATTCCCGCCAAGTTTTACTCCTTTTAACGTTAAAGACGAAATTGACCTTTCTTCAATTTCGATTGTCTTTTCAAATGCGCTGCTTCGCCTGTTTTCCAACAACAGCTCACATGCAGGGATTTTTCTGGAAAAAGCGATTGCGTCTCCAAAGGAAAGAACAAAATCAAGATCAACCGCATGTTTCGGCCCGAGCCTTATTTGCGTGTTGAGTTCTTTTTCAAGTCCTGAAAAATCACCTGAGGCAAGGCCGGGAATGAGAACAAGGTCATATTTTTTGGCTGGCATTGAAAGGCGAAGAAGCGCGGGAGTAACAAAAGCCGCAACCTCTATATCCAGTACGAGAACATCGGCTTCATCCTGTACTGACTTTTTAACGGTATTCCCTGCCAGTTTCCCTGTTACTACGAGGATGTTTTTCATGCCAGATTGAATATTCCTTTAATTCCGGTAGAGATAAAATCAACCGCTATAGCCGCCAGGAAAAGACCCATCAATCGTGTCATTACAAGCATGCCTGTCATCCCGACCACCCTGTTAAAGTAATCTGAAAACCTGAAGATTAAAAATGTAAAAATAAAAGTGAGCAGTATTGCGCCTATGACCACCAGTTTTAAGTCGAGGCTGTCTGCAGTCTTTATCAATACTATTATTGTCGTAATCGCTCCCGGTCCTGTCAGGAGGGGCATTGCTATCGGGAATATCGATATGTTTTCTCTTTGCGCCGCATCTTTTAATTCCTCGGATGTAATGCTTTCACGCGTGGTTCTTGCAAACAGCATGTCTATCGCTACAAGGAAAAGTAAGACGCCGCCCGCCACTCTTAAGGAATGGACTGTTATATTAAAAAGGTTTAAAATAATGTCTCCTAATACGGAAAAGATAATAGCAATAATGCAGGCGACCAGTACCGACCGCTTTGCCACATAGATTTTGTCAGCCTTGGTCATGTGTGTGGTCATTGAAATAAAAGCCATCACACCGCTGACCGGATTGACGATTGCAAAGATGGATGTAAAGGCATAAATGAAGAAGGTAAGCTCCGGTGTCATTACTAATACTATTCTTTAAATGCTATTGAAGGTTTTGGATAGACGGGTTATTTCCGGAAGTCCCTGGAAAATGAAAAGAAACGGTCTCTGAATTTAGAAAAGGATAAGTGGAAGGAGCGAGCATATTTGTTTATTATGCACACCACCGAGGTTCCTATTGGATATGACGTTCTGGAAGTGAACTCAGAACTTGCACGGCGCAACCGTGATGCCCTGGAAAAACATGGTATTACGGCTTTTAACATAATGGGCGCCATTGGCTCAGGCAAGACGTTGTTGATTGAAAAAACAATCGAGCGGCTTGGAAAAAGCCAGAGGATTGGCGCCATTGCCGGGGATGTGATAGCGCGGATAGATGCCGCGCGATTTGAAAAGTATGGAATCCCGACCATAGGGTTAAACACAGGGAAAGAGTGCCATCTTGACGCGCATCTTGTCGAGCATGGGCTTCTGGAACTCCCGCTTGATTCCCTTGATATCCTTTTTATTGAAAACGTGGGGAATCTTATATGCCCTGCCGACTTTGAACTTGGTGAACATAAAAAGGTCGTGATTGTAAGCGTCAGCGAGGGCGATGATATTGTGGAAAAGCATCCATTGATTTTCAGCACGGCTGACCTTATTATTGTGAATAAGATAGATATCGCGGAAGCTGTGAATGCGGATGCCGATAAAATGGTTAGTGATGCCAGGCTCATCAATCCGCGCATTGATGTTTTGAAGATGAGCCTTAAGACTGGCGAGGGTTTTGGCGAGTGGGTGGATTTTGTGAAGAGGTCTCACGAGCGCAGGGGTTAGGCACTGGTGATGAGGTGGGGTTGGAGAGAAGTATTTTTCAGACATCGTATTGTAAGAAAAAATAGGAATAGTCCCGCATATTCCTAAAAATGCTATACAGGCCTCGTACATCGTACGGGGTTTGTGACTCCCTCCAAAATCCAACAGGAAAATATATCAGGCATAGCAGGAAACTATTGAACACGGAGTAATCAATATGACAACACAGGACAACTTAAAAGAAGCCTTCGCAGGAGAATCGCAGGCGAACAGGAAATATCTTGCTTTTGCAGAAAAGGCGGACCAGGAGGGTTACAAACAGGTGGCAAAGCTGTTTCGGGCAGCCGCCGCAGCCGAGACAGTCCATGCGCTTAACCACCTCCATGTGATGGGAGGAGTAGAGAAAACTTCCGATAACCTGAAAAGCGCTATTGATGGGGAAACCACGGAATTCAGGGAGATGTACCCGAATTTCATAGAACAGGCAAAAAAAGAGAAAGCCCAAGATGCCGCAATTCTCAGTTTCGACGTGGCAAACAAAGTCGAGAAAATCCACGCAGGTCTTTACAAACAGGCTCTTGACAACCTCGGCAAGAACAAGGTAGTCGATTATTATGTCTGCTCAATATGCGGAAATACGGTGGAAGGAAGCGCGCCCGAGCGGTGTCCCATCTGCAATGCCCCGAAAGAGATGTTCAGGAAGGTTGACTGAAAAGGCGATACAATGGCAAAGAAACTTGCGGTAATATACGGCACCGGGTTTGGCAACACCGGCATCATGGCAAAAGCCATAGAGGAAGGAGCAAGAGGCGCAGGCATTGAGGTTATTATTAAGAAAGTGGAGGAGGCTTCACCGGCTGATGTGGAAAAAGCGGATGCCATCGCCATAGGTTCCCCCACATACAAAGGCGCGGGTATGCCCACCGTGATCAGATTCGTGGAAAGTCTGTCAAAAATCCCGCTCAAAGGCAAGGTAGGAGCGGCTTTTGGTTCATACGGTTGGAGCGGGGAGGCGGCTGGCGTGATAAGCAAGATGCTGAAAAGCTATGGCATGGATGTCATAGAGCCTGACCTTCGGATAAAACGCATACCTGAGGCAGAGGGCATAGAAACCTGTAGGGAACTGGGTAAAGTAATTGCCAAAAGATTAAGAAATGTGGCGTAAATTTTTGGTTCCCAATCCAGTTAAAAAAAGATGAAACACGAAAGCCTCAAAAAAGAGATTTTAAGATTATGCAGGAGTCTTGGGATTCCCATGGCAGGTTTTGCTCCTGTCGGGAGATGGGAGCATCCGCCAAAAGAACTGCCAAATTCTCTTTCGCCCTGGATTCCAGAGGAATTCTGGCCGCATTCCATATATCCCGAAGCAAAAACGGTGATTGTGATAGGTCTTCCTGTATCCCTGCCCATTGTGGAAACAGCGCCCTCAATATATTACCATGAACTTTATAAAACCGTGAATTCGATGCTGGACTCAAAAGCATATGAAATTTCAAATTACCTCAATGAAAAAGGCTTTGGCGCTATTTATCTGCCGCGGGATGCTTATGGCGATATAAAAATCCTGATTGACAAACCATTTGCTTTTTTTTCACACAAGCATGCAGCATATCTTGCGGGGTTGGGCTCTTTCGGGCATAACAATGTTCTCCTGACCCCCGAATATGGGCCGAGGGTCAGGTTTACTTCCATATTCACGACCGCCAAAATTAAGGGAGACCGGATTAAAACAAAAGACCTGTGCATACATTGCCTTCTCTGTGTGAAGAACTGTCCTGTAGGCGCGATACCAAAAAATGGGGATTTCCCGCCGCCTGTGGATAAGAAGCTCTGTGCGATAAGGAGCGCGGAACTTCGGGATGAATATAAGTCACCATGCGGCATCTGCATCAAGGTCTGCCCTGTGGGGCGGGACAGGGAATTGTTCGGCCGGAAGAATATGGCGATATATTCAAACAGTAAAAAGTTTGAGAAATATCACGATGCCTGGGAGCATGTGAGAAAATACGGAAGTAAATAAATGATGCGCGACGGGATGATTGCAAGCGATACCAAAGTGATTGAGAAGCAAAAAGATACCCAAACCGAGAAAGTATAATAATCTAAAACATGTATTAAGCAGCACATGGCTGACAAATACGAACAGGTGCTTGAACTTGCAAAGCGCCGGGGATTTATCTGGAATTCATTTGAGTTATACGGCGGTACAGCGGGTTTTTATGATTACGGGCCGCTTGGCGCCATGCTAAAACGGCGCGTTGAGAATATCTGGCGGGACATATTCGTGATAAACGAAGGATATTACGAGATAGAGGCGCCCACTATCGGAATAGAAGATGTTTTCATAGCCTCCGGGCATGTGGGCGGATTCTCTGACCCGCTTACCGAATGCCAGAAATGCAAAGAAGCCTTCAGGGCTGACCATCTTGTCCAGGATGTTGTGGAAAACCCGGATACATTAAGCGCTGACGACCTGTCAGTGGTTATAGGTGAAAACAATATCAAATGCCCGGAATGCGGCGGGCAGCTCGGCAAAGTCTATGAGTTCAATTTGATGTTCAAAACCTCAATCGGCCCGGGCGGGAAGCGTGCCGGCTATCTCAGACCTGAAACGGCGCAGGGGATGTTCGTGGATTTCCCGCGCCTCCTCAAATTCTACCGTGACCACCTGCCTTTCGGCGCCACGCAAATAGGAAAAGCATACCGTAATGAAATCTCCCCGCGACAGGGTGTTATCCGCCTCCGGGAATTCACGCAGGCAGAGGCTGAAATATTCATTGACCCGAGGGACAAGACCCACCCGAAATTCAAGGAAATTGAAAATATCGAATTAAATCTTTATACACGGGAGGATCAGGTAGCTGGTGCAGTGTCTCACACAATGTCACTTGGTGATGCTGTTAAGTTTGGTTGGATTGCACATGAATTCTTGGCATATTGTCTTGCCATGACATACCGGTTCCTTATCCGGGTCGGTGTATTGCCGGATAAACTGCGCTTCAGGCAGCACATGAAGGATGAAATGGCTCATTATGCAGCTGATTGCTGGGATGCGGAGATATCGAGCGACAGGTTTGGATGGGTAGAAGTTGTGGGCATTGCTGACAGGACTGATTATGACCTGAAAGCCCATGCAAAGCAGAGCGAGAAGGAATTATCGGTGTATGTCTCCTACGATGTCCCTAAAAAAATCGAGCGTTTCGTTGTCAAACCAGATATGGGGATTCTCGGCCCGAAGTTCAAAGGAAAAGCAGGGAAAATCGCAAATGCATTAAAGGCATTAAAAGCCGGAGAGCTTTCAGGCGACGTGATTGAATTAACAATCGATGGCGAGCAGATTAAAATTGAGAAGGACGCGGTAAAATTTGAAAGCATAACCGAGGAAGTGCATGGTGAAAATATCATACCGCATGTGATTGAACCTTCATTCGGGATTGACAGGATAATGTATTCTGTTCTTGAACATTCATATTTTGAAGAAGAGGCAGGAAAAGAAGAAGGAATAGAGGAGGAAGAGAAGAGAATAGTGCTTCGCCTGCCGCCTGAGGTTGCGCCGGTGCAGGCTGCGGTGCTGCCGCTTCTTTCGCGTGAAGAATTGATTAAGCCGGGAAATGAGATTGTCGCAGCGCTTCGGAAAGCCGGGATTCTTGTGGCTTTTGACGATTCGGGAACCATCGGCAGGCGCTACCGGAGAAACGATGAAATCGGCACGCCGTTTTCGATAACTGTGGATTACCAGACACTTGATGATGGCACGGTTACAATCAGGGACAGGGATTCGATGAAGCAGGTGCGTGCAGGCATGAGTGAAATTGCGGACAATATATATGACCTGATTTATGGTGGAAAATCCTTTGAGGATGCAGGTAAAAGGATTTAATTGCGTTCTATGGTCGTCTTTCATGCATCCATAATTATGCTGAATTCGGGCACGGAAAAGTGAATCGGAAAACATAAATATCATTTGTCCTTAGTATATGAAGGCGGTAAGAATGATGGATATAAGAAAAAAAATATGGGGCGGAAACATAACACCGGCAACCAGAGATTACCTAATAGGCTTCGGTTGGATTTTTTCTGTCATCTATGCCATGTATTATTACACACGGACAGATACGCCAATGACGCCTACACCAGTAGCTTTATTAGTTATCATTTTTATCCCATTGCTCATTTTCATCGCACGAAGTAGCCGCGAAGATAGACGTGCCCTATTTGTCTTCTTCCTATTGTTTCTTGCTATCCTTAGCATGACATATGTCGTGCGATATATAAATAACTCCCAACTATGGAGGTATGAAGACCTGACTTGGCTCTTTCTTTTCCTGCTCCTCTATAGCGCGCGAAGTATTAGATTCACTATCTCAGAAATAATATCTCACGCACGGAGACTTGCACTTGTTGTCATGCGTTTCAATCGGAAAGCATAACTAACTTTTGTTCTTGTTAGCTTTGTCCGATAAGTAGCTTCTATCCGAAAAGTGGTTTTGAGGTTCTGTTAAGTCTGTGAGTGGTCAGAATCGCTGTTAAGCATCGAGAGGTAAACCATAAATATCATCATGTTCTTTTAAATGACGGTGGTATAAATGCTGCCTTCTTCAGTACTTAGAGGTTGTAATGAACAATCAAGATAAATGGGAGATGTTTGTACATGCAGTAATCACCGTAATCGGGATAATAATAGTTGCAGGTTTGGTATTTAAGCCAGACAACTCCTCAGACGTACGACATGTTACATACCTGTCTTTTGCTGTTGTTGTTATAATAGTTACTATCGTCTCAGATTTTGAATACAAGAAGGTGTGGACTTGGGAAAACCGGATGGAAAATGCTGGGGTTGGTATTTTCATATCATTTTTTTTGGATGGACTTATGAATAGCTACTCAGTACCTGGTGGGTATACGTATATGGAGGATTATCAACAGCAGGCGTATGGATATGTGGATGAGGCAGGACTACAGTCTATTTTCTATATTATAATATTACTTATGGTGGTTTATTTTTATTTAAACTATTCAATATTCTGGGAACATAAAGGATATGGAAGTGAGAACATGCAAGAACGTGTGGATATGCAAAAATATAGAGATTTAGCCCGCCAGAATTTGCCACGTCCGAACCCCTCTACGATTTATTATGTCAAAGAGATACCAGTTCGAAGTATTGATAGCTTTGCTATACAAATTTATGGAAAGCCATTTGACCAACTAACCAGCGACCAGAAGGAAAAACTAAAGAAATAAGTGTATGGAAAAATATTATATAGAAGTGTAACTATATTATTTTTAATGATTCCTTTATTTAAAAATAAAGGATGATGGAAATCTACGAAAATATAAACAAACATCATTCAAATAAAATATAAAACGAATGACTAAAAGAGAGATAATATGGAACATACAGAATATTTAAGATTAATACCCATAGAAGGTAAAATAGAAATAGCGTGCCCAGCATACAAACATGAATTTAAGGTATCGGTTGAATCAATCAAACGTGGCGAGATGCACACCTGCCCTATATGCAAAAACCGTTTTCAGTTTACATATACAAGAGAATGTCTGTCTCGACTAGATTTAGCCCAAGCTGAAAGGATAATATCTAATTGGCGAACAAAGCAAACTCTAACAGGGGCGAGCAATATCAACATGATTTTGAAGATTGATGTGTAGAAATGTCTACATCCATTTTTTTTCGGATGAGCTTGGTGAATCTAGGAATATAAAATGTCAAACTTTGAGAGATAAAATCATGAACGAATCAAATATTAATAAACAACAAGAAGATGCTCCGAAAATCATACACAAACGAGGCTATCTTAAAGTAGGAGACGAGGTTTTTATAGCCAAAAAAATGACTTATGCCGCAGAATTAGAACAATGTGTTGATAAAAAATAAAAGATGTCCTGCAAAAAATAACCCATATATCAAAGCAATTAAAAATAATATCATACTAATTTTCAGACATAAACTTTTATTTTTTGATATTCTTTTCCCATCTTCTTGCCAATCTTCCATAAACATTGCAAAATTTCCTTTTGTTTTATTTATATCCGTGAAATTAATATTATCAATAACCTTATATATATCCAACAATTCTTGTTTTTGTATCCAAACAGTTCTTAATGCAAATCCTATACATGAAATCAAAATTAACGATTCATACATTAGAAACATAGATATGTTTTTTGGAAGGTTATTAACTCCAACAAAAACGGCAACTGTTGCAGCAATAAAAATCCCTGATAAAGATATCATGTTATATGCTTTATTTTCTAAAATGAGTATAGAATTGTGTGTGCCTTCTACTCCTTTCCAAGCAACTTCTACCATAAAATCAAGAACTTTTTCGTCTATAGCCATAATTATTTCACCTTCGTATATGTCATAAATAACCTCATAACCATTATATTATTGTTTTTCGTGCCCACATCTTACCCTCAACCTCATGCATCGGCGCCGGGATGCCTCGTTTTTCAAAGCGGAGTATCGAGGTCACATTTAGAGAAATTTGAAACAAAGGAAAATCTCTAAGATATTAAATTAAAAATTTATGCTTTATAATATTCTTAAAAAAAACAAATCAATTTTACTTGATTTAAAATCAATTTTTCTGATTGAACATATTTAAATATAAGCGCCACATTTCGAAAGACCGGTAATTCTTATGAGTCTAATCACTGAAGCAAAAAAAGGCAGCATTACAAAAGAGATGAAACAGGTAGCGAAAGAAGAGGGCGTTGAACCCGAATTCGTGCGGCGCGGGATAGCAAATGGAAGAATAGTCATCCCGGTGAGCCCGTATCGCTCCCCAAAACCCTGCGGCATCGGAAAAGGGCTTCGGACTAAAGTGAACGCCTCTATCGGTACATCCTCGGATATAGTGGATATCGAAATGGAAATCGAGAAAGCAAAGGTTGCGGAAGCCACAGGCGCAGACACGCTCATGGAACTTTCAACAGGCGGGGATTTTTATGAAATCAGGAGAAAAGTCATTGAAGCGACAACACTTTCAGTGGGAAGCGTGCCTCTATACCAGGCTTTTATTGAGGCTATCAGGAAATACGGAAGCACAGTGGACATGAAAGAGGACGAACTTTTCAAGATAACAGCGGAGCAGGCAAAGCTTGGCACAAATTTCATGGCTATCCATACCGGAATAAATCTCTTTACGGTTGAGAGGCTAAAAAGACAGGGGCGCTTTGGCGGGCTTTGCTCGCGCGGCGGTGCGTTCATGACGGCGTGGATGCTGCATAATGAGAAAGAGAACCCGCTGTACAGCGAATTCGATTACCTGCTTGAGATAATGAATGAACATGAGGTGACTCTCAGCATGGGCAACGGGATGCGCGCCGGCGCCATACACGACTCCACAGACAGGGCTCAGATACAGGAACTCATAATGAACTCGGAGCTATCAGATAGGGCGCACGAAGCAGGCGTGCAGACAATCGTTGAAGGTCCGGGTCACATCCCGATAGACGAAATAGATGCAAACGTAAAACTCATGAAGCGCTTAAGTGGTGAGAAGCCGTTCTATATGCTCGGGCCGCTTGTCACCGATATCGCACCCGGTTACGACCACATAGTAGCGGCAATCGGCGCATCCCTTTCAAGCGCAGCCGGCGCCGATTTCATCTGCTATGTAACTCCAGCGGAACATCTTGCGCTTCCTAACATCGATGACGTGAAGCAGGGTGTGATAACCGCGAGGATTGCTGCGCATATCGGTGATATGGTGAAGAACAATGACCGTCAGCAAGACCTTGACATGGGGCGGGCGAGGCGCGATTTGCAGTGGGACAGGATGTATGAGCTGGCGATTGACCCCAAACATGCAAAATCAGTAAGGGACAGCCGTTCGCCTGATGATAAGGAAGCATGTACAATGTGCGGGAATTACTGCGCCCTGAAGATTGTGAAGCAGAATTTTAATTTTGAGAAGTGATGAATAGATAAAAACTAAGTCAATGACCCCGTTTTCGAAAAACGGGGCATTCCGGTGTGGGTGCATGTGGCTTTTATCGATTATTCGTTGCTTTGGCCTTTTGGGTGGGGGGCACAGAATAAGTCTTCATGTAAAATGATTACAATTCAAACTCTTCAATAAAACCCAAAATTAATTTGTATTTTTCGAGATATTTGAATCCTTTATCAGTCAATGTAAGGAACTTCCTTCCATTTTCGTCAGTAATCTCTTTGATAAAACCCTTTTCCAGTAATTCATTAAAGTATTCTGAAAAACTTTGTGATGATAGATTTGAATGTCTCAGCAAAGGTGTAGGTTTCACGGAATTATGATGATTTCTGATAATATTCAAAATATCAAATATCATCTCCAGGCGATCTCTTTTGCGCTTTATGTTGTCCATTTGGCCACCTTATAATAGATTATTCCAATCACTGCAATCGATATGATCTGGAATGCAGTTTGTATTTCAAAAGGAAGAAATCTTTGTGGACCTAATGGTAACAGATTGATTATCCAGAACAAGAGAAACAAAACATATAAAATAAAAAGCTGAGAGAGTTCTCTTGATTGTATATAGAAATAGCAAGCCATTATTATTGTAAAAATGAGTAATGCTGCCTGTGCTAATATCAGAAGAAATGGTGACCTTGAAATAAATGCAATGCCGGATATTAGAACGGCAATTGCATTAAATAACAATAATATGTGTTTGATATGTAGTTTCTTCCAAACTATGCTATACGTCAATGAAAGAATAGCTAATGTGCTAAAGTATCCATTAATAACCAGAGGAAAAGGGAAAATTCTGAAAATGTCCATAAATAAATGAGTATCAAATGTTAGTGACACCAACATGGATAAAAAGTCCAGAAATCTAAAAATATATGCTAATCCGAAAAATAAAAAAGTTATCCTAAAATAATTTATTCCTTCATGCTTGGTTAGATCATATATCTCTCTTGTTTTAAAATATATCATAAAGCAGAGAAATACAATTATTAGCGTGTAGCCAAGTTCCACAGCCAGTCCTGTAGGGTCGATTAGATGAAGTGGAGGTGGCATATGTACTATGTCTTCTCTAAACATTAATAAAATAAGTGGACTTGAAATGCACATTTGAAATGTACATTTTGCCTTCTTTTTTCTTATAAATGGGTTCTGATAATATAGTGTTTTGAGGTGAACTAAAAATGAGACTAACTACGAAAACAGCAATACTGTTTGCTGCTATTATGCTGGTTTCAGCAGTAACAGCAATAACCGTGTTTGCCCAGCCCTCATCTCCGGGCCATAGTAAAGGACCTTTAAGACCGTTTTTTGATAATATGTCCAAATCGACTGAAGGTCGAAATGAAAGTGGAGAAGTAGTACAAGTAAGACCGTTTGTTGAGCCTATACTCAATGGACAAGGGTATGCACTGCAGGGAAATCAGTATCACATCCTGGACGTGAATGCTATAAAGGCGAGCGACGATGCGCAAATGGCAACCAGGACCGTGGGGCATCTCAGATTTGCAGGTCAGGCATATGCCCTCAATGTAACTGGCTATGATAACCAATCTCTTACCGGAGATGTACTGACGCTGCCTCCGCTTGGGACGAATCAGACCGACTTCACTCCGGCTGCAATAGGACACATCTCGCTTTCAATATCAAAATATGAAGGCGAAGTGCTCTCGACAGGTACTCTAACCATGAACGGTGTGGATTACAAAGTGCTTCTGACGTCTCCTGCTATAGCTTCAGGTGGCGAACAGCACAACTTCAATGGAACGTTCGGACCAAACAACCATCAATGAAACACAGAAAATGTGAGAAAAGATATATTGGATCCCCAGCAGGGGATTCATTTTATTTATTCCCCTTGGCACGAAATGATAACGGGTGTGTATAAAAATGAAATAATAAACGTAATAAAAGATTACATAAAGAGGAAGTCCAGTGTTTAATTAAAGCGTACGTATCCTTTAAAACCATCGCTTCCCTGGACTTCCATTACTTCTAATAAATGAAATAATAAACGTAATAAAAAATTAAAAGATTACATAAAGAGGAAGTCCAGTGTTTAATTAAAGAATTTTTGTACCCATCCAAACCACCTAAAACCTCTCTGGACTTCCATTACTTCTAATATACGGCAATAGAACGGATTGGAGAGAATGATAATAGGAATTTCGACACGAATTATAACGATGCGAAAAAGAGAACAAGGAGAAACAAAATGAACAGGAAAACGATAGTTGTATTACTTTTGTTAACATTAGTAATTCTTGTAGGGACACCGGAGTCTTTTGCACAGCCCCAATATCTTACAAATCTCACCGCAGTTTATGGCGGCGGTACATGCGGCACCTGCCATGTCATATCTTCGAGCGGTGAACCGCGCGACTTTAATCGAACATTCGGACAGCACGATTCTAATGGAACTTATGTACCACGCAACAACAGCACACCCGGGCAACGCTCTAACGGAATGTTCGGAATGCGTAACTCAAACAGAACGTTACCGCTCAACTCGTACGGAACGTTATTTGAGAACCAGCCTGACCACGCTACCGATCCCGGTGCAGCCCTGATAACAATAGGACAGCCGCCCACAGAAACTCCAGCCGAAAAAGCAACCCCGGCAGAGACAACTGCGCCGGACACAGGGGCTCAAGCAGCTCCTGGGTTCGGATTTGCTGTCGCATTAGTCGGATTAGTTGCTTGCGTTCTTCTGGCAAGGCGGCATAACAAATGATGGAAACTATAATGGAAATGCAGAATGTCTGGAAAATTTACAGGATGGGTGAGTTGGAAGTTCAGGCACTTCAGGGAGTAGATCTAAAAATTGGAACAGGTGAGTTCGTTGCTATTACAGGACCCAGTGGGTGCGGCAAGTCAACGATGTTAAATATGATAGGCTGTCTGGACTTGCCAACGCGCGGAAAAGTTTTGCTTGAAGGCAGGGACATATCAGAATTTAAAAGTGATGAACTGGCCCGTATACGGGGTAAAAAGATCGGATTCATATTCCAGACATTTAACCTGTATCCTACCCTGACCGCTCTTGAGAATATCCGGCTGCCCATGAGGATTCACGAAATCCCGGAAAAAGAGATAGAAGATTCCTCAAAAAAACTTCTTGAAATGGTTGGTTTATCTGAACGTGGGAGCCATTTTCCGGCGCAGTTGTCAGGCGGACAGCAGCAGAGGGTGGCGGTAGCAAGGGCACTTTCGACCGCTCCTTCTATTCTCATGGCAGATGAGCCTACAGGAAATCTTGATACAAAAGCAGGAGGCGAAGTAATGGATGTTTTTAAACGATTGAACAATGAGGGTTTGACTATTGCAATGATAACGCATGACATGAAAATTGCAGGTTCAGCAGGAAGAGTTGTGAAAATGCTTGATGGAAAATTAACAGGTGAAACATGAATAAATTCAATTTAATTTTGATAATCGTATCTGCGGTGTTATATACACAGGTTGCTTCCGCACAATCGTATCTCGTGACAGAAAGCGTGCCGATTTATCCCGGAGATACGACTTATGTCTATGTACCGATACAGAATACTGCATTTCCTAATGGATATCTGAATGACGTATCAGTCAGACTTCTGCCCAAAGACAATGCCTCGGCTAATGCAGTGACTATACTTGATGATGTATATTCGCTGGGAACTATAGAGAATTGGGGCGATCAGAGAACCGCAAAATTCAAAATCCATATAAATCCCGATGCAGCAGAAGGTGATTATTATTTCAATGTATTTATTGACTACAGGGGGCAGCAGATAAGCAGCAATACTCCAGCGCCTATAGTGACAACCGAGCTCAAGGATCAGATATTAACCATTAAAGGCAAGCCTGTGATAGTGCTGCTCAATTCAACACTTGGCATCATAGAGCCGATGAGTGTTAATAAGGAAACGCTAAAGTTTAAAAATACAGGCACAGGCACAGTACAGAACGCCGTAGCTGAAATAGACCTTACCGGCACCGGGGGAAGCAGCAAATCATCCTTTTCAATTCTTGGCGCAGGAA
>JBGQBI010000002.1:0-448500 GCA_041494705.1 Candidatus Methanoperedens sp.
ACGCTAAAGTTTAAAAATACAGGCACAGGCACAGTACAGAACGCCGTAGCTGAAATAGACCTTACCGGCACCGGGGGAAGCAGCAAATCATCCTTTTCAATTCTTGGCGCAGGAACGCAATTTTCTCTCGGTAACCTGAAGGCGGGAGATGAGGCCGAGATTACATTTGATCTGGCTGTAGACATTACCGCAACTCCGGGTGTATACAATCTGCCTTTAAAAATTACAGGACTGGGCAATTACTCATCCAATAATTATGTCGGACTGGTTGTTGCAGGAACAACAAATTTTGAGATAAGTTACCAGGAGACTCTGGGCTCTTTTTCGCTCAATGTCCTCAATATAGGAGTAAATCCTGCCAATTCGGTGACGGTCAGCCTGCCACGTCAAAAAAACTTTTCTACGACGGGAAGCAGTTCTGCGGTTCTGGGTAATTTAAATTCCGGCGATTACACATCTGCCATATTCCAGATTGCAAAAATAGCGGGCGCTGGCAACAGTCTTGAAGTCGATATACAATATACCGACACAAGCGGACAGAGACACACCATCACAAAGTTTCTTCCAGTAGATTTATCCACGGCTGGGGCACAAACCAAGTCTGCAAGTACAAATTATACAACATGGTTGCTGGCAGCTATTGTTATACTGGTAATATACTGGCAGAGAAGTAAAATATCCACCTATTTCCAGAAACAGAAAGGGAGGTAAAGACACCGTACAAGACTAATATGAAGATTTTTGATATTTTCAGGTTATCCCTGAGCCACGTTAAAAAAAGCAAAATGCGAAGCTGGCTCACTATTATCGGCATTGTAATAGGAGTGGCTGCTGTCGTAGCTATAATCTCCATAGGACAGGGGATGCAAGCGAGTGTCCAGGCTCGCCTGGGCAGCCTTGGAGCCGATTTGATTACGGTCACCCCCGGTTTTTCACGGGCATCAGGCGGCGGTTTTGAAGGGGGAAGAGGGGGTGGCGGTGCTACTATTAACCTCACGGATAAAGACGCAAACGCGATTAAGCAGTTGCCGGGAGTGTTATATGTAAACGGCATGGTTTCAGGCAGTTCGGATATAAGACTGGGTACAGAGAAGACCTCCGTGTCCATAACCGGTGTCGATACCGCAGTCTGGCGCTCCATGGTCACAACGCAGCTTGAAACGGGCAGGTATCTTCAGCCGGGCGATTCGAATGCTGTAGTTATAGGCAACTCTTTAGCTCATACTACTTTTTTACAGCCGATTACCCTGAATAGACCGATTATAATAGGAGGCAAGAGTTTCAAGGTCGTGGGAATCCTTGTTTCATCGGGAGGGGGTTTTGGAGGAGGGGGTGGTGATAATGCAGTATACATGTCCGCAGATTACGCCCGGGAGGTTATAACTACAAATGTATCCAGAAACACATTTACTTCAATCATGGTAAAGATAGCCGACCCAACGCTGGCGGACCAGATAACCCAGGATATTATAAACAAACTTATGCCTGAGAGGCACGTCAATCCAAGAACAAGGGATTTTACAGTCACGGCATTTGCAACAATACAGCAGCAGATTACCAGCGTCGTCCAGACGATATCGCTGTTCCTTGCTGCGATAGCTGCAGTTTCGCTTCTCGTGGGCGCCGTGGGCATCGCAAACACCATGTTCATGTCTGTCATGGAACGCACAAGGCAGATAGGCCTGCTCAAAGCTCTTGGCGCCACAGATAATGAAGTAATGAAACTTTTCATTATGGAATCCGGATTATTCGGATTTGTCGGGGGAGTGCTCGGGATAATTTCCGGCGTACTGATATCGGTAATAATATCCGAGGTAGGCCTCAGGGCAATTGGAGCGGGCGGGACGATGAACGCAGTTGTCACGCCCCAGCTTCTTATCTTTGCACTTGCATTCTCTATATTCGTGGGTGTAATCTCAGGCGTCGCTCCTGCAAGATCAGCAGCAAAGATGAACCCGGTGGACGCATTGCGGTTTGAACAATAAGAAACAGGTTTCACCAAATCCTGTTTCTTGCAATTGTTCAAGGAATATTTTATCTGCTTTATCCTCATAAAAGGATTTAATGGATTTATTATCTCATGCCCTGCTCCCCTTTTTGCTCGGGAATTTCTTCAAGCGAAGAAAGGATGAGATTGCCGCGCTTACCATAGGAGGAATCGCGCCGGACTTTGATATATCCCTTCTCTGGATTAACTTCGTTTATCCCAATTTCTTCCTTTTAACCCACCGCGGCATAACCCATTCCCTTTTTTTCGGGTTTTTCACATGTGTTCTTATACTATATCTTGCAACGCGAAGCCGCGTGAAAAACATAGTTAAACGTTATATCGATTTTGAGCCTGTGTTCTCGCGCCGTACTATACTATTTGCTTTTGCAGGCGTGATAATACATTTAATTCTTGACTATTCGACAACCCGGGGAGTCCCGCTTCTTTATCCGTTTGACGTATCAAGATTCTCTGCCGAGGTATTTTTCTATACCGACACATATCTCATGATACTGGCGCTGGTTATGGTAATATGGTTATACAGGAAGCCTTTGCAAAAAAATACCGCAGTGAAGTTTTTAGTAATTTATCTTATCGTTTTCGCAGGGCTTGGAACTGCAAGGCTTACCGAAAAAATCAGCGCCGAGCAGTTTTTCCATGACACCGGAATAAAAGCCTATCCCACCATGAGTATTTTTGACTGGTATGCACTTGGGATAGATAACAACGAAATAAAGATATACGAATACAATGGGTTTAACAGGACTTCGGTTTATAATGATACAGTTCCTGCCCTTGATGTATTATCGCCGGGCGAAGGACTTGATTCCGCTCTTGGCGCGGCTGGGGAACTTCCTCAGATAAAGATGTTCGAGTGGAGAGCGTATGCGGTTGCAGTCAACGCCACTTCCACTGACGGTATATGGTTTCTGGAATACTATGACCCGCTTGGGAAAGCGATGGCAAGGGGCGCTCCTGCTTTTTTGATGAGAATCAATAAGCCTATCATGGTCAAGGTTGAAGCGGGAAAGGCTGTTGTATTATAAATAGAAAAAAGAAGAATAAATACTATCTGTTAATCTGGAATATATTGACCGGATAGGACTGTTAATCGGGATAAATCATGGAAAAAGCATTCGACCCGGAAAGTATCACCGGGCTTTCAGAAGACGACGCTGCCAGGAAACTCAAAGAAGAAGGTTATAACGAGCTTCCGTCCCAAAAAAAGCAGGGCATGTTTTCCATACTATTGAATGTTTTACTTGAGCCGATGCTGCTTTTGCTTTTAGGTTCAGGTTTGATATATTTGTTACTGGGGGAAGTAAAAGATGCTTTAATGCTGCTCCTGTTCGTGTTTGTGGTTTTCGGGATAACATTTTACCAGGAGAGAAAGGCAGAGCGGGCTTTAGAGGCTTTAAGGAACCTGTCAAGCCCGCGAGCGCTTGTGATAAGGGACGGAAAGCAAAAGAGAATTTCAGGGCGGGAGGTCGTCATGAGCGACATTCTTGTCCTGAGGGAAGGAGACCGCGTCCCTGCCGACGCTGTATTGCATTTTTGCACCAATTTCATGGTCGATGAGTCCATGCTTACAGGTGAATCCATAGCTGTAAGGAAGTGCGAATGGGACGGCAAAACCCGGTACATGCAGCCCGGCGGGGAAGATTTGCCCTTTGTATTTTCCGGGACGCTGGTAATACAGGGGCACGGGATAGCGGAAGTCACGGCAACAGGGATACATACCGAGATGGGTAAAATCGGCAGGGCTTTGCAGGCCATTAACCGGGAAGAGACTTTACTTAAGAAAGAAACAAAGCTCGTGGTACGCAATTTCGCGATTGGAGGGCTGATACTCTGTACTTTCGTCGTGATAATCTACGGATTGACGAGGGGCGATTGGTTAAAGGGATTACTTGCCGGGCTCAGTTTGGGTATGGCGTTGATCCCGGAAGAGTTTTCAGTGGTTTTGCTGATATTCCTGAGCCTCGGGGCGTGGAGGATGTCAAAAAGGCAGGTTCTGACGCGGCGCATGCCCGCTATCGAAACGCTTGGCTCGGCGACCGTTTTATGTGTCGATAAAACCGGCACCCTGACAATGAACAGGATGATTCTAAGTTCCATGTATTGCCGGGGTGAATACTACGATACTGTGAAAAACGGGGACAAGCCGCTTCCTGAAAAATTCCATGAATTGCTTGAGTTCGGATACCTGGCAAGCCAGAAGGACCCGTTTGACCCGATTGAGAAAGAGATAAAAAAAGGCACCGAACAATTTCTTTCACACACAGAACACGTACACCAGAACTGGAAACTTATCCTGGAGTACCCGCTCTCCAAAAACCTGCTGGCACTGTCAAACGTATGGGAATCATACGACAGGCGAAAGCATGTCATCGCAGCCAAAGGCGCTCCCGAGGCAATAGCGGATTTATGCCACATGGATGGGGTGAAAAAGAAAGAGCTGCTATCCCATGTACAGAGGATGGCTGACAGCGGATTGAGGGTTCTTGGAGTTGCAAAATCAAGTTTCCAGAAGGATTCCCTGCCCGAAATACAGCACGATTTCGAGTTTGAATTTATCGGATTGTTTGGCTTTGTAGACCCCGTCCGGCCCGGTGTAAGGGAGGCGGTCGCAGAATGTTATTCTGCAGGGATAAGGGTTATTATGGTCACGGGGGATTATCCGGGCACTGCCAGGCACATAGCGCGGGAAATCGGTTTAATAGACCCTGATAAATATATAACAGGCGCTGAGCTTGCAGGAATGGGCGGGAGAGAGCTAGCGGAGAAAATCAAGACCACAAATATTTTTGCCCGCGTCGTGCCTGAACAAAAACTGGCTATCGTAAATGCCCTGAAATCCAACGATGAGGTCGTTGCGATGACAGGCGATGGGGTTAATGATGCTCCGGCATTGAAATCAGCCCACATAGGTATTGCAATGGGCGAGCGGGGCACGGATGTCGCGAGGGAATCGTCAGCTATTGTCCTTCTGGATGATAATTTTTCGTCCATTGTTTCAGCGGTCAGGCTTGGCAGGAGGATTTTTGATAATCTTAAGAAAGCTGTTTCCTACATATTTTCAGTTCATATACCGATAGCCGGGATGGCGCTCTTTCCCATATTATTCAAATTGCCCCAGGTGCTTTTGCCTGCTCATATCGCATTTCTTGAACTGATAATTGACCCGGCATGTTCAACTGTATTTGAGGCTGAACCCGAGGAGAAAAACATCATGGAAAGACCGCCCCGGAATTTGAAAGAAAAGTTATTCGGGAAAAAAAGCCTGATGGGCAGCCTGTTTCAGGGAATAAGCGTCCTTGTGGTTGTAATTCTCGTTTTTCTTCTTGCATTGTATCTGGGCAAGGGAGAACTGGAAGCCCGCACCCTTACATTCACTACGCTTGTTATCGCAAATCTTACCCTGATAGTGGCTAACCTCTCATGGTCAGGGGATATAATCAAGACAAATTATTCGGAAAACAAGGCATTATGGCTGGTAATAGGAGGAGCGCTCTTGATTCTCGTCCTGGTTCTTTACGTGCCTGCCTTGAGAGACCTGTTCCATTTTTCGGCGCTGCATCTTGAAGACCTGCTTATCGTGTTCGCTGCGGGAATTTTAAGTGTGGTGTGGTTCAAGCTGCTGAATGTCCGATTGGAGTAATGATTGAGGTGATAGTTAGATTTGCGCTCTCAGCGCTACCACCATTTTCGAAAAACCTGTAGGCATCGGTGGATGCCCATGGATTTGCATTTCTTAAGCTTCATGATTTTTTCATGTTTTTATTCAGGCCAAGTATCAATCTTAAAATGGATAATCGAGGCGCAAAAATACTAAAAGAGGAGTAAATTGCAAATAATTCAGAGTTAAGCGTTAGTTTTTTCGAATTTTTCAATATGCTCTTCCGACATTTTTCTAGCAAAAGTTTGAATTGCATTTTTATATCTATAAAAATCTTTTTCACTAACATTTATTTGTTTTGCATAAATGTATCGTTTCTTTTTTATTATTTTTTCGAGTTCATGACTAACTAATCCGTTATTGTGTATTAAACAATTTCTTACTAAATTTAATTCGATTACATCGTTTTGAATGTCGATCTTAAATCCTAGATTGTTTTGAAAATATTTTATCCAATCCTCGACAGAACCATACATCAAATCTCTTACCTTTGCTTCTTTTAACCTTTCTAAAGTATTACCTGTTTTAAGAGCATCAATCAATTCTTCATCTTTCAAAGTCGACTTTGTTGATTTCAAAGTATCCATATTATTTTCAAATATATTTCTAAGTAGATCACTAACAAATCCCTCAAATACTAGCATTAAGGAAATTACCGCTTGTTCTCTTGCTAGAGCGGGAATTCTTTTAATCGTTATTAATCCAGATCTAACTACATTTCGAAGAAAAGACAACTCCTTAGAATTAAAATTTATTTTAATCAGTTCCTGCTTCTTGATATTGTCAATAGCTTCTATTTCTTTCACTATCTTTGTAAATTCTTCATGAGATAATTTTTTTTGTGCAAATTTCGATCCAAGTTTAGCGAGTAACCGAACGACACGAGCTTCTTTATGAGAAGCACCATAGACAGCCGAACTATAAACTTCATCGATTGATTTTAAGTTATTCAATAAATTTGATAATAATTTTTTTGTCATTTTTACATTTTAACTTATGATTGATCTCAGCTTAGCATCTAATAACTAACTTTCTTTGCATATATAATATTTTGTAGAGTCTACAAATAAAAGAACATCGTCCCGAGCCCTAGACTCCAATATTTTGTTCGATTATATAGCTCACCCAGCACTTTTTCTCTTAACCTTCTCGACTTCCTTCAATATCGTGTCAATCCCGCCCTTCACAATCGTCTCGAACTTCTCACCGCGCATGCTCGCCCTGTTCAGCGTCTCGCCCAGCTCCAGAGGAAGCGCAATATCAACCCAGTTATCCCTTACCCTGTGAAGCAAAGGCTTTTCCAGTATCTCTTTCGCTTTTTCATCGACCTTCGATGCTGTTTCATTATCCTTGAATTTAACAGGCACATGCAGCGTCAGTGAGGTAATTTTACCATCTTTTTCTTTCGGCGTGTACAGCCGTACAATCTCACTCCCGAACCGCCCGAAGAACTGGTCTGTCCCTTTACCGAATCCTATTTTTTCAATCGCAGCGACAGCCCCGGCTGGAATGTCGTCCATGATGCAGCCGCAAAGAGCGCTTGTAATCTCCTTTTCTTCAGTGCTTTCCGCAAGGCGGATAAAATCATCAAGCGGGAAGCCCATTACTATTTCATCATCCCTGTACCCGGAAAACATCCGCGCGCCGTTGCAGAGAAGGGACAGGTTCACCTTTTTCTCCATGAAAGGTATGGCGGTACACTCTCCGCATACTGCAAACTCTCCCTTGAACTTAACTTCAACCAACTGTTTTTCATGCAATTGCGAAAGGATTGTGGATACGCGCATTATTTTGCGTGGCGTACCGATGACGACAACAACATCAGGTTTTTTATCTGTTTTTTCAAGCGGGGAAACGCTCACTAATTTTGTGTTCGCAGGTTTTATACGCGGATAGACTTCCCCGTAGCTCGGTTCTGTAAACCCGAGCGCAAGTTCTGCGCTTGTGCATGTGAGTTCTTCAACGCCAAAAATGAAACTCTCGCCATATACCGCGCTTCGTCTCACCATTTCACAAAACCTCATGGGAGCGGTGCTGGTTTTTTGTTCATTGCCATCACTTATTATCCTGACTGCAACAGGCGATGACGGAAGTTCAAAAAATTTCCTGAATTTCATCGATAATTCTGCATATTCCATTTTCAATCCTCGACTTTTATTCCGTTTTCTCGTGCGATATCCTTGAAAGCTCTGGCGACATACTCTACCTGTTCCCATTTCAAGCCATAAGTATTAATCTTGAAATTCTTGCTCATGCCTGGATGGAGCCCTACAATCTTTCTCTTTTTCAATTCGTGATAAAGGAAATAGCCCCTGCGCTTATCCTTTTCAGCTATTTCATGAAGGGGCAGGCTTTCAATATTCATAAGCGGATGCTGCTTTGGTTTAACACCCATCTGGTGGAATCCCTCGATTTTTTCAAGCTCTTTTACAAAATACTGCGCTTTCTTTACCTCTTCATCCCAGTGCTTGACCCTTTCAACCACTGCGGGAAATGATGCCATAAGCGTTGCAACAGGCGCGCCAAATACGGGTGAGCAGCCAAAAAGCGCAACTTCCTTTTTCGTGAATCCTCGTCCGCTCCAGTCACCGCGGCATGTGGATTTATTAAAAACCTTGCCGCTCCATTCGTATGTGGTGGCAAGTATCCCGATAGGCGCCGACGCAGCCCAGCTCTTGTGCCCCGAGCCGCACAGGAAATCAACATGGAGTTTCTTGCCGTCAATGGGCATGATGCCTGACGAATAAGCAGTATTCAAAAGGAATGGGACGCCATATTCCTTGCAGATTTTTCCCACTTTTTCAGCATCAGCGATATTGCCATACCTGTAATCAACATGCGTCAGCACTGCCATTGCCGGGAGTTTGCCTGTCTTTTGCTCGACTTCCTCAAATTTCCTGGCATATCCATCGATATCGATTTCAAACGTGGGATAACCATTATGCGGCACTTCAACGATATTCAATTTATTCGCTTCGGCTGCAAGATAGGATGTGTAATGCGCCAGGGCGTCCAGCACCACGGTATCGCCCGGCTCGCACACCATGTGCATGGCAGCCCATTTGGCATGCCTGCATCCGGCTGTGAACCTGACATCGTCCATGTTCAGGAACTCGGCCACATCCTGGACAAGGTCGTGTACGGGGGGCTTATCTACAAGGTCAACCCGTGCCTCGAAGCAATAATCGCATACCGAATAGCCGTCCCCGAATTCAAGAAGAGCCTTTCGCGCTTCTGCCGTCAGCACGCCGCCCCGCTGTATGGGATGTACGTTGACATAGGTATCGGAAATGCCGCGGGTGAGGTTTTTGTATTTGTTAAGTTCCATGCTTAATAATCATGCTCAAAGAGTTTATTAATTGACTTATAATTAACGGAAAAGGCAAAGACTTTCAGAATTATAGCAAGATTCTTAAATAAGCGTAATTCTAAAAACGGAAATGAATCTGGACAGGATTAACAGGATTGACAGGATACGATATTAAATCCAGTTAATCCTGTTATCCCGTCTGGAAAATCGGGAGAATGCTTAAACGATCTGTCAAAATTTGAAATTATGGAAATTTACGAACTATGCTATAACATCTCCCGATTTGCTAAATTATTGGTCATAGTAACCCTCATATATAACTTATTACCCATAGTAATATAATGTCCCTTCCCACACCAGATGATATAAAAAAACTGAGGCTTGAACTTAAGCTCACCCAGCACGAAATCGCCACCCGCGCCGGGGTAAGCCAGCCCCTGATTGCGCGCATAGAATCCGGGGATGTCGACCCGAGGCTTTCCACGCTTCGCAAGATATTCAACGCGTTCGACGCAGCAAGGAAAGAACGTATAGTGGTCAGGGATATTATGCACGCACCCATCATACATACAAGTTCGGACAGTTCAATGGAGGATGCTGCCAGGATAATGGAAGAACATGGTTTTTCCCAGATGCCTGTAATCGACAGTGGAGTGCCTGTTGGAAGCATCTCAACCGACCAAATAGTGAGTTCGATGACAGACCAGGACCTAAAGAAAGTGTCCCACCTTCTTGTGCGGAACATCATGGGCGATTCTTTTCCCACAGTCTCACCTACCTCGGATGCAAATACAGTTTCACGGATTCTGGAAAAGAATCCTGCAGTGCTTGTGCTTGAAAAGGGAAAAGCCATAGGTATGGTGACCAAACACGATATCATGAAAATGCTGAGGGGTTAAAGGCACAATACCCCTGTTTCCACTGGACAATAACCCTATATACTTAAAAATCAATAATAAACCTCCAGACCTACGAAGTCTGGAAAAAATCGTGTTGATAGGTCCTTGCGGGAGAACGGCAGCGCCAAAATCTATGACCGTACAGACAACCCCAATGCGGTACACGCGATAACACCTGGCACAAGGGTTACGGAGGCTGACAGCGGCAAAAGCCAGAGGATGAAGTTCTGAGTTAGTGTCAGGTTACAGCAATATTAATCCGCTTTTTTTGAAATTTTTTTCCATTCTTCTACATACTCTTTTGGTATGCCATAGTCTTCTATCAGAGATTCCCATGAATATTTATGATGATACTCGATAGCATTCCACATCGCCAACGCTATGTCATAACTATAATGCTTCAGTTTTGCTGATGGAGATAATTCGTACCATTTAGGTGGAAAATCAAGTAGATTATTCTTTTGTATGGTACGTTCGAGTTCATAATCTCGGGAAAACTTTTCGCCCTGGAACTCGACAATTTCAATCTCAGCTCTTGTATATCGATACATCACTTGAGGATGGATTGGGTTTCTTTGAGCCGATATATTTTTTTTGGGCGTGTTTAATTTTCCCTTCTCCGAGTGCATGTTAGCGCTGTGCTCCTCAATAATCGACTCAAGCATGAAATATTTCTCAACAAATTTCTTGAGCTCCTCGTCCGAAATTGCCGATATCCGCTTCTCCTCGTTATACAATTTCTGGATATCAGCCTGAATAGCCTTCACGCGCGGGTCGGTCTTTTCAACCTTCGTGGCAACGTGCATCAATTCGTTAAGCGTCTCCTCGACTTTATAGCGTATCACCTCAAGCCCGGAGGAATCGCCTATCATCAATTCTCTCTTTCCTCCAACAAGTTCAGGCGGATAGGGCTCATACGTGAATGGATTCTTTATTATTCCTGCTGTATGAATCCCGCTTTCATGGGCAAAGATATTTTTTCCCACAACTGATTTATTGCGGGGCACCCTTATCCCGATTTCCCGTTCCATGAACCTCGCAAATTCTGTTATTGACGTTAAATCATACTTCTGGAATCCTTCAACCCTCTGTATCAGGAACAATACCACTTTCTCAAGCTCCGCGTTCCCTGCCCTTTCTCCTATTCCGAGAAACGTTAAACTTGACCAGTTTGCGCCGTACCAGTATCCTGCGAGCGAACATGCAACTGACATCCCGAAGTCGTCATGGACATGGGTCTCGATGTTTTTTGTACCGATTTCCCTCAATCTCTTTACAATATGAGGAATGCCGTATGGCTCATCTACCTCAGGGAAAGGAACACCATAGCCAACTGTATCGCACAGGCGTATTATGCAATCCGGGTCTATCTCAAGCAATTTACTGATAAGCGGGAACACAAAACCCTCGTTATCCGCACGTGTCATATCCTCGATATGCGCCCTTGTGCGAAGCCCGTGGTCAACTGCATACTGCAGCGCATCCGTATATTTTTTTTCAGCCTCTTCACGGCTTTTAAGACCCATCTTGTCAATGACATGCGAATCAGAGACCGACATCAATATGCCAGTTTCTTTTATCCCGTCCATGCTGAGCACAAAATCAATATCCTTGGGATTTGCACGCGCCCATCCTGTGACTTCGGGAAATTCATATCCCCGGTCAAGCATTTCTTTGGCGGCTTCCCTGTCGCGCTCGTTATAGACAAAGGTTTCAAGTTTTTCAATACCGATTTTATGAAGATACTCATAGATCTCGGTCTTGTGCTTTTTTTTCATCACTATCCCGGGCATCTGGGAACCGTCACGAATAGTACTGTCGCTTATAAAAACTTCCTGCCCCAGCGGCAGCTTGATTTTTGGCAAATCCTCGTATGTCCTGTAGATTTTCATTGGCTGACTGATTGTATTTTTGATTTATATTACTTGTGGTTTTTGATATCAGGTTTCCATCAATCAAAAACTTTATGACCAATGCATACTAAACGATGACGGTGATAATTTATGGTGAAAATGCCCCCCGAAATAAAGGATGTTGTTTCCAAGCAAAAACCGCTGCCGATTGCGACAGCAGATAAAAGCGGGAAACCAAACGTTGTATTTGTGACCATGTGGAAAATCCTTGACGATGAAACTATATTGTTCGTGGATAACTTTTTCAACAAGACAAGAAAGAACATTGAAGCAAACCCGAATATGGCAATAGTCGCATACGATGGCGAAGCCAAGAAATCCTACCAGATAAAAGGGACAGTGGATATAGAAAACAGGGGCGACAGGTATTCAAGCGCAAAAGAAATGGCGGATACCAAGAAATTACCCGGAAAGGCAGCCATTGTCTTTCATGTTAAAGAAATATACGATGCGACATACGGACCGAATGCCGGGAAAAAGCTGGCTTAACTTTTAACGTATCTTTGCAAACTCTGCGTTCTCTGCGGTGAAATAAAGATCTCACCGTAAAGAACCGGGAATTTTTTAAAGTCTTGTCCCGAACAGGCATTATTTACCACCCGGATTATTTAAAACACGAAACCGGTTTGCATCCTGAGAATAAAGAGCGGTTGCTATCCATAATCGCATATCTTCGAAAAACCGGAATGATGGAACAGCTTGAACTTATTGAACCAAGGTATGCAGCTCCTGAGGAAATTCGATATATCCATTCGCAGGAATATATAGAAAAAGCCAGAAGGTACTCCGAACTTGAGCTACCGCTTGACCCCGATACGATATTATGCCGCGATTCATACAACGTGGCGCTCCTTGCTGCCGGCGGCGCGATTACAGGGGTTGATGCGTTGCTTGATGGAGCGGATTCCTCTTTTGCGCTTGTAAGACCGCCGGGGCATCACGCAGAACCGGGCAGGGGAATGGGATTTTGCATTTTCAATAATGTTGCGATTGCGGCGCGCCATGCACAGAAAAAAGGAAAAAAGCGCATCCTGATAGTGGACTGGGATGTCCATCACGGGAACGGGACGCAGGAGGCATTTTACGACGACCCGTCGGTACTTTATTTCTCAACTCACCAGTATCCTCATTATCCTGGAACAGGATGGCTAAATGAGGTTGGAAGTGGAAACGGCGAGGGCTATAACATCAATGTGCCTCTGCCTGCCGGAACCGCTGACGCCGGTTTCATTGCAGCATTTGAGGAGATACTTGTTCCTGCCGCGCTTGAATTCCGGCCTGACATGATTCTTGTCAGCGCAGGACAGGATGCCTGTGCCAACGACGGGCTTGCAAATATGAGAATGAGCGTGGATGGTTTTGCTGTGCTTGCATCCATTGTAAAATCAATAGCTAAGGAAACCTGCGATGGGAAGCTCGGCGCTGTCCTTGAAGGCGGGTACGACCTTCCGCTGCTTGCCCATTCTGTTGCGGCAGTGCTCAATGTTTTTATGGGGCTGGAACCTGTCAGGAAAGTATCAGCCGTCAATCCGCAGGTGAGGGCACGGTTAGAAGAAATAAAACAAGTCCAGCGCAAATACTGGCATATTTGAGCTTGCTCCGATAGATTAATACGTAAAAAGCCTATTATGCAACCTTGCGAAGCCCGGTAGTGTAGCGGTCAATCATGCGGGACTCTGGATCCTGCGACCAAGGTTCGAATCCTTGCCGGGCTATACGCCATTAATTTTAATAAAATTTTAGTCAACAGTCAAGTCAGTATCGTTGATTGGCGTTATTGTATTTCCAGAGACATTAGTATCAACGCTTGCAACTTCTTTTGAAATACTTTCGATATCGCTGGAAATTGTTGCGCTGCTAATTGTTAGATTGCCAGAAGTTCCAGGACTGGCTGGCACGGTGTTTGTAGCTGTTATATTATTGCCAGTTCCTGGAGTGACTGTTGCATTGTTTGTTGCAGGGTTTTGCTCTGTTTTTTGCAAGCATCCGGAGAAGCCTAAAACAACTAAGATTAATAGCAAAACGATTAGTTTTTTCATACTGTTCCCTCATGTGGTTGATTATTCGTCGAGACGTTAGAACCTTTGCCTTTTCCACCTTTTTCAGCATCGCTCATTTCCGGAACCATCTTTCGTGCTTTGTCAAATGCTTTTACCAGATAATTTTGTGCATTATTAATGAAACTGCGAACATCTTTTGCCATCTGGCTTATTTCCTGGGTCGAGTTTGTTTGTGCATACCTGGCTTTCGCATTCGCGATATTCTCCTTGGTTTTCGCAAGGTCGGCTTTATATTGCGTCAGGGAATTTTCCAGTTCGCGTGTGTCGTATCCAGACGCTTTAAGCTCAATTAGTTTCGCATCCAGTTTGGTGGTTATGCCGTCCGCTTTGACCATCAGGTTGTCCATCTGGGTGATGAGTTTGTCGGTCTGATTTTGCAAGGCTGTTTCTTCAATTTGATTGACGATGTCTTCCACGTTTTTTGCAGCGCTTTTCAGGGCGTACTTGCTGGAGCCGGAATCCGCAAAAACCGCTTTTGCTTCAGCCAGTTTTGCATCGATTTCATTACGATTCGGAATTGTTATATTCTCGTCTTGAAGTTGGACCAGTCTTTTCTCTGTCAATACAACTTCTTTTAGTAAAATGCCCTGCATCAAGGGTTTAAGTTTGTTCCAACAGGTCCCCTGGGGGGCGTTAGTAGCTACCGCAGATTCTTTGCACATTCTTTTTTGATTTATGAAATTTTCCTTTGCAGTGTAAAAGGCTTCTAATCTTTCTTTGAAAGGCTGTGTTTCATTGCCTACGTTTGGCGCAGGAGGTGTTGGCGGAACTGTTCCCGCTGCCTGTGCGAGATTGATAGTTGAAAAAGTAAGTGCAGCCATCAAAACAAATACTATAAGAATTTTATATTTCATACCCTTCCTCCTTCTTTTATTATTAATGAATGTCAGTATATAAACTTTTGCTTAGCATCAGAATTTCGAGAAGGGAAGCAGTTCCGAACAAAATTCTTCCACTGGCTGATGTTTTGACAGCATTTTTTTATTTAATGGCATTAACTGAGATATATGTGGTTGATGTGATGTATTATTGAGTCGTTTCTATGCGTTTTAATTCCTGCGTGGAATAAGAAGAATAATTTGCAATTCTTGGCGCAATATAAAATAATTTCTCATCATGTTTTTTAATTGTTCCAAATATAGTTTTTTCGGATAAACCGTTTGTAACTTCAGCATGCAATAAATAATTTCCAGACTGCAAAGTAGAAGTATTAACGTTTAAATACCAGATTCCTTCATACTTTTTTCCAATCATTAATTTGTTTCTTGATAAATTTTCTTGGGTATTGTTTATTGTGATATCATCGATGTACTGAAAAATATTGCCATCGCTGGCATTCATTTTGTATAAATTTATATAATTTGCAGAATACGCAATCCCTGTTTCTTTTATTTTGAACGTTTGAATACCAGTATTTGTATTTGTTTGTGAGAATTCTTCTATCGAAAAAGTGCCTGTTAATAAATATAAAGGAGCTGTTAGTAAAAGTAAAACTAATAGTAAAACTAGCATTGATATTAAAAAAATAACCAGTGGACTAAAGTTAAGAATCATATATCTTTCAAAATCGAATTTTAAGAGAGTCTTAACCTTGATTTGACTTATTTTCGACCTGATATTTCTTAGTGGTTCGATTAAATTTATTTCGGTGAGACGGATGTAGATAATTATAATAATCGTAGAGGCAAATATCCAATAAAAATTGAATATATAATTATAATTATTAATTTTACTTGGATCCTTAAACATCTCATGAGATAAAAGGGTAAAAATCGAAAAAACAATCCACAAGATAGGTAGTATAAAAATAGATTTAAATAATTTCTGTGTAATGTTTTTTATTTGTTTACTTTCTGATTCTGTGGAGAGTAAATACCCTTTTAGTATTAGAAACAAAAAAACCATTGAAAATTCAAGTAATAATAACATTACTAAAAAATAAACCGTAAGTTGAAGAAAATCACCTAAAACAATCACATTATTATTAAAATAATCAATCGTTTTCAATAAAAAAGCTGATACTCCAGCTAATAGTGTTATTGCAAGGGTTATCTCTTTAAAATCACGAGAATTTTGCCGCTTCTCTTTTTGCAACTCTTCCTCAATTCCCAAGTTAAAGTTACTCCTCGAATATTTTTAAATACAAATAGTTGCGTTTAATATTTAATAGTTTCTTGATATTATATACAATTAGATTTAACTTACTATAGAAATGTTTTTGCTACCAACTCTCCTTAAAATTATCATGCCCAACCAAAAGCCCATCAATATCGGTCATCTTTCAACCGTATATCATACCTCATTTATCCTGATGGGCACAGACTGGCTTGAAAAAGCAGGCATCCATGCGAACTGGAAACTCTTTGCCTCAGGTCCCGACATCGTTAAAGCCTTCGCAAACGAGGAAATCGACATCGGGTATATCGGCCTGCCTCCCGCAATTATCGGCATCGATAGGGGGGTTCCGATTATCTGCGTCGCGGGTGGGCATGTGGAAGGAACCGTGCTGATTGCCCGGAATGAATACAGGACTCTTGATGATTCGGGGAGCTTGAATGCTGCGCTTTCGCAATTTGAAGGAAAAACAATCGGCTCCCCTCCGAAAGGCTCAATCCACGATGTCATCATCAACAATGCCATAAATGAAGCAAAGCTCAATATCGAGGTTAAGAACTTTGCCTGGACAGACTTTGTTCTTGAGGCGCTGGTGGATGGCGATATCGATGCAGCGGTCGGAACGCCGTCTCTTGCTGTTGCAGCGGTGCGTGCCTGTGGCGCAAAAATAATCATCCCGCCGCACGCCCTGTGGCCCGATAATCCAAGCTACGGTATAGTTATCAGGAAGGAGCTGATGCAATCTCCTGAAGTGATTCTGGACTTCCTTAAACTTCATGAAAAAGCAAGTAATTTCATCAGGGCAAAACCAAAGAATGCAGCAAAAATTGTTTCAAAACTCACAGGGATTGTGGATGAAGAGTTTGTGATGAGCGCTTACATGGTCTCCCCGAAATATTGCGCTTCCCTGTCCAACGAGTTCGTTCACTCGACAATGGCTTTTGTGCCTGTGCTCCACAGGTTAAAATACATTTCAAGAGAGTTGTCAGTAAACGAGATATTTGAGTTCGGTTTTATTAATAATATCCATAAAGAACCGCCGCATTATAATATGAATATCCGTTCAGCTCAACCTTTATAGAATGGTTCTCTTTTATCCATTGCAAGCTTCATTAATTCCATGATTTCTTGCGGCTCTTTATTATTCACATCCACCAGGTTGTCATTCCTGAAAAGACAGGGTTTCAATCTTCCGTCCGAAGTGACGCGAAGCCTGTTGCAATTGGCACAGAAATGCGAATTATCAATAGGCCTGACAAGCTCTACTTCGACTCCTCCGATATGATATTTTTTTCTTCTATGCATAGCCCGCTCTTCAATTTTTGAGGCTCTGGATTCAAGGAATTTTTCAATTTCATTTATATCAACCTGATACTGCGCTGTTCCCTGGAAATCCATTAATTCTATCAATTGCAGGATAACCTTCCCTTCAAACTTCCTGATAAAATCCATCATTTTCAGGATTTCACTGTCGTTTATCCCTTTGAGAAGCACCATATTTAGTTTTACAGGCGTCATGCCCCTATCAACGGCGGCATCAATTCCATCAAGTACGTTACTAATATCCCCTCCTGTGATTTTCCTGTATTGTTCAGGAGAAAGAGATGGAAGACTGATATTGATGCGGTCAAGCCCGCTATCTGCAAGGCTTTTCGCCCTTTGCGCAAGAAGAGTTCCGTTGGTTGTGGCCGAGATATCCTTGAGCTTTGGAAGCGATTTGATGATTTCCTCAAAATCAGTCCTGAGTAAAGGTTCCCCGCCAGAGAACTTTACCCTATCCACCCCGAAAGCCTGAGAAGCCCTGACTATATTTCCAATAGTCCTGCAGGTCATCTCATTATTTATTTCCCGCGTTTCACCTTCATGATGGCAATAGAGGCATTTCAGGTTGCAACGGTTGGTAAGGGATATCCTGAGACTCCTTATCGTCCTTCCATATGCGTCTGTTAACTGCATTGTTGCCAGGGATTAGCCTCCTGTCACAACCCTCAGGATTTCCACATTGTCGGGCGTCACCACTTCATCCAGCGGTACAGGAGCGCCTTTCCGGAATACCAGGACGATTTCTGGATTTATGTTTAGGGATTTTAGCATCCCTTCATACGTTGAATCCGATGAAAGTTCCAGGACTTGCTCTTTGACCCCCCCGGAAAGAATTTTTACTTTTACCTTCACTTATATTTCCTCAGGCAGTTCCTCCAGTTCCCCTTTTGTTTTCGTTAAATCCACAAGATGCTCATCCATCAATTTGTTCTCCTGAATCTTTCGCTTTTTTTCGCCCTTTCTTTCAAGTTCCCGCTTTTTAAGTTTTGACATGGTTTTACCTCGCATCTTTTGAGTTTAAAATCGTAGTAGGTTAAGAATCACTGCTCTGTTCCTGATGTATACTTAGCTTCTGTGTATTATTAACTTTGTGCATGGTATCAACCTAGTTTTTAAAATTTGAATAGCTTCACCCACTCTTGCCACTGGATTTTAGAAATAACCAGAATTCAAAGCACATACTAAGCGCCGCGGAGTGCAATGGGCAGTTACTTTTCCGATGATGAGCATTTCAAATTTACATCTGTGAACAGATTGATTGCTTGAGCATGGAAAAAGTATGGTCTTGTAAACTAGGTTGAAAAATATCGTGGTTGTCCACGTAGTTTGATGCTAAACAACCTCCCCGAAAGTCTTCAGCAATTCCTTTAGCCTCACAAGCCACACGCAACTGCGAGCTATTAACCAACTCAAACCGGTTTTTAAGGTGGGTCAAGCCATATCGTACATCACCTAACTTCATTATAAGCTCTTTATTATTCAAAGCCAAAATCTTTGAACACGGTGATGCCTCTCCATTTACAGCAACTGATATTGAGTTACGACCTGCCTGGCATCCAAAAAATGGCTCCGTGAGTTTTTCATCAAATTCATTAATTCGCAAATCATGGCGCGGTGTTTGTTTGTACCAATGGAATAATTTCTTTAACTGTTTGCTATAAGAATCTATACTTTCCATAGACCACTCAATACCCGTTGCATAACCAATAATAAATTGGTTGATGCCCACTTCATAAAGTCCTAGGACATTTTCAAAGAGATCGGAGGCTGTTGATGGCATAACAGTAATTTTTACACCAACCCATGGTTGTACTCTTTTCAATATTTCAAACGCTCTCATTACTTGTTTGAAGGTGCCACTACCATGCTTATCTATTCTGAATCTGTTGTGTGTAGACTCGAGCCCATCGACACTTAAAAGAACTTTGACTTTATGCTGAGCAAAGTAATTGACCATATAATCATTTAGCAGAACTCCATTGGTGGTGATATTGAAATCAATAGATTTTCCGAAAAGTGAAGCCTTTTTTTCAGCATGTTCTGTTACAGATCGAACCGCAGGGAAATTTAACAGAGGCTCGCCACCGAAATGAGTTACATATAATTGAGGTTCGCCCTGGGCGTAGTCAAAAAGAAGATCTATCGCTGCTTTAGCTGTTTCCAGAGGCATCTTTCGATGCCCATGAAAGGTTTTTTCGAAACAGTAGCTACATGCCAGATTGCAACCCTCCGTATGAATGATTTCTAATTTTGTCAATGGAGGAAACAGGGATCCATTTAACTGCGCTACAGTCTGATATATAAGGTTTCTAACATTTTCTGAAGATAAGTTCAGGCAATTTTCAAGATGAGAATGGAGCAGACCAATATCTAGAGAATCTGATAATAAATACCCATAGACATCATCAATTAAATTTTTATGCAATGTTATCATTCTTTTGATATATGAGTGTGTCTGAATATTTTCTCAAGGATAAGATACCAAATTGCGATGTTATAGGATTGTTTAACAAAAACGCTACTAATTCATAGCTTTATCATAACGGCATGTATCATATTTTCAAATAAGATAAGCGTTTAGGGTTGGGTTCAAATATCCATTTCTTGCGCAATTTTTTTCTATCCCATGAACTTAATTGTGCAGTCGAATTGTCCCGAACATGATACTGTACCAGTACACGAGTAGTCACCACACTTAAAACCTGTCCCCGTGCAAGCATAAGGCATAGGCCTTGGAGACACCACCGCCTTCTCACTAGCAGCTAGAGATTGAGATATTCTTGTAAGAATCTCATTTGCTATATAATTTGACAGGCTTTTCAACTCCTCTTGAGACAGTTTCTCGATTACCATAATTTTCCTCCCAGAATATCTTTAATTCTGTTTCTATATAAACATTGTGTTTAGCGGGAACCTGTTTCCTGATTAAAATAATTCCAAACTCTTAAGTTCATATTTCCTGCTCCCGCATCCTATTTTTTCAGCAGCTTCGATATGTAACCACGGGTTCACGCCCCATACATTGTATATCGATTTTCCATCCGGTTTCATTCTCCCGTTAATTAAATCGATTGTTGCAGAATCAATTGCCACCGGGTCTTTTCCAGCCAGGATACCTATATCTTCAACAAAGCGCTCACCCGAAAAATTGAAGCAATCGCAGCCCGGCGTGAGGTCGTAGACCCAGTTAATATATCCAATCCGCCCATTCAGCGCTTTTATAGGGCCAAGCGCGGCTTCACCCAGCCTCTTTTGCATTTTATCTGTCGCATCCGGAGGAGGAATTATCGCCTCCTGCTGGCATGCATCAGCGCAGGACAACTCACCGCAGCATTTTGTATGGTCGATTTCAGGCGGCGTTATAGCGCCCCACGGGCATACTTCCACGCAATCCCCGCACTGTATGCATTTTTCAGGGTCGATGGAGGGCTTGCCCACTTCATGTACCTTTATCTTTCCTGCCCTGTCAAGACATCCCATGCCCAGGTGCTTTACCGCACCGCCGAATCCTGAAGCAGGATGCCCTTTTCCATGGGAAATGATAATCATCGAATCGGCTTCCGCGATGGCAGAGGCAACCGTAATGCTGCCAAGCGCTTCCCCATTAATCTCTATTTCCTTGCCATCGCCGCCTCTTAAACCGTCAGCCACAATAAAAGGGGCGTTCATGCTCGCATGTGTAAAACCGTTCATTGAAGCGCCTTTTATAAGATTCGGCGCGTTCAGTTTCATTCCTTTGTATAACGTCGTGGTGTCGGTCACAAACGGTATTCCTCCGGCTTCCATCACAAGGTCAACCACAGTTCTTGCAATTACAGGTCTTATATGAGTCGTGTTCCCATATTCCCCCGGATGTATTTTTATTGCTACAATATCACCTTTTTTGACAGGTGAAATATACGGAAAAATTCTCTTTATCTGTTCAGGCTGGTTATCTTCAGGCTTTGTGATTTTCGCATCTTTGAATAATATATTACTCAGGAATATCCCTCCACATCTCTTTTGATTTGTGATATCATAGTATTTAAACTGCATACTATTTAAACCACAATATTTATATAATCTCTCGTTAAATATATGACTAATCAAAAATGGGAGATGGGTTAATGTTAGAGACATCCAAAGAAAGAGTAAAACTGCTCAAAGCCGGTATCCCAGGCAAGAGAATAGAAACAATGTATATAAAATTCAATAATTTCAAGATAGTCCAGAAACCTGTACTTTTTGAGATGGTTGAAACCGATTCAAACAATATTGAAAATTATAACAGCCAAAAGCTGTGATTTAACACCTTTTCTTACGATTGCTGTTTAATAAAATTTATATGTGTCAACTGCGTTAGCAGACGAGCCTATGACTGTAAATGTAAATCGTTATAAATGCGGATACTGCGGAGCATGCGTGGGTGTATGCCCGGTAGGAGCGCTTGAACTGGTAGAGACATGGATAGAGGTGGATAATACGTGCACAAGTTGCGGCGTATGCGCGAAGATATGTCCCGTTGGCGCACTGGTGGTTGTTAAATGAAAAACTTTAGGAAAGTTTTATCAAAAACCGTTGCGCCGCTTTACTTCGCAGACACGTATGGCGAAGCCATACGTAAACCTTTAAGAAAGGTTTATCAAAAACTTTTAGAAAAGTTTATTAAATTCAACACGTATGGCTTTGCCATACGTGGACACTGCGTAAACCGAAGTTTCGGTTTTCAAACGACAGGTATGCAAAGCATACCTGAACACCACGTAAACTGGGGTATCGGTTTACGTGGATACCGCATAAAGCGAGGTGTCGCTTTATGAAGAGCAGATATGATGTTATTGTGGTTGGAGCAGGCCCGGCAGGTTCAATCACCGCAAAAACCGCCGCATCGGGCGGGCTTGATGTCCTGCTTATTGAAAAGAGGCAGGAGATAGGGGACCCTGTGAGATGCGCTGAAGGTGTAGGAAAAGAGGATTTGAAAAAACATATAGAACCTGACCCACGATGGATAGCGGCAGAAGTAAAAGGTTCCAAGATACTCGCACCTGATGGAACTGAAATCAAAATGTCAGAAGAAGCATCAAGCGGAAAGGCTGGTTACACTCTTGAAAGAAAGGTCTTTGACAGGGCGCTTGCCCAGCAGGCTGCCATGGCAGGGGCAGAAGTGATGGTAAAGACACGGGCGACCGGATTATTGCGGAATAACGGCAAAATAACCGGGATAAATGCCATGTATATGGGGGAAACCCATGAGATTAAAGCCGATATCGTAATAGGCGCTGACGGTGTGGAATCAAAAGTAGGAAGATGGGGCGGAATAGACACGTCATTAAAGCCCGGAGATATCGATACCTGCGCGCAGTTCCTGGTTTCAAATATCGACGCAGGTGAATACAGTATGTTCTATCTGGGTGAAAAATATACGCCCGGAGGGTATGTATGGGTATTTCCCAAAGGCAAATACACAGCGAATGTCGGATTGGGGCTCCTTGGAAGCAAATCCGGGAACGTCCGCGCCATTACACTCCTTGAGAAATTCCTGAAAGATTATATGCCACAGGCTAAAATCCTGGAAATGGTGGTTGGCGGAGTCCCGGTCAGCGGGCCGATTAAACAGACAGTAACGGACGGGCTGATGCTTGTAGGCGATGCTGCAAGGCAATCGGATCCATTGACTGGCGGCGGTATTATTAACGCAATGGACGCGGGGAAGATGGCAGGAGAAGTCTGTATCAAGGCCAAAGAAATGGGTGATTATTCTGTAAGGGTTTTGAAAGAATATGAGGATAAATGGCGCGCAACTATCGGGAAAGAACTCAGCAAATCCCTTGTTGTCAAGAATATGCTCCTTAAGCTCACGGACGAACAATTGAACCAACTTGCTCATTCGCTTAATGGGATAGATACGAGTAAGATGGCTTTACCAACTTTGTTGCCTATATTATTCAAAAGAAATCCCAGGATATTGTGGGAATTGAGAACGCTGTTCGTGTAAAAATTAAAAAAAAAATGATTATTCTTTTTTAATTTCATTCCTTCCCGAAGAAGCTTCTCATCATCGGGTGCATCTCCATCATCTGCTGGCTGGCGATGTCCTCGTACAGCCTGTACATGATGCTGACTGTAAGCAATAAACCTGTTCCGCCTGCGCCTCCCAGTGTCCCGAGAAGGCTGGCTACGAGCGTAAGCAATCCTATGAACGCGCCGCCTATTACCGTTACCTTGGGTATATACCGCTGCATTACGCGTTCAAGCGTCCCGCTGCTTCTGCGGTAGCCCGGTATCTGCATCCCTGAATTCTGGATTTTTTCAGCCACGTTCTTTGCACCCATACCTGTTGTTTCAATCCAGAAGAGAGCAAATATTATACCGCCAATTATTAGCATGAAAGCATCGGTCAGGACATGAAGCGCAATCTGCCATATAGCCGGAGGCGCGACGCTGAGACTTGTGAACTGAGATGACACAAGTGATGGAATCCAGTTATTAGGTCCCTGAATAGGAGAAAGATAATACATAAGACCATTCACAGGCGTAGCCTGCTTGAATTCGCCCAATAAGCTAATACCTCTGCTTGAGAGGATAAGCCCCACCATCTGGATATTCGCCTGCAGCGCCCTCACCAGGATCATGGGCAGAACACTTGCGTAGATAAGTTTCACGGGAAAGCGCCCGCGAGCGCCCCTTACGGCGGCATGAGCCAGCGGGATCTCTATACGGCAGCTTTCTACGTAAACCACCATCAGATAAATTATGACTGTGCTGATCAGTGCCAGGATACCGCCTTTCACCAACAAGAATAGTACCCCATCACCTGTCAGGAGATAATCAAGACCGATATTCGATGACGGGCTGGCTATGTGAATCCATTTCGGGATAAGCCCAATCGGGAATCCTGTCTCATCGAGTTTCCAGTTGAATATACCCTGGACAATTTGCTGCGATACACCGGCAATAATGAACAACCCCACGCCTGAACCTATGCCCCACTTGGAGACTATCTCATCCATGTAGAGAATCAGCACACCCCCGATGCATATCTGTATGAACAGCAATACGGTTATCCAGCTGACACTAATATTGAGCTGCGCTGCAAGCCCTGCATCGGCTTTCATATAGCCGCCAAGGATTTGAGGCAGCGCTTCAAGGGCTATCATCACAAAGACAAGTAATTTCTGCAGACCCTGGAAAATGGCCTGCTGGTGCGGATTTGTAAGATCCATCCTGATAACATTTGCCCCCACAAGTAATTGCAGAACTATCGATGCCGTTACTATGGGCCCTATTCCAAGTACCATGAGCGAACCCGACGCACCTGCAAAGAATGCGCGGTAGAGTTCAAAAAGATCTATTGAGCTTTTATCAAGCCCGAACAAAGGTATGTTCGCCAGGGCAAAATAAAGGACGAGAATCCCAAGGGTCCATCCCAGTTTTTTCTTGAAATGCACATGACCTTCGGGACGCGATACCGCAGGAAGGCGATTCAATAGGGGGGCAAGACTTTCAAATACCATATTCTTTTACTCTGCGTTAGGGGATTGTGACGCTTTTGCCTGTCCTTTTGCTTCTTCGATTTTCTGTTTTGCAACAGATGAGAATTCATTAGCCGTAATAAAGAGCGGTTTTGTTATCTTTCCACTGCCAAGCACTTTCTCAATACCGATATTTGCAAGGTCTATGTGGAACGCTTCGCCTTTCTTTTCAGCAAAGCCATCTATCACCAGTTGCTCTATGGCTTCATCGAGTTCACCTACATTTACGATGACTTTATCGGAAGCAGTCGATAACGGTCTTTTGAACCCATGTTTGCCGAAACTCAAACCCCGCTGCATTGACCTGACAAAGTGGTGTTTGCATGTACCTGCATTCCCGCGTCCTCCGCGGCTTCCGCCGCCTCTCCGGTTCTTATGCGTGCCGCCGCCGCAGGTTCTTGAACCCCTGAATTTCTTTGTTTTTTGTTTGCCCATAAAATTACCTCATCTTGTTTAACAGGGTATTGATTTCAGCGCCATGGAATCCGAGGTCTCCACCTTCCTGGAATGTCCTTTTTGTGCCTTTAAGACCTTTTCTTGCCGGATGCATCCTGAAAACAGGCTTTAATTTAGGAACGTCGGACAAAGATGATTTCCCTTCACAAATGGCTTTCGCCAGTTCACCAAACGATTTGAATTTAGTATTCTTCGTAAGGTATTCAAGGGTCAAAGCATCTCCGCCTTCGAGCCGTCCTCTATTTTCCAGCATTTGCTCAAGGGTTTCAGGACTAATAATGCCCCAGGCAATGTAATCTTTTGCTTTATGAATCATCCCCTTGTAATTTGGTGTATCGGGGAGGATTACACAATGATTAATCCTGTCAAGTCGTATCATGCTTAATGTATCCCTGATATCCTGTCGCGTCTTCACGCCGCCGCGAAGTCGAACTGCTGCGTACATTTTTTACACCTTCATTGTTGTGGTTTTCATAAGAGCATCGTATGTTGCCTTGGCAAAATTGATGGTTGTCCGGGTCTCGCCATATACTTTTGTCCAGGCATCTTTTATGCCTGCAATTTCAAGTACTTTTTTTGCAGTTCCGCCGGAAGCTAAACCAAGCCCGCGAGGGGCGGGTTTAAGTTCCACTTCTACACTGCCTGCTTTACCTATAACCTCAAAAGGTACCGTATGACCCAGACCGCAGCCGCATTCCCATGAGCCGCAGCCTCTCTTGATATTGATTATATTCATCTTGGCAGTATCTATCGCTTTTCTGATAGCCACGCCAACCTGGACATCCTTGCCTTCCCCGATGCCGATAAAACCATCGCCATTGCCTACAATTACCGTGGCTCTGAATTTTACCCGCCTGCCGGAATCTGTCATTCTCTGGACCATATTGATATCCAGCACTTCATCTCTTATTTCAGGAAGCAATGCGTCAACAATCTGGTACTCCCTTATGGGTAGTCCCGACTCAAGGGCTTCGCTCATCGTGGTTACCTGTCCTTCCTTGACTAATTTGCCAAGTCTTGTTTGGGGAACCCATTCTACTTTCTGTTCTTCGAATTTTCTATCGAATTTTCTATCTGCCATATTTTCACCTGAATTCGCCCTGAATCTTTTGTTTTACTGCCTCAACTTGCTCTGCAACGTTTGTTTTTCTGTATTTATCTATATGTTTACCCATAATCCTATCGTCCGATGGGAAAATTGCCGGGTCATGGGGTATATCAAGACCTGCATCTACTGCTCCTTTCAAAGCTGCAAATAGCCGTCCACCCTGTGTTGTGTGATATAACCCTGTGTCGAGTATTGCCTCTTTCTGCCCTGTTTTTTTTGCACGATACCCGAGCAATAACCCTGCCAGGTATGCGGATGCGATATTTCCCGTTCCTGCAGTATAACCGTATTTCTTCAATTCACTGGTATTCGCCGAAACTAGAGTAACATCTCCAGATGCGGAAGGTATTACTATCTGTGCCAGTGTATTTTTTGAACTTTTCCTGACCACAAGGCGGGGTTTTCTTGAGATCAGCAGTTGTTTTCTTGCCCGGTAATCTGTTTTACCGTCTCTTACTCTTCTGAATTTGACTCTGTATCTTGCTCCTGTTGCCATGTTCACACCACCTTGCCTTTAAGTTGTTCTATGTTAGCGGTCAGGTGCGCCCTGCTTCGAAATTCCCCGCCTTTCGCTTTGCGGTATAATTTCCTGTATGTGGAAACATCAATGGTATTATTGTCTCTTTTTTCTTTAAGAAGACTGCGCAGTGCCCTGATTTTCTTCATCCACTGTTCTTTCTTTGGGTTCCGTGCGCCTTTTGCACCGTTTCTTGAGCCGTGACCCTTCCTGTGTCCATAATCACGGGCCTCATCAGCTTTTCGTACCCTTCCGCGGCTATTTCCGTTAATTTCTCTTTTGCCGATTTTTTTTTCTCCGATCAATTTGCGGATATCTTCCCGCGTCAGGGCGGTGGAAATGTCCTTATAGGCTTCGGGATTCATCCATACCCGGTTCACGCCTATGTCCATAACTTCTGCCGCCAATCGCCTCTGGTTCGCTAAATCTGTCATGTTGTTTCACTCCTTGCGGGGTTTAAAATCTTCAATCCCAATTCAGCAGCCTTCTTCTCTATAATCGCCCGCTTTCTTGATCCAACTGTGTGGGCTATCCTGGCAGCCTGCCTGCCGACCTTAAGAGACTCAATATCTTTGGGGGTTCTCACCAGGACTTCCTCAAATCCGGATGGATGAAGTCCGCGGACTGCTGCCGGACTGCCATAACCTGCCTCCACAAGCGGAGTTTTCCCTTTGACTGCATAACGTGTCTTGTTATGAATACCGTCAGGTCTCCTCCAGTAATCTGCAAGCTTCTTTTTCTTATGGGAATCAGTCTGCTTGAACTCGGGTTTCTTGCTTTTCTGTTTCTTCCTGACATTAAGAAGCCTTTTTGTTTCTTCATCAAGAACAATGGTTATGGGCAGTGCTTCTGTTTTTTCTTCCTGCTTTTCTTCTTCAACAACTATCTTATCGGCAGAAGCTTTGATTTTGTTTGCAAGTTTTGCGCCTATCCCTTTAATATCTGCAATTTCATCTACGCTTGCCTTTTTTATCGAAGCGATAGTTATAAATCCTGCATCATAAAGTAATTTTGCTTTAGCTTTGCCAACACCTTCGATGGTTGTGAGCTGTTTGATTGCTTCATCTTCCATTTTTTCACCGCCTTTCTACGAGGTAAACCCCGTCCTGGAATACCCTCGGGTCAAATCTTTTGATTTTTGTAGCCTGGCGGATGTTAGCTGCTGTTTGCCCAACATCTTCCTTATTTATCCCGGAAACAATTACCTGGTCTCCTTTTATCATGACCTTTGTATTACCCTGGATATTGGCCTTTCTTGCTCTCTTTTCACCAAGGAAATTGCCTATTATTACCTGCTGTCCTTCGGTTTTCAATTGGATAGGGAAATGTGAATAAACCACTTTCATCGTATACTCATATCCACTTGTTACTCCTGCAATCATATTTTTTAGATGGGATTCAAGCGTGCCCAGCATTGCTAGCTGTTCTCTTCTTGGCATATCGGTCATAACAACGACCTCCGAATCACTTCTCTTTATTGTAATTCCAGGATACCATAGTTCTCTCTGGAGCTGTCCCTGCGGCCCCGATATCGACACATTCATCTTATCGATGTTGACGTTCACGCCCTCCGGGATTCCTATTGTTCTCTTCGTTTCCATAACATTCACCTAATAAACATACGCAAGTAACTGGCCGCCAAGACCGCTTTCCCTGGCTTCGGAATGGGTCATAACGCCATTTGGCGTGGTCAGGATAATAGACCCAAAGCCTTTAGCAGGCAAGAACCGCTTTTCCCATGCCTCGAATTCCATATTCTTTACAGCGTGCCGCGGCCTGATTACTCCGCATTTGTTAATCTTTCCTTTTAGCTGGACTTTAAATACACCGGATTTCCCATCCTCGATGAATTCGAAATCGCCGATATATCCTTTATCCTTCATGACCTTGAGCACACTTCCTATTACTTTTGAAGCTGGCCTGATGGTACATTCCGGTTTACCTGTACTTTCTGCATTTTTTATTGTTGATAATGCGTCTGCGAGTGGATCTAGTAACATTAAAATCACCTACGTATATTTCTCAAAGCCCATGTCATAAGCTATATCCCTGAAGCATTGCCTGCAGAGGTATATATCATATTTCCGAACAAGTCCCTGCTTCCTACCGCAGCGTTTGCAGACATTGGCACCGGCTCCGAATTTTTTCTTACTCCGTTCCATTTAAACTACCTCCGCACCGTACTTCTCTTTTAAAAAAGAAATAGCATCTTCCTTTTTCAACCTGTGATTCATAGGTATTTTGTGTTTCTCTATCTTTCGGGTGTTTATCCTGTATCCCGGGCGCTTTATTGAAACATTTACATCCATGCCGTAAATGCCTATTGACGGGTCATATTTCATCCCTGGGAAATCGGTATGTTCCTCAATCCCGAATGAAAAGTTGCCATTCTCATCGAACTGGGACGCATTCAGTTTATTCTCGACTATTTTTAATGCAGTCTTTAAAAATTCCTGGGCATTCTTTCCTCTTAACGTAACTTTGCATCCTATTGGTTCCCGTTTCTTTATAGAGAAAGTCGGCAATGTTTTCTTTGCAATTGCCCGGACCGGTTTTTGCTTCACTATTGCCTCAAGCAGGTTTTCAGCATTTATCAACCGTTCACCGCTTTCTCCAGTACCTATATGAACCGTAACTTTCTCGATTAAAGGGATTCTCATTGGATTCATCTTTAAACCACCTTGATTTCAGGCGTTGATTCACCTATGACAAATACATAATCTTCAATTGTATCGAATTCCTTTTCATTTGATATGGCTACCATGTTCGTTCCTGAACCTCTTACTTTGCGGATTTGTTTTATCTTCCCGATTTCCCCGGAGTGTTCTCCGCCGACAATCATGGCAAGGTTTCCCTGTTTATACGGAATGTGTTTGATGATTTTGCGGTCCGGGAAACCCAGAATAACAGTATCAATCGTGTTGTACTCATTGGATGCCAGGATATTGCTGCCGTCATGCAGGTTGAGCTGCACAGCGCCTTTATTCACAATGGTTTTATTATTTATCCTGCATAATTTCAAGGCATTTGCATCTTCCTTGTAGAGTTTGAACCTGTTATTGGCATCCAGCAGGACGCGATAATATTCATTGGTTGTCGGGATTGAGACTATATCGAAGAGCCCTGCAATATACTTATAATTCGTTCTCTTCACTCCATCCACGAAAATATTACCTTCATTAATTATTGTCTTGGCTTCCTTGCTGGTATTGGCTATTTTTAGCATATCCCTTACAACAACAAGCAATGGAATCCCTGTTCCCTTGGAATGCGGCCCTGCATTGGCTCCAACTACCCAGTGATGCGTCTTTCTTGTAATCGGCCATGTTGTTGGTGCCGCCACTCTTTTCTGATGTCTTGCCATTTAATCACCTAAGCGCTTTTCATCTTTGATTTCTAATTTTGTTATCATTACGTTCGAAGGCTGTACCGGTCTTGGTACTTCGGTGCCGTCTGATTTGGTGACGCTAACACCGTCTACGGTGATGGTCATTTTTGTAAGATTTACATTGGCTACCTTTCCTTCTTTACCTTTATGATCACCACGAAGGACTTTTACAGTATCGCCGGTGCGTACAGGTATGCTTTTAATTCCGTGTTTTTCCACAAGTTCGGGGCTGAGCATAGCGCCCAGCAGTTTATGCCTCCTGTGGAGCGGCGCCTGGTACCTGGATTTTCTCTGTTTTCTTGGTTGTGTTGATACCATGTTTTTCACCTACACTATAATCGAGGCTGCTGATGATATCTTCGAGTACCGCTCGGCAGCTTCCCTGGCAACAGGGCCTTTTATTTCAGTGCCTTTTGGCACGCCTTCATCATCAACTATCACGCATGCATTGTCCTCAAAAGAAACCCGCATTCCATCGGGCCGCCTGAATTCCTTTTTCTGGCGTATTATGACCGCTTTGAAGATTTGTTTTCTCATTTCCGGGGTTCCTTTCTTGACGCTTACGATAAGAGTATCCCCGATACCTGCGCGAGGGTATCTGTTTCTTACACCGCGATATTTTAATACAGAAATAACTTCAACGACACGCGCCCCCGTGTTATCGGCGACTTCCATACGGCTTGCCGTGTTAATTGCACGCGGTATTTTTGCCTTCATCCCTCTCATTTCGACACCTCAATAATAACATAGGATTTTGTCTTGCTAAGTGGTCTGCATTCTGCAATCGTTACATTATCGCCCTCTTTTGCATTTATGCAGGGAGGGTTGTGGGCATGTACCTTGGTCTTTCTCTTCTCGTACCGCTCGAATTTTGCAATCTTTTTGACAAATGTTCTCTGCACAACTACTGTATTATCCATTTTGTCGCTGACTACGACTCCTTTTAAAACCTGCCCTCTTACGGGCAGGACTCCATGAAAAGGACATTTGGGATCAGTACATTCTTTTGCTGGCGTTTGAACATCCAGCCCGATATCTCGTGTCATTATTATACCTCTTCTATTTCCTGAATTTTCTCTTAAATTTTGTCTGGATTCTGTTTTCGGGTTGCGAGAGCAATAATCTTCCATCGACTTTGAGCGTCAGCGGTAAGTAACGTTTACCGTCAACTGCCTGATGAGACGTCCTCATCAATGATGGAATTGTGAATATAAATGATGAACAGGTTTTTGATACTTTTTTCTCCTGTTCACCGGTTCTTATTGTAAGCATATTTTTTGTTTCATCGATTATTCGTCCCTCTATTCCTATGAGGGAACTGTTTGTGCTTTCCACTACATTTGTATCAAGACCGATGAGTTCATGGTGTATGATATTGTGCGGTGTCAGCTTCATTATTCTTTAGGCTCCTTCTGGATTGTTTTTATCCTTGCGATGGTTTTCCTTATCTCTTTTATCCTGCCCGGATTTTCAGGAGCGCCGCCAGCCGATGCGACAGCACGTTCGCGGATTAGCTCCATTTTGAGCTTGTCCAGTTCCTCCTGCCGCTCGGTTATGTTCATGTTCCTGATTTCATCGACCCGCAGTATTGCCATTAATTTTCCTCCTTTTTATGGAGACGTGATGCCGGGTGCCAGTAATCGTACTCCGGATGTTTGTGTTCCATGACATCCCCGTGCATTCTTTCTTCGATATTGCCGGTATGGCTTTCTTCTGCTGTGGGTACAGGCGCTTCAGGTGCCTGTTCCACCACAGCTTCAGGTTTTACTTCATGCGGAACCGCCTTAACAATCTCTACAATGCCCGCTGCCGGTTTCTTTTCAACTGTTTCCGTGGCTACAACCTGAACGGTCTTAAACCTGCCAGGAAGCTTAACAGTAGGCCTGATTAACCGGACACGACATCCGATAACTCCCAGTTTTTTAATCGCAATGGCAAATCCGTCATCGACCAGTTCCATCGCCGGGTTGCCTGCATGAAGCATATTGCCGCCGACAAATTTTTCGGTCCTTTTCCTTGGACCGGTCAGCTTGCCCGCGATATCAATCTCGCACCCGAGCGCTCCCGATTCCAGTATCCTGCGAAGCATGTTATGGCCGGCTTTCCTGAAATAAAGGCCGCGTTCGATTGCGCCTGCAAGCCTTGAGGCCATCATCTGCGCATTGAGTTCCGGGATTTTTACTTCCTGGACATCTATCTGCGGGTTATCCACACGGAAAACGGTTTCAAGGTCATGTGTAAGCTTGTGTATGGTCTTTCCGCCTTTTCCGATAATCATACCGGGTTTCTCTGCAAATATCGTAATCTGGGTACCCATCGGGGTCCTGTTGATATTCATGCCGCCGTAACCGGCGCGTTCTAACTGCTTGGAAAAGTATTCCGCCATTTGAGCCTTATCAAGACCATTCTTAACGAATTTTCTTTCAACTCCCATTATTACGCCTCCAGTATCATTTCAACACTGACTGTTTCGTGGTTCTTTGGAGAAGCCCTGCCCTGCGCTCGCTTAAACTGCCCCATATATGTATGGCCTTTCTTGGTTGCTATATGGGTTATTCTCATGTTCTCAGGGTCAAGCCCTTTATATGTGGCATTACTTTCGACATTTTTTAATACCTTGAGGAATTCCTTTGCAGCTTTCTGCGGGTACCTGCCTGTACACATCCCTTTCCTGTGGGGAATGTTTCTTGTATATCTCTTATAAGGCACGGCCTGTTTAAGCTCGGACACATCCTCAAGAAAACCTCTGGCTTTATTGAGCTTCATGCCTTTTATTGCCGATGCTATCTCATGCGCATGTTTTTTTGAAATATGAAGTTCCTTGCCCAAAGCTTTTGAAGTTTTTTCAGGTTCCGGTTCAATTGAGTAATTTAGTTTCATGTGCATCACTTCAGCGGGATGAATTTGCTTGATCTTGTAGCTCCAATACCTGCTGCTCCATGTGAAACTTTCTTTCGTGTCATCACGAATTCACCGAAATAATGACCAACCATTTCAGGAATAATATCAATCGGCACAAACTCTTTTCCACTATGGATGGCGATTTTCAGGCCAATCATTTCAGGCAGTACTATCATATCCCGCAAATGCGTCCTGATATTCTGGTCTTTGATCCTGACTTTGTGCATCAATTTCTTATGGTCTTCCGAAAGGCCACGCTGTAATGTCCGGCGCTGTCTTGCCGGGACCAGCAGCGCGAACTCGTCCTGGGTCAACTTCTTGAGGTCTTCAAGTGTTTTTCCTCTGAATGTAAATTCTCCCTTCCTTTTGGGTATTTTAGATGATTCTCTTCTTGCCATGTATTATCACTTCTTTCCGGTTCTTCTTGCTGCTATCGAGCCGACTTTCCGCCCTGGTGGTGTGCCGCGGGCTACGGTCTTTGGTCTTCCCGGATGTTGCCGCCCTCCGCCTCCGAAGGGATGGTCTACAACGTTCATTGCAACGCCCCTGCTTCTTGGCCATTTGGTTGCCCTGACTTTCATCCTGTGGAATTTCTTGCCTGCATTGATAAACGGCTTCTCTGTACGCCCTCCGGCAGCCACAACGCCTATTGTAGCCCTGCATTTGGGATTGAGCCATTTCATCTCGCCGCTTGGCAGTTGCACCACGGTCTTACCCACATCATGCGCCACGAGAATCCCGTACATTCCTGATGCCCTTGCGAATTTTCCTCCATCACCGGGTTGTGATTCTATATTGCAGATTGGGATTCCTTCGGGGATTTCCGCAAGCACCAGGGTATTGCCCGGCTCTACGGCTGCGGATATCCCGCATTGTATTGTCTGGTTGACCTCAGTGCCTTCCGGTATAAGCATCAACCGTTCCTCGCCGTTGCTGAATGATATGCGCGCAATGGGGGCTGAGCGTGCAGTATCATGGATTATTTCAAGTACTTTTCCCGTGACAATCCCCTCTTCTACCTTTAAATGTTCAAGGTTTGCTTTGAATTTATGAGAGGGCGCTTTGTACGTCGGAGAACCTTTTCCCCTGCTCTGAGCAATAATTCTATGTCCCATATTATCACCTTAAAATATTCCCAACCTTGAGGCAAGTTCGGTCGCTGTGTTGGGTTCCTCAAATGTTACGATGGCTTTCTTTTTTCCTTTGGAGGTCAGCATCATATTAACGCTTGCCACCTTCACACTAAAGAGTGCCTCTATCTCTTTTTTCACTTTTGGTTTAGTATCGCTGACATCAACGATGAACTGGAGAACATTATCCTTTTCAGCCATCAATGTTGCTTTCTCTGTCACATAAGGGTGCTGAATCATTGCATTGCCTCCTCGAGCTTGGCTATTGCTGATTCGGTAAATATTGTCAAACGTCCCGCATGTGTTCCCGGAGCCAATAATTCTGTGTTAAGCTGATCGAAAATAACAATATCCACTCCGGCAAGATTACGTGCCGCTTTAGCTATTCCATTATCCTCTGCTGTCACGATCAAAATACTCTTTGTATTCTTGTATCTCCTGCCCCTGAGCTTTCCTCTTCCTGCCCTGATTGTAGTGTCTTTTGCTCTCTCTATATCATCCCAGACCTTTGCTGCTTCCAGGAAAGATTTTACATCTTTTGTTTTGGTAAGAGCCGCAAGATTATCAACCGCGATCAAAGGTAATTGTGCAGAGAATTTGTGTCCTCTTTTCGTTACGAGTTCCAGATTACCTGTCGCTGCAAGTGCTGACCTGATAGCTTTTTTACGCTCTTTGTCATTGATTTTTTCTGTCCTGTCTTTTTCAGGTTTCGGCGGATGCGCCTCTCTTCCCTTAACTGCCTGGGGTATTCTCGCTGATTTGCTGCCGTTCTTTATCCTGGCAACTCTTGACACGCCGCGTCCCGGTCCCCATCCTTCGGCTGACGTCCTCATGCCTGCGTACATGTGCGGGCCGTAGGGCTGCTGCCTGTTCGCCTGGGCCGCAAGCACCGCTTTCTTTATAAGATCAGGACGGTAGGTTTCGTCAAATAGCGACGATGAAATTTTCTTTGTTGTATTTCCTGATAAATCGATTATGTTAATATCCATAGAATCACCCTTGTTTTGACTCAAGACTTATATACGTTATCTCCGGAGTCTGCGCCAGTACTTGTTTATTCGGTCTTATTGCCGGCCGTATGCGCACAAGTCTTTTTGCCGGTCCGGGCAAGCTGCCCTTGATAATGATATAATCGTTCCTTATAATACCGTAATTCAAAAATCCGCTCTCTGGAGTTACAGTTTTACCATCCTTACCGATTTGCATGATCCTTTTATTGAATTCGGTTCTCTGGTGATAGCCAGTCTGCCCCAATTGCGGAACCCTCCAGCTTACATGCGAAGGATGCCACGGTCCGAGAGTGCCTATCTCTCTCACGCTGCCAGCTCTTGAATGTTTTGCTTTCTGTAGCTGTATGCCCCAGCGCTTAACCGGGCCCTGGACCCCTTTTCCTATTGTTACGGCAAGAACATCGATAATGTCGCCGTTCTTGAACACATCATTTATACTGACAGCTTTGCCCAGAAGGGTCTTTGCATACTCAAACCGTACTTTTAAGTCGGTTCCACCGATATTGTTTTCCATGATTTCGGGTTTTTTCTTGGGGATGCCCGTTACTTTCTCAGGCAGAGTGTACATTATTACTCTCAAATCCTTGGCAACCCCGTCTTTGATAAGCTGCTCTATTTTGGCAAGTGCCGCCGGAAGGTCATGTTTCTTTGGAACCGTGATGGCACGGTTAAGTTCTTTATCAAGTTCTGTTGTCCAAGCTTCGGCTATTGCGCTGGCGCCATAAGTGGTATTTTTATAAACCCGGATAGCTGCAACCTTCATTGCAGGAGCTTCCATAATGGTTACCGGTACTGAAATTTCCATCCCTGTGGTCAGGCTGTTGGGGGCGTCATCTCTCATAATCAGATGGGTCATGCCGGCCTTGTAACCAGCAAATCCTAACAGCTTGGGCTCTTTTATCAGAGGCCACGCTCTTACACGGGGGGTTTCACTTCTTGCTCTTACTCGCGGGCTGTATGCAATTGATCCGCGCCTTGGTCTGTGGGGATGTGACATTTTTCCTCCTTTGACAATATGTAATACTAATACGTGGGATTTTTACTGCAAGCTGCAAACCATCGGGCCTGCAAATAGGTCATCACAAATAGATTTTGATTTACATGCATTGGCGGGCATACGATAACCGCATTGGCCCTTGCAATTCATCAAATCCGACTTTGATCGACTTCAACTTGCGTAATATATACGCACCGTACTTTTCGCTTTAAACGAATAAGAAGTATTTAAAAGCTTTGGAGGGATTTTCGTTACATTTTATATCATTATTCCAGCGGCTATCTCCACCATCTCATTCACCACCGCAACTGCCACTGGCGTTCCTCCGCGTGTCCCCACACAGGTGATGGAAGGCACTTTCAGGCTTCGCACGCGCTCCTTTGACTCGGCGGCATTCACGAACCCCACCGGCGTGGCTACAAGAAGCGCAGGTTTAAGCCCGCGCTCTATCATATCGCATACCGTCAGCGCGGCAGATGGTGCATTCCCGATTACGATTATAGCCCCGGGAAGCTCTTTTTCAAGCGCCATGAATCCCGCGCTGGTTCTTGTTGCGCCGGTTCTTTTGGCAATATCATTTCCTGCATCAAGGACGCACCTGACATCGCAATTATGCCCTCGCTTTGTTATTCCCACCTGCGCCATTTTTATGTCCGTGAAAATCGTGGCGCCTTTTTTTATCGCTAAAATTCCTGCCTTTACCGCGTCATTATTAAACCTCATGAGGTCTGCAAAAGCCGGGTCACCCGTGGCCATCACACAGCGCTGCCGTATCCTGTCCTCTGGCGTATCGCCTTTCACGATGTCGCGAACGATGGCACGGCTCTTCTCGCTGATTTCTCTGGCTTCTCTTGTCCGCGCGCCAAAGCTAGTATTCATACTTCGGCTCCGAAACCCTGCGGGTTCTCGACTCCGCACACACGTATGGCTGCGCCATACGTGGATACACACTACTGCAACTATCAATATTCATACTTCCTCTGGTAGCCTCTTGGCGTAATTATCCTGTTTTCCCACAGCCTCGACTCACTGTTCCCGATAAGCACAATAGTGCTCATATCGATTTCATCGTTGTACTCCATAATTCTACCAAGAGTTGTCGCAATAACTGTTTCTCCTTCACGCGTTGCATTTTTCACGATTCCCACAGGCGTCCCATCGTTCCTGTATTTTCGTATAATCTCTATAGCCTTTCCAAAATTCTCCCTGCGGTTCCTGCTCTTTGGATTGTAAATGGCAATCACAAAATCCGCTTCGGAAGCGCGGTCAAGGCGGCGCTCTATTATCTCTTTAGGTGTCAGGAGATCGCTCAGGCTGATAACAGCAAAATCGTTCACCAGCGGTGCTCCGAGAAGCGATGATGCCGCACTTATCGCTGTCACACCCGGAATAACCTCGATGTTTATATCTTCGGCTTTCTCAGCCATCTCAAACACAAGACCCGCCATTCCATAAACATTCGCATCACCGCCGCTGATTATTGAAACGACATGGTCTTTTGCGAGAAGAACCGCTTCCCTGGCCCGCGAAAGTTCGCCGCCCATCCCGCTTCTTATGATTTTTGCGTTTTTTATAACCACTCTAATCTGGTCAAGGTATGTGCCATTGCCAATAACGTAATCAGATTCAAGCAGCACCCTTTCTGCTTTTTTTGTTAAGTGTTCAACTGCTCCGGGGCCTATGCCCACGATGTACAATTTACCGTGCGATTGCGATTGTGACATTACCGTATATCCTCTTTTTAAGTACCAGTTTTTTTTCATCAGACAATGCAAGCGCTGCTGGTTCGCATACGCCGTTCAATCCAAGTTGCTTCGCTTTGGACTGCGAAGGAGCCTTTATAGAATTGATGAGTTCATGAGAGACGAATTTAATCTCCTTTCCTAACGAAGCTGCTGCATCAAGGATCCCCTGCTCGTTTTCTTTAATAGCAGCCGATGCAAAGTATCTCACATCATCGACGCCGGAATTGATTTCCAAAAGCGCGCCGGTAATCGCATTAATAACTTCGCTTTTCCCGACTCCGCGATTGGCGCCAATTCCCACAATCAGCCCGCCCCTTTTCAGCACACTGACATCGTCATCCACAAGCACAATCTTCGGACCTTTTACATGCAGGACTTCGACATCCGTTTCAAGCAGTGCCATATTCACTTTTTTTGTTGAATCTTTGTTAATAATAGTGCAACCAAGTGCATCAGCAATTCCTTCAACCGATATTTTCCCTTCCACTTCTGTGGCCGTAGTTATCACAGGAGTTATGCCCATGCCTGCAAGCCTTCTTGCAAGTTCATTCCCTCCATGATGACCGCCCAGTACTGGTATGGCAAAATTCAAACCCGAATCCACAACAACGACTGCAGGGTCTTTCCACTTATCACGTATAAGGGGTGCAATGTTCCTGACCGCTATTCCCGCTGCCATCACAGCTATTATCGAATCGTATTTCTCAAAAGTTTGTTTGAAAGCCTCTTTTGTGTATTTAATTACTTCCCCGCCTGTGAAATCCCTTAACTTTTCCGCGATATCAAGATTTCGGGAAAATGTGATGATTGCCAGTTCACCCATAAAGATGAGACCTCTTGTAGTTCTGCGGTGCCAGGACATTACCAATAATAATCATTGCAGATTTATTAATCCCGGCAGCTTCTACCTTATCAGCGATATCACCCACTGTTCCGAGAATCACTTTCTCATCTTCCCATGACGCATGATACACCACAGCGGCAGGCGTTTCTTCTGGATATGCCACCTTGTCCATGATTTCCTTTAGTTTATCTGTTCCAAGATATATCGCCATAGTGGCATTATGGCGCGATAACTCACGCAGCGAGTCCTTTTCAAGCGTAGTTCCTGCCGGTCTTGTGATTATCAACGTTTCTGTAATCCCGTTTATCGTAAGCTGGGTTTTTAGCGAGGCGGCAGAAGCGAAGAGCGAAGTCACCCCTGGAATTATTTCAATATCTATTCCGCGTTTTTTCAATCCATCTATCTGCTCGATAATCGCCCCGTACAATGAAGGGTCGCCGCTGTGCAGCCTGACTACTGTTTTACCCGCCTCAACACCTTTTGCAAGGGCTTCTATTATTTCTTCAAGCTTCATGCCGAAGCTATCGAGCTTTTCTCCGTGTGTATAATTCAAAACCAGAGGATTCACAAGCGAACCTGCATACATAACAAGGTCGGCTGATTCAAGAAGCTCGCGCCCTTTTACGGTGATATATTTCGGGTTTCCAGGACCTGCGCCAACAAAATAGACGATTTTTTTATCATTTTTGTTTTCTTTCTTCTTCTTTGCTACCATGAGGCTGAAATAATCACCTGATTCCGGGATTTCACCGGTGATTCGTTCGTTGTCCATAAACAGCCGCTCTGCGAAAATGAACTCATTAAAACCCTCATCCTGCAATGCTTTTTTTACTTTTACAGGATGCTTTGCCTTCAGGATTATTTTGGTTGCTACCGGGGAACCATCGCTCACCATGAACGAGGCGTCGATGCTTGTATTCGTCCGCGCCGCCTGTGCCGTTACAGCGCTGACTCCCGGGATTGTAGTTATCTCGATTTCGGGGTATTTTTCCTTAATCGTCCTTCTAAGATGCGAAAACGTAGAAAAAACATTGGGGTCGCCAAGTACTGCAAACGAGACCATGCCTTTTTTCGCCTCTTCTGCCACCACCCCGGCATTTTTTTCCCATATTTTTGAAAGTTCTTCCTTATCCTGAATCATGGGAAAATCGAGAATTTCAGCCCTGGCATAAGGTGAAACGAGCTTTTCCGCCATTTTCCCAGGCACAAACACCTTCTTGCTTTCTTTTAATGCTTTTATGGCAGCCAGCGTAAGAAGGTCGGGGTTTCCGGGTCCGAGTCCTATACCGACCAGCATCATGCGCCGCCTACAATCAGGAATACAGGATTCTCGGGTTTGAACATAGTACCGCCTGCAAGCTCATTTCCCCTTGATAATTGTATCTGTAGTAATTCCTTGAACCGGTTGTTCTTTTTTATTATCCCCAATGCCAGCGCCACAGTTTCAATCCTGACGGCGCTGACCACGAACGTCTCGACTTTTTCCAGCAATATTTCAAGAACCTTCTCGATGTTTTGGCTCCCGCCAAGGAAAGCACAGTCGATGTCCAAATCCTGAAGCAGCAAAGCCGCATCCCCTTTTAACACTGTGACATTACCAATGCCGCATTCTTTAATATTGCCGGATGTAGCCAGAACCGCTTCATCCCTGCTGTCGATGGCATATACATGCTTTGCCAGGCGCGCTGCTGCTATGGAAACCGAACCGCTTCCGCATCCGATATCCGCGAAAACATCCGTTGGCTTGATCTGGAGTTTTGATAAAGCCACCACGATTATTTCCGGTTGCGTGGGTGTTCCGCCTGGATATATCATATAATCAACTCAATTAAAGTTGTGTTTAATCAATTTAATTTGATATAATGATTGCTGTTATGAACTTTTGACAAACTTAAAACGAGAAAAATGAATAGGAAATGTATTTTATATGGAAATTCCATGTAGAAACCCATGCCCAACTTCCCATCCAAAGAACCGGTTCTAGTAACCTGCGGGCTCCCTTATGCCAACGGCAAATGCCATATCGGGCACCTTCGCACTTATGTACCTGCGGATATCTTCGTAAGAGCGCTCAGGAAACAGGGTCAGGATGCCGTATTCGTATGCGGCTCCGATGCCCACGGAACCCCCATAGTGGTGAACGCAGAGGAACTCGGGATAACCCCGACAGAACTTGTCAATAAATACCATAAACATTTTGAGACTATTTTCAAGGCGATGGAAGTGGAATTCAGCGTATTCGGAAACACGGATTCACCCACAAATCATGCAAGGACAAACAGCATTGTTGAAGCCCTCATTGAGCGCGGATATGTTTATCCGCAGGTCATAAGATTAGCCTATTGCCCCCATGATAATCGATTCCTTCCGGACAGGTATGTGGAAGGCATTTGCCCGTATTGCGGAAAACTTGCGCGCGGCGATGAATGCGACCAGGGATGCGGAAAGCATCTTGAGCCGGGCGAGATAAAGAGCGCAAAGTGCAGGATATGCGGGAATCCTGCTGAATACCGCGAGCAGGAGCATTTCTTTTTCAAACTTTCAGCTTTTAGCGGTTTTCTTTCGGAATACCTGGATACACTCGGCGGTACATCCAATGCTATAAATTATGCAAAGGAATGGGCAAAGGAGCTTAAGGATTGGTGCATCACAAGAAATCTCGAATGGGGAGTGCGTTTCCCCGGTCACGATGACCTCGTTGTTTATGTATGGGTGGACGCGCCAATTGGATATATTTCATTCACAGAGGAATGGGCGAACAGAACCGGTAACGACTGGGAAAAATACTGGAGACAGGATTCGCGCATCATTCATTTCATAGGCGAGGATATAACATATCACCACTGCATCTTCTGGCCTGCGATGCTAAAAGGCGCAGGTTACACCCAGCCATGGGCTGTCGTGGCGTCAGGCATGCTGAAGATTGATGATAAGAAGTTCTCAAAGAGCAGGGGATATGTGGTATGGGTGGACGAGGACTATCTTGACCATGGTTTCCATCCCGACCTCCTTCGGTATTATATTGCGAATTATACCTCCCACACCAAGGAATTGAATTTCTCATGGAAAGTATTCCAAGATAAAGTGAATAACGAGCTTGTTGGCGCGCTTGGGAATTTCCTGCACAGGACGCTGCATTTTGCACATAAGAACTTCGGCGCCGTTCCTCCGGGGGCTGTTGATAAGGAGATTCTTGAAAAAATCCAGTCCACCATCAGCAGCGTGATTTCAGCCCTTGATGAGTATGAATTCAAGAAAGCCACGGATGAAATGATGGAGCTTGCCGCATACGGTAACTCCTATTTCCAGTCGAATGAGCCCTGGCAGCTCATCAAGAAAGATAAAGAAGCATGCGCCCGTGTCGTGAAGAACTGTCTCCAGATAGGAAAGGCGCTAATATTGCTGTTTGAGCCGATTCTTCCGGGAAATATGGAAAAAGCATGGAAACAGTTGGCACTTGCGGGTGATGTCCATTCAGCGCGGTTTGAGGATGCGCTTGTAGAGATACCATCACAGGAACTTGGGGCGCCTGAAATTTTGTTCACTAAAATCGAGGATAAAAAGATTAAGGAAATGGAATCCATCCTTGATAAAAGGATAAAGATAGCAATAGCGAAAGAGAAGAATAAGCTTGAGGCAGGGAAGGAGAAGGCTGAGATAACATTTGAAGAGTTCCAGAAGTTTGATATAAGGATAGGGAGGGTGCTGTCTGCTGAGAATATCAAAGGCTCTGATAAATTGCTGAAGCTGGAGGTGGATATAGGGGAGAAGCGCCAGATTGTTGCAGGGATTGCAAAGTCCCATGCTCCGGCTGAACTTGTCGGGCGGCAGGTTGTGGTGCTTGCGAATATGAAGCCAGCTAAACTTTTCGGCGTGGAGTCGCGGGGGATGGTTCTTGCGGCTGATGTTGAAGGGGCGGTGTTGCTTTTGCCTGAGAAGGAGGTTAAGGAGGGGACGAAGGTGAGGTGAGCGAAATACTTTCGCTTCGCGGGGATAAAATTTTTATATGTTACCGTTCTATCTTTAGTATATGAAGCTTGAAATTGATTTAGTTCCGTCAACAGCATGGTATTCAAATCTAAGAACTAACATATCCAAAAATGAATGGGATAAGATTAGAAAACAAAGCTATGCTGATGCAAATCATAAATGTGCTATCTGTGATGCAGATGGCAGATTAAATTGTCATGAAATTTGGGAATATGATGGCAAAAAAAATATTCAAAAATTAAATGGTTTCATAGCTTTGTGTAATGATTGTCACATGATTAAGCACATTGGATTTGCAGGTATTCAAGCTTCAAAAGGACTTCTTGATATGGATAAATTAATTGAACATTTTATGAACGTCAATAAAGTTGACAAAAAAACATTTGACATACATCATGAAGAAGCCTTTAAAGTTTGGAGAGAGCGGTCACAAAAAAAATGGACTACTGATTTAGCACAGTGGTCTAATCTCGTTCCTGCGCATCCATAGGACATATGGAACTGCCTGACAATTATCAACTAAAACAGGGGCAAAATTTTAAAAAGCAAAAACCTTTAAATACCCCCAAACAAATTATGTGTGCTAATTTTCTCATTTTTAGTGATGAGGTATTTAAGAGGTATTTAAAATGGATAACATGGAATACAAAGGAACCACCACAATAGGGTTAGTTTGCGATAAAGGCGTAGTTATGGCTTCAGAGAGAAGAGCAACAATGGGACACTTTATTGCAAGTAAAGATGCAAAAAAAGTTTACCAGATAGATGATCTTGTAGCAATGACCACAGCCGGTTCGGTAGGAGATGCACAAAGACTCGTAAAATGGATGCAGGTGGAATCAAAACTTTATAAAATGCGAAGGGAAGAACCCATGACAGTGAAAGGAATAGTAAGCCTGCTTGCAAATATCTTAAGCGGTAATAGATATTTTCCTTATTATGTACAGCTTCTTGTCGGCGGGGTTGACAAAAATGGGCCCGGCATATATTCACTTGACGCAGTGGGTGGAATAATCGAAGAAAAAAAGGCAGTATCAACCGGCTCGGGTTCGCCCATGGCTTACGGCGTGCTTGAAGACAGATTTACAGAAAATATGCCTATTGAGGAAGGGGTCGAACTTGCAGTACGCGCATTGCACAATGCCATGAAGCGTGATTCTGCATCCGGTGATGGTATCAGTGTAGTAAAAATCACTGCCGAAGGGTATTTTGAGGTAGAAGACGCCGAAATTAAGAAATTGCGCGATACCTTTACATAATTTTTTTATCTATTTTTTGTATCCTGGAAGGAAAATAACGATGACAGTTGAAGAAGTATTAAACGATTTAAAACAGAAAATAAGGGGACACCTCCCCAAAGACATAACTATATCCGATGTGGATTTTGAAGGCCCGGAGCTTGTCATATACACCGAAGAGCCCAGGAAATTCGCGGATAATGGCGATCTCATTAAGACCCTTGCAAAGGAATTGAGGAAACGGCTTGTGGTCAGGCCTGACCCGAAAGTCCTTGCCCAGCCTGAAGAAGCGATTACAGCAATTTCAAAAATCGTTCCACCCGAGTCGGGAATTTCGAACCATTTTTTTGACGTTGATACGGGAGAGGTAGTAATCGAAGCCGAGAAACCCGGCCTGGTCATCGGCAGGCACGGCGAAACACTGCGGGAAATCACAAAAGAGATAGGATGGACGCCAAAAGTAGTGCGCACGCCTCCCATGAAATCAACTACGGTGAATAATATCCGCCAGTTCATGCGCGCCAATAAGGAAGAGAGAAAAGCGCTTCTTAAAACCATAGGCAGAAAGATTCACCGTGGTGTCTTGTCCAAGGACAAATGGGTGAGACTGACCACGCTGGGCGCATGCCGCGAAGTAGGACGCAGCTGCTTTTTACTGTCAACCCCTGAAACCAGGATATTGATAGACTGCGGGGTTAATGTCAGCGGGGAAGATAATGGTACGCCGTATCTTTACGTGCCAGAAGTGCATCCGATAAGCCAGATAGATGCAGTTATACTGACGCATGCGCACCTTGACCACATAGGACTTGTTCCTTTGCTGTATAAATACGGTTTCGAGGGACCTGTTTATTGCACTCCGCCCACACGCGACCTGATGGCATTACTGCAACTGGACTATATCGACGTGGCTGCCCGTGAAGGAAGGAAAATCCCATATGAATCAGCCATGATACGCGAGGTACTGAAACATACAATCACACTCAACTACGGGGATGTTACGGATATCGGTCCTGATATGAAGCTCACATTCCATAATGCAGGCCATATACTGGGCTCTTCCATCGCGCATTTCCATGTAGGCGACGGTTTGTACAATATTGCTTTTACCGGGGATTTCAAATATGAAAAAACGCGCCTGTTTGACCCTGCCATTAATGACTACCCGCGCGTTGAAACAGTGGTAATGGAAGCAACATATGGCGGGTCAAGGGACATGCAGCCGGCAAGAAAGGATGCAGAGAGGCATTTGCAGGAAATAGCGAAAGAGACCCTTGAAAACGGGGGAAATCTCCTTATCCCGACCTTTGCCGTAGGAAGAAGCCAGGAAGTCATGATTGTGCTTGAAGAAGCCATACGCAAAGGATTCATCGGCGATGTTCCTGTCTATCTTGACGGCATGATATACGAAGCCACAGCAATTCATACCACACATCCCGAATACCTGAATAATGAACTCAGGAACCAGATTTTCCATAAGGGCATGAACCCTTTCCTTGCAAAATGCTTCGTTCAGGTGGATTCAAAAGAAAAACGCCAGAAAATCATAGATGGCCGCGAACCCTGTATTGTTCTTGCAACCTCGGGCATGATGAACGGCGGGCCTGTCATGGAATATTTAAAAGCATTCGGGCCTGAAGAAAAGAATACGCTTGTTTTCGTAGGTTACCAGGCGGAAGGCACGCTTGGCAGGCGCATCCAGAAAGGCTGGAAGGAAATACCTATGCACGCCAGCGGCGGAAAGACAGAAACGGTAAAAATCAATATGAGAATCGACACCGTCGATGGATTCTCAGGTCATTCGGACAGGATGCAGCTTATGGAATTTGTCAGGAAAATGAGACCAAGGCCTGAACATATCATAACCCAGCATGGGGATGAGAAGAACTGCATGGACCTTGCAAGCTCGATTTACAGGAAGTTCAAGATTGAGACAAAAGCGCCTATGAACCTTGAGACGATAAGGCTGGCTTAAGACCCGAAGTGCTCATACCCCCGCGCTTTCAGTTCTTCGACTCTCCCATCTGCCCTTTCAATGAAAAATCCCTCTTCAATAACTTCCCCGATAACAGTGAGAGGACAGGCTTTTTTCGCTTTATCGAGCTTTCCCGGCGCCACTGTTAACAAAAGCTCAAAATCCCCGCCTGTATAAACTACCGCATCAAACAATTCCCCGCCTGTCAATAACTTCTTGACAGCGGGCAGTACAGGAAGCCTGTTTTCATATATTTTGAATCCCACTCCGCTTGCTTTGCCAATGTCATGAAGTGAAAGGGCAAGCCCGTCACTTATATCCATCATGGACGAAACTGCACGGCTCTCTGCGAGCGCCATGCCTTCATTTATTCTCGGAAAAGGTTCGAACAGTGCCTTCAAAATCTCCTGGCTGACAGGGATTTCCTTGTCCAGAGCCATGAGCGCCGCGCCTGCTGTTCCAAGAGCGCCTGTTACGCATACAAGATCCCCGGCTTTTGCCCCGCTCCTTCGAATGAGCAGTTCCTTTTTTATAAGCCCGAACGCAGTTCCAACCATCGTGAGTTCATCATTGGAATCCGTATCTCCCCCTATTATTTGCGTCCCGAACTTTCGGGCGCACTCGTCCATGCCTCTTGCGATTTCCTCGATAAAACCAAGTTCGGTATCAGGCGGGATTCCCATTGCCATTACAACGCCAAGAGGCCGGGCGCCTTTGGAGGCAAGGTCGCTCAGGTTAACGGCAACCGACATCCATCCTATCTGCCACCCGGTCATCAGGAGAGGGAAATCAGTCTTCCGGTGAAGCATGTCGGTGGTGATTAGAAGGTAATCTTTTCCCCCGATATCAATAACCGCGCAATCATCCTCGCCTGCCCCCAGGATTGTTTTATCTCCCGCTCCTGTGAGCAATTTCGCTATGCGCGCTATCAATTCCCGTTCGGTGATTTCGCTGGCTTTCATTTATAGTAAGAACCTAATTTTGTTAACATAAATATGAGCCTTCGCGTTCTCTGCGGCTTTGCGGTGTGCGTTTTATCACCGCAAAGACGCAAAGGTCGCAAAGATAGTTTAAATTGTTTAGTTTTTGATTATGATAATAATTCACTTCAATCATTATTGAACTTATCTTTTATTCCTGCACCATGTTTATAAAGAATAAGGGCTCAGTAAATCGTTAATGAACACAGTGCCCGGCGACGAGGAAATGCCAATTGTGGAGCATATCGAGGAATTACGTCGAAGATTGATGACGGTTGCGATTCCTGTTATAATAATTACATCAATTTCATATTTTTTCTCAGGAGAACTGCTCCAGTTGATATGGAAACAAACAGTCCAGGTTCCCATGACCATTTATGCCCCGATGGATTTGATTATCACAAGATTGACGCTCTCCCTTGTATGCGCCCTGTTTATCGGGATACCGCTTGTGGTTTATGAGGCTTTTATGTTCGTCGGGAAAGGGCTTTATCCGAACGAAAAAATGTTTTTTATCAAGATTGTGCCTTTTTCTTTCATCCTGTTCACTGCCGGGGCTATGCTTGCTTATTTTGTGGCGATACCGCTAATATTCAAATACACGATAATGTACTCAATCGATGTGGCAGCCCCGCAGATTTCCGTGATAAATACGATTAACACAATAATAACGCTGGTCATCGGTTTTGGGCTTGTTTTCCAGTTCCCGCTTCTTATGGTTTTTGCTATCAGGATGGGTATTTTGAAATATGAATATATCAGGGGAAAACGTGTGGTGGTATATGGCATCCTTCTGGCATTTGCATTATTCGTTTCACCTGACCCTTCAGCCATTTCAGAATTGATTGTGGCTGCTGCGCTTGTTGTATTATTTGAATTCAGCCTTGTAATAGCCAGATATTTATGAAAAACTTTAGGAAAGTTTTATCAAACGACGGGTATGGCGCGCCATACCCGAACACGCCCTCCCGTTCGCAAAGCGTGTCGAAGACAGGCGTGACTCGGGACGTCATAAAGGGGCGTAACCCTTTATGATAATAAATAAGCCGCATATTTCAGGGAAATTTGTTCGTACAGTTCCAGATGAAATGACGCTTTGTTACTAAAATCACATTTAAAAAATGAAATAAATTGTTAATTTTTAATTAATTGCTAATCGGAATAATTCAATAATCGGGAAGTATAGATGATTTTATCTTACAGGCTTTTCATCATAATGATAATATTAATAATTAAATTTTTCCAAATGAAATAAAGGGGTAGAATAAAGAGACAGTTATATTGAAAACCAAAATCTTATTTGTATATAAAATTCCTTTTTTCTAAAATGCGCAAACCTTATGAATGTTTAAAAACCATTATGGTAAAACGTGATAGAAAAAACCATTGCAGGATTGAAAGTTGGAGACAATCAACCTGTAAGAGTAATGGGTGTAATAAATCTAAGCAGCGAGTCTTTTTATAAAGGTTCTGTTGTTCTTTCGGGTTCTGTTCTTGATGCTGCCCAAAAGATGATGGATGAAGGGGCAGATTTTATTGATGTGGGCGCCCGTTCCACATGGCCGCTTGCCCATAAAATCTCAAAGGAAGAAGAACGGTCGCGGCTCATTCCGGCAATCAAGAAATTGCAGGATATTGCTGTTCCTGTATCCGTGGACACGATGTTCGCGGATATAGCCGGGGAAGCGCTTGACGCGGGTGCAGAAATTATCAATGATGTCAGCGGTTTTACAGCAGATCCAAAAATGATTGAAGTTTCAAAACATCATAATTGTCCGGTGATATTGATGGCCAGCAATAAAGTCCCGGGCGACCCTGTTGGCATGGATGCGGTGATGGACTCACTTGTTAGAATAATATCCAGAGCCGAAAACGAGGGAATAGCGCCGGATAACATTATCATAGACCCTGCCATCGGGAAGTGGACTCCAGGGAAACTCCCGATATACGATTATGAGACAATAGACACAATCCAGCGGCTTCGTATTTTTGAAAAACCAATACTTGCCGCAATATCCAGGAAGTCCTTTATTGGCGAGACGCTAAATAAACCTGCAAATGAAAGGTTGTATGGGAGCCTTGCCGCAGCAGCGATTGCGGTAAGAAACGGCGCGCATATCATCAGGACACACGATGTTGCGCCTACCGTGGATGCTGTCAGGGTCGCGGAGAGGGTAAGGGCAAGAACACCGGCGGTTAGTTCAGGCGGTTATGAAGCCGAATTGCTTGAGATAATAAATAAAGAGGACTGCGCAAGAGCAATGCGTTCCATCGGAGCGACGGAAGCTGGCAGCCATGTCATGAAGAATAAAACGGTTTTGTATAATATCATGCTGAAGAACATAACTGCAACAGAAGCATTGATAATAAAACAGGAAATGCTTGCAAGGGGAGGGGATGCGGCTCTCCCGCGCGAGGCTGTATCCCATGAAATTGATAGGGTAAATATTGTCATAATGGGGACACAGCTCCAGATTGAGAGGCTTATTATAAAAATCAAACACCAGGTAAGAGAATTGCCTTTGATTGCGGAAATGCTCAATGAACTAATAAACAAGAAAAACGATGAGGTTTTTGGATATTCAAGATAAAAATGATAATTTCAAGCCAGAAAGAATTTAAAGAAATCCTCCGGGCGCTCAAAGAGAAAAATATATTCATAATCGGGTGCGGGAAATGCGCAACAAAGCTCCATGTCGGCGGCGAACCCGAAGTCCTCGAAATGCAAAAAAGACTCATAAGAGCCGGGAAAAACATTGTCGGATGGACGGTCCTGAGTTCTGCCTGCAATATCAGTTCGTGGGACGATGTGCTCACCCAGAATCCGGGGATTGGAAAGTCGGATGCGCTGCTGGTTATGTCATGCGGGGGAGGAGTATCGCTGATTTCAAGTCTTTCGGAAAAGCAGGTTTATCCGGCGCTTGATACTGAATCCCTTGGCGGGATGCGCCTTGAAGACACGATGAAAGAATTGTGCGGCATGTGCGGTGAATGCACTGTCTGGGAATTCGGGGGAATATGCCCTGTTTCGCAGTGTCCCAAGGGGCTTTTGAACGGGCCATGCGGCGGCGCAATGGAAGGAAAATGCGAGGTTGATGAACGCATATGTGCCTGGGAAGAAATATACGAACGCAAGAAGAAACTCGGAAAGCTTGAAAATCTTGGGAGAATCCATGACCCTCGTGACCACTCAGGAAAGAAGCGGAGGCAGGCGGTTTGAGCTTCGAGTCAAAGCTGGACGAGGGCAAATTCGTGATTACATCTGAGATAAGCCCGCCAAAAGGAACCGATACAGGAGGCTTGCTAAAAGACGCAGGCATGATAAGGTTTGCGGATGCAATTAATGTCACCGATAACCAGCGGGCGGTTATGAGGATGAGCCCGGTTGCGGCGTGCAGCATCCTTGAAAGCAAGGGTTATGAAACGATAATGCACATGACATGCAGGGACAGGAACAGGCTTGCGCTCCAGTCGGAACTTCTAGGGGCATTTGCGCTCGGGATAAAAAACATTCTCATAATGTCAGGCGACCATCCCGTAAAAGGCGACCATGAAGGCGCCAAACCTGTTTATGATATGGATTCGGTGCAGCTTCTTGGTCTGGTTCAAAAGCTGAACACGGGTTTTGATTTTTCAGGTAACAGGCTGGACGGCAGTACAAATTTCTATGCCGGGGCTGTCACAAATATTGAACTGAATGAGATTGCTCTTATTAAACTTGGGAAAAAAATAAGCCAGGGTGCACGTTTTATCCAGACTCAGGCTGTTTTTGATATAGACAGGTTCTCTGGCTTTTTGGATAATATAAATGATACTGGCTTTAACAAAAGCCGGATTATAGCAGGCATAATCCCGCTGAAATCTGAAAAAAGCGCCCGGTTCCTTAATAAAAATATTGCAGGCATCAAAGTCCCGGAAATTATGATTGACCGGATGAAAAATGCCAGGAATCCCCCAACCGAAGGGATGGAAATAGCGGCAGGATTAATAAAAGAATTACATAGCATGTGCGGCGGCGTTCATATAATGCCAATCGGGAACCATGAAAAAACAAAAGATATTCTTGAAATGGCAGGCATAATATGAAAACGCAGGTGGAACAGGCGCATGAGGGTACCGTAACCGAACAAATGATGTCGGTTGCAAAGCTTGAGAATATCGATATCGAGGTTTTACTTTCGCGGGTTGCAAACGGAAGCGTCGTTATCATGAACCGGGAAGGATACTATGTCGGCATCGGCAAAGGTCTTGCAACAAAAGTGAATGTCAATATCGGGACATCATCTTTAAAAATAAATCCTGATGAAGAAGTGAAAAAAGCAAAGCTTGCGGAAAAATATGGAGCAGATACCATAACTGACCTTTCCATGGGTGGGGATATTTCAGAGATACGCCGGAAAATATTTGATAATACCAGGCTTCCCATAACCACTGTCCCAATATATCAGACCGCTGCCGAAAAAGGCCTTGAAAACATGACCTCCGGAGATATCATCCAAAATTTGAAGCAGCAGGCGGAGAGTGGAGTGAGTTCTTTTGTACTCCACTGTATAGATAGTAAAACTCTCGGTACTCTGAAAAAGAGGAAAAGGATAATGGGCGTGGTATCCAAAGGCGGGTCGATTACCTGCGCCTATATGATGATAAACAAATGTGAAAACCCGTTTATCGAAAATTTCGATGAGATTTTAAAAATCTTGAAAAAACATGACATCGTGCTTTCACTTGGAAACACCATGCGAAGCGGGTGCATACACGATATGCGGGATAAGGCGCAACTTACCGAAATTAAGCAGAACGTGGAACTTGCAAGAGAGGCAAACCGGAGAGGTGTGCAGGTGATTATCGAGGGCATGGGAGGGCATGTGCGTGCAGACAGGATAGCAAAGTATGTAAAGTTCCATAAAAGCAAGTCGGATTTTCCACTTTTTGTAGCAGGACCACTGCCCACAGACATCGCGGTGGGATACGACCATATAGCCGGAGCCGTAGGAGCGAGCATAGCAAGCGGTGCAGGGGCTGATTACCTGTGTTATATTACACCATCCGAGCATCTCGGGCTTCCCGGCCCGGAACAGGTACGGGAGGGGCTTATCGCATTTAAGATAGCTGCGCATATAGGCGATTCGATAAAATACGGATTGAACGAGAAGGATAAAAACCTTGCAAGAAAAAGGGCAAACCTTGACTGGGAAGGGCAGATGGACTTTTGCATCGACAGCGAGAGAGCAAGGTCGTTAGCGCCTTCTGAGGGGCCGTGCACCATGTGCGGGGATTTCTGCGCCATAAAAATAATGAAGGAGTTTGGAACATGCAATTATTCGGAATAAAAACACCGCTCATAAAACCGGGCGATGATATTGCTTCTGTCCTGGTTAAGTCCATGAAAACTGGCGGCATTACGCCGCAGGATAACGATATATTCGTCCTTGCCGAATCAGCAGTCGCAACAGCGGAAGGGCGGGTTGTAAATCTTGAGAGTGTTGCACCATCAAAAAAGGCAATCGAACTCTCAAAGCATTATGAAACCGACCCCAGGAAAATGGAGCTTATTATGCGGGAATCAGATGAGATTCTGGGTGGGATACCGGGGGTTGTGGTGACTATTACTAAAGGGGTGCTTTCGCCAAGCGCCGGAATAGATAATTCCAATGCGCCGGAAGGGCATGTTGTATTGCTGCCAGAGAACCCGAAAAAAAGCGCAGTTGAAATCAGGGAGAAACTGATGAAGGAATACAGGTGCAGCCTTGCTGTGATTATCGGCGATAGCAGGACGCAGCCGCTACGTCTCGGTTGTGTGGGTATTGCGCTTGGCTGCGCCGGGATTGAGCCTGTGGAGGATATGAGGGGAAGAAAAGACCTATTCGGAAAACCCCTTTTGATTACACGGCGCGCTACTGCAGATAATCTTGTTTCTGCGGCGCAAATAATAATGGGAGAGGCGGATGAAAGCACACCTTGCGTGCTTATCAGGGACGCACCTGCAATATTCTGCGATGGCAGCGTGGATATACCTCAGATCTCGCGGGAAGAGTGCTTATATTTTGCATGTTTTGATAAATGAAATCAGATTTTCTGCCCAACTTGTGTTTCAAATAACAAAATATATCAATCAAAATAGTATATTAAACGGACAGATGATAATGAAAAAAATAAAACAGTATTTGATATCAATGTTTTTGATAATTCTTTTAATCAACACAGCCTATGGATTTCCAGGGATGATTGGCAATAAATCCACAGCACAACCGGATTTGATTAATAGTACGGAATCAGACCAGGACATAATTTTAGCACAGAGTCTGATAGAAGTTGATGCTGTCCAGTTTCAATCCCAGAACAAATTATATGTCAGGGAGACGCTGATATTCAAGAACTCAGGAACCATGAATTTTACCGGCTCTCTCAGGACGTGGGTACCGGATGGAACAGAAGTGATAAGGATCGAGAAAAGCGAGATGATGATGGGCGCTAATCCGGAAAATCTCACGTGGAAACCGAACGGGAATATCATCAGCTGGCAGGGTGAAATTAATGCAATAACTGTTCCTCCTCTTTATACCGTAGAATACGTGCTCCCGGCAGAACCCAAAGGAACAATACAATATTCAAAAATGTTCCTTTATCCAACGCTCGTAACAAAAAAGCCAAACAGTATCGTGCTTAAAATCACACTGAATAAAGACGAAAGTGCAGCTATTAAGGATGAAAACGGGAACAGTATCTCGGTCTCAGGAAATCCAAGGGAAGAAGGTAACAGTATCCTGTATGACTGGGAATCCCCGCAATTTAATGAAATGAATGTCGCCATCTCAAGTTCCACAGTCACACCTTCCGGAATTGCAGGTTATGTGATTCTCGGGCTCCTGATTATACTTGTATTTTCATACCCGTTTATCAGGAAAAAGAATGAAAAAATCCGCTCACTTGAAGAAAAAATCAGGAACTCTCTGAAGCGCAAAGAAAACGTGAAAGAGACTGCCGAAGAAACAGGCGGGGAAATCGCTGAGGAAACTACAACTCCGGAACCGGTTGAAACGGAAGATACCGAATTTGAGGGGAAAACAGGGGAAGAACTTGAGGTAATGAAGGATGAAACCCTTTCCAAGCTCAGCGAATTGAATAAGGAATACGAATCAGGGAACATGCTGGATGAAGAGTATGAGGAGCTTAAGAGATCTTATAAGGAAAGAATTGATAAAATTAAAAAGAGAATAGAAAAGCCCGGCTAATTTTATCCTATCATTTCCAGGAAATATTCGTGGATTCTTAAATCATCTGTCAATTCAGGATGGAATGCCAGGGCGAGCAGGTTTTTCTGTCTTGCCGCAACGATATGCCCCCTGTATGTTGAAAGGATTTCCACGTCCTTTCCCGCCTCTGTAATACACGGCGCGCGGATGAATATTGCATTGAAGGGAACTCTTAGCCCCTTAAAATCCACCAGCGATTCAAAGGATTCTTTCTGCCGCCCGAATGCATTCCTGTTGACACGGACATCCATCAGTGAAAGGAGGGGCTGTTTTGTCTTTTCAACCTGTTCATCCCCATGTTTTGCAAGCAGCACTAGTCCTGCGCATGTTCCCATTACAGGGATGCCTGAATTAGCGGCTTTCCTGATTTCGGATGAGATGCCTTCCCTTTCCATGAGCCTCCCAAGCGTGGTACTCTCACCACCGGGAAGGATTAATGCATCGCATGCAGGGACAATTCCTTTATGTTTTATCTTTACGACCTCTGCTTCCAGTTTTGCCTGTCTTAATGCCCTTTTCAGGGCTTCAACGTGTTCTTCTACGTTTCCCTGGATTGCAATGACCCCGATACGCATGCATCCAGAGTCTCAGGATAAGAATATAAATTATTCCCCAAACGGTTCTGTCAAGTCTTCGTCAGATACACTGCTCTGTCAAAAATCATCTGATATAAACATAGTACTACGCAAACCCAAAATCCACTATTATCCACTTGTCCATCTACTGATAGCGCAGAAAACTAATTATATCAATGAGACTCTACTTCTAAGATGATGGCGGAATTAACAGAAATCAGGAAAGCATCAAGACCGACCGTTGCTGTAATCGGTCTTGGCGGTGCGGGGTGCAACATTATAACATATCTTTCCCAAAAAAGTATTGCAGGCGCTAAAACAATAGCAGCTAACACTGATATAACGCATCTTCTTTTGCAGCGGGCGGATAAATTGCTGCTCATGGGAAAAGAAAGAAGCAGGGGTAAAGGATGCGGGGGATTCCCTGAAGTGGGCGCGGAATGCGCGCGCGAAAGCGCAGAAGAAATAAGAAAAGAACTCGAAGGCAGCAGCATCATATTCATTGTTGGGGGTCTTGGCGGGGGCACGGGTACAGGTTCTGCGCCTGTGGTTGCTGAAATATCCCGCAGTATGGGCGCACTTACCATCGCGTGCCTGACCATGCCTTTTGAAATAGAATCGCTCAGGCGTGAAAATGCAAAAAAGGCAATCGCATCCCTCTCGCAGACCTGCGATTCTGTCGTATTGATTGATAACACGAAATTGAGGAAAGTGGCCGGGAAATTACCTCTCAAGACTGCTTTTGCAGTAGCTAACGCGCTTATCGGGGCATTCATCAAGAGCATAACAGAAACCATCACCGAGCCAAGCCTTATGAACCTTGATTTTGCGGATTTAAAAGCTGTTCTTGAAAAAGGAGGAGTATCATCTTTCGGCATCGGGGAAGCGGAAGGCGCAGACCGTGTTGAGAAAGCGGTATTGCGGGCGATAGCCGCCCCGCTGCTTGACATTCCCGACCTTTCTTCTGCTCACGGTTTGCTCATACATATCACAGGCGGGCAGGACCTGACGCTTGAGGAAGTTGCAAGAGCGGGCGAACTGATGGCACAGAATTTACCGGGCACAAAAAGGATTATCTGGGGCGCAAAGGTGGATGATACAATGACAGGGCGCATCAGCATAATGGCATTATTTGCAAGCGTGGACAATCCTTTTGAATGAACTTTAGAAACTAATGTCAGGAACTAACACTTCAAACATATTTTATGAAGACTTTGCGCTCTTTGCGCCTTTGCGGTGTTCGATTTTATTCACCGCAGAGACGCGAAGGTCGCAAAGATTATTTTGAATTTTTTGATGATATAAGAGACAAACAATCTTCAAGCGTGCCGTTCCCCACGATATCCGGATTTATCCCATATTTTCGCATCGCATCGGCGGTTTTTTGTCCTATTGCAATAACTTTGAGCTTTTTTGAATGTTCCGGCACGAAGCCTGAAAGTTCAAATGATTTTGCACTGGTGAATATCACTGCATCAACATCGTCTAATACTTCTACAATACTGTCGCCTGCTGCCAGCCTATATGCCGGCGCCTCGATTACGGTGGCGCCTCCGGCTGTCAGGGAGCTTACCAGTTCCGGATTCGGCACATCAGCGCGGGCGATGCCGATTGTTTTGCCGCTTATGTCGCCGAGATATTCTGCAAAGTGACCGGATGAGAATTTCTCAATAACTTCACTTTTCAGTCCATATTCCTCTACCTTTTTTGCGGTTTTAGGGCCTACGCTTACGATTCTCATATTTTTTTTCGGTTTTATTTTTTCAAAGAGCTTTTCAACGCCGAGGTTACTTGTGAAAACAAGAATGTCGATTTTATTCTTTGAAATCATCTCAGCCAGGCGGTAAAGAGGAGCCGGGTCGGCGGGCGGTGCGGCACGCATGGTTGATACAATGACCGCTTCATGACCGTATCGCTTGAAAAGCTCAGGGATACCTTCTGATTTTTCTTCGAGTTTGGTGACTGCGATTTTCACAGAGGTAATATTGCCTCGGATAGCATATGCTTTTTGTGGAGCCAGATGAGATACTAAAGGGTATTCCACACGGTGCTGTGCATCGTCCACGATGAAGATTGAGAGGGCAGTTTTTACCCTCTCAGCGCTGCCTCAATACAGTCCTCAGTCCTTCCAAGAATGCTCTTAACCCCGCAAAGATTGGGCACATACTTATGCGCCTTCCCCGAATTCACCATCATGCAAGTGAATCTTTCACTCGCAGGAGAGACAACCATGCAGGTGTCGCAAAAAACCTTTGCGCCGCTTTTCTCAATTCGCTTAATCAATTCAGGATGCTTATTTTTTATGGCGCGCGAGGTGCAAATCCAGACCTCTTTTTTTACTTTTTTACCATTTAAAAGCTGGGCAAGTCTTTCAAGCTCGCTGACGCTGCTGTGGGGGCATCCGAATGCGATTAAATCCGGCTCGCCCTTTGAATAAACCTCTTTTATCTGGCTTTCCTCGATTGTGATTTTTTCAGCCGGAGACTCATATTTCCCTGCTTCAGGGGTCACACCCTCAACATGGTACAGCGCCACGGCGCCGGAAGCTGCCATTGCGGCGCCGAGTGATTTGAGTTCGTCCTTCGATGGCTTTGATTTAAGTTTAAAAAGAGGCACTTTATCGCCCACCATCTCGCCGACGATATACCCAAGCGCCCCGTAATCAGAATCATGAAGTTTTGCCTCGACTATTATGGATATAACAGGTTTTCGATTCTCATCAAGATGATAACCGTAATTCGGCGTTTTTCCAATAAGCGCAGCAGCCAGTGCGCTCGGTCCTCCTTCCCTGTTCGTTCTCGCCCCGATGACCGAGTTGGCGTATGAGATGGCTGATGATTCACTCCACGCCAAATGGTCTCCAAAGCCAGCCAGGTTATCAAAGATATTGTATGGAGTACAGGAACATTCAATTCTCACACCAAGCGCGGAATATGCCTGGATTATTTTCTCCTGTTTTTTCGCGAAATCCTCTGAAATACCCATTTCTTTCCAGCATTCCAGGTCCATCCCTGCGGGATTAAGAATCGAAGGGACAGCCACTTTTCCCTTCAAATCGGATATCCATTCAAGACCCGCATCGCCTATGGTCTTGTACGAAACGCCTGCTATCTGGGCGCTTTTAATAGGGATCAACCTGTCAGCTTCGTAAATGTCCCCGAGGGCAGCAAGTATTTCGATTGCTTTCTGGTAAGTCGGGCCGCGCTCGCCGTTGAAGAGCTTCTCTTCTTCAGGTGTGAGGTACATCTATGCCCCCAACACATATTTTAGGTATTGTGGACAGATATGCGCTTTCACAATTTTTTCAGCGTATAAGAATTCATTAACCGCAGATGAACGCAGATGAACGCAGATTGGTTGTTTCATATTCTCCATATTTTTATTTAATTGTGTTTATCATAAATTCTCTTTATAAATCCGGCGACGTCATGAAATCCCCACGCGCCGTCTGTCGTGGTGCGCCGCGCCTGTATGCTGGGGAGGGCGGGGAGGCGGGAGGAGGCGAAGGTGAGGGTGCGGAGGAGTGGATTCATGGCATTTTTTCTCACTTCGAGTATCATTTTTACGCAAATAGCACCTCATATTTAGATTCCAATCTCTTTTTGATATTATCTTCAAAAGTCCCCCCAATTTCATCATTGTATAGCATGTTCATTACTTTCCATCTATCATTTGTGCTATTGCTTTTGGCGAGCAAATATGCCCACAAAGGCATTTTTACGAGATGTTCCATAATTACAAATTGATTTTCTTCTTTAATGTCATCCCAGAACTTTTCAGGAACTACTTCAACCATTTTATAAGTAACAAATCTTGTATGAAGATCAGTTTCAGGAAGGTCTTGCACTGCTCCAATATCGTATATCAATTCATCTAAAACTCTACGAGTATTCAAAAATCTTGCATCATTCTCAAATTTCTTATCCTTATAGACCAGTTCAATAATATTGATGAGTTCTTCTTCTGTGAGTTCAGAATTAGATTTTTCTTTCAGAATTTCAAGACCTTTTGCTGTAATCTCTGGTGGATAAAATCTTGTCGAAGATTCATCCTGTTGAAATACATGCACGATTCCCTTTTTAGAGCTTCTTTCACGATTGACTCTACCTGCCCTCTGGATAATAGCTTCTAAGGGAGCGCCTTCAGTATAAAGAACATCATAATCAATATCCATTCCACATTCAATAACTTGGGTTGCTACTAATATTTGTGGCCATGATTGATCCATTCTGGATTTTTTCTTATCCTTCTCCAATTTCTTTTCTTTATTCCTTCTATCCTTCGCTATAAAACGAGAATGAAGACACATCGGCTTGACTTGAAGATTATTATTTGTAAATTGCTTATATGCATCTTGAGCTGCCTTTACTGTATTACAAACGATGGCAACACGTTTACCTTTTTCATATATTTTTAGTTTCCCATTTTCAGTCTTCACAATAAACTCGTCAATTCTAACTTTATTGATTATCAGAATTACTTTGGATTTTTCATTATCAAGACTTAGGGAAATACAATTTTTTTCAGCAGATACATTAATAGTTGTATCATCATTGATTTTATCAATTGTTGCTGTTTTTAACCAATCCAGATTATAACTCTTCCATAGAAAGTCGATTAGTATCCCCGTATCATTTTTAAGAATTTCATCCCAACTAAATAAATATCTATTTTCAATGTATTTTTCAATTTCATCTACAACTTTTTTTGAGATTTTTTCTTTCTCGAATAGCGTTTTTTCATTAACTCTATACTCATTTCTTGCATTCTGTAAAAGAGTTATATCCTTTATAATATGATTTGCTCCCTTTATGTATAATAATTTTGAAAGGAAATCGATCAAATTCTTGGACATCGTTGCACTCATAAAAAGCATCTTAGAATAATCCCTGAGTTCACGAGTAACCCTCTCCAAAAGTGCAAGCATATGCCCATCATATGCATGAATTTCATCGAAAATAATGGCGCCCCCCATCACTTCACCCATAATTACAGACCATCGTTTATTTCCATTAAAAGCTGTCATTAGAAGCTGGTCAACAGTCGCTACCATGATCGGTCTAAACATCATCCGATTGAGTCTATGAATCTCTTTTTCACTTTCAGTAGGCTTGAATTCTTGTGGGTCATACTGTTCAGGTTCATCAGTTTCCAAACGGTTTAAAATCTGATACAAAGGTGCACTACTATGAAGTAATCCAACATTTTCTTCCCCAAAATATTTTGTCAATCTTTCATAAATGCTGTTCGTTAGTACCTGATTAGGGAGTACATATAAAATTTTCCCATCCAATTTTTTATTTTTTAAAGCCCATGCAATAGCTCCTTCTGTTTTTCCTGAACCTGTTGGAGCAACTGCAATTCCATGTCCTGCGAGCCTAGTAAGGTCTTGCTGGAAGTCTCTAATTTCAAAAGTTTTAGAGCCATCTTGTTCAATATCTTCCTTTACTTTTCTCCAAAAATCATCTACAGATGTGTTAACAGTTAAATGCATTTGATTATTTGATGAACCTTCCCAATCTGCCGAAATCAATAGACTTTTTAGCAAAGCAAGTGTTCCTCTTATCTGACCAATAACCTTTGTTTCACCAGCGGAATCAATGGCTTCCTGGACTTCAAATGGGATCGCATCAATTTTCTCTTTGATAGTTTCTATTATGGTCTGACTATTTTTATTGACTTCTTTCCACGTCACATTTGGCAATGAGATTCCTTCGTTTTCAAAAATGATTCTTGCGACTTCCATGACGTGATTCCATTGCGCTTCACCATACCCAATCCTGCTTAGTTCATTAGAATCTCCAAAAAATTCGTTCCATTCTCGCCTGAAACTATCGGGATTAATCGGCTTATGATGTCCGATTGCTGCAAAAAATTCAAATGGAAATCCATTAGTCTCAAGCTTTCCATCTGATTCGTCATATTTAGAACCCAAGCAGAGTAAAGCCAATCCACCTATAATCTCATGTCTATAATCAATCTTGTCACTCTGAGATGGAAATGGTATGAGAGTTTCACATTTATTACAAAAAACCTGAGAAGTAGGCTTTTGTCCTTTCAGAGCTATCGTTTTCATTGCACGTTGAAAGCTTAAAGATGGTTTTCCAGCATCATGAAAAGCGACAGTTAATAACGAAGCTATTTTAAATCTTTCCGGGAGAATTGCATATTGATTGCATAAATCTTTTATTACGTTTTCCTTTTGATAATATAATTTCTTCCAAGAGTTATAAACTGTTTCGATATGACATTTATAGCATTGTTTTGGCTTTCCAAAATAGGTCATAGGTCAAATCTCCAATATCGGAATATTCAAAGTTTCTAGTTTACCTGATAATGAATTTGTATCAATTTTGAAGCCCTTTACTTGCTCTTTTAATGTTATTGAATGGTTTCCTATGAATGTAAAATCTCTAAACTCATCCGCCATTCTTTCATAGGCAAAACCATTCTCAAAAAGGAAATGCACAGGTAGCCGATAAAGCAATGTGCAAGGGCCTGGGTCTATCGGATTGTCGATATCAAAAAGACCATCATCAACCTGCATTGAAGGTACACCAACAACAACTGTGTTTCGCAATATCTGTAAATCATCAAATTCGCACTCAGATACATTATGGACTATTGCATTCGCTAAGTCATCTGGTCTCCCAAGTGATAATGGATAAAATGGGCATCTAAATGCTTTTTCACAAAAACGTATGGATGATTCATCGCCACATAAAATAACGTGGTAGATGGGTTTGAAAAGCATTTGCCGTTCTACTACATCGTTTTCAGGATTCTTTGTGGTTAATACCCTCCATGTATCATTGCATCCACCAGCATAACTACCTGCGATGCCAACTTTTAATTTGAGGGATGTGAATAGCTCTTGTGCAGTCGCCATATCTTTGCCAATGGCAGCCCCGAACATACCAATTATTGAAGTATAGGGTGGAAGTGGCAATGAGCGGTGATATTTGTACATATGCGGGACCCTAAAGCTCGCTGTTAGTCCTCTTATCTCAATATGGAGTAAATACACAGTTGATTTCCTTGTTATTTTTGTGTTTGAACAACTGAAGCTGGGGTTTGATTCGTAATTTTGAAGTGTTGTTTTAACCATCCTTCAATAGTTTCAAAGGCTGTTTTCATTTTTTGAACGTTGATTTCATTAGCTGAATCGGCGGGATTGTTTGCAGAATCTCCAGATTTCTTTGAATCAACAGGCGATTGAATTAAATCTTCTCTATACCCAACAACAAGACAGTTACCTTTAACAATTCCATCGGCAAAAGTTTCTTTTACTGTCTGAATATTTTTAAGGTTTATAACGTTATTATCATTCTGTTTTTCATCAAGTAATTGAGTTTCCAAAAATGGTGTTCTTGCACCATTAACATAAGCCGCCACCATTAATTTTGGTGTAAGGTCTATGAGCCAATTACTACTGCGACCTGATGGGGCAAGGAAACGGATTGAATCAAGAATAGCTTTAGCTCTTCGATATCTTTCCTCTTTGACTATAGTGAGATATTCTTTTTTTATCAGAATAAATTTTTCTCCACTTTTGTGAATGAAATCATAATCAATATCCTTGTTGTCTTGATCTTTTTGTGAGATAACCTCGGAGATACTAGATTTTTCGGTTCCAACGGGAAGAAGATTCGTAACAAAACCATCTCCAGTTCCAATTCTATCTAAATCTATATATAGAGTCATTCGATACCAACCCCTATGAATTTCTGTTTCATATGGCATTGGTGAAACTCCACCTCTTAATCCGATCATATTAGCACCAAAATCGACACTGTCATCAAATGCTGATAGAGATAGAAGAGGAGTCGTTGATATAACAGATTTTCTGACACCATTTATATTTTGTTGCATCTTTTTGAGTGCTGCTGAATCATCTTTAAGAATTGAGGTTTTGATTTTCTCTATATCGCTTTCTTTAAATTGTATCTTCTCTTTTAAATCGTCAAAGGTTAGAGTCTCAACAGTGGGATTATCTTTAAAGAATTGTTCTATTTTTTCTTTTATTTTTTTTGTTTTTATTTTATCGACCATATTCTTTAAAAAAATAGGATTTATTTTTTCTGTATTAGATTCTTTGCCGATGTCTTCTGTTAAGTCGGATTCTTCCGACATCTTAATCTCTTTCTTAGAAGATGGATCCATAAATCCAAACAAGTCATCATCAATATATTTTACTGGATCCACTACTGTTCTTGCGGGAGAAGAAGTTACTATGGGCGAAACAGAATATCCCAATCCTTTCATAGTATCTCGTAAAGCCCTTTTCATCGCTTGAGAAGATGCATATGGAAAGTCAAGAAAACCCTCACGAATCTTTTTTATTACATTAAGATTTTCAATTTCACTTCTTCCACCACTGGGCGATGCGATACTAAGTCGAACAAGGTACGTTATTGCCAGTCCCTTTGAGGGTTTTAAGTTTGTCGCGTTAATCATTGTTTTATCCTCCTTTTAAGTAGTTTGAAGCGATTCTACTATTGCAAGAGTAGTTTTGCTTCTATTTATCAAACCATTTAACATTCCTGCAAGAAAATAGACACGATATACCTCAAATTTATTAATGTCCTCGCTGCCATCTTCCGTATGAAAAATCATTTCAATTGGGATTTCTTTTTCTATCTTTTTATAAGCGTGTCTAACTTGCTCCAAGAACTTTACCGGGGATGGTGACCTCTCAATGCTATAATAGTATCGCTTAATAAGATTCTTTTTTTCTTCATTATCCCAGCCAGGATTATTCCAAAAGTCCTGACTTAAATACCAACCCGATTCTTTTGCTTGCTTAACTATATTTGACATAAATTCATTCTCCTTATTAAATAGCCATTGATCATATTTTTGAAATAAACTTGTAATCTGATCTGAGTCATAGGGTTTTGCCGTATCTTCTTTCAAATCTGACGAAAGGATTGGCAGTAGATATCCATAAACATGCTTTCCTTCAGTTAATGCTTGAGTGGCTTTTATAACTGAAATCCGTTGGAGTTGAGTTCTTCTAAATTTTTGTCCATTAACAATTAACAAATCTGACGATCTTTCAATTAAAAAATTCAATGTTTTCAAAAGTTGTCCTTCATTATAAAAAAATATTTTAAGATATGAATATAGTTTTATGAAGTAAGCAGACCGATCAATAGTTGTTTCTCTCATTACAAAACTTTTCTGTCCACTATCTCTTATTAAAAATAATGCTGTCTGAAATACAGAACCCCTGTTATCAATAAAGCCAATATTCTGAGAAGTTTGAAGTAACCTTGATGATGATTTCGGTAAAAGCCGATCGAATAGATCAAAATAAAAAGATAATGTTAATGAAGGAATCCCTCGTGGCACAGCACCAAATGAACTCACATAATTTTTATCGGATAAATCAGTACCAAGAGCTCGTGCCAATCCTCGTTTCCCCGATAGAGATCTATATAATCGATATGTTGCGGAGAGATTGCCCGAAACATAAGGCAATATATAATAGGTGTCTTTCTTCTCTCGATCTATTGTTATTCGTCGATAAAACAATAACAAAGGTGCAAAAAATGTAATGTATCCACATTGCCAACATTTTTGGGATCCATTATGGTATGAATGGAAACATCTGTTAGAACTTTCTCCTTCAACAAAAGGGGACGATCTTGAAGCAGGTCCAAGAAAAACCTCCTCAGCTTTTTTCATTGCAAGGTTTGTATCAGTTGATTGACCACAGAAAATACATTTAGATTGATTTTTTGTCTTCTTTTGTATAATAGGTAAAAAAATATTTTTTTCCCCTATATTTTTGATAAGTTCCTGTCTGAAATATGTAGTTCCTACTTGGTTACCAGATACTATAATCTTGGACTGTTTTCCAGACGCTATCACCTCACCTGCTATAATGCTATTTTGTTTTATTCGTCCATCTTTTTCAGGCGCTGAAATTTGTTTTTCCGTTGAAACGTCGTATAGCGTAGTTCTAATTCGTTCTAGAGCATAAGATAAAGCAAGGTCAACTTGACGTTCCTCACCTTTGATGATAAGCTGGTCAGATGTAAGATTTACATCAATATTCGAATGACTCTTAATCGTTTTTCCCCATTCCCCGATTGTTTCAGTATTTGGGAGAGGTTTATTTAACGTGTCGTAAAATCCTACAATTCCAGCATCAATCCAGTAATTGCATGTTCTTTTGAATACAAGCTCGGTCTCAACCATAATGCACCAACGTCCCATAACCTCTGGATACGAATTTACCAATGCCAATATAATCCGGAATTTCCGTATTACATTCAAACATCACATCAAATGGAGGAAATTTCAGTTTGTCTTTTATCTTTATAGGAATCCCTGTTTTCATCTGGATAAGATTTGTTTGAATCCGATGTGAAACTGTAATACCGCACCACTTGGCGGCAGCAAGAATATGATTTGCAAGTCCCTTTTCAATAGCCTGTCTTTTATCGTCTTCAGATAATGAGAGATAAGCCTTCTGTTTATCCTGATTTAAAGCTATGTATGGAGAGATGTTTCTATAACATATAAAGTTAGATTGCTGGAAATTCGCCTGTTTTGTTGTTTTTGATGATAATTTGAGTTCTACGACAAATCCATTGCGTCCTACTGGCATAGTTATTTTCTCCGGCCATTGGAATGATTTTGCAAAATCAACTCCCTCATTCAGTGCTAAAATATAGACCTCGTTGTTTATGACTTTGAACTGAAAAGGTGCCCCTTTACTTCTATAAATTGATCTCCCGTCTGGATAATGATTGTGAAATATAGGATGCGGATGCTTATCAGCAAAATACTGTCTAACTGAACTTGAAAAAATTTTAAAACCATTAGGTAGCTCTTTTGGTTTATAATGTATAAGTGACAGGTTATTATTCACATTTTCACTCATAGTTGGCTAACTCTCCCGCCCCTCTCCGCTCTCCTCCCGCGCCCCATCGGCAGGCTTTCCACCATCGGTTTCGATACTTTGGTTCAAGTTATTATCGCCACCCTTGCAATTAATCTGCGTTCATCTGCGTTTATCTGCGGTTCGTTTTTTGAATAGACCACTTATCTCCATATATATCTTTTGAAAGCGGAGTGAAAGTGATTTTTTATTCGCCGCGTGAGATGCTTTTGTTCTATTTCAGTTTTCTGCCGTTACAAAATTTAGTAACGTTACATGTGTTACTAAAATTACAAATCTGCATTTATCTGCGGTTTTATTTCTTAATAACAGCAAAAACATCTCGAATTTTTTGGCATTCAGGATTTCATGGTCGCATCGGATACATATCGGCGCCAGGAATTTAATATTCAAAGAGTGATAAATTTGTGGCGCCTGAATAGAACAAGGATTTCATTGATAATATGGATGCACACGGATTAAAATTATCCGTGAATATCCGTCCAATCCGTGTCATCCGTGTGCTGTTCATTATAAATGCCAATCGGCGCGCCCGGGGGAGGCATATAAAAAAATCTGCGTTCATCTGCGTTCATCTGCGGTTATTTTAGGTCGCCTTGCTCTCTCGAACTTCCATTTCTTGCTCAAATCCATCGTAGCATCTATACCAATCTTTGTCCCGATGCCGTTCTCTGAGCGCGGGTCAAGCGTGCTTCCCCTCACATTCGGATAAATGTAAACATCCTCATCGCCTTTCACACGTGTCGCTATCGCAAATTCGATATCATTCGGGTCGTAAATATTGATATCCTCATCCACAATCACGACATGTTTTAAACTTTTGTGGGCAGCAAATGTCGCATCTATTGCCTTCCTGGGTTCATCATCATTTGTTTTATGAATCTGTATTACAGCATGGAAATAATAGCACCCGCCTGGCGTGAGTGCCACATTCCTGATATCCGCCACTTTTTTCACTTCATTGAAAATCAGGGGTTCATACGGAATTCCCATCAGGATATGATGTTCGCTTCCCGCTGGAAGAAGGGCATGGTAAATGGGATCACGCCTGTGCATCATGTTTGTCAGGTAGATAACCGGCTGTTTCCTGATTATATCGTATGTGCCGCTGATATCCACGAAGGGCCCTTCATCGATGAGTTCGGTAGGATGGATGTATCCTTCAAGCACTATCTCTGCATGAGGGACTTTGATACCGTTTTTGCATTCGAATAGCTCAATAGGCTCACCTTTTAGCGCCGAAGCATAATTAAATTCCTTTCCCTCAGGCACGCGGGTTGAGATGGCAAAGAGGGTCACAGGGTCGATTCCGATAACAATTGCCACGGGCAGGGGCTCTCCGTGTTCCGCGGCTTTCTTGTGAAGATTATACGTGTGCCTGAATTCAACAAGCCGCGCTGCTAACTTGTCTTTTCCGATTACACGCAGCCTGTGGATTGAGGCATTCATGATTCCATCATATTCCGACACCACGACGCCGGCTGTGATATACGGGGCGCCGTCACCCTCAAAATGCGTAAGGATGGGAAGTCTTGTGAGGTCTGGTTTTCCTGTGATTTCTTTTGTGGGCGAATCTTTCACAAGCTTTACATCGCCTTCGGCTGAGCATGAGGAAAGATATTCAATAATTTTTTCAGGAGATATACCGAGCGCTTCTGCAAGCAAATCCCTTGAACCAAGGATATTCATGACCACTCTTGAACCATCGACATTTGTAAATAGAGTGGGCTCTTTTCCGACCGATGCCGATACCTCAAATACGGGCGAAAGGCGTTTTGTGACTTCTTTGAGTTTACCTTCGGCTTTAAGTTGTTCTAAGAATCCCCGCAAACTCATTCACGCCACCGCTTGTATAAATTATGCTCAATGGAAAGAAGGTCGAAAGCGCGACCTGACATGAAATCAATAAGTTCATCGATAGTTTTGGGTTTTGTATAAAAAGCAGGACACGCAGGAAGTATGGAAGCTCCAGCCTCGAATGCTCTTTTCATGTTCTCTATGTGTATCAGGTTCAGTGGTGTCTCACGCGTCATTAAAACGAGAGGTCGTTTTTCTTTAAGGCAGCAGTCGGCAGCTCTTGAAATCAATGTATCCGACATCCCGCTTGCGATTGATGCAAGGGTCTTCATGCTGCATGGCGCCACCACCATCCCTTTGGTTTTATGGGAACCGCTCGCTATTGGCGCTGTAAAATCATAATCGTCATAAACGTTATCCGCCAGTTTCTCCACATTGCGGACTGAAAAAGCTGTCTCTATCTCTATAAGTTTTTTCGCGGATTCGGAAATAACCAGATGGGTTTCAAATCCTTTCATTTTTTTCAGGGTTTCAAGAAGCCGGATGCCGTACTGGACACCTGAAGCGCCGCTTATGCCTATAATTATCTCATTCTTCATAGGGTATAATTGGTTTACTATGTTTGAATAGTTTTTGTTAAGAATAAGATATTAAGAATAAGATTATATCAAATAGGCGCAATTTTGAGAGTACATGATTCAGGTTTTATATGATATTGCATTGCGCCTTGGACTGGGACTCATCCTCGGTGTATTGCTTATGATTTTCATCACAATAGTTGAAACCGCATTTTACAATCATAACAAACATATCCATATAATTGTAATTGCTATTCTCATATCACTGATAATATACGCCCTCGGGGATATTGCGATTGATATCCTGGGTTTTTGATGCTAAGGATTTGACTTTTTTCTCCGGAATCTTCCGATTAATCTTCTTATCCTGCTTTTGCCAGGGTTTTTAATCTTGATTCTGAGATAACCCCTTTTTGAATTTATCACCATCTTGAATATCGCACCATCCGGGCAGGAATCAAGAAAATTCTTTACCTCTCCTTCTGCGGTTTGTTTATTAATCCCCGTATATTCTATGCTCATATCAACCAGCTACTATTGGAATAATTATATACTTATCTTAATTAATCCATAACAATCCTGTAAAGCCTTAAATCCATAAGCTTTAACTAAAAGCAGGAATATTACCATGAAATAGCACAATATGGTACTCGATAAACTTGGCGGTTCTCTTCAGGACGCCCTTAAAAAACTTGTCGGAGCAAGCAGGATAGATGAAAAGATAGTGGACGAGGTAGTCCATGATATCCAGCGCGCGCTGCTGCAGGCGGATGTAAACGTAAAGCATGTGATGGCGTTATCGCAAAAGATAAAACAGCGCTCACTCAAGGAAGAACCGCCGGGCGGGATGAATCCGCGGGAGCATGTTATCCGTATCGTTTACCAGGAACTCATAAACATCCTCGGGAAAAGTGCAAATGTGAAGCTTGCACCCCAGACAATAATGATGGTGGGGCTTCAGGGAAGCGGCAAGACGACCACTACTGCAAAATTAGCTCGCTATTTCCAGAGGAAAGGATTAAAACCGGCTGTCGTATGCGCCGATACCTTCAGGGCAGGAGCCTATGAACAGTTAAAAACCCTTTGCGACCGCATGGGTATTTTTTTCTACGGTGAAAAAGACGTCAAGGATGCCGTTGCCATTACGCAGCGCGGGCTCAAGGCAATCGAAAAATTCGATGTGAAGATAGTTGATACTGCAGGAAGGCATGCTCTTGAGAAAGACCTCATTAAAGAAATGGAAGATATACATAATATCGCAAAACCAGATCACAAATTCCTGGTGCTTGATGCCGCAATGGGGCAGCTTGCGAGCGACCAGGCAAAGGCGTTCAACGCCTCCATCGGAATAACAGGCGTAATCATAACAAAACTTGACGGCACAGCCAAGGGTGGAGGCGCCATGTCGGCAGTTTCTGATACCGATTCTGCGATTGCTTTTATTGGCGTTGGCGAGACGCCGGATGACCTTGAGAAATTTGAAGCCGACAGGTTCATTTCGCGCCTGCTGGGTATGGGTGATATCAAGTCGCTTCTTGAAAAAGCGGAAGAAACCCTCAAAACCGAGGATTTTGATGTGGAAGCCATGTTCAAGGGGAAATTCACCCTGAAGGATATGTACAAACAAATGGAAGCCATGAACAAAATGGGTCCCTTGAAACAGATAATGTCGATGATACCGCTTGGCAAAGTCGGAATGAATGTCTCTGATGAAATGTTCGCCGTGACCCAGGAAAAAATGAAAAAATACAAGTACATCATGGATTCGATGAATGATATGGAACTTGAAGAACCAAAACATATCAACAGCCCGAGGATAACGAGGATAGCGCGGGGCTCGGGAACGAAATATGAAGAGGTGCGCGAACTCCTGAAGTATCATAAAACGATGCAGAAGACAATCAAGAATCTGGGTGGCAGCGGCAAGTTCAACGTCCAAAAAATGATGAAGAAATTCGGAATGTGAGGGGTAAACCGGGCTTAAATTATGGAAAATATTTATATGTAAAGACATTTATTATACCAATGGGGCAGCGGCATCGCATCCATCCCCTCCGATGTTTCCGCAAGCCCCCTTTTTCTTTTCAGGGTATTCTCCCAGTAGAAGGAAGAAATTGAATATTATGATAAAAAAAGATGTCATCGTCATTGGAGCGGGCGCATCTGGCATGATGTGCGCCATTGAATGCAGAAAAAGAGGGCGCTCGGTTCTTGTTCTTGACCATGCTTCGAAAATCGGGAGAAAAATTCGTATTTCCGGGGGTGGAAGCTGTAATTTTACGAATGTCAATATGAGCGCCACAAATTTTATATCAAATAATCCTCACTTTTGCAAATCCGCGCTTTCCCGTTTTACACCGGATGATTTCATTGCCATGCTTGTAAAACATGGCGTAAAATATGAGGAAAGAGAACAGGGACAATTATTCTGCGCCAAAAGTGCTGAAGAAATAATTCGAATGCTGGAGAAGGAAAGTAATGATGCAAGTGTAAACATAATTTTAAATTGCCGGATTAAGGACGTGAAAAAGGAGGATTCTTTTATCGTATCGACTGATCATGGTACTTTTGAGTCTGAGTCGCTTGTTATTGCTACAGGCGGAGCGTCTTATCCACAATCAGGAGCTTCAGGCATAGGGTACAAAATCGCAAAGCAGTTCGGTCTTAAAATTACGGAGCTAAAACCGGCACTTGTTCCCTTCATTTTTTCCCAAAAAGACCTGGCAATATTTGGCGAATTAAGCGGTATTTCAATTGACGCCGCTATCAAATGCAACAAAATGGAGTTTCGGGGAAGTATCCTTTTCACTCACAGGGGACTTAGCGGCCCCGCTATACTTCAGAGCTCCTCATATTGGAAGGAGGGCGATGCCATTGTCATTGATATATTGCCAGATATTGATATATACGGTATTTTCATTTCAAAACAACTTAGCAAAAGTAAAATCGAAATTCATAACCTGCTTTCGCTGTATCTGCCGTCGCGTTTTGCGAAAATCTGGTGCGATTCAAATATCCAGTCAAAACCGGTCAATCAATATAATGAAAGGGAACTTAAAGGCATAGCTCACCGGGTTCATAATTGGGAGGTTAAACCTGATTCTACTGAAGATTTTAAAACGGCTGAGGTCACCCTTGGCGGAATTGATACGGATGAACTCTCATCCAAAACAATGGAATCCAGGAAGGTCAAAGGCCTCTATTTTACAGGTGAGGTCATTGATGTGACTGGGCAGCTTGGGGGATACAATTTACACTGGGCGTGGACTTCCGGTTTTGTGGCTGGACAGTTTGCATGAGACATTTTTTCATTATTTAACAGGGTTAAGGTTGGCTTTTTTATTGTCTTTGGGCTGAATTGATCATCCTTTCCAAACTCTTACCCTTTCTTTCGCCATGTGGTATATACTGCCAGAAGTACCGTTATTGCCAGAAAAACCTCAAACCCAGCAGTCTTTTCGACAGTGCTAACATTGGCAGTCTTTTCGATAGAGCTAACATTATTGGTAATTTTGGCTTCCGGTTCGTATACCTTTACCAGAAAACCGTAGGATACAGAACCATTATCTTTCCAATTGGCATCCACACGCAAAACGTAAAGTCCGGGTTTAAGGGAGAGATATATATCCGGCTCGCGCTCTAAAGGCCGCTTGTACCTGTTCGTCGCATTCCCATATTTTAAACTCCACACTCGCACACCATTTGCAGCCTCCTTAAGTTCGTCATTATCCGTGACCCGGGTAGTGCTAAATCCTAACTCTTCAGGGGGTTCCAGAAGGGGCATACGTAAATGTGCTGTAAACGGTGACCGGGTAAGCAAAGGCTCTGCTGGTGTTATGATTCCCGCAGAATCTCCACATACTGAATATGTCTCGTTTTCTACCCTCCAGCAACTGCTTCCGATTCCTGAGGTCTGTTCATTCCCGTCTATACTAAGGATTGCTGGAGGCGGATTCGCGCCTGCGTTTCCCGAAAGCAAAAAGAGGCACAGTATCGCTATTCCAGCCACTATTCTTATATATTCCATCTTCTTTTTATTGATAACATGTCTAATATGTTTTCGCCATTATCGCCATATTTTCTGTATTTTTTCCACAGACAGGGCAGCTTCCGGCGCCCTTGCCAAGCTCGCCCTCAGGCACTCCGAGTATGCCCGCGCCGACTGCTTCTTCCATCGCAAGCCCGCATTCGCGTTCACCGCACCATGGAATCCGGGCGATGCCATTCGAAATTTTATTCTTCACTTCTTCAAGCGTACTGCAGTTTATGATGCGTTCATTCAACGAGCTTCTGGCTTTCCCGAACAGGTTTTCACGTATTTCTTCAAACCTTTTCTGGATTTCTTCTATAATATTATCGAGAGGAACAGTTTCCTTACTTGCACTGTCTCTCCTGACGACAGTGGCAACATTGTTTTTAAGGTCGCGCGGACCGATTTCTACCCGGATGGGCACGCCTTTCATTTCCCATTTGTAATATTTGGCTCCCGGGCGCTCGTCGCTGTCGTCAAGAACCACTCTCATGCCCTTATCTTTTAATCTGTCCGCCACATCGCTGCATGCTTTTAATATTTCCTCGCTCTTTCCAAATAGAATCGGGATGACCACGACCTGTATGGGCGCCACTTCAGGCGGGAATACGAGTCCCTTATCATCGCCATGAACAGAAATCAACGCTGCGATGCTGCGTTCCGAAATCCCGTAGCATGTCTGGTGAGCGTATTGCTGCTCGCCGTTTAAATCTTCATATTTTATGTCAAATGTCTTTGCGAAATTGCTGCCGAGATGGTGAGCCGTTCCTATCTGTAATGTTTTGTTATCTGGCATCAGCGTGTCCACAGCCATTGTGTAATCAGCCCCGGGGAATTTGTCCCAATCAGGTCGTTTTGAAACAATGGTCGGGATTGCAAGCCGCCTGTAAAATTCCTGGTAAATGCGCGTGGCTTCCTCGACCTGCTTTGCTGCTTCATCCCATGTGGCGTGGACTGTGTGGGCTTCCTTGAAGGACGTTATTTCGCGGAGGCGGATGAGGGGGCGCGTGTGTTTTGTCTCGTACCTGAAGGTGTTCACTATCTGGTATATCTTGATTGGCAAATCGGCATGGGAGCGCACCCATACTTTGTACATGGGATAAATAGCGGTTTCACTCGTGGGGCGGAGAGCCAGCCTGACATCAAGTTCGTTCCTGCCGCCGTGGGTTACCCAGTAAACCTCGTTCTCAAAGCCTTTTATGTGCTCTGCCTCTTTCATGAACTCGGTCTCAGGGATGAGAAGAGGGAAAAGCGCTTCCTTGTGGTCTTTATCAAGCAACTCGCGGATTATCGCATACGTGCGCTTTCGCACATCAAACCCGAACGGGAACCAGACATACAGCCCTTTGACCGGATAACGGACATCCATTATTTCCCCCATCAAAAGGAGTTCGTTATACCATTCGCTGAAGTTTGATTTTGGAGGAAGGACTGCTTTTTTTTCTTCTGTTTGTGGTTGCTTTTCTGCCATTGTGTCACCGTCGGGCTTCACTACAGTCTTATTGGCTATAAATTTTTTTGACGGATGGTTGTTTTGCTGGGGATTGAAAAGTTGTGTGGAGGATGCAATTATCCTGATTTGCATATAATTTTTTGTTAGATTCATTTTTTATGATATTTTCAATTCAACCAACGTATGAATCTGTCACAAAAAAAGGGAAGTATTTAAATATGAATCTTTGAAATCATTAGTGGTAATATGGAGCTTAACAAACGTATTAAATGCAACATTGGTGGTACTTTAAGGATTTTGCATATTATTAGAAAAGAAGATTCTATTTTGGCTTCGAATTCGCCGTTCATAGATAATAGTTCTGAAAAAAGACCAAACGAGAAAAGGGGAGAAGATACCAACGAAATGAAGTTAAAGGTATATTTGGAGGAATATAAGACACTATCTGATGAGATATCACGAAGAGTAGGTTTTCAGCAACAACTTTTACATTATTATTTAATTTTAGTAGGAATGATTGTTGCATTCATTAGATTCGTGATTGTTGATTCGAGTAATTCCATTAGCTCCGCCCTCATCAGCAGTGTTATGAGCCTTGATTATACGCGCTTATTTTTATTACTGACACCGATAATATTTATCTCCATTTCTTTGATTTTCTCCAGACACGACGTAATGATTGTGTCGATAGCTAAATATATAAATAAAGATTTAAGACCGAGAATCAAGGATTTAACGAATGATGAAAATATTTTGCGTTGGCAATATTTCATTACTTCTGAAAGGAAAAAGACTTCAAATTTATTTATAATGATACTTCCATCCTTAGGGGAGGATTTTCTATTGCCATTTTTGTTTCCCATCATTTTTTTAGCATTGTATTATAATTATAATGGCTTGGCTTTCAATATTTATTACACACTTCTTTTCCTTTTTGATTTCTTTTTTCTCTTATTCTCAATATGTTTGAAGTTGCTGATTGCAAATAGTTATAAGGAAATTGTGTGAGATTGTAGATTGGCAGTTTTATTAGCAATTGGTAACCGATCGACAACAAAAAAACTGAATCTGCATTTTAGACTGCCCCTCATTAAAGCTACCAACCCTTCACAAACGTAGGATGAAACTTCCTGTAGCACTCATGCAACTGCCCAAAATCCTCCCTCCATTTACATAATCATTAATACCCTTATCAAGCATTCCTTCTCATAAAAATCCATCTCCCCATCTTGACGGTCAATTATTGAGGACTGCCCCTCACCCTCACGCAAAAGCGAACGTGCGCCCACCCACGAGAACAACCCTCAATAGCCGCAGAAGGGGATTGACACCAAAAAGAAAGAAGCTCTCAAAAGAAACGATGCGCCGGAACGATAAAGCCCTCAGAATGTTAGCCGATAAATAATCTTCACTCTTTTCTAAGACCCGCTTTTGCTCCTTATCCTTTTCACCACTTCCCCAATGCCTTCACTCTCTCTTTTTTTCCTTATCTCCACCACCATATCACCTTTCCCGCCCAGCAACGAAATAAACCGCGCCGCATTTGCATAACCAAGACGTTTTATTAGCGCGGTTGTCCCTTCTACAAGGATACGTTCTTTAGTTATAGTTTTAACTTTCATGCTTTTCCTCAATGAAATCAATACATTGGTCATCGGTTAAGGAGTTTGACTGGCTCGATATGTATCGTTTTCCAAAGAACCAATGATTTTTTATGATTAACCAATTTAGTTTAAATAGAACACAGATGACACGGATTAGACAGATTTTCACGGATTTATTCTCGTATCCGCGCGCATCCGTGTCATCCGTGCAATCCGTGTTCTATCACAATATTACTCTTAACCGATGACACATGGAAATCAATAGGGCTCTCTACCTTTAAAATATATTCCATCAAAAACCCTTTCAATTCCCATTCTTCAAATCAACAATATCCTCAGAATGAACAGGCATAAACCATTTCTGTGCTATGATTGTCGGGATAACCGCACTTGCTATCAGCACTCCGGTCAAAACAGAATACTGCACCTGGTCTATCAAACCCGACTGCAGACCAAACAGGCTTGCCACCAGCCCGAAGGTTAAACCTGTACTCATTAACAGCGTGGTATAAATATTTCCATCAGGAATATATTTTCTGGCAAGAAAATAAACACCGATGAACTTACTCAACTGCTTAACAATGAAAATAGCAACAAAGACCCCATATGCAGATGCAATCAGCGGCAATGAAACCTTCAAGCCTGCAACAATAAAAAATATCGGGGTAATAACCGCATAAGCAACCGTTCTCAACCTGTTCCTTACATCCTTTGTCACTGATGTCTCAGTGAAATGTTTTGACATAACCAGTCCCAGGACAAATGCAGGCAAGACCGCCTGCCCCTCACCTATATTTGCGAAAAACATAAACATAAACAAAAGCAGGAAGATATATTTTATTTCAGGCTCAATCACTTTGTTCTTCAATTTCGGATTATGGAAAACATAATGAGAAAAATTTCCTGCAAAATAAATCACACACAATGAAACCAAAATAAAGATGGCCGTATACAGCGTTGGCCTGACAAATAATACGCTTAATGCAATCGCAGTGCCCATATCGGTTATAAAGGTAGATGCCATAATTAATTTACCAATCTCTGTTTTTGACAATCCCGTCTCCACGAGAACCGAATAGACTACGGCCAGTGATGTTTCAGATAATGCAGTCCCTGCAATTAAAGAAGCAAAAAGATTCCAATTTGCAATATAGTATGTATAAAGGAAAACCGCGGTAAAAGGTGCCAGAAAAGAAAAAACGCCAATTAAAAAGCTCTCTTTAAATTTCCTTTTCATTAACCCGGTATCGATTTCAGTCCCTGCAAGGAATGTCAGGAGAATTCCTCCAAAACTTGCCAGATACAGCATCCAATCCTCGGGCATAACCCCCAGATTCCCGGCAATTCCCCCGAAGAGAATTTCAATTATCGCTACCGATAATCCAACTCTCAGGGAGATTAAACTTGAGATGAAAACTATCAAACCTACAATCGCTATTATGTCCGCTCTCATATCCTGTCTCTTTTCGAAATAAATCCTGATTGGTAGGAGTTATCAGCTATCAAGCGGTTAAAGGCGAACTCCATCGCCCGTTCCTGTACAAAAGAAACAGCCACTTTTAATGTATTGGAAGTAATTAAGCTTTTCAGTTGAAGTGGGTGTAAAATCCTTTGGTGTTGTTAAATCAAAAAGCAAAATAGCCACAGAGACACGGAGGTCACTGAGTTATTATTTCTCGGTGTCTCTGCGCCTCCGTGGCTAATATTTATACCAAACCAACTTTTTTACACTCCTATCAAATCAAAATATTTATCTATTCTGCATTACATTAATCGAGAGATGGATCGTTTGGCTGGAAAAATCAGGAGAGCTGCGACAAGTATTCTTCCGGTGGATGACACCCGCGTCGGTGAATGTAAAAATTGCGGGTCTTGCTGCATGTTTTTATATAAATGCCCGTTCCTGAAATTCGAAAATCATAATTCTCACAAAGCCATCTGCACCATACATGGTATCAGGCCGCCCATGTGCAGGAAATATCCAAGAACTCAGGATGAGCAGGAGCATCAACCGTGCGGATATTATTTTATTGAAGAAAACCCAGCTGAAGCACGCTATAGGAACTGAGGCATAGCATCCGGTAGCAGATAATTAAAATATTTCATCTCACAGAGAATATATATGATACTCCTAACAGGTTCAACAGGTTTCATAGGCGCCCGGGTTTTGCTGGCATTATCTGAAAAAAACTTAGAGGTCAGGTGCCTTGTCAGGAAACCGGCAAGCCAGGAAAAACCGAACATAACCTACATAACAGGTGATGTCCTTGATTATGATTCGCTGGTCAGGGCAACAGAAGGCATAGACACCGTATATTACTTTATTCACATGATGGGGAACCAGCCAAAAGGCGAGCAGAAAAGGTTTGATATACTCGACAGGCTTGCTATAAATAACATGGTCAAAGCCTGCAAGCTAAATGGCGTTAAAAGGATAATACATCTCACCGGCATGAGAAATCCTCATGAAAAACTATCGCATCACCTTGAGAGCAGGAAGGAAGTTGAAGAAATAATCAAGAACAGCGGCATCGGTTACACGATTTTCAGGGCGTCGGTCATAATCGGCAGGGGAGGCGCAGCTTTTGATATTCTGGATACTGCTGTTAGAAAATTTCCAATTATCCCTGTCCTTAACTGGGAGAACACAAAAGTGCAGCCCATTTATATCGACAACGTGATACGGTATCTTGTGGAGTGCCTTGACAGGAAAGAAACTTTAAACAAATGCTATGACATAGGCTGCTCACAGATTTTCACATATAAAGAATTGATACGGCAGTACTCGGAGGAACTTGGATTAAAAAAGATTTTCATTTCCATTCCAGGTTCATGGAATCGGCTCTCAGCAGCAGTACTTGGAAAGCTTTCGCCTGTGAATCCAAATGTGGTTTACTGGCTGATAGAATCCCTGCAAAATAACATGGTTTGCGAACCGAATGACCTTAAAAAGATATTCGGGTTTGAACCTCTTTCTTTTTCCGAGAGTATCAGGAAACTTGAAGAAAAATAATAAGTAGAAAACCCGGATTTATGATTTTATCGCTTTGACAAGTTCTTCTATCTTTCCCTTGATATCCTGAACCTGCTCAACAATCGTGCCTGTGCATATCATATCGGCTCCGGCTTTTACCCGTTCCCTGGCAGCAGGCCCGTCCCTGATGCCGCCGCCCACGATAACTTTGGTCGTTTCCCCGACGGCCTTTTTCACAGCCGCCACCATTTCAACAGGCACAGGTTTATCTGCGCCAGAACCCGCTTCGAGATAAATATAATGCATACCGAGGTATTTTGCCGCAAGCGCGTATGCGACTGCAAGCTTGGGTTTATTTCTCGGTATCAGGCGTGCATCGCCCACCCATCCTGCGGCTCCGCCTGGTTCTATTATGATATACGCCATGGATATCGGTTCGATGCCATGCTTATACACAAGCGGCGCACCTATAGCCTGGTTCGTGGTAATATAATTTACATCCCTGGAATTGAGAAGGCTCATGAAAAATACTGCATCAGCGCCCTCGGCAAGTCCACATGCATTTGCGGGGAATAAAATGACCGGCAGGTCACAGGCTGATTTTATCGCCTGTACAGTCTGTTCAACCGTAGCCCCTGTGGCCCCGGTGGAGCCCCCCACCATTATAGCATCCGTTCCGCCAAGGGATGCCTCGTGTGCAATTTTCCCTGCATCCTCAGGTAACTGGGAATCAGGGTCGATAAGGGTAAGGTGAACAGCACCTTCTTTTTCAACAATCTGGTTGAGGCGTTCCTCGACGACCATCTGGTTTACGTTCCCTTAAGTTCCTTTGATTTCATTCTAAGATTGGTATATCCGCATTTCCTGCATCTTGTTGCGCGTACTGAATTGCGCGCATTGCATTTCATGCATATCTTCATATGTAAAAGTACTTTTTCCGCTTCTGGAAATCTTGCCATGATTCACCTCTGGTAGGACTGCTTACTATAATGTTATCAGATTTAACCCTTTGGTTCAAAATTTCTTCCCTTTCTTTTCTTCCACCTGCCGCACTATCTGCGGATAATTCCCGAATACGGATGCCAGGTCGATGGTGCAGACCACATCCACAATACCCACGGCTGCAATCGGTTCTCCTTCGCTGTCCTGGATTGGGGCAACCACTACCGGTATTCCCTTGTATGCACCCCTGTCAGGGATGGTATGGATAACACAATTTTTGATTAAAGCCTCTTCAAGTATCGGACCTGTATAATCCTTATCTACCACTTTCCCTTTCTCAAGCCTTACACCTCTTTTGTTCTTGCTGCGCATCGTGACAGGAAGGGATAAAAGTTCATGTACCATTTTCGCAATCGGAAGAATTTCCTCGCTTTTAGAATCAGCTGATAAACATAAATCAGACATTTTAATCACTCCTTTCATTACCAATCTTTATTCCCCGCACTTAATATCCTTTTCCTTTATCTCTCCGCCGGGTTCAACTTCCTCAAATATCTGGCCTTCAAAAGAATATACTTCGGCGCCGGAAAGCCATGCATCAGGCATAAGCCCTGCTTTCATGCAGGTCTGGCACAGGAATTCCGTGGAATCAAAACCGTGTTCAACTGCTACCTGAGGGAGCAAGAGCCCTGAACTCATGCCGGCCGCGACTATCAGGCCATCCTTCCCGATTACTATTTTATCCGGGAGTTCTTTTGGCTTTGCCTTTATGCGTTTTGGAATAGTGAGCACCGTTACTTCGATAACAAGGTCATTTATCTCTTCAGGTTTAACAGGGTGAAAACGAGGGTCGTCCCGGGCTGCGTTGATTGCGGATACTATTATCGCCTCCCCGAGCGGCAATACGGGATAAGGCCGGCCGATACAGCCGCGAAGCTCCTTCCTGTCCTTTTTCTTATTTAAAGTCACAAAGACGCCGCGTTTCTCTTTAAATACTTTTGGCAGGTTATCCGGGTTGATTTTTTTCCCGTTTTTCAGGCATTCCTCTATAGCCTTTCTTGCAAGGCGAACTGCCAGTTCTCCCTCTTGTTTTGTGAGCATGATTATTGATTATCCTGCGGGAATATATGTTTTTTTAATAGCAAAGATATATATACACAATATAATTATTAAAATCATTGTGGTATGTATGGATTTTGTCGGAAAAACAAAAGGCTTTTTACTTGACCCGGTAAGGACATTCGAGGCTTCGAAAGAAGACAGCTTTGCGGGTGCAACAAGATATTACTTAATCACGGTCGTAATATTTTCTGCATTGTTCACATTCCGGTCTATTGTAGCAGGTGATGGAAATGAAGGGGCAATAACGATTTTTGCGAGGGCATGGGTTTTCGGGATTATTGGAATATTCATATTGGGACTTTTCATTCACATTTTTGTATATCTCGCAGGAGGAAGAAAGGGAAATGCACAGTCAATAAAAGCTGTTATGTACGCTGCCACTCCTGGATTGTTGTTCGGCTGGATTCCTTTTATAAACTATATTACCGTGATATGGTCGTTAGTTCTTGTGGTTCACGGGATACACAAGTTTCATGAAATTACGCTTGGCAGGGCAATCATTGCCGTGCTCTCGGCAATTATTATAATATTGGCTCTCGCAGCAATAATCATTTATATAGTGATTGAATCATTAGCCAATATGATAATAGTTCTATCCCGTGGAACTCATTAAATTTCTCTACTTCTTCACTTTTTTCAATCCCTCAATCACTGCATCATACCTCTGGCAAATCCTCTTGACAACGTCCATTTCCGCATTCTTATGAGTAGGTATCAAAATATCAGCCCCACTTCCAATCTCTTCTCCTTTACTTGAAGTACCGTAATCAGGTGCTATCTTGATGCCATCCCCCGAAATCCCCAGGCGCAGTTCGTTCACTATTCGTGACACCATTTCGGTCTGCGGCGCTACTTTCGCAATAATGAAATTGGCCCTTTCGATATACTCCTGCTTCAAACCCGAAATATATTCGATACTTTCCTTCACTTTTCTTTTACTTCCGTATTCGGCAAGGATATTGATGGAATTGGTCAAATCCTCAAACGTTGTAGCCTGGACTTCGATTATCCTGCCGTCAAAGTATTCGCCCAGCTTTTCTTTATAACCCCTGGAAATCACAAGCACGCCCAGGTCCATCAGGCTGTCACGCTGTTCATCGGTAGGGTTGTAAGGATTTACGAGTTCGTATTCCTCAATTCCGCATAGCGCCATTAACGATTCATACATAGGAGTGACCCCAATGCCCTGCTTCCCGAGCCATTTGTCAAGCCCCATTTTCTGCTCTCGGGCAAGTTCAATTATCTTGCGTTTTATGGCTTCAGGGTCGCCGGAATCGAGGTTGAAATACTCGGCAAACCTCGCCGTTGTCTGGAGAAGGCGTGTCCTTCCCTGCGGCGCTGCGGATACAAATCCGCTCTCCTCAAGTTCCCTCACATGGTCATACGCTGCTGCCCCCCTTCTATCCACAAGGTCAGCTACGGTCAGGGGCTGGTGGTAAGCAACCATGGCAAGAGTCCGAAGCACAGGTGAGCGAAGTTCCTTGGGCGCAAGAGACCTGACTTTTTCAGCAAATTCGGGCTTGACCTGCATCACGAACCTGCCCTCGATTTCCCTTATCTCAATAGCGCTTCCGCGCGCCGCATATTCATCCATTAATTCCTGGAGTAATTCCCGGACATTCTTTCCTCTGACAAGGTTTCGAAGCTGTCCCGTATCCAAGGGTTCACCCGATGCAAACAGAGCCGCTTCAATTATCTCCTTATCCCCGCTCACGATGCTCCCTGCCTCCGTATGAAAAGCTCGCCGAAAAGTTCTTCCTGCTCAAGCCAGATTTCCTTTTTTGTGGCAAGGAAAAGGATGGCAAGGTAAGCCATTACCATTCCCGTCCTGTCAAGAGGAGAAGAAAGGTCTGAGAATTTTATATATTTTTGTTTCTCGAATAATTCATTTAATAAATTTCTCATTTTCTCCATCCTGCTTTCGATGTCCTCCTCGTGGGCGATTGAAAGCACTTCCTCGATGGTTGTGCGGCGCTCTTCAGTCTTGTTTTTAACGCGGTCAAGCTTTCGCTTTTCTACCGCTTCTGCCTTCTTCAGCTCGGATAACAGTTCCTCAAGCGTAACCGGGCGGTTGGATAAGCGCCGAAGAGGCATTGCTGGTATGGGATAATCGCTGATTTCAAAATTGTCAGATTCATAATCCATTATTTCCCCTGGAGGTTCATCCACTTCCACAAGCGCGTTGGATTTCATGCGCAGAAGTATGGCGGCATATAACAGAGTTCTCCCCGAAACGCGCAAATCCATCTTTTCAAGCTCTTCGACGTGCTTTAAGAATTTATCCGTAAGCTCGACGATATCGATGTTCCATGGGTCAATCTCTCCATTTTTGGCGAGGTTTACCAGGATTTCGATGGGTTCTTCAAGTATGTCTTCACCTGAAATTACCTCAGCCTCTCCTTCAGTCATATTTGCATGGATATAAGCATATAAAAGCACATAAGGATTTTGTTAGACGATATTTCGCTTTGTCCCGTCCTTAGACAGCAGCACAACACGGCTGTTCTCGGATTCATCGGCGATGCAGTAACCCAGCGCTTGCGCCACCTTTTTTGAAAAACCCAGTACTTTCTCATGAGAAGGCATGTTATCCTGAGTCAGGCGCTTTCTTGAGAATCCAAGGTGCATGTAGGCTTTCAACTCGACATATTCCGGCTCAGCAAGCCCAATCAGGCTCGCAAACCCTTCAGGATTCGTCATATTAACCCCGTTAGTCAGGGTTATCCTGATAGCAGTCCTGGTTTTAGAATATTTCATGAGCTCAAGCGACTGCTTTATGTTCTCCCACGTATCGCAAAGAGGCGCACATACCTTTTCATACGTCTCCCTGTCGGGCGCGTTCAGGCTGATATAAAGCTGCGTGGGCTTTATTTTTCCAATCATTTCCGGATTAGTCCCGTTGCTGACCACAAATGTTGTGAGATTCTTTTTATGGAATTCATCTATAAGTTCGGGCAGATATGGATAGAGCGTTGGTTCACCGGAAAGCGAGATTGCAGCATGTTTCGGCTCGAATGACTCTTTCCATTTTGTTTTGTCCATAGTTTCCGAGCCGCCGTAGCCTGAGACCAGACGGCGCTGCCCTGCGAGGCAGCTTTCAACTATCTCTTCCGGGGAGGCCCACTTTTCAGGGATCTCAACCGGCGATTCGATGGCGCGCCAGCAATGAAGGCAGCGGTGGTTGCATACCAGTGTGGGCGTCATCTGGATGCAGCGGTGCGATGTAATGCCGTAGAACTTTGATTTGTAGCAGCCGCCCTCGTTGCGCAGGCTTTTGTTGAGCCACAGGCATGTCTTTACAGCGCCGTGGGAACCTGCGAGGTGGTAGCCGTGTTTTTTGAGGAGTGACTTTGTTGATTCGATTATTGTCATTGATTCCAGGGTGTGCTTTTATCCGGCATAATATTAAAGTATGGTGGAGAACGCGAAATGAACCGAAAGGTATTATATATAAAATAACATCATTTGAAGAAAACCCATCGAGGTAATTTAATGGCAAGAAATATTCGCGTTGAAAAAATCACACAAACTCCAATTGAAAAACAGGAAATCGAAATAGTAGAAAGAAAAGGGGTTGGACACCCGGACAGCATGGCAGACGGCTTTGCAGAAGCAGTAAGCCGGGCGCTGTGCAATGAATACATAAAAAAATGCGGAACAGTCCTCCATCATAACACCGACCAGGTCGAAGTTGTAGCGGGGCGTTCCTGCCCGCAATATAAAGGTGGAGAGTTGATTTCACCGATTTATGTGCTTCTTGTTGGAAGAGCGACAAAAGAATTCGAGGGCATAAAGATACCTACAGATACAACGGCGGTCAGGGCTGCAAAGCAATACCTGAAAAATACCCTGCCTGACATTGATTCTGAACATGATATTATCATTGACTGCAAACTGGGCGTCGGTTCAACTGACCTCCAGAGCGTGTTCAAACGGGGAAAGGCGCCGATGGCAAATGATACCTCTTTCGGCGTAGGGCATGCTCCTTTCTCAGAAGTGGAACAGATTGTTTATAATACAGAACGCCAGATGGTCTTGAACTTCAAGAAAGATATGCCGGCTATCGGAACTGATATCAAGGTCATGGGAATGAGGAAGAACGATAAAATAACCCTCACCGTTGCCTGCGCAATGATAGACAAACATGTGGACGACCAGGCGCACTATTTTTCCATAAAAGAAGAACTTCGCAATAAAATATGTGACCTTGCTGCTGAATATACCGAGCGAGAGGTAGAAGTCTTCGTCAATACAGGCGATGACGAAAAAAGCGGGTCGGTTTACCTCACAGTTACAGGAACGTCAGCCGAGATGGGTGACGATGGTTCTGTAGGGCGTGGGAACAGGTGCAATGGCCTTATTACCCCGAACAGGCCGATGAGCATGGAAGCCACAAGCGGGAAGAACCCCATAAACCATGTGGGCAAGCTGTACAACCTTCTTTCCAACCAGATAGCAAAGGATATTGCAGACAACGTTTCGGGAATTGAAGACGTGTATATTCGCATCCTTTCGCAGATAGGGAAGCCTATAGACCAGCCGCTGATTGCAAGCGCCCAGGTGATACCGGAAGATGGCGCGAATATGAAGGTTATAAAATCAGAATCTGAAGCTATAATCGATAAATGGCTTGGCGATATTACAAAAATCACCGAGATGACCACCAGGGGAGAGCTGGATACTTTCTAGCTTTCCAATATTTTTACATTAACACTCCGGTTTCTTGGCCCGTCAAGTTCCACAAAGAATATACTCTGCCACGTTCCAAGGACAAGATGACTGTCTTCGACAGGTAAGACGGCGCTGTTGCCAAGCAGGGCCGCGCGCAGGTGTGAGTCTGCATTGTTGTCTATCCGGTTGTGGGCGTAGCTCTTATTTTCGGGGATAAGCGTCTCCAACATTTCCAACATATCGCCCCTGAGCCCGCGCTCGTTCTCGTTTATTATAATGCTGCTTGTGGTGTGGCGCGCGGAGATGACGCAGATGCCGTCTTTTATCCTGCTTTCTTTTACTATTGCGCGCACCCGGTCTGTTATGTCGATGAGTTCAGTACGGGTTGTGGTCTGGATATCCATTAGTTATCACCATATTCTGTCAAATCTTGAGCACTTTAATGGCTTTCCGTTAATTTATGAGTTTTCCACCACCTGTAATCAGGAGGTAAAGACCAATAGCCAATGCAGCATCCACTTGTATTGCTAAACCGGTGCCAGCGCCCACGGTGCAGGGTATAATTAATGACACGGGTTGATTAACAGTACATGCAATCAGCATATATACGAATGGGATACACATTATGAGCCCGATTATCCGTAAGTGGATTTTCTTCATGGCTCATAGCATCTAATTAAATGCAGTAAATTTATCTCTGGACGCACTGCACAGGGGACACTTATCTGGCGCTTCTCCTTCCAGGGTATATCCGCAAACTTCGCAAACCTGAATTGGACCGAGTTTAACGTCCTTTCCTGAATTAACCGAGTCCAATGCTTTTTCATAAAGTTTCTTATGCATTTTTTCAGTGCCATAAGCCCATTCAAAACTTTTTTGTGCTCCCTTTTCTCCCTGGAATTTCGCTACTTCCAGGTATACAGGATACATTTCCTCAATTTCAAAGGTCTCGCCCGCGATGGCCAGTTTAAGGTTTTTCCTGGAATCGCCAGGGCCAAAAGCTGCCATGCTATTTGCGACAAAACCCCCATCAAGGTGTTTCAACTCCCTGTAATGGTCTCCTGCGTGTATATATTCAGCATGGGCGATTGCGCGAAATAAGCGGGCTACGTTATTGATTTTTTCTTTTTCGGCCTGATTTGCAAAATGCAAATACCTCATATGTGCCTGGCTTTCTCCTCCAAATGCATTAATAAGATGCTGTTCGGTCATCTTCTTCATTAAAAAACCTCCCATTAATAAACTCCTGTTATTTGTATTTATATTTAACTTTCATCACACGAACGGAGCAGGTGCATATCATTCCTTCCCGCCAATCCTTTCAATCGCCAGAGCCCCGAGGCGAGCAATGGTATCAAGAACAACCTTATTTTCAGGGGTAAGAATCTGCTCATGATTGTCGAAATGAAATCCCACAACACCCTTTACGGTATCTGTCGTTTTCATGGGAAGATAGTACGCCCATGCTTCGGGGAGCGTATCCGTACCCATGCCTGCAGGTTCGCCATTGAGCCAGACCCAGGTTGCAATGCCAAGTTCTTTCGGGTTTATCTGGAATCCGTCGGTAGAAGCCCTGACCGAAATTTGCCCGTTTTCAGGAAGAAAAATAGCCATGTCGCATGGGAAAATTTGCCTTGTATGACGGATCATCAGGTGTAAAACCTGATCAATGCTCTGGGCAGTGACCAGGTCCTTGCTTAATTCGTAAAATGTTGTATTCCTGGCCTCGCTTTGTTGAAGCTGCTGCACCTTATATTGAAGATTGGACGCAAGATTGCTAATTACAAAGGCAAAAGCAATGAACATGAGATAAGATAAAAAATATCTTACGTCTGAAACGGCAAAGGTGAAATACGGTGGAATGAAGAAATAATCAAAAATGAGAACGCTTAAGACTGCTGCAAAGATAGACGGGCCGCGCCCCAGGAAAATAGCGATGATTACAACAGGCAGGAGCATTAAGAATAGTAAGTTAATCTGACCAAGAATGTCTCTCAAAAGAAAACCGAATAAAGAACCAAGAATAACAGCAACTGCGCTTATGACATAATTTAGCGGGCTGATTATACCTATTTTTTTCTTGGGTACAGGTTGTTCGCTCTTGCCTGCAAAGAGGAAAACATCGATATCTCTTGTGCGTACCAGGATCTTTCGGGCAAGAGTGGGAAACAGTCCGAAGCGCCTTGGTTTGCCCATCACTATCTTTGTCACATTATGGCTCTGTGCATAGCGGGCTATCTCCTCGGCAACATCATCCCCTTTGACCCAGACAACGCGTGCACCCAGCTTTTCAGCGAGATCAATGGCTTTTTTAAGCCATTCCTGTTCTTTATCTGATAATTGCGCATGTTTGGCAGTTTCTACATAGAGCGCTATCCATTCTACGTTCATATCCGAGGCTATGCGAAAGGCCGAGCGGACCAGTTGCTCGGCATAGGGACTGGCCAATACACCAACCAGGATACGCTCCGTAGCAGACCAGGGCCCGCCGATTGCATGTGCCCTCATGTACTGGAGCATTTTTTCATCGACGCTGCCTGCCACAAGCCGCAGCGACATTTCACGAAGTGCAAGTAAATTCCCAGGCTGAAAGAAACTCTTGACAGCATTTTCTGCCATATCCTTTGCGTAAACCTTTCCTTCTTTCAATCTTTTGAGCAACTCCTCAAAAGGAAGGTCTACAAGCTTGATCTCATCAGCTAACTGGAAAAAAGTGTCCGGGATAGTTTCACTGACACGAACTCCTGTTATACGGAAGACGATGTCATTTAAACTTTCAAGATGCTGCACGTTCAGGGTTGAATATACATCAATTCCCGCGTTCAGAAGCTCCTCTGCGTCCTGATAGCGCTTGGCATGGCGGGAATTCGGGGCATTTGTATGGGCTAACTCATCAACAAGCACAATTTTGGGCCGCCGCGCCAGAACACCATCTAAATCCATCTCCGCAAGCTGTATGCCTTTATATTCGGTAACAACGAGGGGAATAGTTTCCAGACCTTCAAGGAGTGTTTCGGTCTCTGCCCGACCGTGTGTTTCAGCGTAACCGACAACAACATCTATTCCTTCCTGTTTACGCATTCTGGCATCAGAGAGCATGGAATAGGTTTTCCCGACTCCGGGTGCAGCGCCAAAATAGATGGTCAGTTTTCCACGGTTTTTGGCTGCTTCTTCCTGCTTGGCAATTTCCAGAAGGGATTCCGGTTCCGGTCTTTTGTGTTCTGTATCTATCATTGAAATCTACTTCATACTGTCCAGAGCAAGGTTTAGTTTCAAGACATTAATACGTTGCTCTCCTAAAAACCCGAACTGCCTGTTCTCAACGTGTTCAACCACCAGTTTATTTAATGTTTCTTCGCTGAGATTGCGTGCTTTAGCAACACGGGGTATCTGTACGAGGGCGGATTGCATACTGATGTGCGGGTCTAAACCGCTTGCTGAAGCCTCTACAAGGTCTGAAGGTACCGGAGCCTGGATACCGGATGACTTCAGTAGCTCAGTTCTATTGGAAATCTGGTCTATCAAATCCTTATTCGTTGGCCCGAGATTTGAGCCTCCGGAAGCCAGGGGATTATACGGATAACCTGAAGTGGCTGAAGGACGAGACCAGAAGTATTTTGGGTCTGAAAATGGCTGCCCGATCAGGGCTGAACCTGTGAGATTGCCGCCAGAGTCATATAGAAGGCTTCCCCCCGCTTCTTTTGGGAAAAATAACTGCGCCAGTGCGGTTACTGCGACCGGGTAGATAACACCGACAAGTACCATCAGGATTGCAAAGAGTTTTAACGTAGTCTTTATGGTTTTCATTTCCTGTCCTCTTTAGCGCATAAACGCGCTTATTACAATATCAATGATTTTTATCCCAATAAACGGCGCTATTATTCCGCCGAGCCCATAGACGAGCAGATTGTACATCAATAGTTTTTCAGCAGGCATCGGGCGGTATTTGACGCCTTTCAGCGCAAGGGGTATCAGCATAGGAATAATGATAGCATTAAAAATGACCGCGGACAGTATAGCGCTGTATGGGTTTGCAAGATGCATGATATTGAGAATATCCAGTTGGGGATAGATTGTGACCATTGCTGCCGGTATAATTGCAAAATATTTGGCAATGTCATTGGCAATGCTGAAGGTTGTCAGGGTTCCCCGTGTTATCAGTATTTGTTTTCCGATTTCAACAATATCCATTAACTTGGTCGGATTGCTGTCCAGGTCTATTATATTTGCCGCTTCCCTGGCCGGCTGCGTTCCTGTGTTCATTGCCACAGCCACATCCGCCTGTGCCAGTGCAGGTGCATCGTTCGTGCCGTCTCCCGTCATGGCTACCATATGACCCTGTTGCTGGTTCTCACGAATCAAACGAAGCTTGTCCTCAGGTTTTGCCTCTGAAAGAAAATCATCCACACCTGCTTCTGCGGCAATTGCTGCTGCTGTGAGATGGTTATCGCCTGTTATCATAACAGTCTTAATTCCCATTTTCCGCAACTGCGCAAATCGTTCACGGATACCGCCTTTTAGAATGTCCTTGAGATGTATCACGCCCAGAATTTCAGAATTATGACATACAACAAGAGGCGTTCCGCCTGATTTTGCGATACTTTCCACCTTCGGTTCAAGTTCAGGGGGTACAGTTCCACCTTTGCTTTTAACATACTCTATGATTGCATCGGATGCGCCTTTTCGATATGATTGCCCGTCAATATCAACTCCGCTCATGCGTGTCTGGGCTGTAAATGGAATGGATTTCGAAGTGTGAGGCAGCTCTGTTATACGCATCTGGTATTTCTTTTTTGCAAGTACAACTACGCTTCTTCCTTCAGGGGTCTCATCAGTCAGGGATGCAAATAGTGCCGCATTGGCAACATCCTCCTCGGAACGGCCGCTCACCGGAATAAATTCCACTGCCTGCCTGTCACCAAGTGTAATTGTTCCTGTTTTATCAAGGAGAAGGATATCCACATCTCCGGACGCCTCGATTGCTCTCCCCGAAAGGGCTATCACATTTTTCGAAAAGAGACGGTCCATGCCCGCAATTCCAATCGCAGGCAATAGCGCTGCAATTGTTGTCGGCGCTAAACAAACAAAAAGTGCTATAAGCACGGTGAGCGAAACCGGCATACCCTGTCCGGCAGATTTTACGCTGTATATGGATAATGAGCTGAAATTGATAACCACAAGCAGAAAGACCGCTGTTAACGATATCAGCAGTACTTCCAGTGCAATCTCGTTCGGGGTTTTACGGCGCTTTGCACCTTCCACCATGGCAATCATCCTGTCCAGGAATGCCTCCCCCGGATTCGCTGTTATGCGCACGATTATTTGATTGGAAATGACTTTTGTCCCGCCTGTTACAGCACTTCTGTCTCCGCCGGATTCCCGGACAACCGGGGCTGACTCACCAGTGACAGATGATTCGTTCACGAGGGCGGCGCCTTCAACCACTTCACCATCGCCGGGAATCATCTCCCCTGCTTCCACGAGAACGTAATCCCCTTTATGGAGATTTGCAGAAGAGATAAGCTCGTATTTTTCCTTTAACTCAGGATTTACAAGCCTTTTTGCCATTACTTCTGTGCGCGTTTTGCGAAGCGACTCTGCGCGTGCCTTTCCCCGCCCTTCTGCAAGCGACTCTGCAAAGGTTGAAAATATCACCGTCAGCCAGAGCCACAAGGATATAGCTCCTGTAAACCAGGAAGGTTCGCCTGATTTAAAAAATAAGCCTGCGAGGAAACTGATAGTTGTAATAATGCTTCCGATTTCCACAAGGAACATGACAGGGTTTCGCCAGATACTGAGAGGGTTAAGCTTTTTTAACGAGTCCAGTAAAGCCTGGCGTAAGAGTTCAGGTTCAAAGATCGTTGTATCTTTTGTTTTAATATCGCCCATGTTATTGACCTGCACGCATTATCATATGCTCCACAATCGGTCCAAGTGACAGGGCAGGAAAGAACGTCAGGGCTCCGACTATCAGAATAACAAAGGCAAGCCATAAAACGAATAAAATCTGATGTGTCGGAAGCGTACCGATGCCTGGCGGGATATATTTTTTCTTTGCAAGAGACCCTGCCAGGGCAAGCGCAGCCACTGCCGGAACAAACCTGCCGATAAGCATTGCAATGGCCGTCACCAGATTATAAAAAAGAGTATTGGCATTAAGTCCTGCAAATGCGCTGCCGTTATTATTGGATACAGAGGCAAAAGCATAGAGAATTTCGCTTAAACCGTGCGGGCCGGGGTTTAAAATAGAGGAAATTCCCGCATAGGTTACCAGTGCAACAGAAACAAAAATGAGCACCAGGATGCCAGAGGTGAGGACAATTAACACTGACATCCACATCTCAAAGACCTCTATTTTTTTGCCAAGATATTCCGGCGTCCTGCCTATCATAAGACCTGCGATGAAAACCGCTATAATCGCAAAGGCAAGAATAGTGTAAAGTCCTGACCCTACACCGCCGGGAATTACTTCACCTAACAGTATTAGCAGCATCGTGACCATTCCACCAATTGGCGTTAATGAGTCATGCATTGTGTTTACAGCGCCGGTGGAGGTAGCTGTCGTGCTGACGGCAAAGAGAACCGAGCTACCGATACCAAACCTGACCTCCTTGCCCTCCATATAAGAACCGTTGACACCAGGCTGCACAAGAGGGTTGCCGTTATACTCAGACCAGTACATCACTCCGAGGAATACTATGAACAGCATCATCATAGTTGTAAATAAAGCCCACCCCTGCCTGGTATTTCCTGCGAAGCGCCCGAATGTGTAAGTAAGAGAAAAAGGGATAAGAAGGATAAGAAGTATTTCCAGAAAATTGGTTAACGGAGTAGGGTTTTCAAAAGGATGAGCTGAGTTTGCATTAAAAAAACCACCACCATTTGTCCCAAACTCTTTTATTGCTTCCTGGGATGCAACAGGTCCCATGGGGAGCATCTGATTGCTGACGCTTTGTCCATCCGGTGTTTGAATGGGCTGGAGTAACGAACTATTCGTATAAGGATCAAAATTCTGAATAACGCCCTGGGAGACCAGTAGCAGGGCTGCTATGATAGAAATTGGCAGGAGAATGTATAATACACTTTTAGTCATATCCTGCCAGAAGTTTCCAATGGTCTGGGAAGTATGCCTGGTAAAGCCGCGAATTAAGGCGAGCGCTATACACAAACCTGTAGCGGCAGAAAAAAAGTTCTGTACTGCGAGGCCCGACATCTGGGTGAGGTAGCTCGCTGCCGATTCACCGCTATATGCCTGCCAGTTGGTATTTGTAACAAAACTTATTGCTGTATTGAATGCAAGATCAAGCGAAAATCCCGGGAACCCCTGGGGATTGAGAGGAAGGATGCCCTGGAGCAGCAGTATCAGGAACAGAACGATTATTCCCAGACCGTTAAATAAGAGCATTGCCTTTGCATAATCTTTCCAGTCCATCTCTTCATCGTGCTTTATACCTGCCACTTTGTAAACCAGATTCTCAAGAGGCGCCAGGACGGGACTTAAAAAAGTACGCTTGCCCTGATATACGTTCGTTATATACGTCCCAAAAGGCTTAACAAGCAGGGTCAAAACTATCAGGAAAAATAACATCCCACCGATATCAAATAAGATTTCCATGATTGGCATAACGTACTCTGCTTATGACTGATTTTAATAACTTCCACTAGCTATACTATCTGGACTATTAAAGTTTTGGGACTGAGCTTTGTGATTACAGGAAAGAGATTAATAAATTACCAAATCGAGATACCTAATTCAGCTCCATCCTCTCTCCTGTCACCATGAAAACCACGTTTTCGCAGAGATTCGTTATGTGGTCCCCTATCCTCTCAAGATACCTTGCTACGAAAGTTAAATGCTGTGCGCCTGTTATCTTTTTTGGATCCTCGATCATATAGGAAATCAATTCCCTTCTTACCTGGTCAAAGAGCATATCAACTTCATCATCCCGTTTCGCAATTGCCTTTGCAAGCTCCACATCTTTATTTTCAAATGCGCTCATTGTGTTTGCCAGCATTTGCTGACATATCTCTGACATTCTCGGTATGTCTATGAGAGGCTTTACCTGGGGTACATTAGCTGATATCTTTGTAATAACCGCTATTTCCAGGGCAAGGTCTCCCATCCTTTCAAGATCAATGCTCATCTTTAATGCCGAGATTATAAGCCTCAAATCCCTCGCCATAGGCTGCTGAAGCGCAAGAAGGCGCATGCAGTCTTCCTCAATGGTGTGATCGATGGCATCAATCTCGTCATCCATATCAATAACCTTCTGGGCAAGTTCAACATCGCGATTCTTAAGAGACAGCACAGAATCTCCTATCGCCTTGCCTACAAGGCTTCCCATGTCAAGTACTTCCTCTCTTAATTTATGCAGGTCTTTGTGATACGCTTCCCGGGTCATGTTATCCAAACCTCCCGACTATGTAGTCTTCGGTGCTTTTCTCCTTTGGCTTCTTAAATATCTGGTTTGTTTCTCCAAACTCTATAAGCTTTCCGTAAAGAAAGAAAGCCGTATAATCGCTTACTCTTGCTGCCTGCTGCATATTATGTGTTACTATAACAAGGGTATATTTTTCCTTAAGCTCTGTCATTAAGTCTTCTATTTTGCTGGTGGATATGGGATCCAGCGCTGAACAGGGCTCGTCAAACAGGATGACTTCCGGCTCAACCGCTAAAGCTCTTGCTATGCAGAGGCGCTGCTGCTGACCTCCTGATAAACTCACGCCGGATTTATTGAGGTCGTTCTTCACTTCATCCCAGAGTGCAGCTTTTTTGAGACTTTCCTCAACGGTCATATCAAGGATCTTTTTATCTTTCACTCCGCCAAGCTTTAACCCTGCCACAACATTATCCCGTATAGACATCGTAGGAAAAGGGTTAGGCTTCTGGAATACCATACCTATGCGCCTTCTTATGTCCACCGGGTCGATATCGCTCTGATATATATTCTTGCCATCAACCAGTACTTTTCCTGAAACTTTTGCCCCGTGTACAACTTCATGCATTCTGTTGATACATCGGATGAATGTGGATTTTCCACACCCTGAAGGGCCTATGATAGCAGTTATCCTGTTTTCCTGTATGTCCAGATTAATGTTATGCAGTACCTCTTTCTTTCCAAACACTGCATTAAGATTTTCTACTGTGATTTTATTCTGCACGTTTATACTCCTATTAACTATATTTTCTCCGGGTTACGAACCTCACACTAATATTTAAAATAAGAATCAGGATAATCAGGATAAGTGCTCCTCCCCACGCTTTAGCATTCCAGTCGGGAAAGGGTGTTATTGCATATGTATAAATCTGCACCGGAAGGGTGGATATTGGTTTGTCTATCCCGTTAGCCCAGAACATATTGCCAAAGGAAGTGAAAAGGAGAGGGGCAGTCTCACCTGATATCCTTGCAATTGCAAGCAAAGCACCTGTGACTATCCCGCTCCTGCCCGTGCTTAAAACAATATGCAATGTTGTTTTCCACTTCGGTATCCCAAGGGCAAGGGAAGCTTCTTTAATCGATCCCGGCACAAGCCTGAGGGATTCCTCGGTGGTTCTTGTGACAATCGGGATCATCAATACAGATAGCGCCGCTCCTCCTGCAATTGCAGAGAAGCTTCCGAAATACAGGACTATGAAGGTATAACCGAACATCCCTGCCACTATCGATGGGGTACCCGTCAGGACATCAGCCACGAAACTTACAAAACGTCCAAACCTGTTTTCCCCGTATTCTGAAAGATATACCCCTGAAAGAATGCCTATAGGAAGCCCGATTAAGCAGGCAATCCCCACGACTGTAAATGTTCCCTGGATAGCATTCCCAAGCCCGCCGCCTGCTTCTCCAACAGGTTTGGGGAGCTGGGTAAGAAAATCCATGTTTATGGCAGATATCCCATTGATTGTTACCGTGTAGAGAATACTCAGCAGTGGGATTATGGCAATTACAACGCAGGCAGCGGTCAGGAAAGACATAACCCTGTCAATTAATTTTCTTTTATTCCATTTCATGCCACACCGCCACCTTCTACTTTAAGGAGTTTCCATACAAGAATCCTGGCTGCAATATTGACTATAACTGATATAACCAGGAGCAAAAACCCGATCTCAATAAGAGATGAGATGTAAAGCCTGGAAGTTGCCTCCACAAACTCATTTGCAATAACCGAAGCCATAGTGTATGATGGCGAGAAAAGCGATTCCGAAATCCTGGGACTGTTCCCGATGACCATAGTTACTGCCATCGTTTCGCCGATAGCACGTCCAAATCCAAGAATCACAGCCCCGAATATTCCTGACCTTGCGTATGGCAGCACCGCAATCCGTGTGGTCTCCCAGCCTGTAGCGCCGAGAGCGAGAGCGCCTTCTCTCTGGTGTGTGGGAACTGTCATGATGACTTCCCTGGATATCGATGAGGTTATCGGGATTATCATGATTGCAAGTATCACGCCGCCTGTGAGCATGGACAGACCATACATCGGTCCCTGGAAAAGCGGCAGAAACCCAAGGTAAGTTGAAAGAGGCGGCGCAAGATAGTCGCGGATGAACGGGGCGAGAATGAATATACCCCAGAGCCCGATAATGACGCTCGGGACGGCGGCGAGCAGTTCGATGATGAAAGATAATGGCGTCCTCAGCTTTTCCGGGGCGAGTTCTGAGAGAAATATCGCTATCCCAAGGCTGAAGGGGACAGCTATGAGCAGGGCAAGGAATGATGAAACCAGAGTCCCGAAGATAAAAGGCAGGGCGCCGAATACCTCATTCACAGGGTCCCAGGTTGATGCGGTCAGGAAACCAAGACCAAAAGAGTCTATTGACAGTCCTGCCCCGATAAAAAGCTCCATGAACAATAAAAATGCAAGGACTATTATGCCAAGAGCAAAGAAGCCAACAACTGCTTTAAAAATAAAATCGCCGGAGAGTTTACTCCGGCTACGGAAAGAAGACAATCTCGATCTATCCATCTAGATTAGCGGTTGTCCATTGTAGTTCATAAGCTTTATGGTTTTTTCATTCAGACTTACGACTTCTTTTGGCAGCGGTACATACTGGAGACCTGAGGAATAACTCTGTCCATCATGTACTGCCCACCAGAGGAATTCAGCCAGTGCCTTACCTTTGGTCAGATCTGTCTGGTTTTTGTAGACAAGAAGATAGGTAAAGCTGCTAATGGGGTATGAATTGTCTCCCGGGGCATTCACAATACTTACGGATGACCAGCTTGCGTCGCCTGAAGGCAGCGTTGTCACGGCTCCGGCAACGGCGTTTGCAGTTGTTTCAAGCGTGGGTTCGATGAATTTCCCTGCCTTGTTCTTGATGTACGCATAGGAGATGTTGTTCTGAAGCTTGGCGTAGATAAGTTCGACATACCCTATTGCATAGGTGTTCTGGTTTATGATACCTGCAACGCCCTCGTTGCCTTTCCCGCCAAGACCGACCGGCCAGTTGACTGATGTACCCTTTCCAACTTTTGATTTCCAGTCGGGGCTGACTGAGGAAAGATAATCTGTGAAGACGAAGGTTGTTCCGCTTCCATCGCTCCTGTGCGCCACGATAATATCCTTTGCCGGGAACTGGATGCCGGGATTAAGTGAAACTATCCGAGGGTCATTCCATTTTGTGATTTTCCCAAGGAAAATATCAGCAATTACATCGCCGCTCAAATTCATTCCCTTCGGTATGCCGGGAAGGTTATACGCTACAACCACTGCGCCTATGGTTTCGGGTATTTGCAGGATTCCTGTGAGATTTTTATATACCTGCTCTGAGAGAGGCGCATCACTTGCGCCAAAATTCACTGTTTTTGCTGTAATTTGCTGTATTCCAGCACCGCTTCCTACGCTCTGATAATTAATCTGGATATTTGGATTTATTTTGCTATATTCCGAACTCCATTTTGATATCAGGGGATATGGAAATGTTGCACCTGCGCCGTTTAAGGTTAAGGTTTCCGGGGCTTTTGTGGGCTGCACGGTTGCAGTCGGTTGCACTGTAGTCTGTACGGGAGGCTGCTGGCTTACACATCCAGCTACCAGCACGCCTGCCAGCATCAAAATTAGTATCGTCTTTAATCGATTCATTTTGTTTAATCACCAGCACGAATTTTAGCATCAAATAATATATAGCTTCTCCCAAGAATCTATATAGACTATATAAAATCAGTAAATTATGTTCAAGAGATGTTTAGAGAATATGTAAAACTTAAACCTTATTGAACTCATGCGATAGCCGGTTCAATAGAATACGTTATTGCAGGAGGCATTAAACCTGACCTTAAACTGCAAAATTCTCTGATTTGTGCAAGGCTTTTAAGGGTATGGTCTCTTGTTGAGTTTTTAACTTCCAGGATCAAATTTCTTGTGTTTGTCTTTGATATGTTTTTAAATACTTCCCTGAAGTTTATTTTTCCAAGCCCCAGGGGAAGGTGGCGGTCTCCAAAAAGTGCTTCTTCAGACTCCAGAATTCCGAAGTTATCATGAAGATGCATCTGATGTATGTAGCCACCTAACTCAAAATAATCTTCCAGGGATAACCCGTATGCATTGGAGGCGATAAACGCATGACCTATATCCAGATTGATTTTTAAATTTTCAGAATCTACCATTTCAATTATATGGTATATTTCCCCGGGGAACACACCAATTTTATTTCCCCCCTCCCTATCAAACAGGTTCTCTAAAAGAAGGGTGACGCCATATTCTTCGGCGAGGGTACAGAGATGAATTAAATTACGTAAATTCGAATTAAGACACTTTTTTGAGCCGCTTTGCGAACCAGGATGAACAACTATGTATTCCGCTCCTATTTTTGCAGCAATCTCGATTACTTTTCCCATAACAATAAAATTTTTTTCATTATTAGTTGAAAAATCGATCTTTAGTCCTTCAATCCTGGAATCAATGTGCGGGGCATGGATAGTAAATTCTGTGCCAAAAGATGAGGCAAGATATGCAGCCTTTGACAATAGTTCTTTTTCCTTTTGTTTGTCTAAAAAATCCACCCTGTCAAGACCAAGTTCAATAATTTCCACTTCACATGGATCTATGGCTCCTCCAAAATCTTTTATCTGAGGAGAGTTTATGCCTGTTTTTGTATTCATATAGTATAGTTTTACCCTAAATATTATATATTTTATCTCAATAATCCATATATACTAAATAAAATCAGTATAAATATGTCATCAAAAGAATTGTAACCACCTTCAAACCTTCTCCGGCGAGTACCTGACAGCCAGCACCCTTATCACTCCAAGCACAAACAACAGAGCTGAGAGGGCGAAAATAGTTTCGAATCCCAACGATTTGGAATAAAGCCCGACAGTGACCTCACGCATAGCTATTAAAATCGTGACGTCGGTTATGTCGGTGAGCTTGATTCTTTCATGTTTGGAATAGTCTGCAAAGGTCTTGAAGAACTCAATCACAATAAAAAGCGTGAGAACGTTAGTAACTATTTTGTTAAAACCGCCATCAAGTGAGTCTATCGCCACAGTGCGAATATCAAGTAATATCCGCAGCATTCCTGCAATGAGAGCCAACAACAGTACATACAGGACGATGGTAATAATGGAATCAGTAATTTTTTTGAAAAATTTTGGATGGTCAATCATTTAAATACCATCATCAGAGCGAGTAAGATAAGAAGCGCCATCAGAAAATATTCAATTTTATTGAAGCTGTTCATTTTCATTCAGGTTCGAGAGTTAATGCACATTCGACATGTACTTTTCCTGGAGTTTTATACAGCCGCTTGATGCTCATCTCAGTTACCGTACCTATTACACCTCCGTCTTTTGCCACTACAATGCTTGCTGATAATCCTCTCCCGACCATGATCCCTGCTCTGATTGGCATGGGAACTTTAACCTCGTCACCCATAATGCCTCATTTGGCAGCGAATCCGCCGCGCATAAATAAGTACAACTCCCTGTCTTCCTGCCTCATATTCAAAAGCTCCTCTTCGACCGGGTTGTATGTAATTGAGAGCGTTTTTCTCATAATTTGCTTATTTTCATTCATTTCTATCACCAGATTGATAAATTCATTCAAAAGATATATAATTTATCACAATAATCTATATATGCTACATAAAATCAGTAGAAAATGCCTTTCTTTCAACTGATGTTGGCGTCGATAGCTATCATATATACTGCGCAAGCACTTCTTCGTACAGTCTGTTCGCATTGTCCTTTGTTTTTGGCATAACAGGAAATCCCTTATATTCCATTGCCCTCTCAACATCTTTAAGAAGATCTAATTCATACTGACTTTTTGAAGGAAACCATCTCTGCTTCTCGTAATACTCTGACAGGTACTCCTGTTCGGTTTGACCGGGTGTTGGAGTAAAAAACCCGCGTTTCTTATCAAGCTCTGCCATCTCCATCATTGTCGTATAACCCGACCTGCTTATTACGAACTTCGCGCGGTTCATTAGCACGTTCTTTTCTTCATGCGATACATACGATTTCACAGTAGTATCCCTGTCAAGCTTTTTTTCAAAATTGTCCTGGGGGCGTCCGAGAAGCACTACTTTCTTACCCGGGAGCTTCTGCACCTGCCGCAGCAATATTTCCTCAAGCTTACTTCTCTGAGGTTCAGGACCTGAAATACTGACCAGGAAATCAAGGTCTTCGGGTACATCCATTTTATGAGAAGGACATAGAATTCCAGCATAGTATGCTTTCGCATTCGTTGTCCTTCGCGTCGACTGACACAACTTCCCGCTAAGACAAACAGTATCAGGGTTATTATCTGGAATGATTATACGCTCGAATCTTTTATGAAAATATTCATTAATATACAGGGAAAACGTTTCAACAGGTTTAATGTAATAAGGAAGGCTGAAGCGCAACTGATGTGATATAAAAAAAGAAGGAATTTTATCTGAATACACACCAAGACGGCTATCACTTATAACCATGTCGTACTTATTGTTTGATAGCAGGCTATCAGCAATTTTCTTTTCATCCGCGAGTGCCTTTGATAAATTCGGAATGCTTAAAGCAAATTTAGGCAAAAAAAATCTTGTTGAACTATATGGAGCCGGATAGTCCTGGAAGAAGATAAAGTGACAATCGGGGAACTCTTTTTTCAACATTTCAAGAGGACCGCCACTGGTTGCAATGGTTACCTCATACCCATACTTCAGCAGTTCTCTGATAATCGGGGTAACCCGGCCAGCATGACCCAGTCCCCAGCTAAGCGGACTTATAAACACGTGCGCCAATCTGAACCAACCTCTCAATGAATAATGTTGGGTGAAATCAAAATCGTAGCTCTCACATTAAACCCGCATACCCCTTATTCTCATTCCATTTCCTTTTACCTTTAACATTCAGTATAATGTCTCCCGATACTCCGAAAAAATACGATAACGGCAGCCCGATATACAGCACAGCACCGATCAATCCAAGGGCTTTTGTCTTTTTTGTAGTTTTATCTATTTCCGAGTACAATATGTCCTGGCTTTTTTCTCCTGCAAGGGATTTGCAAATCATTTTAATGCTTTCCACAGCTATTTCCGTGCTCCATGAAATGCATTCTGATAGGGGAGTTTTGCTTCCGCCGAAGGAAGTTTTTCTTTTCATGATGGATTTCCTTAGTTCCTCTGAGGTTTTCCCCTCAAAAATCGTGTATCCGTTGCCTATCATATCTATTGAATGGGCATCGCTGCTCCCCAGCTTTGCCAGTTTTCCGGGAGAGAAGGTCTGTGCCATTAAATTGGAGTAGGCATCACGATGGTATGCATTGAATACTTCCACACCGTCCAGTTTTAAATCGTGTATCCTTGTTTCGAGAGAGTGGCAATGTGGACTAAAAGGATGAGCAGCCACAGCAATGCCTCCCTGTTCATGGATAAGGTCGATGGTCTCAGGCGCGCTGAGCATGGGTTTGATTTCCTCCTGGATAAACAATGCCAGGATTTCACCATCTGCGCTTGATATTTCTTCACCGATTACAACGTCGATATCTCCTGAGCATTTATTAGCGATGGTAGCGCCCTGGATTGTATTATGGTCTGTTATGCACAGGACATCAAGTTTTTTCCTGCGGGCAGCCTCAACGGCTTTTACAGGCTCGGTGACGGATTCAGGGAAATGGAGAAAAGAATAGCTTCCAAACCCTGAATACCTTGTATGCACATGAGTGTCTGCCCTACCCTGCAGTTTTTCTTGATTTATGATTCCCATGCAATACAATTATCACATTAACAAAATAAAGGTAATCGCAATAAAATATATAATCTATATAGATTTGGCGCAGAATTCTTCCTGTATCCTTGACTTTATCTCATCCCTGACCTTCCTGAATGCGGAAAGTATCTCGTTTTCAGACCCTTCCGTCTTTGCCGGGTCATTAAAACTCCAGTGTAAACGACGGGCAATGCCTGGGAAAACAGGGCAGGTTTCTCTTGCAGCATCGCATGTGGTTATAATGAAATCAAAACTCGTCCCTTGGAACTCCTCTACCGATTTTGACCAGTGCCCTGAAATATCAATGCCAATTTCTGCCATGACCTTTATAGCCATAGGATTTACAACTGAAGGCCTGGTTCCCGCGCTGAATACATCAAACTCATCGCCCCTCAGATGCCACAAAATCCCTTCTGCCATCTGGGAACGGCAGGAATTTCCTGTGCAGAGGAATAACACTTTTTTCTTTTTCATTTCTTGAATTACACCTTCAACCTGAATTAAGCTTCTTCTTATAATCTATATACCACTATATACCCAGTATAGAATAGATAAAATCGCCATAGAATGCAGCCGCGAAAAACCCTACTGTTATGGAAATCATAAACGGCAAGCCGGGGGTCACCCAGACCTCATCTTTAATTATACCCAGTTCTTCCAGATTCTTAAGCTCTTTGATTGTTTTCTCGTTAATTTCCACGCCGCCCGGCTTGAAACGGAATTGATTCTTACCATCTGCCACTTCAAAATCCTGGATTAACCTGATATGTTTATTTGCAAGCTCTGAAATTTTAGTTTTATAACCTATGAAAATATATACGGGATTATCAATATGCCAGCCCATTTTCGTTATATTAAATACTGCTAACCCGATGGGGACAATAATCGTCAACAGGGCTGCGTTGCCAAATACGCTGAGTGTGAAAATATCATACAGAGGTTTATTCAATGGAAGGGCATAGCCGAATGCCTGGAACGCCGGATAGGCAGGAAGGATTATCGACAGGACGATAAGAGATTTAGCGTCAGCCCCGCCGAATAAACCTAATTGAAAAGTGACATACACAAGCATGAACATGAATCCTGCCGAGATGAATAAGGTAAGGAGATATGATATGCCGTACTTTGAGGTATCATAAAGGATAAAAAAAATGCTGCCAGCAAGCATTACCAGCCACACTTTGTTGGTTACGCTGCGCTTTTTAATATCCGAATAACATGCGTAAAGCAGAAACGGCGTGCAGAATAAAATCTTTAAAATATCGAGCATGCTCTTTTCCAGGGTCAAATAAATTTTATTGTTTACAGACAGGAACCTTCGCTATAATCCTGGTTTCAGGAACCCTGTCCCACCTGTTGAAACTGCTGATATAAAGTATATCCTCATTGCGGCTCCTTTCGATAAACTGGACATCTCCTTCCTGGATTTCACCAGTTTCGAGTTTGAATTTTACTATGTCTCCTGTAGAATATTCCATAAATCACCGTCATTCGTTTTTATCTGATGGCTGAATTGAAAAAAAAAAAGTATTATGAGGATTGCTCCTCATAATTGAGTTTGTTTATTTAAGGTCTGAAGAATCCTGTCTGCTCTACGATGGTCTGCCCGTCGTTGCTCAGTACATAGTCAAAGAATGCCTTCTCTGCGCCTGTCGGGACTCCCTGGCTGTAGTAGTAGAGGTCGCGTGCAAGTCCTTTGCCACTTACAGTGGTTACAGTCCTGCTTGCTGCATCGTAGGTATTAGCGCCTATACCCTTGGTGGTCTTGCTTGCCACAGTGCCATTCATCGAGGCTGCAATGTCAGCGGCGTTTCCATTAACTCCGCCTGCTGCAAAGCCAACATCAACGAAGCCGATCGAATTTTTATTTGCTGCAATGTAGTCTCTTACTCCCTGGTTGCCCTGTGCCCCGGTTGCAGATGAACCTGTTAGCTGTTTGGATGTAGTATCTTGCATACCAATCCATGCTGCAAAGGTATCTTCTGTTCCTGAGTCATCTGAGCGCTGGACTGTCGTTATATTTTTTGCAAAAGTTCCAAGTTTAGTTCCATCTATTGCACCACTTACATACCCAGCTTTCAAATCAACGAAACTTATGTTAAGGATATAATTGGTTGGATCATAGGCGGAAGTATTGCCGGGGATAATGTTTATTGCTTTAACATTATTAGTTCCATCGTTCAAATACCCTGCAAGTACAATCATGCCTGTTCCGATTTTTGTCTCATAGAGGAACGCATTGGCTCCTGCTGCCTGTATAACTGCACTCCCTCTGCCGTCGTACGATAAGCCTGTGGTTGTGTCTGTTGATGTACTATCCGGCCAGATGTCGGAGCTTGCTCCTACATCAACCTGTTTGTTGAAGACAAGCGCCCTGCCTGTTCCTGAGCCGCCGCCGCCGAGATGGATTGTTACTGATGGATACAGCTTTTCGAACGCTGCGATTTCAGCCTGTGTTATGGGTAATACTGTAGTACTGCCTTTGATTGCGAAATCTCCTGATACGTCAAGATGCTGACTTCCCACCTGACCTTCTGTATTCTTCTGCGCATTCTGGACAATCATGCCAATGCCCGCTGCTGCCACTGCTGCAATCACGATTAAAATCAGTGTTGCAATAGCAGGGGAAATGGCTTTAGAGTCCTGAAGGAATGCTTTTATTCCTTTAGTATTTATTCTCATTTCTATCCTCCAATTTTTGGTTCGGTGACGCCCACCGGTATTGCCCAATGTATTATCATCTATCTTCAAATCGAAGTTTGGCGGACACGGATTTATAGCATCACCAGATTACCTTAATTTCATAAACTATTTCAGGATAAGCCTCATAAACTATAGAGAGTAATATAGTCTATTTTTATTCTTCAAAACAATGAAACCGGTGCCCTCCGGTTGGGGTCTCGAAGGGGCTGGGGGCACCGATTCATGGTTAATGAAGCCCTGCACCAGGGTAAAAAAAGTGAGATATGTTAAGGGCTTCATGTTTCTCCTACGGGTTGTGATTTAGCGGCGTGTGTATAGGCCGCCAGATTACTCTAATATCAGAAACTATTTCAGGATAATCCTCATAAACTATATAGAGCCATATAGTCTATTTTTTATTCTACGGGAGATGAAACCGGTGCCCATGATAGGTTCTTGAAGGCGGTTGTTGGGGCACCGTTTCATGGTTAATGAAGCCCTGCACTGAGGAAAAAAAGTACGAGATATTATGGGCTTCATATTTCTCCTCTGTTTTTGGGCTCATCTGCTGTTTGAGCCACGGCCTATCCTAATATCAGGAACTATTTCAGGATAATCCTCATAAACTATATAGAGCCATGTAGTCTATTTTTGAAACTTTTTAATTTTTTCTGGGTAAATGAATCCAGATAAGGATAATCGACCACAGAGCACACAGAGAGCACAGAGAATTGCCTCTTTTCTCTGTGTCCTCTGTGCTCTCTGTGGTTTTTCAAACCAGAAGATAATAAAAAGTCTCCTATTTTTATCATGGGGAATAATCAAACAGCACTCTTTTTGTGTGCAAGAAAAATCACGCCAAGCGCGCCCATTACGGGAAAAACTGCAAAAACCGCAGCCGGAAGATAATTTGATGGGGAATACCATGATACTGAAACGGCGCTGTACAGTGCAAGAACCAAAAGCACAAGTGCACCCGCAAATTCGTTTCGCATAACATGATTTGGTTAAATCGCAAGATAAAGCCTTTCACTATAGAAACAATAGAGGTATAGAGAACATTATCCTTCTTTCAGCACCATATTCACGCAGAAAACGGTCAAATTGTGAGTTCTATCAAGTCTGCGTCAGTTCTGTAAGTCTGTAATAAATCGTCTGATATTAAAAAGGGGTTTTTAGTTTATTAAACTCACTGTGATAGATTCTTAAACCAAAGATACCAGGCATACACTACAACTAATATCGCAGCTATTATGAATACATAAACCCAAAAAATGATATTTTCAATCATTGAACCCTGTTACGATAACCTGAGGATAAATAAGGACTGAGTTTCTTCTTGATAAATAAAAATCACTGAGCACCAACATTTTTCTTGTGCTCTGTTTGGCTGGCATTCTGAATTAAGGTAATCCACTTATTCTCACCTGCTTTGATTCTGCCAGCTTCGGCAGGGGTCTCATAATCAAATAATGACCGTTGATATTTGGGGATGGATTTTTTATGAGATTCGTATAAAATTCTGTGCCAGATAAGATATGTTTTTATTTCGTTCATTATGTCAAATAATTTACTAATACGTTTTTTTAACATATTTTCACCCAACCATTTAAATCATAAAATGATATATAAAAGTAATCTGTAGTGAGTATTGTTTCTATTGAGAATGTGATACATGAACAAAACGCCAAAGAGCTAACATTTTTTCTGCAAAATCGCCCATCCTGATAAAAATATAGCCATCATAATCGTTATTGCTGAAATTGCAAGGATAGCATTGGAGTAGGCTGCGTTCTTGAAATACCATGAAAAACCGCCAAAAGTATGTGCCAGTGAGAGCAGGATAAGTATGGCTGATGCAGGATAAAAGAGCTTTTCATCCCGGGAGAGCATTTTCAGGACAAAGTATGAAGCGGCAAAGGAGAAAATCACAGTAAACACAAAGTAAGGTATCAATAAGTCGTGCCTGACTGCATATACCAGCAGCGGGCTGAATTCGTTCTGCACCAGGTTCTCCTTCGTGCCTGAAAGCCAGATGGTAAAAGAGTAGTCTATAATTGCCGACATTGCAAAAAAGAAAGGTACGGCTATCAGCAGCTTCCCTGGAATATCATTCTTTAACACCATCAATAAGTATTATAGATTCACAAGTATATAAAATTAGTTAAACAAGTATATCTAATTAAATTCCCTCGTATAGCTTATGTATCCATTCTTCTCTATAATATCCTGTCCTTCAAATGACCTCGCCCACTTTATGAAGGAATCCACAAGTGAGGGATTACCTCTGGTTACAAAGTAGAGCGGATGGGCAAGCTCTAAGGGATAATAGGAATTGTTCACGTCACTGCTGGCGGCTGCCACCGTAAAATTGGAGTGGCTCATGTTTGTATATGTTACCCCGCTGTCTTCATTATAGAGATTTGCTATATTCACGCTCTGTCCACGTTTATCCTGGGAATCAACATAACCGTATTCTATAAATCCTATAGAACCGGGCATATTTTTCACAGCATCAAGCATCCCGGCGCTGCCTGTAACCGCAGTAATGCTTGAGTTGATTGAAGTATTTCCGATATACTGCAAAAATGCTCTCTCTGTGCCTGGAGAACCTGTCATTTGATATGCTGTGCATGTCTTATTTGTGTCATCGTAGCATCCTCGTAGTGTACTTTTACTAAAGTTGCCGACCGGGCCATTGACTATAATCACAATTCCCGAAGTGCCAAGCTTTTGAGCAACGAGGTCCGGGTATTTTCCCATCTCATCCGGAGAAGGCAATCTATCTGTGACTCCTATATCTGCTATGCCGGTACCCACCTCACCAATGGAAACATTCGAAGTCATATTCAATGCCGCACTCGCTTGTAACTGGAGCATCACGCCGAGACTTTTATCATTATAAGCATTCACCAGAGGTAAAATGGCAGGGTAGGCAAGGTCTGAACTTATGATATTTATCTTTATAGATGTACGATCTGCACTGTTACTCTTGCCTGCTACCTTATCGGTCTGGGAGTTCATATTCTGCATCATGCCAGAGAGAAATGTCACGCTTCCAGCCACCACCATGATAAGCATCAGAGAGGCGACCACCGGGGATACTGCATTTGTGTCTTTAATAATCTTCATATGCTTTTCTGTGTATTTTTTTCTCTGATATAACTTATCTATATAGATTATAGGGTATTCTATACCAGGACGCAGCCAGCAGCGCTAAGAGATAAAACATGGAAGCTGCTCAGTCACCTCCCGAATAGGCGGGCATGTTGCCGGTAGCCGTTTGTCCTGACGTCTTCCCTGAGAGCCCCAATATTTTCAGGAGTTTCGTTGGAAGGTTTTTCAGTTCTGCCATTAGCGATTCGTAGAACGCTGGCGTGTCAGAAGTATTTTTGGATTTTTCGATTGGGGGAGCGGGAGAAGTCTCAGCAGGGGCGATATGAACTTCCGTGGGAACAGCCTTTGCAAATGTTATCTGTACAGGATTTGATATGCCTGAACCTGTAATAGCTTGCGTTTTTCCTTCGGGGTCGTAGCATGACCTGTACTCATCAAATGTGAAGTTAGCCGGAGGCAGTGAGATATTACCAGATAGATTATTTATTTTTAATACATAACTCTGATTATAAGACGTCTCTGGTTGCAGGACAATGCTGAAATTCCGATCACCGCGAAGCATCTCCATACCAGGAACAAAAGAATCCCATACTTTTACCGAAGCTGCCCTGCTCCCGTTGTTTTTTACGCTCAAGTTTATCGTAACATTGCCTTCCTTCTCCATATCAACGGTTTTTGATAAAATAATATCAGAAGAGCGTAAAATGAAACTTAGATTGCCGGTGGATAAATTATATGTTTTATTATACCTGCCTATGTAAAGCATTGCAGGTGGCAGGCTGTATTCCGCTCCCGCGACTGGCTTAAGAGGCTTGATTTTATAGGCGGTCTGCCACATCTCACCGCTGTGCAGGGATATGCTCCACTTCAAATCATGTGGTTCTGATACAAAACCGTCTCCAACACTGTCTCCCACCCCGATATTCGAAAAATTTAAATTTCCAATGCTTTCAACAGTTATTGTAATAGGGATGAACTGGTTGCAAGGATTTATATTAGCCTCTGCGGGCACGGTCTTGGTGATCGTCAGGTTTTTTGCAATATCAAAATCACTTTCATTCATTTTTATCAGTATTTTAAGCTCTGCATAAGGCGTGGGTATGTGATAACCTGTGACAACATCCTGCGCAATTATCCTGAGTGAGCTTTCATCATCTTCATATGAGGTTTCATTAAAAAAATCGGCGCCGTCGATGGTAATGTTTTTCTCTGCTAACACAGCGTCCAGTATATGATTACTATCCTTGTATATCTTTAAAAATACCCAGTCATCACACCCAAAAATTCGCCTATTAACGCCATCGGTTTCAGTTTTACATTTTTCTGGATTTTCTTCTACGGTTCCGGGCCTGAAATCCACCGCTGTTATATTATAATTGTAAAAACTGACGCTTTCACCCCAATTGAGACGTACATCATGTTCTTCCCAGTCAGATGCCGCTCCTGCCACTGCCAATATATTCAGCCCGATAATAAGCAACAGAATAGCCCTCATTGTCTGAAAATAGAATAAAGCCCTATTAGGTTTTTTTGTATATAGTGTATATAATCTATATACTTTTAGAGAAGTCAATGGCTAACTCAGCGATGTTTGCAGCATAATCCCCGATTCTTTTCACGCTGTCTGCTATGAGCCCTAAGGACATGACAGCGTCAGGACTTAAAGTGGTTGCCTGGTTTCTGACTATATGCAAATCCTCGCCTATTTTTTTATGTTCTTCAATAACCCTGTTTGCAAGCTCTACATTGCATTTTGTAAAAGAAACAACCGAATCATTGACGAGTTTATGTGATATGGTACAAATCTTAACGATCTCATCGAGCATGCCTTGAGGAATTTTTTCACCTGATTCCAGTATTATACCGGCGATCTTACCCGCATGGTCTGACATACGCTCTAAATGGTCGCTTGCCAGCCTGTAGTAGAAGGCTCCTATCAACCCCAGTTCACTCTTTTCTGATATCCTTGAATGGAGTAAAATATCCATGAACTGTTTTGATATCAATAGATGGAGGCGGTCAATCTCATCATCCTGCCTTACGACTTCAGAGGCAATGGAAACTTCCTTCGTTTTCATTGCCTTGATGGTGTTGTCAAGCATCCACTGCACTTTTATATGCATGCGCCGAAAGCTCATATCGATAGGCATATCTCCCGGATTCAAGATATCCTGAATAACTATTCTCTCGTGCGTTTCATCGATGATTTCAATGCCTATCAATTTTTTGACGATAGCTGTTATATCTTTTTTCTGCTCATGTGTGATATTTTTGGCTTTAAGTTCAATCACACGATACCCGGCAACGTAGGTGGCTATTATATCTCTTATCAGCGGCTCGCCCACCCTTCCATCTATGGTTAAGGTCTTTGGACCCTGAGGCGCAAAACTGCCGTTTGAAGTTAAAAGAAGAGTACCATCCTCCTGCGGATGCATGTGAACAAGGGAACCGGCGGTTATCCCGGTACTGACAGCCCATTTCTTGGGAAGAGAGACGACATATGTCGATTTCCCTGTTATCTGGACTTTTCTTATTTCTGCGTTTGTCTTTTTAATTTTCATATCTCTACATAGTTTTTCCGATGAGGATATATATGTTCTCCCAAGAATCTATATAATATATATAAAATCAGTAAATCCTGTTTTAATTTTATTATTTTGAAAAAAATAGTCTATATTTTCTATATAGACAAATTATTAATTTAATTCACACATTTCACACACTTAGAATGAAAACATTGATTGAAGGCTTTAATCTTGGCAGTTTATCTCATTATCCAAAACGCATTGGCGGGTATCTTTCTCCAAGCCGCATAAAAGGTTATCCAAAACTCATTGGTGGGTATCTTTTTCCAGGCCGCATCATAGATGGAAATGGCAACGGGAATAAACAGAATGGGAATGATGGGCTTGAAGTGCATCTTAAGCAACTTGAGGAACAAATACTGGGCAGGCGGGAGGAGAGTAAACAAAATATCATGGACATACTTCACTCCTTCAAAGAAAAACCCATCCGTGAATTAAACATAACCTATCCGATCAACCCGCCTTACCAGTTTGTCCAAATCGCGTTTGATAGTGATACCGAAGAACTCCTGTACATGCCGCTTGAGCCTGTTCTTGACAAAGCAGAGAAGGAACTCTTCCAGAGAATAAAAGGTATCTTTGAGAAAGAGTTGAATAGGGAGAGCTTGCAGGCTAACCAACAGATATACATCGAAAAGAGGGCAGCAGAAATTATTGACACATACAGCATAAACGCAGGCAAGACTGCCCTGGATAAAGCGCTTTATTTTCTCAAGAGGGATTTCATCGGTTATGGTGAGATAGACCTGCTGATGAACGACCCCATGATAGAAGATATAAGCTGCAATGGCCCCGGCAGACCTATTTACTTGTATCACCGCGTCTTTGAATCCCTGCGGACAAAGATGAAGTTTGAAAGCGAATACAGGTTAAATTCTTTTATATTAAAGATGGCGCAAATTTCAGGGAGGCATATATCGGTGCTTGACCCCATAACAGACGCCACCTTACCTGACGGCAGCAGGGTTAACCTCACCTACAGCAACGAAGTGACCAGGAAAGGCTCATCCTTCACTATCCGGCGGTTCAAGAGCGAGCCTATCTCCTTTATAGATATAATGAAATACGGTACCTTAAATGCTAAGCAGCTTGCCTACCTGTGGTTGCTGGTGGAGTACGGCAAGTCAATACTGGTCTCGGGCGGCACCGCCTCAGGGAAAACAACACTATTAAACGGCATCTGCCTTTTCATAAAACCCGAGGCAAAGATTGTGAGCCTCGAAGATACAGCAGAGATAAATATACCCCACGATAACTGGATACAATCCATAACAAGGAGCGGTTTTGGAAGGGGGGAGGGGTCTTCCAAACGCGGGGATATCGGTCTATATGAACTGTTAACCGCAGCACTGCGGCAGCGTCCAGAGTACATAATAGTTGGAGAAGTCAGGGGGGCAGAGGCAAGCACACTCTTTCAGGCAATCTCAGTCGGTCATGCCGCTATGGGTACAATACATGCAAGCTCCGTGGAAGAACTCATTAATCGCATTGAATCACCGCCTATGAACGTTCCTCGCAGCCAGCTTGCAAGTCTTGATCTTGCGATATTTATAAACAGAATCCGTATTAACAACAGCTATGCCAGGCGGATTGTGAACATGGTGGAGATACATGGGATTGATTCCGGGACAAAGAATCTCGTCACGAATAATGTTTTCCATTGGGATCCTTTTAGCGACTCTTTCAACTACAAAGGCAAAAGCTCTCTCCTGGAAGATATAGCCAGTGAACACGGAATCAAACTTGAATACTTAGAGAAGGAGATGGAACTGAGGGAGAAGGTGATTGAGTGGATGTCCAGACAGGGAATTATCCATTACAGGGATGTGGCAAAAACCCTCAAGGCATATTACAATTCTCCTGATGAACTCATGAAAAAAATAATAATTCTAAAAGAAGTAATGCCAAAAAAAGCACGCAAGCCGAGGGCCTTAAAGTCTGGTAAAAAACGCTAAACTATGAATACATTATACAAGAAGTTATGCTACCGCATGGTGGGGAGATACATAGAAGGAAGCAGCCTGGAAACTGAATTCTCAACGCTCCTTTACCAGGCAGAAATTAAAATGAGCGGAAACATGTTTCTCTCAGTCTTGTTAACAAGTTCTCTCATACTATCCCTCGCCGTCGGAGGTGTTTTTTACATTCTTTCCATCGAACTGGTTCCTCCTCTTTTTGCTGCTCTACTGGCTTTTGCCGCCCCCGCAGGGGTTATTTATTTCCAGCTCACCTCAAAAATCCAGAACAGGCGTCTTGCCATTGACAGCAATCTACCTTTTGCTATCAGCCATATGTCTATACTGGCATCGATAGGGACAACACCCCTGAATCTCTTGCGTATGGTTGCTTCTGCCGACCACGGCGAAGTTTCAGCCGAGCTAAAAAAAATTCTCTATTCTGTGGATACGCTGGGCAAGGATGTTATAGCTGCTGTCCTGGAAGTTGCAAGAACTACCCCTTCTCCGCACATGCGCTCCCTGCTCATAGAAATTACAAGGATGATACACACTGGCGGCGGCATGGAAGCATACCTGCACAACAGGCTTGACCAGCTCCTGGAAATAAAACGGCAGGTGCAAAAAGAACTCAACCAGTCCCTTGCCCTCTTCAGCGAGATGTATATTACATTCATAAGCACGGGTGTTATTATGGCCGTGCTTGGTGTAACTGTGGGGAGCATTCTCATGGGAGGGAAGATAGGACCGTTCCAGGCAAGCGATCTCTTTAGCATATTCGTATATTTTATTATGCCTGTAACAAATGTTCTATTCTTTGTACTTCTGATGATGGTATATTCGCCTCACGGGGAGCAGAAATGAGAGATTTAAAAAAAATATATAACAAATATAACTTAAAAAGAGAACACATTATCCTGCTGCTTCCGGCATTGATAGCAGTAATCTTAATCGTGATTAGCATACTCCCTGCTGTACTCCCTGCAGGACAGGAAAAACAAGAATATATTTACACACCAGTAGAAGGCAACACAACAGATGTAGTACCAATCACAAATGATCATGGGGTGCCCAAAAATCTTGACCAGATTATAGTATTTGCTGTCTTGATAGCGATAACGCCTTACAGCATAGAGGTTTATCTTATCAAGAAAAGGACAACGAGATACGAGGAGGAGTATATCGGCTTTCTATACGAGTTCTCTGAACTCCTGCGCGGCGGTCTTGACCCTCTGGGCGCTATAAAGGAGATTGCTTCTCCCGCTTTAGAGACAGAACGCAGTCTGCAAGCCCTCAGTCCTCACTTAAAAAAAGCTGCAGCACAGATAGAGTGGGGCGTTTCTTTTGAAACGGTTATTGCCAGCATGGCAGAGTCCCTGAAAAGCCCGCTGCTTAGCAAATATAGCAAACTCATCGTCCAGGCATCGAGACTTGGTGCAATGAGCCCGGCTATCATTCTAAAATGTGCAGATGATCTTGAAAAAACCCTCCAACTGGAGCATGAAAAGGAAGCTGCCCTAAAGGAATACCTTTTCATAATCTATGCAGCACAATTCATCCTTATCGGCTTGATATTTCTCCTTAACACCACTCTTCTTCCTTCAGTCCTCAGCATGTTTGGGACGGGAGTGGGGGGGAAAGGTTCACCTCTTGGCATCGCGGCTCCTTCAATAAGTCTTGCCGGCTTTAAGACCGGTTTTTTCCATGTGATAATGATTAACGCCTTCGCAAGTGGCATCATCGCAGGACAGCTCACTGCGGGTAAGGCGAGGCATGGATTAAGCCATTCGGTTATATTGATTTTAATAAGCTATACCGCCAGCCTTACATTTCTGCTGAAGTAATAAAAAATTATTTACAACTTTTCGCAATTATAGGCATACCGGCATTGCATGCCTTGGATAAGGCATCATCCATGTTTTTAAGCAGCGCCCTTGGATTCCCGTGGACTTTTGAATTTAAGCTGTATACAAACTCTCTGGTGAAAGGAAAAAGGAAGTCCATATTCTGAACAGACCTGCTTACTGCGAGCCTCTTTGCGACCAGAAGCTCGGCTTCTTTATCCTCAAGTCCATCCAGCATATAAAGCTTGTTTATCCGCTCTATGAAAGAAGGATTTGTTTCCCGGATGCCTTTGAAAATTTCTTTATTGCAGGTAAAACAGAGCAAGCTTCCAGCCTTCAGGTTGTTCACAAGGGCGGTGAGGAATTCCATGAAATTATTATCCCCGCAATCAATGTTGTCCAGCAAAATATAGGATGGTTTCTGCTCTTTTAGCATCATTGATGCCAGTATCCCAAGCTCGACTGGCTCTTTTTTCTGTTTTAATGATTTTTTTATTTCTTTAACATATTGAGGAGGCCGAAGCCTCCCCATAAAACCCATCTTACCATATATCTGTTTCAGCCCGCTATCGAATAAACTCTTTATATTCAATGCGTAGTTGCGCTCAACACCTAAAAAAATATGGAAAATACCGCTTTTAACTGCTACCTCCTCAAGCCATCGCAGCCTCTGGGTTTTTCCAATACCCAGTTCTCCTACAAAAGCCACCACAGCCCTTCCTCCCTCCGATAACTCCCCAACTATACCTGCCAATTCACTGTCCATCTTCTGGTTCACATGCAATAAGTAGATACCCCCTATCGCCTCAGCCGATACCTCCCGAAAAGGATTCGAATTCAAACCATATAGCTTATATTCATTCGTCATCTTCGTATCTCTGCCATATTTATACCGTTCTTCTCTACTGAAATGCTATCATGCAGGAGCTTTTAGAACGGTTAATTAATTAACCCCTATAGTCTAAATACATCTATATACTCTATAATAGGATGCTTTATTGGGTCGAAGGGAAAAAAGTAACGTGTGAAGCTGCTTGAAGATGAGTCCGGGCTATCTGTAATAGTTGGAACACTGCTGTTGATACTTATCGTGGTAGCTTCGGCATCTGCCCTTGCTCTCATGGTGAACGAAGCACAGAAAAAAGAGATGGAGCAGAGGAGCCTTCGCGCTGCTGTGGAAAGTGAGAACTTAAAGATTCTTTCGTTGGCTCTCAATGATTCGGATGGCGACGGATACTGGAATACCATGATGATAACTGTTGTGAATCTGAATACCGAGGAATCACGGATTGTTAGCGTCAATATTAATGACATGAATGCAGCAAACTACACAGATGAAGTAAAATTATACAATTTCCAGAACCAATTCCCTGTACCATCCGCAAGAAGCAGGCAGATATTCTTGAACCTTACCTCCAACTTTACCTCCCGTCTTAACATTTCCAAGAATGATCCCATCCGGGTAATCCTGTTTACCAGCCTGACAAACAATTTTGAGCGTGTCTTTCTACCACCTGTGCCCATCATAAAAGTGAATGTTGGATCTGAACAAATTGGAGCGTTCTATGATGTGCTCACCCTGGACGGTTCGGATTCTTTTGACCGTGAAGGCACGATTATCAAATACCAGTGGTTGGTCAGCAATGGCACAATTCTGGGCACTCCAAGCGGACAGAAAGCGAGGATGAATTTCAACCTGAGCAACACAGGTAAGTTCCAGGTCAACCTTAACGTGACAGACAGCAACGGGATGTTGGGTTCTACCGGTTGGGAATCTCCATAAAATCAGACCTGCAAATCTCCTTTATTTTCGATGATTCTAATTATAAAAGGTATACATTTCATTCCAAATAATCTATATATACTATAAAATATCAGTAGATTGAAGATAAATATGGAAGCGCGGAAAGTTTACGTAAGCGGCGGTTCGACCTATGTAATGTCACTGCCCAAAAAATGGGTTAAGAAGACTAACCTGAAGCCGGGAGACTCACTGGTGGTTACGGAACATGGCAGTTCATTGCTGATTGAGACCAGTGTTATTGAAAAAGAGTCGCAGGTAAAGGAGATTAAAATCTCACAAATAACATCAAGCGAAGCACTTGAACGTATATTAATTGCTTTTTATCTGGTGGGTTATGATACAATCAAGATAAAGCTTGACAGGAAGGATCATCTTGCATACCGGGAGAGCATACGGAAGATTCTGGACTATTTGATAGGCGTGGAACTAGTCGAGGATACCAACGAAGCAATGACGCTTGAGATAATGCTGGATTACAAACGTATGAACACCATACAGATACTCCAGAGAATGTTTTCCATAGACAGGTCGATGCTTCTTGATTTAGGCAAAGCTTTGAAAACTACTGATATCGGGCTGGCAAAGGATGTAATCGTGAGGGAGCGGGAAATTGACAGGCTTTATTTTTTGGTGGTGAGGCAGCTCAAAAGCGCTGTTGAGTACCAGCAGGTAGCTGAAAAGCTCGGGATAGAAAACCAGAGGGATTGTCTTGGATACAGGATTACTGTAAAGGCTCTCGAGCGGATTGCAGACCATATTGAAAACATAGCAAAGAGCTATATTCAATTATCAGACATCCAGAAAGATATGCCATTGAATGATTTTATAAAACTCAATAACAGTATAATTGTAATTTTCGAAAAATCGGTAGATGCATTATTTACAAGAAATCATGTATTGGCCGAGAAAATTTTTCAGGAACTAAAGGAAATTAATGAATTTCATTCTGCTATTTCAAATGAATTACTCCAATCAAAAGATAAAAATATAGAATCCGCTATCCTGCAAAAAACGATGCTTGACAGTTTTGGGAGAATAGGAAGTTACAGCGGGGATATTGCTGAGATAGCTATTAATATGTCTGCCGGCACCCTGACGTTTGATAAACCATAAACGCTATATCGATTGAATATTATTTAACAAACAAACATGCGGCTGTGGTCCAGAACGGCGAAACCTAACGGTTCTCCAGACCGAAACCCTGCGGGTTCTCGACTCCGCGCCCACGTATTGCGAAGCAATACGTGTACACGCCCTCCCGATGCGTGACTCGGGGTTCCACGACTCCCATACAACACGCATGGCTGCGCCATGCGTGGATAAGCTTATGGCTCAATCGGACTAAATACAAAAAATCAACAAGACAAACCATGCGGCTGTGGTCCAGCGGTTATGACAGGGGCTTCCCAACAACCTTTTATTATGAAAGGTGGGAAATAGCCTCTAACCCGGGTTCGAATCCCGGCAGCCGCATAAATGTTAACAGATGCCCCTAATTTAGTAAGAATTGAACTTGTAGCATCTGCATCGAAATTTTTTTATAGACAAATTATAGTATATGGAACAATATGGCATATAATCGGCGTTCCTTCAAAAATTATGGAATAAAAGAGGTTGAAAAAATCTGATAAATGAAATAACGAATAAAAATATTAGAATTTATGAATTTGACATATTAAGAGTTTTAGCTATTCTTTTTATCCTTCTCTTTCATATCCAAAGTGTTGCAAAAATTGAATATATTGATCATTCAACATTCGGACCATTTGGAGTTTGGGGGGTACTAATATTTTTCTTTTTATTTGGTTTTTTCTTGTACAAATATCCATGTAATAATTTTTCATTATTTAAAACATTCTTAAAGAGTAAATTTATTCGGCTAATTCCTCTGTATTGGTTTGCACTTGTTGTCAATTATATCATTTTCATAATTCTACGATGGGATATTTCGTATCCTGATGTAAGTGTTCCTAAGACAAGAGTTAAAATTATTTTTCAAATTTTCACTATGCAATCTCTGACCAGCATTGAAACCTTTTATGCAATGTGGTTTGTGGCAGCTCTCGTCCTTTTTATTTTACTTTATGGAATTATTGCATATTTAACAAAAGACAGATTAATATTAATTATATTATCATTATTATTGTATATTCCATTAGATATTCTAACAACACGAAACGTTTTAATACCAAGTATTTTGTTCTATTATCCTATATTTATTGCTGGAATTTTTGCTGGACGTTTTTACTTGAGTAGTAAAGAAATAAAACCTATAATAAAAGGGCTTCCTAGGTGGGTCAAATATTGTTCTTATTCTTCATACGCTGTCTATCTTTTTCATTTTTCAGTATATGTTGTCTTAAATGTGTTTTTTACTTATTTTGGCGTATCAAATGATATTTTGCTTATCTTATTGGGGATTCCGTTAAGTTTTACTATCGGATATTTAGCTCAAAAGGTATACGACAATAGTGTGGGAAAATGGTTAAATCTGTATCTAAGCCGTGGGGCTAATTAATGAGAGGAATGGTTTTCCTCTTTGCATATTCTTAGCTCCTCGTTCTCGCCATATTCCAGCACAACTGCTCTACCGAAAATTAAATGTTTCAAACAATATTTATAAAAATGAATTGGCCTTATTAAACTATGAATGAGTTCAATGAAAAAAAATATTACAAGGAAAGAAAAGGATATTAATTTATTCTCCGCATAAATGTTAATAAAACCAACAGATTTAATAACTATCTCGGGCATTTTACATCAATTTTGATGGTTTGAATTAAAGGGATTATAATGAAAGATTACATAATAAAAGACATAAACCTTGCTGACGAGGGAAAGCAGAGAATCGAATGGGCGCGAAGGCATATGCCCGTGCTCCAAAAGATAAAAGAGCAGTTCGAAAAGGAAAAACCGCTAAAAGGCGTAAATGTGGTAGCATGTCTTCATGTGACCGTTGAAACCGCCAATCTCATATATACGATGAAAGCAGGAGGCGCAAATATCGCGCTTGCAGCTTCAAATCCATTGAGCACGCAGGATGACGTCGCGGCTGCGCTTGCTTCGGAAGGGATAAAAACCTTTGCGATAAAAGGAGAAAATGAGAAGCAGTATTACGAATGCCTTGAAGAGGCGCTCAAGATAAAGCCGCATGTCACCCTTGACGACGGCGCAGACACAATAGCGCTTGTCCATTCAAAACATAAGGAACTTATTAAAAACATAAAAGGCGGATGCGAGGAGACAACGACGGGGGTAATCAGGCTGAGGGCGATGGCGGCAGAAGGTGCGCTGAAATATCCGGTTATTGCAGTAAACGATGCCGAGACCAAGATGATGTTCGATAACCGCTATGGCACAGGGCAGAGCACCATACACGGGATAATGAATGCAACAAACATCCTTTTCGCAGGAAAAACAGTAGTGGTAGCTGGCTACGGCTGGTGCGGCAGGGGAGTGGCTTCGCGGACGCGGGGGCTTGGCGGCAATGTCGTCGTTGTGGAAGTTGAGCCGAGAAAAGCCCTCGAAGCAGTCATGGACGGTTTCAGGGTCATGCCCATGAAGGAAGCTGCAAAGGTTGGGGACCTTTTCATAACAGTTACTGGAGACATCTCAGCCATAAGGAAAGAGCATTTCCAGGTCATGAAAGACCAGGCTATAGTGTGCAATTCAGGTCACTTCAACGTGGAAATAGATATACCGGCACTGACAAAGATGTCAAAGAAAGTCAACCAGATAAAGAATGACGTGCAGGAGTATCTGTTAAAAGACGGCAGAAGAATATACCTGCTTGCCGAAGGGAGGCTTGTGAATCTTGCAAGCGCATTCGGTCATCCGCCCGAGGTCATGGACATGAGCTTTGCAAACCAGGCGCTTGCCGTAAAATACATTGCTGAAAAAGGTAAGACCCTTGAAGACCAGGTTTACAGGGTTCCTGCCGAAATCGATAACAGAGTAGCCAGACTCAAGCTTGAGGCTATGGGCATCGAGATAGAAACCCTGACCAAAGAGCAGGATAAATACCTCCATTCATGGACAATGGGTACATAAGATGCAGTTGCGAATAAAAGCTGTTGAAAATTATCTTAAAGGATTATTTGGCAGCGCCAGGGTTACAGCCATCAGCGAGCTTGGCGGGATTCCGGTCGAGGTCGAGGAAGGTATAAAAGGATTCGGTTACGGGAAGCCTTATCTTATAGAGTTTGAATCAAACGGGAAAATGCAATCCGTCGTGCTTTCCTCAATGCGGGTGCAGAAGGGTTTCGGGCATGACCATTTTTCTGACAGGGCGGGGATTCTCATCTGGCAGAACTCGGTTTTCAATAACCTTCCAAAACACGTAAAATCCCTGGATGTTGGCTTTTTCACGCACGAGGGAGAGCTTTCCTCGGCTGGGAAGGCAGAAGAATATTTCATTTTGATGGAAAAAATCGAAGGAAAAGAATATTTTCTTGACCTTGAGAGGATAAAAAAGGAAGGGAAACTCATACCGCTTGATAAGGAAAGAACAAAAGCCTTATCCACATATCTTTCGCAAATCCATGCAAGTAAATACGATGACCGTGAACTTTACATCCGCAAAATCAGGGATAATGTAGGGCACGGTGAATGCATCATGGGATTGCTGGACAGCTATCCCGATAACCTGGATTTTGTGAGCCAGAACGACCTTTGCGACATCGAGAAGAAATGCGTAAAATGGCGCTATAAAATAAAAGGAAAGACGCACCGCCTTTGCATGACGCATGGCGATTTTCACCCATGGAATATCATGTTCCGTGAAGGTAGCGATTTCACGGTGCTTGACCGAAGCCGCGGAGAATGGGGAGAAGCGGCAGACGATGTCTCATCTATAACGATGAACTATCTATTCTATTCCCTCCAGAAATACGGGAAACTTGCAGGACCGTTCCAGGAGTTATATGAACTTTTTTTCAGTAACTACCTTGAAAAAACGCAGGATTTTGAATTATTGCGGGTTATCCAGCCGTTCTATGTATTCCGAAGCGTTGTAGTGGCAAGCCCGATATGGTATCCCAACCTTGACCCGGAAGTCCGAACTAAAATTTTTAACTTCATCCGTAATATACTTGAGAGTGAAGAGTTTGATTACAAAAATGTGAACTCGTATTTGCAGGAATAAATAAAATGGCTTTTGCTGTATGGTTCACCGGTCTTCCCGGAAGCGGGAAAACAGCGATTGCGTCCCGTACTGCTGATATCCTCAAAACAAAAGGCATTGAAATTAAAATACTCCAGCTTGATGAAATTCGCCGGGTCCTTACCCCTTATCCGAAATATACGGATGAAGAGCGGGATATTGTGTATGCTTCCCTTGCCTATATGGCAAAACTCCTGACCGAATGCGGAATCAATGTTTTTATAGACGCCACGGCAAACAGGAGTAAATACCGTGATGCAGCCCGCAAAATAATCCCCCAATTTGCCGAGGTGTTCATCCGGTGCCCGCTTTCGGTTTGTATGGAACGGGAGGCGCACAGGAAAGCGGTTTACTCACCAACGGGCATCTATAAAAAATCGGCACAAACTGGCGCCACCGTCCCGGGTGTGAATATCCCTTATGAAGAGCCCATGAACCCTCTTGTCATAATAGACAGCGACAAAATGAAACCAGATGAGAGCGCAAGAAAAGTGGCGGATGCCATTATCAATTTTTCCGGAGCTGTGCATGGAAATTGAAACGTTAATTGAAATAGGAATTGAAATCCGGGAAATAATCGGCTCGTTCGTCAGGGATAACGCGGATTACGGGGATATGGTTGCCCGGCGCCCAAAGGATATCACGCGCAAAATGGACATGGCTGCTGAAAATGCGCTTGATAATGCGCTTTTAACGCGCGGGCTTTCGGCAAGAATAATATCAGAGGAGCTTGGAGACCGCATCGTGGGTAAACGACCCGATTTCATGCTGGTTTTTGACCCCATTGACGGTTCTACCAATGCCACATGCGGCATCCCTTTTTTTTGCACATCGCTTGCTTATTCTGGAAAAACAGATATGGCTACGTTTGACGATATCAGCATGGCTGTTATCTGCGATATCAGTGGAAATACATACTGCGCCGAAAGAGGAAAGGGCGCTTTTTTAAACGGCAAGCCGATTGGCGCAAAATTGCGCGGCGCCATGCCAAAACCCGTAATATCAGTGTATTCATACGGCGTGCCCGAGGTCCCGAAGGGACTGATAGAACTTGAAAAATCAATAATTGTCAGGGCGCTTGGCAGTATTGCGCTTGATATGTGTTTTGTGGCTGACGGGACGCTTGACGGGATTATTGATACGCGGGGACTTGTAAGCGGTTATGATATAATGGCATCTGCTCTGGTATTGAAAGAGGCGGGGGGGTTCCTGACGGGTCTTCATGGAAAAACCATATCCGGCGATGTCCAGGCTACGGGGTTATCTATAATCGGGACAAAGGATAAGGAACTTCACGATAAAATCGTAAGAACATTGGGACAAGGATGACAGATAGGGAATTCCGGTACATCTATTTTAAAACTTAGCAAAAAAGGCTTCCGCAAGGGATAATTAATTTTAATAAAAAAAAAGCTGGACAGCTTTGGGCTGTCCAATATTTGTTACTTATCCGCCTCCAGATGTGTAACTTGTGTTTGTTTGGTTAGTTACGCCTGTGAAGTTCACAACCCATCCGGCATTGCTTACATTCGCATTCATCGTGTATCCAGTTGCCCTGTTCCATGTGATGTTAACTACCGCATGGGTATGGCAGCCGATGCATGCCGTGTTGGTACCTTTCAGTTGGACAACAGTCTGGTTGCCGCTTGTTGCATACCACAGTGGTGTCTCCGAGTTCATGATGCCTGCGGCCTTCAAACTTGAGTAGTTGACATCGCCAACTGCCTTGTCTGATACCGATGCATAGTAGAAGGTCCTGTGCGCTTCCTGGTCTGACATTAATCTTAACGGTGAGTTGCCTGTACTTAAGCCGGTATTGTTATTCGTAAGATTTCCTGTGCCGTGGCATGCGAGACACTCAACTGTAATTGCCGCATGTGCCGAGAAATTTACCTGGCCGCTTATATTCTGAGTTTTACTTGTATAAGCTATCCACGCCTGTTTGCTCAGGTTAGCACCTGTTTTGTTAAAGTTCGTTGCATTTGGTGCAACGTGGCATCTTGCACAAGCATTTCCGTAGGAAGCTTCAAATTTTCCATGGTAAACGCTTTGAGTTGTTAACTCATCGTAGATATCCTGGTGGCACTTCTGACATGGAATATCCGCTGTGTCATACCATGTATGCTGCCCTGCGAAAAGCGACATTGTGCTTGGCAAAGCAAAGAGACCTACTGCGATTACTGCAAACGACAATAATATTATTTTGCTGTTCATTTTTTTTCACCTCCTTTTCCTATCCATTATTTTTTTTTCTACCCAATTTGGGTTTAATTTGGGTATAATTAGTGATATGCCAATCTTGGTATATATATCTTACGTTTTGGCGACCGGTATCGAAACCCTATTTAAGGTCGGTTTTGTAGGTCACGGAAGTAGTTGTCGTCCCCACTGGATCGACGAGTATGACACTAATCACTACAAATTCTCCCTTCTTTGGGTACTTCCAGAGCCCGACCGGTATCTTATAGGTGCCATTCCCAGTATATGGAACAGATGTCCAGTCGCTTATATCCTCCCCGTTTTGTATTATCTTGACTGTCACTCCGGGGAGGAACATTTGTGTCCCTTTAGGTTCGCTTATTTTTGATACAGGGACCAGATATGCGGTCATGTTATCTATCGTTGGCACATGGTTAATTTCATACTGTGTCAAGTTCAGTTGGACATTGATATATTCTGCATCCTGCCGTGTGACATAGAAAATGCCTCCGGCGATTATTCCCACTATCACTACTAACAAGATGAGATTCCTGGCAAATGACATGGTGGGTTATTTTTGCGCCAATCCTTATAAACTTTGCTTTACTAATATAAAGAAAAATGAAGAAACTCTTACTTCTGGGCATAATCTTAACAGGACTGGCTGTTTACAGTTCTATCATGGCAATAAGCTATATTTCCGGGCCTGCGGTCTGCATAGACTGTCACGGGAGTAAATACAATGCAACAGCCAATGGCTCCATACTGCCATCGCATACGAACAGCAGTATAACCTGTATCGATTGCCATTCGGGAAAAGGCATACAGGCGCGAATTGATGCCCTGGATGTTGTTGCAGGCGCAAAAATACTCGATGAATCTAAACCTGTGATAAATCAGTTGTTCCAGGCAAATTTCTCATATACGAATAGCTTCAATGTTACAAGGTTTTCTTCACTGAAAGAAAACTGTGTAAAATGCCATCCCAGGAACGACCTGAAAGGCGGGATGCATGCGAATAATATCACCTGCAGCCTGTGCCATTTTGCCCACACCAAACAGAATATAAACTTTGAGGCTATCGGAATACAGACACATAAAAATGTAAAATGCACTGCATGTCATGGAACCGGTACTGAATTACAAATACCCACATGCACACAATGCCACGAGACGCATGTAAAAGGTGCGGCATGGGGCAACGAGGTATGCCTCGGGTGCCACAAAGATGCCCACGTCCCTACCAGAAGCATAACTTTTACCGGAAATGAACCGAAAGAGCTATGCCAGGGCTGTCATCCGGGTGAATACCAGAGCCTCACCACAAACGGTGGAAAGCATAACCTCTTACCTTCATGCGCAAGCTGTCATCCCAGCCACGGGGCCTTGATGGAATGCCTGGACTGTCATGGGGTGACCGAAGAATATTCAAGAAAGCATTATCCTCACCATCAAAACGCCTGCAACCTCTGCCATAGGTATGTAGCGGGTTGCGATACATGCCACAATCCCCACAACCCGTTCAACGGCCTTCCCAGGCCTGCTACGAACCAGCAGATACTTGAAATTGCAAAGCAGCGCGGACAAAATTTAAACACCTCAGTGACAAGACCTGCAAGGACGCCAAATCTTGACGAATAATATATTTAAATGAATAATTAGTATCATGGACTATGAAAAAATTGCTGATTTCCGCACTCGTAATCATAGCAATGTTGGCATATATTTCATCAACAGCGCTCGATGACCTCGAAAAGCCAGTCTCATGCGCAGGCTGTCATAGTGCCGAGTATGGAAGTTACCTTTCGCCAATTAATAATTCAGAACTGCCAATCCACAAAAACAATAAAATAACATGCATAGACTGCCATTCAGCCCCGGGATTCCAATCAAGCCTGGAAACAGGGAAGTTCCTTATGAAGATAAATCTTGTAAATTACTCGCTTCCTGCAATCAATACGATATTCCAGGTAAATTCAACGCTCAATGAAACACTTGGTGCATCCGGGTTCGCGCTCCTCAAACCTGACTGCATTAAATGCCATGATGTAAAAAAAATCAAAACCCGCAATCCTGACCATACCGCGGTTCCGAATTGCAGGAACTGCCATACATTCCATAAAGAACCCTCAAAAAATATCGAAACAGGTTTCTGGAAACTCATGGGGGAGGGCGGGCACAGGAATTTAACATGCGGAGCATGTCACGGCACCGATGTAATGCAGTTGAACGAACTTCCCCAGTGCACAAAATGCCACACACCTCATCTGAAAGGCGCGCAGTGGGATAGAAGCGTGTGCCTCGGATGCCACAGCAATCCGCACATTCCTGTAAAAAATGCGGTATTTACCGGCACACCTCCAAAAGAGGCGTGCGGTGCCTGCCATAATAGTGTTTACCAGGTATTAACGGTTTATAACAGCAAACATAACCAGCTCCCCTCCTGTGCAAGCTGCCATCCAAAACACGGTGAGAAAATGGCATGCACGGACTGCCATACCAAAAACGCGCACAATAAATTTCATCCAGGCACTAAATGTGATAGCTGCCACGGTTTAGTAACAAAATGCACGGACTGCCATACGAACCCTCATGCGCCTTTAAAAGGTCTTCCTATAATATTAGGACAGCAACAATGGAAAGAATATGCAACCGCGGCAGGAAAGAAAAATCTGGCTGGTTAGTTACTGGTCTTGTTGAAATCAATCCAGAAAATAATAATTTCATGGAGGGAAAAATGATCAAACTCAAAGCGCATATAGTTTCACGGGGACGTGCTGAAGGCGATGCCCTTGTAACCTCGCAGCCCATCTCATTTCTGGGAAGCATTGATATGAAAACTGGTGTCGTGATAGAAAGCGGTCATGAACTTGCGGGGAAAAGCATAAAAGGAAAAGTCCTTGTTTTCCCTGGCGGCAAAGGTTCGACTGTGGGCTCTTATGCGATTTACCAGCTCAAGAAAAACGGCGCCGCACCTTTAGCCATGATAAATGTCAAAGCCGAACCGATTGTTGCTGTGGGCGCCATCATTTCCGATATCCCGCTTGTGGATCGTGTTGAAAAGAACCCGGTCACTGCGATAAGAACCGGGGATAAGGTTTTAGTGGATGCGATTGTAGGGAGCGTGGAGATCCTATGAACGATGAAAAAGGTTTTATGGAAATAAAGATGAGTTCTGGCTGGTTTATGACTATCTCGCTTCAGAAAAGCGACAGGTTTGAAGAAGAGAAGGAGTATGTGGAGATAGCCAAAGAAAGAGGCGGGCAGAAGCAGCGCAGGTTCAATATCAACCCGAAATATGTAAGGGCGCTCGGGGAAGCTCTTGTCAAGTTCGCTGATGAGAATAAGCTTTAGTTTTTCATTTTTAAGTTGTTAGTAAATGCGCCGGTCGGGAATCGAACCCGAGTTTAAGCGTTGGCAACGCCTAGTGATAGCCGCTACACTACCGGCGCAAACCGAAGTGTAAAACCCTTGCGAGCATTCTCTTAATACTTTAATCTATATTAATAGTTTTCACTAATCTTCAAACCATCCAAGAATAATAGATTTTGAATATACTTGAATATTCGAAAATGAGCTTTCAAAAACCTTTAAGAAAGGTTTATCAAAAACCGTTGCGCCGCTTTACTTCGCAGACACGTATGCCCACAGGCATACGTGGATACCGCATAAAGCGAGGTGTCGCTTTTCAAACGACGGGTATGGTGCGCCATACCCGGACACGCCCTCCCGTTCGCAAAGCGTGTCGAAGACAGGCGTGACTCGGGCACTGCGTAAACCGAAGTATCGGCTTTCAATAACAATCTTTATCATATTTTAGCCTGAAATCAGCGTATAATGTTAATAAAACCTATTTCTGAACTTACGGCAGAGGAGTCGGCACGGTTGTTCAATCGCAGCGCAGGGCTTTCGGATGTGATGGCGCCTGTAATTTCCATACTCAATGATGTGAGAGAAAATGGGGATGCTGCCGTTCGTAAATATACAGAGCAGTTTGACAGGGCAAAAATACATGAAATAGAAGTTTCCCACAAAGAAATCCATGATGCGCTTTTTTCACTGGATAAAAACTTACTTACCCATATCAAAAAAGCAGCCTCGAATATTCGAGCATTCCATGAAGCCCAGGTCTCAAAGGATTGGATAAAGGAGTTTGCGCCCGGGCTTAAACTCGGGCAGCGAATCACGCCGCTTGATATTGCAGGTGCCTATGTTCCCGGGGGAAGGGCAGCGTATCCCAGCACAGCTCTCATGACCGTAATACCGGCAAAAGTGGCGGGAGTGGGCAAGGTCATCATATGCACCCCGCCAGGGCATGATGGAACCGTGAACCCTCTGACGCTTGCCGCGGCGCACATCGCAGGCGCTGACAGGGTATTCCGTGCCGGAGGCGTGCAGGCGATAGCGGCTATGGCTTACGGGACAGAGACCATCCCGAAGGTTGATAAAATAGTGGGACCCGGCAATGTTTATGTCACCGCTGCCAAGATGGCATGCGGTACAGCTATTGATTTTCCTGCTGGCCCGAGCGAGGTGCTGGTAATTGCGGATGGTTCTGCAAGGGCTGATTTTATTGCGTCGGATATGATTGCACAGGCAGAGCATGACCCCAATGCCGTTTCGATCCTTGTAACGCCGTCAGAAGAACTTGGAGAGAAGGTAAAACAAGAGATAGAAAACCGGTTAAAAACTGAGGCAAGGGCAGAAATCATCAGCAGCTCGCTTGAAAATGCAGCCATACTCACAGGGATTCTGGATGAGTGTATTGAATTCTCAAATAACTTCGCGCCCGAGCATCTTGAAATAATGACCGGGCAGGATATTCTCGGAAGGATCAGGCACGCAGGCTCGATATTTGTTGGTTCACATGCGCCCGTATCCGCGGGAGATTACGCATCGGGCACAAACCATGTGCTTCCCACGGCAGGATATGCAAGGATGTTTTCCGGGTTGAATGTTGACCATTTTGTGACAAAGTCGAGCGTTCAAATAATCGATAAGAAAGGGCTTGATGGAATTAGTGAGACAATCATCGGTCTTGCGGAGGCTGAAGGGCTTTCTGCGCATGCGAATGCGGTGAGGATAAGGAAAGGAGCCTGATAAATGAAATTCGCCGCCAGTGATGCGATGCTTTCTTATTTTAATGGCCTCGAATCCGAGCTTAACCGCGCCATCGACCACGCCAACCGCGCGCGCGCAAACGGCGCCGACCCTTTGCCGTCCGTTGAAATACCCATCGCAAAAGACCTTGCTGACAGGGTTGAAAAGCTCATCGGCGTTGAGGGTGTTGCAAAGCGGTTAAGAGAGCTTGAATCTTCCATGTCCCGCGAAGAGGCTTCGCTGCAGCTCGGTCTTGAGGTGGCGAGCGGCAAAATCAAACAGTTTGAATCACAAAAGGATGCCATTGAGGCTGCCGTAAGGGTTGCGATGGCCGTACTCACAGAAGGAGTCGTGGCAGCGCCAATAGAGGGCATCGCAAAAATAGACCTTGCGAAGAATGACGACGGCTCTGATTACATCAGGATTTATTACGCCGGACCAATCAGGAGCGCGGGCGGCACTGCACAGGCGCTGTCAGTGCTGGCTGCTGACTATATCCGCGGAAGCCTGGGGATTAACCGTTTTATCCCGCGGGCTGAAGAGGTGGAAAGGTATGTGGAAGAAATCGCTGCATATCACAGGGCTGTCCACCTTCAGTATTTGCCAACAGATGAAGAAATCAGGCTAATTGTGCGGAACTGCCCTATCTGCATCGACGGAGAGCCCACGGAGGAGGCTGAGGTAGAAGGGCGGCGCGACCTTGCCCGCGTCGAGACAAACAGGATACGCGGCGGCATGGCGCTTGTCATTGCCGAAGGTATTGCGCTCAAAGCCCCGAAAGTGAAAAAGCATGTGGATAAATTGAAACTCCCGGGCTGGGACTTTCTTGAGAAATTCGTGGTAACGGTGAAAACGGATGACGCCTCGGCGCAGTTAAAACCAAAGGACAAGTACCTTCAGGATTTAATTGCGGGGAGACCGGTTTTTTCATACCCTTCAAGACCCGGGGGATTCAGGCTCAGGTACGGCAGGGGGAGGAATACGAGTTTTGCCGCCGCGGGTATCAGCCCCGCAACGATGGTAATGATGGATGATTTCATAGCCGCGGGGACACAGATTAAAGTGGAGCGCCCGGGTAAAGCAGCGGGCATCGCGCCTGTGGATACGATAGAAGGTCCAACCGTACGTTTATTCAACGGGGATGTTTTAAGAGTGGACACGCAGGAAGAATCTTTAAAAATAAGACCATCGGTACAGAGGATTCTCGATGTCGGGGAGATTCTAATAAACTTCGGGGATTTTCTTGAGAATAACCATCCTCTTGTGCCTTCATCATACTGTTATGAATGGTGGCTCCAGGAGCTTGCCGCAAAGACACCTCTAAACGAACCGGGAGATTTGAGAAACCCGGACCAGAAAACGGCGCTATCCCTGTCTGACAAATATAAAGTGCCGCTTCATCCGAAATACACGTATCTCTGGCATGATATTTCACTCGATGAGTATACGGCTTTAGCTGAATACATCCAGAAAAACGGGAAATTTGCTGAAAAAGTTGAATTTCCTATAGATGACATAATAAAAACCATTCTTGAGACATTGCTTGTACCTCATATCGTGCGTGAGAAACTTATTTTTATCGAAGAGCCGCTCCCGTTGATGAGATGCCTCGGTCTTGACGCAAATTTGAAAAAGACATGGGTTTCTGTGGAATATAATATTATGGATACTGTTTCAAAGGTGAGCGGAATAACTATCCGAAGCCGCGCGCCCATCAGAATCGGGGGGAGGATGGGAAGACCTGAGAAATCGGACAAAAGGGAAATGAAACCTGCGCCGCATGTGCTTTTTCCTATCGGTGAAGCGGGAGGACGGCGAAGGTCGCTTAAGACCGCGAGGGATTATATCGATGATACCGATAACGGCGGGAAAAATAATAATGAGTTTAAGACAGGACTTTCTGTCCAGACAGAAAAGGCTGGAACGATAAAAGTCCAGATTGGCCAGCGCATCTGCCCTTCGTGTAAGACCAGGACGTTCAAGAACAGGTGCACATGCGGTAAATTTACGCATCCGCTTCTTAAATGCCCGTCCTGCGGGCGTGAAGACCCAAAACCCGTGTGCCCGAAGTGCAAGAAAGAGACCACATCTGTCACTGAACTGGAGATTGATTTCAAGGCAGAGTACCAGAAGGCGCTGGATAATGTGGGCGAGAGGGACAACTTTGACTCGATAAAAGGGGTTATCGGTCTTACCTCAAAAAATAAAACGCCTGAGCCGCTTGAAAAAGGAATCCTTCGTGCAAAACATGATATTGTGATGTTCAAGGACGGGACTGTAAGATATGACCTTTCCGACCTGCCTCTCACGCATATAAAACCGAAGGAGTTAGGGATTTCAGTTCCGAAGCTGAAAGAGCTCGGGTATGTGAATGACACGTATGGAAAACCACTCGTTGATGAAAACCAGGTTCTCGAACTTAAAGTCCAGGACATTGTCGTCTCAAAGGACTGTGCTGAATACCTGCTCAAGACCGCAAGATTCATAGACGACCTCCTGACCAAGTATTACAAGGTCGGCGCTTACTACAATATTAACAGCGCCAACGACCTCATCGGGAAATTGGTGATTGGGCTTGCGCCTCATACTTCGGCGGGTGTCCTCGGACGGCTGGTGGGTTTCACAACTGCGTCCGTGGGCTATGCGCATCCTTTTTTCCATGCAGCCAAGCGGCGAAACTGCGATGGGGATGAAGACTGTGTGATGCTGCTCATGGATGGGCTTCTTAACTTCTCGCGCTCGTACCTCCCGGACAAGCGCGGCGGGCAGATGGACGCGCCTCTTGTGCTCACCTCGCGCATCGACCCGGATGAGGTTGATAAGGAGGCGCATAATGTGGATTTGCTTTTCAGGTATCCCCTTGAGTTCTATGAGGCGACGCTGCAATACAAGAACCCGAAGGATATCGTGAAGCTCATGGATACGGTGAGCGGAAGGCTCGGGACGCCGGCTCAGTACGAGGGCTTCGGCTTCACCCACGACACCGCCGATATCGCGGCAGGACCGAGGAACAGCGCCTACAAGACTCTCGGGACGATGATAGAGAAGATGGATGCGCAGCTTGCCCTGGCGCGAAAGATTAAGGCTGTTGACCCGCAGGATGTTGCCGAGCGCGTAATCGAATCGCATTTCCTCCCAGACCTTATCGGAAATTTGCGCTCGTTCTCAAAGCAAAAAGTGAGATGCACGAAGTGCAACGCGAAGTACAGGCGCCCGCCGCTTCGGGGCACATGCCCGAAGTGCGGCGGGAATATCGTGCTTACGGTGCATGAGGGCTCTGTGCGAAAGTATCTTGAGACATCACTTAGGATAGCGGATGAGTATAATGTGCGGCATTATACAAAGCAGAGGCTTGAGTTACTGGAGCTTGAGATGAGGTCGCTGTTTGAGAGCGATAAGGTGAAGCAGAAGGGGCTCGCGGATTTTATGTAAATATAATGTCAGAAATTTATAAATAACACTAAATTAATTTTGGGCGCTTTCGCAAACCCAAGGCACCGTTTTAAATCTAAGTTAATTCTCTTTTTAAGATTTTATGTGCAATATTTAGCTGCTTAAATTTCTCAGTGTCCCCGGTAGGCATATCCGGATGTAATTCTTTTGCCATAGCTTTGTATTTTGTAGTAATTATCTCCAGATCGTTCAAATCAGGGTCAACGCCAAAAAACTTTCGTGCCTCTTTGCGTTTATCATCAACATCTGAATCCTCCCTGAACTCTGAAATAAAGTCGTCAAAAGTTTTTTTTTCAGAAAGAACCAGGTTGGACTCAAACTCAATTACCTTGAATAGAACATGGAGATTATCAACGAATTTACTTTGCATGTTATGACTGTAATACATTCGATGGCCGCAATAGTACCAGGTCGCAGAAGCTTTAGCTTTTTTTATCGCTACATTTTCAACAGGAACATCAATGTCATTTTCATTGACACCAATACTTCTTAAAAGCATAACAATATTATTTTTTAATTGCAAGGCTCTTCGATTATGAGCATTCTTAAAAATTACTGTCTCTATTTTGTGTCCTTTTATTATTACCATTTAATTCACTCATTTTCGTTAGTTGCAGCCATGACTATCAACACCAAATAAAATGTACTTAGGATATTTAAATGTGACCTAACGGATATGAAAATCCGTTAAGTCGGGAACCTGCCGGCGCCAAGATTTTATAATTTTAGCTTAATACAACCGTCTGCGTCTGTTACGCTGCTGCCCTCTTCTAACAACAGGCTTATTCATATCAGGCTTATTCATCCTTCTTTCAGGCTGTCTAATAGCGATCCTCTCAAAAGCAGGCACTATCTCTTCCTTTATATCCACATCATTTTCCTTCAAGACGGCTGAAAAATTATCATAATCATTTCTTGAAAGGATATTTATCGCCTTACCTTCTGCTCCGGCTCTTGCAGTCCTTCCGATTCGGTGGATATATTGCTTGCTCTCACGGGGAATATCGTAATTATAAACATGAGAAACACCCTCGATGTCAAGCCCCCTTGCAGCCACATCCGTGCATACAAGGACACAGGATTTCCCTGAATGGAATGACCTCATAACATCGTTCCTTTTACCCTGGGTTAATCCGCCATGAATGGCCTGGGCGTCTATACCTGAAAATCGTAAGTTCTTTGCAACTTTGTCCGTATTTCTCTTGGTATTGCAGAAAACCATAACAAGGTCTGAGTTCTCATGCTTCAGCAAATGCACAAGTAATGAAAGCTTCATCTCATCCCCAACTTCATAATAGGTCTGGACCAGTTTTTTCGGGTCAACAAAAGAATCAACCGAAACCTGAAGCGGTTTTTTCATGTGGCTTCTTGAAAGCCGGACAACATCTTTTGTTATCGTTGCAGAGAAAAGAAGAGTCTGCCTTTCAGTCGGGCATTTTCTGATTATTCTCTCCACATCATCTTTAAATCCCATATCAAACATGCGGTCTGCTTCATCAAGCACAAGTGTTTTTACATTGCCAAATTTAATAGTACTTCTCTGGATATGGTCAAGTATCCTCCCGGGGGTTCCGACGACTACATCCGCAGTCTTCAATCCCTTTATCTGCGGACTGATTCCTACGCCGCCGTAGACCGCAATGATTTCTAATGGCCTGTATTTTGAGAATTTAATTAAAGCCTTTGCGACCTGCTCAGCCAGTTCTCGTGTGGGAGTCAGGACTAAAGCCTGGATACCTTTTCCCCGTTCAGAACTCTGTAATATACCGGCTGCAAATGCAAGCGTTTTTCCTGAGCCTGTTGCAGACCCGGCTATTACGTCCTTCCCTGCAAGTATCAAAGGGATCGATTTTTCCTGTATTTCGCTTGGGCTTTCAAACTTTGAGTCGTTTATTGATTTCAAAACAAACTCACTTATGCCCAGATTTTTAAAACTTTCCATAATTTTATTTGAAAAAGCGTAATTGCTCTTTCTTTCTAACCTCTTTAATTTATATTTTTAGAACAATTAAGAGCTATAAGCACAACTTTAAAAAAGTCTAGATTAATTTACTACTTAAGAGTTATTAACCGCTTATAATGATAGGCTTCCTTTTATACTTTTGCTAGTTTGACTGGGAATTCGAGAATTTTTATTTAGTCCTCTCCTGCAGTAAGAGAGCACTTCGGAAATGTACCTGCAACGTGGATACAATGTGAATAGTGCATAATGAAACATAATTAAAAACTAAACATTTCAACACATTAATCTATGCTCTCTTTTTGAGTTAAATTTAAATATAATAAATATACAGTAGGTATCCGCATACCCTTAGAGGAGAGAAAATGAGCATGAAAAAATCAATTAACCTGTTATTAATGATTGGCATTGTTTTGCTTGCTGTTCCTGCCCAGGCTGCCGGAGCATCAAAAATAGATGGTAGCGACACTGCATGGGTTCTCATAAGCTCGGCTCTTGTGATGTTAATGATACCTGCCGTCGGTTTATTCTATGGCGGTATGGTAAGGAAGAAAAATTCTCTCTCGACCCTGATGTTCAGCTTTGCCATCCTTGCGTTGATAAGCTTGCAATGGGTGCTTTTTGGCTATAGCCTTGCATTCGGGCATGATGTCGGAGGGGTAATTGGCAATCTTGATTGGGTTGGGCTCAACGGCGTAGGACAGGAGCCAAATCCGGATTATGCAGCTACCATTCCCTCGCTGGCGTTTATGATATTCCAGGCAATGTTCGCAATTATCGCAGTAGCGCTCATCACAGGCGCATTCGTTGAGCGCATCAAGTTCAGTGCATTCCTTATTTTTTCTTTACTCTGGGCAACCCTTGTATACGACCCCATAGCCCATTGGGTCTGGGGTGCGGGAGGCTGGCTTCGCAACATGGGCGTTCTTGATTTCGCCGGGGGAACCGTTGTGCATGTGAGCGCGGGAGTATCTGCGGTCGCAGTTGCAATCGTGATAGGCGCCCGTAAGGGATTTGGGAAACACCAAATGGAGCCGCACAGCATACCCATGACAATCCTGGGCGCCATTCTTCTCTGGTTTGGATGGTTTGGATTCAATGCAGGAAGCGCAATAGTAAGCGGCGGGCTTTCCGCCAGCGCATTTGTGGTAACCAATACAGCCGGGGCAGCAGCCGCGCTTACGTGGATGGCCCTGAGCTGGTATCATAAGAAACCAAGTGTTCTCGGCACTGCAACCGGCGGTATAGTAGGCCTTGCAGCCATTACACCTGCCTCAGGGTTCGTCACACCCCTTGCAGCAATCGCAATTGGCGCAATAGCAGCATTGATAAGTTACTATGCAATGCTTTTCAGGATGAAGCAAAACGTAGATGAATCACTCGATGTATGGGCATGCCACGGCATGGGCGGGGCATGGGGCGTCATAGCAACCGGCATCTTCGCCACGACTCTTGTAAATCCCGCAGGCGCAAACGGTCTGCTCTATGGTAATTCCAGCCTTCTAATAACGCAGATAACTGCTGTTGGGGTAATATGGGTGTACGCTTTTGTTGTGACATATATAATTGCAAAAGTCATAGACGCAACAATAGGAATGCGTGTAGGCGAGGATGAGGAAGCAATAGGTCTTGACATTGCACAGCATGCTGAGAGAGCATATGCGTGAGGTAGAGAAAATGAAGAAAATCGAGGCGATAATAAGACCTGAAAATCTTGATGCAATTCGGGTAGGGCTTGAAAAGAAAGGCATAGTGAGCATGACCGTTACGGAAGTGCAGGGGCGCGGACGCCAGAAAGGCGTCTGCCTGCAATGGCGGGCCGGTGAGTATTGCGTGGAATTCCTGCCAAAGCTCAAGCTTGACATTATAGTGGACGACGGTAATGTGGAACCTGCGATAGAGGCTATAAGCGAGGTAGCAAAAACAGGCAGGAACGGCGATGGGAAGATTTTCATCTATCCAGTCGAAGAGGTCATACGCCTGAGCAGCGGCGAGCGGGGAAAGCAAGCCGTTTAAGCCTCATTTTTTTTAGATCTATATTATCGGCGAACCAGCAATCAGGCTCCCGACCACGTACCCCAGGATTACCCCTCCGTTAAGGAACGGCAGGCCAGCCTGGGGTTTACCTTTTATCACAAATCCCATCAGCACTGAAAATCCTACAAATGTGCCGATTATGGCGCCAATTGCGGGAATATTGACAGGACCGACAAGGGGAAGGGTGTAAGAGGCAGCTTTTACAAAAAAATTCGCAGATACAACAAGTAATGTCGGCATAACCGCATCCCCGAGTCCCATAAAGAATGCTTCCCGTTCTTCCTTGTCGAATTTCTCGGTCAGGAAGGAATAATTCCAGTGTTTCGGGATGACCAACAATATCGGAAGCCTCAAATCCATCACGCCTTCTGCAAGCGTTATCATGTGTTTTGTCCTGTACACAGCGATATAATCATAAACAGCCAGAAGGACAAGTAACAGCAATGTTGGAATAATATCAAGCGAGATGCCAAAAATCGAAGCCGCACCCGCCCCGATGATTATGCCAATGCCATCGATCACATACCATTCGGGAAATTTATGCAAAACGATTGTCAAACCTATTGAAATTATGAGGGTTAAAATGAAATTCGTTACCGGCGGTAAGAAATACGAGAAAACGGCGAAAAAAACATAATATAAGGTCGAAACTACTGTGAAAAGGATAAAAGCCTGTATCATCCATTTTTTATTCAGTTTTATCACAACCAATATGAAAGCGGTAAAAACGAGAATTATAGCCACCCAGTAAATCACATTGCTTGTAGCTTCCGGATTGGAAAAAGCTTTGATTTCGTTCACATCAAATGGTTTGCTAAGCGCTACCGCGATTAGCTGGACGAGAAGCAGCACGAATGCCATGCCTATGATCGGTATGTATTTGTCGAGTTTCAAATTAATCTCCGCTCTTAATATGGGAGATTGGTTTTAAAAGTTTGCCAAAAAAATTCAAATAATTCCATTATCAACAAACTATTTCTTTATCCCTTCAGTATATAGGGCAGATGATAATCGGGACTTTAGGGCCGCAGGGCTCTTTCTCGGAAAAAGCCGCAAGACAATGGAATGACAGGGCGGAATTGCGATATTACGATGATATATTCGATACAGTGGACGCCATCTTGCGCAAAGAAGTGGATTACAGCATCGTGCCGGTAGAAAATTCCATCGAAGGGTCTGTAACGGTAACGCTTGACATTCTTATGGAACAACAGTTGAAAATCTCAGGCGAGGTTATAGTCCAGATAGAACACTGTCTTCTTTCAAAAGGAAAACGCGGCGAAATCAAAAGAATCATGTCCATTCCCCAGGCTTTATCACAGTGCAGGAAATACATTAAAAAGAATTTCAATAATATAGAGGTGCACTCAACCCTTAGCACATCGCAGGCAGCAAAGCTTGCACTGGAATCAAAGGAGTTCGCTGCCATTGCATCGAGGGAATCTGCCAGGACGTATGGGCTGGATATACTGGATGAGAACATACAGGACGCTAACGAGAACTTCACCCGCTTTATCGTAATAGGGAGAACTACTCCGAAGCCTACATGCAATGATAAGACCTCAATCATAGTGTATCTTGAGAAAAACAGGCCTGGAGCGCTTTACGAGATTCTCGGGGAATTTGCAAACCGGAGAATCGACCTGACAAAGATAGAATCGCGGCCAACGAAAAAAGTCCTCGGGGATTATCTTTTTTATATTGACCTGAAAGGACATATCGATGACAGGATAATAAAAGACGCTCTTGATATAATAAAGAATAAAGTGGGGATGCTCAAAATACTGGGTTCTTACCCGGTGGCAAAGTAATCAACGAAAAGTTTTATCACTTATTAAACTCATTATTGAGTAGCATCTCAAAAATGAGTGGTCTATGGATATAATTTCTTTAAAAAAACTTGCGCTTCTCGGCGCGCACAATAAACCTCTGGAATTATCTTCGGTTGAATTTGCATCATATATGGATTCAAGCCAGCAGACAGCATCGAGAAAGCTTAAAAGCCTTGAGGATGAGAACCTCATATCAAGGCAGATTTTACCGGACGGGCAGTTGATTTCCATAACAAAAAACGGTCTTCTTGCCCTGCAAAAAGAATTGTATGACTACCAGGAGATATTCTCCGGGAATGGAAGCAATAAAATCCTCTCCGGAAAGGTAATCACGGGGCTGGGTGAAGGCCAGTATTATATTTCACTTGAGGGTTACAGGAAACAATTCAGGGAAAAACTCGGGTTTGACCCCTATCCCGGCACATTGAATATCAAACTTGACACGCAGAGCATTGAGCTTCGAAAAAGAATTACCGGGCATATCAATATTTCAGGATTTACAGACGAGAACAGGACATTCGGGAAAGGCTCCTGTTTTAATGTCAGGATATCCGATGTTGAAGGAGCGGTAATCACCCCTGAAAGGACGCATTATCCTGAAGATATAATAGAAATAATCGCTCCTGTGAACCTTCGAAATCATCTGGATATCAGGGATGGGAGCGTAGTCCATGTGGAGGTCATTAAATGAGCCTTAAAGAAGCAATCAACGCGATATGCAAAGGCAAAATGATATTGCTGTATGATGCTGATGACAGGGAAGGCGAGACCGACCTCGTAATCCCGGCGATTTCCATCACTCCTGCCGACGTTGCCCGAATGCGGCGGGATGGCGGCGGACTGATTTGCGTTGCAATTCACGACAGCGTTGCCGAAAAGCTTGGATTGCCTTTTATATCTGATGTCTTAAGAAGCATCTCATTAAATGGAAACAAGGCTTTGCGCACGCTGGTTGAAAAGAAAGGTGATATCCCTTATGATTCAAGGTCGTCTTTTTCATTATGGGTCAACCACAGGAACACGTTTACAGGAATAACCGATAACGATAGGGCTCTTACCATCAAAAAGATAGGTGAAACCGTGCAACGGGTTTTAAACGGGGAAAGGATTGATTTTGGTGAGGAATTCAGGTCACCGGGGCATGTCGCCCTGCTTCGGGCAGCGTCGGGTCTTTTAAATGAAAGACGCGGGCAGACAGAATTATCCATAGAACTGGCATTAAAAGCAGGGATAAACCCTTCTATGGTAGTATGCGAGATGCTTGATGAAAAAACCGGGAAAGCTCTTTCAAAAGAGGATGCCAGGAAATATTCCCTCAAGAACAATATGCCTTTCATAGAAGGAAAGAACATTGTATAAATATATGGGAATGTTAATTAAACATCATCAGCGTAAACGCCGCCGTTGAGATTGTGGTTGAGGTTGAATGGTGGTTTCAATAAGTTTTTGGGCTTTCATGTCCCATTTGTTATCTAAAATAGCTGATTTTATAGTTCCATTTTCCATGGAAATCACAGCAGTATGATTTGTAATCACAGGATTTAAAATAGCATTTATTCTATCGCCATATCCGGAATTCCTGCTCTGGTATTCAAAATAGAATTCCCATCGATATTTAGCGGATGTTTTCGTTTCATTTAATTTAAATGTTTCAGGGATTCCGTCAAATTTATAGGTTGCTTCATTTTTTATAAAATTCGTAGCGATTAAAGCGTTTCCTTCTTTTGTGTAGTTAAGTGTAAAAAAAGCTATTGTTAATGCAAATAATAAAAATATTACGATTGCTGCTATTAGCTTTTTTCTTTTCATGCAGCTTCACATTAACTTATTCCCCACTCCCTCAGGAAAAGATTATTTTGCCAATTCTTTCAGGCGTTTGATGCTTGCCATCATGGCCTGCGATTCTTTTTTCTTCTGGTTTTCAAGATGCTCAATGATTGAATCGATATTTGTTTTGAGCTGGTATATCTTATACGGCCTTCCTTTTCCAGGTTTTTTCTCTTCCCTTTCTGCAATCCAGCCGAGTTCTTCCAGTTCACGCATGGCGATACTGACCTCCGGCTGTCTCAAATCCGAACCCATTTCAAGGTCCCTGGAAGTTACATCTTTAACGTTTTTTAAATATGTAAGCACTTTTGCTACGTTTCTCTTTAATCCCAATTCGATAAGCGTGTCCGCAAATTCCTCGTCGGCTTTGTCGAGCACATTGACTGAAAGACTTTTCATATTATTTCACCCTTCTTCTTTAAATGTATTCATTAAATATAAATCTTACGTTTTAATATAAATTGAAAAAGAAAAGTCTTTATAATCAAAACTTTTAGAAAATTGATTCATTACATTTCACTACGAACGTGGAGACAATGACCATCAAAACGCATATATGATAGTTTTTCCCTATGAGACTGGGATTCTCATGGATTTAGTAATCTATTTCAATGGAAAATTTGTGCCAAAAAACGAGGCAAGAACCTCAATATACGACCACGGTTTCTTGTATGGCGATGGTGTTTTTGAAGGTATAAGGGCATATAACGGCCGGATATTCAGGCTCGATGGGCATCTTGACAGGATGTATGATTCCGCAAAAGCGATTGACTTGAAAATCCCTCTCTCAAAGGAGGAGATGAAGAAAGCAATTATAGAGACGCTCAAAAGGAACAAACTGGAAGACGCCTATATCCGACCCATCGTTTCACGGGGCGACGGAGACCTGGGTCTTGACCCCAGGAAATGTCCCAAACCCAATGTGTTCATTATCACACAGGAATGGGGCGCAATGTACGGCGACCTTTATGAAAAAGGTCTTACGGCGATTACGGTAGGTGTGAGGAGAAATGCGCCTGAAGCCCTGCCGCCAAACATAAAATCATTAAATTATCTCAATAACATACTCGCCAAGATAGAAGCGAATGCAAAAGGCGGCGATGAAGCGATAATGTTTGACGTTCACGGTAATCTTTCTGAAGGTTCCGGGGATAATATTTTTGTCGTAAAGAACGGCAGGATTATCACCCCTCCCACACTTAACAACCTCAGGGGAATAACAAGGGCTGCGGCAATAGAACTTGCCAGAAAAGAAGGGATAGAAGTATCAGAGATAAACATGGGCTTGTTCGATATTTATACGGCAGATGAGGTTTTTGTAACCGGCACGGCGGCGGAAATAGCCCCGATTACCAGAATCGACGGTCGTTTGATCGCTGATGGAAAACCCGGCAATATTACAAAAAAGTTAATGGCTGCCTTCAAGGAATTAACAAAAACTGAAGGCACACCCATTAAGTAATATCACAATTCCCTGACAACGTGAATATTTGAGAACGGTATATAGTGTTTCTTTCCTGCATGTTCTCCTTCAAGCGGGAAGAATACCAGATACTGGTCATTATGTTTTATTTCTATGACGTTTGAACTTGTGACCCACTGGTCAAATGTGGGTTTCCCGTCTTCGCTAATATATCTTCTGGATTCAATAACGTATTTTCTTTCTGGCATAATTGCCTCCTCTTATAACAATTTCCTCTTATAACAAATCTGTATATGATGGTATTTCAATCTTACTGAAAGGCAAAAATAAAATCGCTTTAGACGACCCGAACCTGTGCCGCCACGATTATAGCAATGGTGAGAGTGAATATAAATATATCAGGAGCGCCTATTTTTTTCCTGCCCACATACACATGCGCGTCAGCGTTATAACCCCGGCACAGCATACTCTGGTAAGTCCGCTCCCCCTGTTCGTATGAGCGGACAAAAAGGGAGCTGATAGTGTAGCCAATCTGTTCAAGAGTCCATTTTCTTGGTACATTCTTATTCCATATCTCAAAACACCGTGTTTTCTGGGCGGTTCTTATCCTCCCAAGCATATTCCAGAAAACAAAAAGGTAGCGCACCATCATGGTAAAAAGAAGAGCGAGTTCCTTTGGCAGCCCCAGTCGCCGTGCCGAAGAGACAAGCTCGCTCATAGGAATGGTTGACGATAGAAGTATGACTGCGCTTATGCATACAAGGAATTTTGCAAAGATGATAATCCCAAAAAGCGCACCTTCGCGGCTAACCTCAATTCCCAGCGGCAGATTGTACAATATTGTAAAATTTTGTATGAATGGCTGTTTCAGGAATGGCTGGAATGCTGCAATACCCAGGCCGAAAGGAAGCGCAATCGCAAACCGCATTGCAAGGTATGAGAAATCAAGTCTGGCAAAAATCATGAGTATGACAATATACCCCTCAAGCAAACCAAGTTTAATCAAATCAAGAGAATCCACGCGGGGAAGAGCTATTGCATATATTATAATTGCAAAAGTCATGAGGATTTTAATCCTGCCATCTATACGATGGATATGAGATTTCCTGTAGGTCTCACGCTCAAATTCCGTGATGGACATATGCATTTATTTCACGACCCGCAGGAGCTCATCTCTTGCCTCTTCCAGCGTGAATTTGACACCAACAGGCACACCTTCCTCCTGCAGCATCTCCATGAGCTGGGCTACAATGGGCAGGCGCAGGTGAGTTTTTTTGATGAGTTCAGGTGATGAGAATATCTCAAGAGGCGTTCCATCGCCGATTATTTTACCCCTTGACATTATGCATACACGGTCTGAAAGCAGCGGCACTATGTCCACTTCATGCGTTGCCGTTATGATGGTTATCCCGAGGTACCTGTTCATTTCATTTATAAGCTTTATGAGGCGCATCGCACCGCCCGGGTCAAGTCCTGCTGTGGGTTCATCCAGCACGAGCACCTCAGGACGCATTGCAAGTATGCCTGCTATGGCGACTTTCTTTTTCTCGCCTGTGCTCAGGTGGTGCGGCGCCCTTTCTTCAAAGCCTGTGAGCCGCACGGTTTCAAGCGATTCCCGTACCCGTTTTTCGATTTCATCCGGGCTTAAACCCAGGTTCATTGGTCCAAAAGCCACATCCTGTTTGACAGTCGGCGCAAATATCTGGTCATCCGGGTCCTGGAATACGACGCCAACGGTCCGCCTTACTTCAAGGATGTTCTTGCTGCTTATCGACTCGCCTTTTATCAGGACATCGCCGCTTGTCGGTTTGAGTATCCCGTTAAAATGCTTGAAAAGTGTGGATTTCCCTGCGCCGTTCGCTCCTATTATGGCGATCCGTTCACCAGGTTTTGCGCTGAAGTTGATGCCATCCAGAGCTTTTATTTTTCCCCTGTATACATGTTCAAGATTGAGTGTTTCGATTATGTTCATGCTAAACCTTTTTAATGAGCTTTGCAGCACCAAGCCATACTAAAATTATTGCCGCAAATCCGATGATAATAGCAGCCACTTTTCCCATCTCTCCCATACCCGGTATGGAGTAATTTGAGAAGAGAGGCGCTATTGCGCTGTTTATTTGATGTTTCATGACCAGGTTTGCGGTTTGCCCGAGACCGTCCGGATTGGCGGAGGTTAGGAACGGCGCTGCAATAGCAAGCCCGAATAAAGCAACAATTCCGGCAGCAACAACCTTTATGGTGCTGACTTTTTTGGGTGCGTCTTCTTCAACTATGTCTGGGCGCGCTTTTATTATAGCGCCAAATACTATGACCGTAATAAGCCCTTCCCCTATCCCTGCCACGCCCTGGAATGTGCCCATAAGGAGCGCACCCTGTTTTAGCGGGAATGTACCGGCGAACCATAACTCAAATGCAAGGGCGATAGCAGGTAAAATCATGCTGAGCCAGGCACCTGCAAATATTGCAATCGGACGCTTTATTGATAATTTGCTTAAACCTATATAGCTATAATATCCAATGAAACCTGCGATAATCCCCATGTTCATTATATTCGCCCCCATTGCAGTTATCCCGCCATCCCCGAAAAGGGACTGGACTGCGAGCACAAGCGTTATCAAGAGGACTGCAGCCCACGGGCTTGCGAATATTATTGCAGCAAGCGCCGCTCCCACCACATGCCAGCTTACTCCTGTAAGCATAGGTACAGGCAAGAGCAGGTTGGCCGCTATATTAATCGTCTGCAGGACGAACATGCCTGCCGCAAGGACGCCGAAGAGCGGTACCATGTTCTCATCAAGGTCCTCCCGTGCCCATTTTATCGACCTTGCGATAAATAATATTGCGATTATCCAGTAGACTGCAGCCTGTTCCAATGGGATATAACCGTCAGGGATATGCATATTTTATACCTCTTTGAATAATATTTCGTAACAGTTCTATTTAACCTAGTATATAGTATGACAGTTTTATAATACAATACATCTTCAGTGTTACGAAGATTAACTTCTGTAGCAAAAGTATGAATAATCATTAAGGTTTAAATAACTTGTGGTTAATTAATTGTTAAATAACTATAAAATTACTATAATCTTAAAACCCTTAATATTTAATAAAAAGCGTGAGGGACGAATTACACTTCTTGCCCCGGGCGTATTGTCGTCAGTTTCACGTTCTTTACGCCTTTCAGCGCCATGACCCGTTCAGCTATAGCTCTTACATCCTTTCCCTCTCCCTGTAGTAGGAGAACTTCCATACATTCATCATGACTTATGTGGACATGTACAGCTGACCTTGTAATAGTGGTAAACTCATGCTCTAAGTCCAGTAGCGAGGTAACTAGCCCTCGCTGGGAATGATCATAAGTCATGGATAGAATACCAATTCGCTCGCCTTCAACCTCGCTAATCCAATCGTAGTAACGGATATAGCTTCTTATTGCGTCGCGTATGCCCTCAGAGCGCGATGAATAACCTCTTTTTGTTATTATTTCATCGAATTTTCCAAGCAGGTTCTCGGGAAGAGAAACGCCAATTCTTGACAAGTCTTGCTCCATATAAAGTCTCCGTTGTCAAGAATTGAAGTAGTCCAGTATAATCTTTTGCATTTTTTGCAAGACTGAAGATAAAAAATGTAAATAATTTCAAATCAACATATTGTAAAGATAATGAACCCACTCCCCAACCCGCCCCAACCTGCTCCTTCCCCCTTTCAGTTGGTTCATCATCTACATTAACCTTTATAGTAGCACTAATAAAAACTATGTTGTGAAAAAATTATCACCAGGATAACACTAATATTGCCGAAATGTGAAAAGATTTATTAGAAAGCAACCCAGTGATACTATGGTAGTACTATTATGGTCGTCAGGAAAAATATATCTCTTGAACCGATTCATCTTAAAAAACTTGAATCCCTCATTGAAGAACACAAGGGTAATCTGAGCGCAGCTATCCGGGATGCAATCGATATAACCGAGGTATCGCTTCACCGATATGGGAAGGTCAGTGAAGCGCTATCAAAGATCGGAGCCGAGAAAAAAGAATTGACCGGAAGAGAAGAATCGATTGAATCCGGTAGAAATGTACTGATAAGCACACCGATTTTCTTATGGATGCTTAAATGGACAAGAGGTATTTCTCTTGACCCTGAAATATTTGATGAACTGCTCGACCCTTTAAAAATCATCACAATATCAGAACTTGATAAGAAAATAAATGAGCTAAGCCGCGAATCCGGATGGAACTGCAAAGTATCCCTGTTCTGTATGGATGATATTAATCCAACCACCGCCACCGTTTCAATAGCAGGAGATAACGAATTTTATCGGGAGTTCGTGGCGCAACTTGTTGTAACGTTCCTGGCTTTAAACAAGGGTCTTGATATCGATCTGGTGCACAGGAGAGCCACTACAGTTCGTATTGATTTAAAGTCCCGGGAAAAAGGGGCAGCGCCGCTTGCTGCAATGAAACATTTCGGTTATTTAAAAGACACAATGAATGAGTTCAAATCAAAGGAAGATTTCTGGAGAGTTCTCATCGATATATATAGTTCTGTGAATTATAATATGGTATCGCTTTATAGAGGCCATTACGAAGAGCTTCTTTCCAGCAATACGCCCATCGATGCAGGGATGTTCGAATCAATATCAAAAAAACACATAGAGAGTATCCCACATACTGATTTCTTAAAACTGTTAAAGAAAGTGGATGAAGCCCTGATGTTCGTAGACAAGATAGAGATAATGGATAATGGCATTAATGTATATCACAATTATAAGGACGAGAAAGCTATTCAGAAAATCCGGGATTATTATTTATCGCTTCTAAAGGCTAACGGGCATGATTATGAAGCGAAATATTCCACAAGCCTGATAGTTTTTAATCATGTATGCTGCAAGGGTTAGATTACAACTACTTTTCTGGCAATGTCCCTGCATACGTTGATAAATTCGGAGGGGTCAACAGAGGGGAAAGTATCTATCAGGCACGTATCGCATTCTTTTACCACGCTGTTAAGTCTTCTGATATCCCCGTGATAAACCATGATTTTTGCATTACCTTCTGCCGTTGCCATGAGGACGGGTTCATCCCCGATAAGTTTATCATAATCTTGTAATTCAAAGTCAATTTTTACCCCTAGGATTTTTGAATTTACTTCTATATTCAGGATGGCATTCTTTAGCGCGGGAAGCCAGGCGTCGTTGAGTATGACTTTTTTTGCGCCCCCGAGAACACTCAAAAGGCCGAGCGTGCCCGGACCACAAAATCCATCGATTATAAACGTTCCATCCAATTCCCCTTTAATGTATAACTCATCCATTTTCCCGATTTTTGTGTTATTGAACTCGATGTGTATTCTTGACTGGTTCTTATAAATACACAGCTCGCCGAAAGATGAAGATATTACATCACATCTCATATCACATCCGGCAAGCAGCTCATAGGTGTGGGGAATGCTGTCCGTATCCAGTATCCCGATACTTCTGGATTGCAGTCCTTTTCTTTTAATCACCCCTTTTATCTCCGGCACTTTTTCGACTATTTCCCTGGCCGCATCTTCTGTAATCGAATCCATAATAAGGACAAGGCTTTTCCTGCCAAGCCTTGGGGGATATGGTATCCGGTACCCAAAAGCAATGAGCGGTGTCCCGACTTCCCGAAGCGCCGCATCTTGCGGGAATAATCCCGTTCTTTTCAGTATTGCCAGCACATTCCCGATAACGAAATCAAGGTGCCTCCTGCCGCATTTGCTGCAGCGCCCGGAGCCGGAATCCAGAATCTCCAAAAATTGAGCGTTTTTATCAAACCGGGGGTCAGGAGGACATGAACTGCACGCCATGTACATCCCCAATATCTCATCAAGTACCTTTTCTGCCGGCTGTATGCAATCCCCGTTGCATGTGGGACATTTCATAAGGTATATTTTTTGATTTAAGTTAAATATCTATCGGGTTAATCTTATCATTTATCTTGAATAACTTGCAAGCTCTTCTGGCAATGATTTCTTATTTGCGCAAGTCTTTAATACAGTATACCAGTTATGAACGAACAACACAAGAGATGCAAGCGCCAGAAATTCAAAAAATTCTAAATATACAATAATATTGGGAAGTGAGGTTCCTTCAAAAAATTCATGAACCAGTGGAAGAAAAGAAAACAAGAAAATATAAACACAGTTCTTTTTAAAAAAAGCTTCATCAACAATCGATTTTAACATCAATTCCTTTTTATCGATATCTTTCCATGAGAACCATATCTGGACAAATAAAAATATGAGTATCAAATACAAAACGAATATTGAAAATTCAAGGTATTTATAAAGATTATATTCATTTATCATCTATCATCAAGGCAATCTTAAGGTTTAAACATGATAAATGTTTCGATATCATGTCTTTTTAAGGCATTTCCCTAAATCCGATATGAAAAGCTCAAGGGCTTCCTCGCTAAGGTGAGGCATTATTATCAACCTCATAGCCCTCGGCGTCCGGGTTATGGAAGTTGTCCATCCTTTCACCCGCAGCATTTTCCTGACCTCATCAAGTTCAGGCACATCCAGCGCCACGATATTCATCACCGGGTCGATTAAGGGCTCCACTCCCATTTCCTTTGCCCCTTCAACAAGCCTGCCTGTCATTTTCATGCACCTGCCCACGATTTCCCTGTATCCTTCAATGCCAAGATGCATCATAACAGCGCAGGCTGCTGCGACAGCCCCGCCGCTGCGCGTACCCGTCAGAGAATGCTGTTTCCTTATAGTAAGGTAGGGTGTATCTATTTCAAGAGGCAGCAGGCAGGCCTCTTCTTTGAAAAGCAAACCTCCGGCGGGAATCGTGGACATACCCATCTTATGAGGGTCGGCTGTTATTGAAGTCACTCCTTTTATGGAAAAATCAAAATCGTATTTCTTATCAAGGAAAGGTATCACAAACCCTCCGAAAGCGGCATCCACATGCAAGAAGAGGTTATTGGAAAGGGCGAGTCTGGCAAGTTTATCTATCGGGTCTATCTGCCCGAATTCCGTCGAGCCTGCAATCCCGACAAGCGCTATCGTATTGTCATCAATAAGAGCCCTTACTGATTCTATATCAACTTTAAATTCGTTATCCAACCCTGCTTTTCTTATCTCTATCCCGAGAAGGTCGGCAATCTTATCGAACGAGAAATGCGCCGAGACCGGGACGACCACGTTCGGATGCTTTTTTTTGCACAGGTTCCTTGCAGTCCGAAGCGCCTGGATATTGGATTCCGTGCCCCCCGTGGTGATGTAACCGCATGCGTTCTTGTCGCCCAGCATGTTCCCCATCATTTTTATTACTTTTTCTTCAAGTTCCTTTGTTCCGGGGAACAGGCCAAAATCGCCCATGTTCGATTCGATGAATTGCATATGGGCTTTCACCGCTACCGGGTGCGGTCTTGTGCACATGGCTGAGAGCACTTTCTCGTATGAAGTGTCTTTTCGCATGGCATTGTTCAATAAAGCCATTACCTTATCTTCCGGGCACCCTTTCTGGTTCATGTGCTAAACATCAAAATATATGTTAATAAAGGGTTCGGATTTCAATTATGCATCTTCCCGATTTTACTCATCTGGAAGAATGGGGATAATCATATTCAATAAATTCATAGAACTTATCCCAATCAAGGACAGTGGAAACGCAGCCCGCTTTCTCAAGAACCAGCCCGACGCCGAAAAGATTCAATTTCTCACACATTTCAAGACCTGCCTTTATTTCTGTCATGCATCCCACACCCAGTATGGCATTGGGTTTATGTTTTCTCACAAGCCGCCGTATGAAGCTTGAGCCGGGCACGATAAATACTTTATATCCAAGTTCCTCGGCGCTTTTCTTCGCCGGCCCTATCTCGCAGCTTCCGCAATTGATGCACTGCATACCATCGGGGCTGAGTTTGGACGGGCATGTAGCAGCCCTTAAACACTGCGGGAAAAATATCAGCCGTTTATTCACTGGCGTGTCCTTGAATTTACGAAGAGATATCTTGTTCTTGAGCGCAATGCCCACGTCATCGACCATGGAATCATCCAGCCTTACAAGACGGAATAATGCCTTGACCAGGGTTTCAAGAAGGGTAATCGAGAACAGCATAAAATTCGGGAAGATAAATCGCTCGGTCTTGAAGGAGTATCCAATCAGGAGTGAACCCAGTACAGCGATTATGAATAAGAATATTGCAAAATAAACTACCGCTTCACCGATTATGGCGAATAGGGACTCGATTTCAAACATCATCCATACAGTAAATATGTTCCTGAAACATAAGACTATCGCGTTTTTGCCTAAATCTCAATAACAGTATTTATCTCTTCAAGCGCCCGCGCATAATAGCCTGTTTTATTTAAATGGGCGGCAAGCTTGAGGGGGCGATGACCGCCGGGATGATACGTAATGACCGCTGTCGGCGCGCACTGTTGCACCATGCCGATAAGACCGTTCACATCCATGTGGTCGCTGATATTGATGGTGGGAAACTTGTAGTCCCGCCTGCCGGTCAGGATGAACTTCTTTGCGGCTTGAAGCATTGGTATTTCCCCGGGTGTAGTTATGCGAACCCCGCATTTGCTTTCCAGGTCAACAATGGGGCCTGTGTTTTCCATTAATCCTTCCGTAAGCGCGCGCGATACCGGGTCCATCCCGATATCCCCGGAATAACCCGATTCCCGCAGCAGCCTCACAGCGCGCTGGGCTTTCCCGAACGCATATGCACCGAAGGCGATATCTTCTGAATCCGCAAGTGCCTTCCTGAATGCCCCGATATCGTCCTCGAAATGGCACCTCGGATCATCCGGGTCGCCGTAGTTTGCTTCCGTGACGAGACAATCGCATTTCGGAAGGTCTTTTGCATCCTTGACATCCCCTGTGACCAGAATCTTTGTGCCTACATCATTTTCCCAGTAAAAAGCACATGAACCTATAGTATGATGTGTGGGATACGTTCTGACATCAACGCCGCAAATGTCTATAGTTTCCCCGATTTTAAAAGTCCTGCCCGCATATTCTTTGCAATAAAGGATTTCAAGGGCGCGCGCAGTCTCCTGCGAGCATACAGCATTTTCGGAGAGCATTGCGGATTTCCCGTGGTGGTCCGAATGGGCATGGGTTATCAGGTAGGCGTCGGGCTGCTGTGAGCGCGAGTTTGTGGTATCCACGGAAAACGTTAATCTTTTCTCAGCATTGAAAACCAAAGAGACATGGGGCTTGAATCCTCTACTTGTCCTGTGCCTGATTGGAAGCACGCCAAGGTCAAATAAAGGTTTCAACCTGACCCCGTTATTTTAAAGCCGCGTTTATATCCGCTTCCAGCACATTTGCCCTTGTCACGCCTGTGTACCGCTTGAAGAGAACGCCGTCCTTTTCGAGTATCAATGTGGGAACGGCATGAACTGTGTATTTAATCGCCAAGTCCTGATCCGTATCCACATCGATTTTCTTGATTTCTATCCTGTCGCCAAATTTCTTTTTAATCTCTTCGTTAATAGGGTCCTGCATCTTGCAGGGGCCGCACCATTCAGCAAAAAAATCCATTAGAACAACTTTACTCATCTGGTTTCCTCCTCGGGTAACAGAGCCCGCATGATTTGCATTTTTCTTTCATCTTTTTCTTATTCCGTCTATCTTCCGGCATACCTGCCACCACATTCAGTATAGCGTCATGGTTTAAAATAGTTGCCTTTCAACCTGATTTTAAACCCTCAAGAACTTTTATTATTTCCTCAATATCGGGAAGTTGTGCAATCGGATAGACCTTAACAAACACCACCTGCTGTTTTTCGTCGATAATTATATTCGCCCTTTCTGAAAATCCTTCCTTTTCCCTGAATATACCGTACAAATTCGCAACCTCGCCATGTGACCAGAAATCAGATAGGAGCCTCGTATATTTAATTCCGAGTTCTTTAGCCCATGCTTTTTTCGATGGGACGGTATCCACACTTACACCCAGTGCAACTGTGCCCAGTTTCTCAAACCTGCCGTGATTCTCTTCAAGCGACTTCATCTGGTCTGCGCATACAGGTGTCCAGGCAAGCGGATGAAAGGACAGTAGAACTCTTTTTCCTTTAAGCTTCGACAATTTCACATTTTTTCCATCCTGGTCGCTTAAAGTAAAATCTTTCGCTTTATCTCCTGTTTTAACCATATTCAAATTCCTCCTGTATTCCCTGATAATATGTTTGAATTCATGTATATTAAAATATCGTGCAGACGAAGGCATCAGGCAGATATTTTAACTCATGCAAGTTTAGTCTGCTGGAATTTTGCCTTTAACCCGTCAAGGTCAATCAATTCGTTTATGATATCGATAAGGACATCGTTTCCTTTTTCCAGCACATTTTTACTATCTTCTTTGAGTTCAAAAGCCGGGTCTTCCGGAGGTATTTTGATGCGCGTCACAGAAGCCCTGTGTTCTTTAAGGCGAACATCCTTTGACTCCCTGATATTTTCTGTCTTTCGGCCTTCAATCCCGAGTAATTCAAGTTCGTATTTGAAACATGGGCGGTGGAAAAGTGAGGAAAGGATAAAAACCGCGATATCCAGCCGGTCTGGCATATCGATATTCTTAAGATGGTCTTTTACGATGCCGTAAATATCACGTTTGGGGTTCGCTTTAAAGGTATAAACTATTGAGGGAGGGATGTCAATCTCATCCAGATATCCCATGTCGTGAAGCGCGCGAAGGTAACCAGTGAGTATCAATCTGTGATGGTCGTGTCCGTTTTTTTTCAATTCCCTCGCTATGCTGCTTATGGACATTTGTTTATTCGCAAGCACGCCTGCGAGGATATTGTAAAACTCCGACATCAACTTAAGATTTGATAACAAACCTGATAAATGTTTTGATTCGGATGGCAAGGACATTGCAATACTATTATATATAGCATTAACCCTACATCTACTTCCTCCCGAGCGAGATATGAACAAAGAAATAATCCTCATTGAATCCAGGGACGCTGCTTTTAGAGACCTCATTTTAAAAACACCGGTGGGCAAGAAGCTCCCCACATGCATGCAGTGCGGTATATGTGCGGGCTCATGTCCGGTCAGCCATGAAATGGATTATAACCCGCGCCAGCTTGTGCGCATGGTTCAGCTTGGCCTCAAAAAGGAAGTGCTCAACAGCAACACTATATGGATATGCACCACATGCTTTTCATGCTCTGTGCGCTGCCCGAGGGGGATACGCCCCACTGAACTCATGGAGACGTTAAAACCCATAGCAATAGCAGAAGGCGTAGAGAACAAAAACGAAAGATTTGACGGCGTTTTCTCAGATGTGGTCAGGAAAAACGGCAGGGCTTCTGAATTCCTTCTAATCTCCAGATACAGCCTGAAAGAGCCTGAAATGATAAAACAGGCTCCATTTGGTCTTTCTCTTTTCTCAAAAGGAAAATTGCCCCTGGCCATTGATAAAATGGAAAATACGCGTGAACTTGATAGTATTTTTAGTCTCGGGGAAAAAGCGGAAAAGAAAGAAAACAAGGAAACAGAGACGGAAATAGAAAAAGAAGAGCCGGAGACCGATAAATGAAATATTCGTATTATCCCGGATGCGCACAGCACGGAACGGCTGTGGATTATCGACAGTCGGTGGAAGTGGTGTTTCGCTCACTTGGCATCGAGCTTGAAGAGGTGAAGAACTGGAACTGCTGCGGCGCCCTACATGTGCCTGACATGACCGTAAGAACTGCGCTCTCAGCAAGAACCCTGGCATCATCAAAAGGGCTTGATATGGCAACACCATGCAACCTTTGCTATTCCAACCTCATGCGCGCAAAAACAGCGCTTGAAGAGGATTCCCTCAAAACTAGGGTCAATGAAGCTCTCACTGCAAAATATGATGGCAATACAAAACCGAAACACCTTCTCGAAGTAGTAGTCAAAGATTTCGGACTTACAAAACTGGCTGAAAAGGTCAAAAAGCCATTAAAAATAAAAGCCGTGCCCTATTACGGTTGTTTACTCACGCGGCCTGAGAACAACTTTGACAGCCCTGAAAACCCAAAGTCGCTGGATAACCTTATCGCAAGCCTTGGGGCAGAACCAGTAAAATATTATTATAAAACAAAATGCTGCGGCGGCCCTATCCTGATAACGAACGAAGACCTTGCGCTTGAACTTGCAAGAGATTTGCTAATAATGGCAAAAGAATCGGGAGCGGACTGTATGGTTGTAACATGCCCCATGTGCCATCTCCAGCTGGATGCAAAGCAGAAAGCAGTGGAGAAAAAATATAACATCAAGCTTGATATGCCGGTAATTTATTTTACACAACTCATAGGTCTTGCTATGGGCTTCTCCCCGGATGAACTGGGAATGGGGAAGCATCTTGTTCCTTGCGATAAATTGATAGCAAAGATAGGGAGGTAAAAATGCCTGAGAACGAACCCGCCCCCACGAATGAAAATCCCTCCACAAATGGTCAAAAACCAGGGCAGCCTCCCAAAAAAACAGGCGTGTACCTTTGCAGGTGCGGCGGGAATATAGGCGACGTCGTCGATCTGCAATCAATTGCCGACAGCCTGAAAGAAAATAAAGACGTTTTGGTGAATATCCAGGATTACCTGTGCAGCGGCGCGGGACAGGAGAAAATCAAAAGCGATATCGAGAAAGGAAAAGTGGACAGGGTGGTAATCGGCTCATGCTCGCCAAAACTGCATCTTGAAACATTCAGGAGCATGGCAAAAAAAGCAGGGCTTAATCCGAACCTGCTTGAAATCACAAACATCAGGGAACAGGCAAGCTGGGTGCACGATAAAGAGGGCATAAATCCAAAGGTCAAGGGGTTAATAAAAGGCGCTGTCGCCAGAATGGGTTCCATAGAACCGCTTGTGCCGCTTGAGAAAAAACTTGTTGACAGGACTCTCGTGGTAGGAGGCGGGATTGCGGGGATTACCACTGCTCTTGAACTTGCGGACGCACATGAAGTTATTCTTATAGAAAAACAGCCATTCCTTGGCGGGCATATGATCGGCCTTTCCAAGACCTTCCCGACGCTTGATTGTTCCCAGTGCATTCTTACGCCAAAAATGGTAGCGGTGCATAATCATCCTAATATCACCATGTTGACCCAGACCGAAGTGGCGGACGTGCAGGGAAGCCCGGGGGATTACTCCATAACACTGAGACACAGCCCGCGATACGTCGATATCGAAAAATGCATATCATGCGGGGCATGCGCCAGGAAATGCCCCACAGGCGCCATATTCCTGCCTTTCGCCCAGGCTGTACCGCAGGCATACATGATTGATATGTCAAAATGCAAAAACTGCGGCGCCTGCGTAAAAGTTTGCCCCCGCGATGCCATAAACCTGGATGCGAAAGAAAAGACAAGTCTGGTTTCAATAGGGTCAGTGGCTATTGCAACAGGTTTTGAGCCCATAGACCCATCGTTTATCGAAGAGTACAATTATCCTTCCCCGAATCTTCTCACTGCTGTGGAATTTGAGGAGATGCTATCGGCAAAGAGCAAAACAGGAATGAGATTACAGAAAGCAGACGGCTCATTCCCCAACCGCGTGGCATTCGTTCTGTGCGCAGGAAGCCGGGATTTTACCGGCAAAGGCAGGAAACACTGCTCCAAGGTATGCTGCATCTACTCGCAGAAACAGGCGCAGCTTGTAAAAAAGATGAAAGGGGACGCCGAAGCCTGGATATTCTATATCGATATGAGGTCGGCAGGCAGAAGGTTTGAAGAGTTCTATCATCACACCGCAGAGAAAGGCGTCAATTACGTGCGCGGAAAAGTGGCTGAAATAATACCCAGGCAAGACGGCACTCTCATGGTGCAGTACGAGGATACCAACCTTGGAAGGAAAGGGCGCGAGAGCTTCGACATGGTTGTCCTGTGCCCTGCTCTTATTCCGTCCGCAGGAACAAAGGAACTTGCAGATAAACTCGGGGTGCCGCTTGGGGATGATGGTTTTATAGAGGAAAAACATGTCAAGCTTGACCCTGTAAATACATTGAACCAGTCGGTGTTTGCTGCGGGCTGTGTGCTTGGTCCGAAGGATATTCACGATTCAGTGACGGAGGGCATAAGCGCGGCACATAAAGTCTCCCAGTTCCTCGGGAAAGGCATGATACTGATACCTCCTGAAAAACCCATGATACTTGAGTGCAACGGATGCGGCGAATGCGTGAAAGCCTGTCCTTATAGCGCTCTTAACCTTGAAAACGGAAAGGCTGTGCTGTCGCCTCTTGCATGTACAGGCTGCGGTATCTGTGTGCCTGCATGCCCGATAAAAGGAATCGAGATAAGGAATTATACAAGAAACCAGTATAAAGCGCAGTTAAAAGCGATATTGGGTGAAGAGCCCGGAGTGATTGTGTTCATAGACCCTTATGCATATGCAGCAGCCGATATTGCGGGTGTTAACCGCAGGCAGTACTCTTCCCTTGTCAGGTTTGTAAATGTCCCCACCATCCATATCCTTGATGCGGACGTTGTCAATGCGGCTTTTGAATATGGGGCTACAGGTGTTTTGCTTATAGAAGGGACGACGGATGAGAAACTCACATCGCGTTCGGATGAGTTATACAAGAAGCTCAAAAAAGAGACGCGAAAGCATAAAAAACCCTTGCGGTATTCCCACATAGAAACGGCGCAGTATGAGAAATTGACTGACCTGCTTAATGTTTTTGCGACCCAGGCAGGCGTGAAGGCACAAAAGAAGAATAAGAAAGAATAAGAGTCAGACGGGGAAGAATAGGGATTTTACGATTATTAAAATCAATAGATTTCTCCGGAAGTGTGTCTGACCACGCCGCCAACTTTTAATTTTCCATCTTTAAGAATAACAGTGGTCAGTCCCTCTATTATTCCTTCGGTTTCAATGACGTCGCCGTCTGCTAATTCCCGTACTATGACTGTATATTTTGTTTTGTTCTTGTATTCTTTTGGCACTCTGCTACTCCTTCCCTATGAATCGATTTTGGAATGAAAAAGTATTGTCTTCATGATAAATAAATTTATTGTAAAATATGCTCCGATCGGGATTTGAACCCGAGTCTCTGGCTGTCTTTATTTTGGCGTTATTTCACGCATAAAACTTGAAAGGCCAGAATGATTGGCCTGCTACACTATCGGAGCGCAGTAGGCTTAATATAACACAACCATATTTAATGGTTTGGTAGTCCATAAATTATCACTCGATATATTTATATAGGACAAAGAAGGGTCTTTAGGGTTGGTGTCGAAATGCTAGATAAATGTCCAAATTGCGGTGAGCCTCTGGTAACCAAGACTATTAAAAAAGTATTAGCCTCAGGCAGTATTGATTATCCAATTTCGCAAACGTGCCCGAAATGCAATTGGAGCAAGGATTTAACAGGCGCAGGCGATGTAGTTTCAAAGCCTGTAACAGAAAAGCCTCTTGAGGCAAAAAAAGAGGATGTAATAATTCAGCATGCACCACCACCAAAGGCCGTACCTCCGAAATCGCAGCCAATGCCTGGGCCATCAACCGATATCAACAAAATCATAACAGTAGTGCTGGCAATACTTGTTCTGGGCGGACTTGCATGGGCATTTTTCCTGTATCCCGGTGCGCCAACAAAACAGGGCGGCAATATACCCACGCCAACACCGACTCCTGTAATTACACAAACCCAGGTTCAAACCCCGACAGTTACTACTATCCCCGAGGTTACGCCGACCGGTAATAAGACACTGGTAAAATTGGATAGCAGACGGGGCTTTATTCCAAATAAACAAACAACCAAACCAGGTGATGAGCTTATCTGGAGAAATACCGGAACAGAAACCCTTACTCTTGTTAGCAGTGATGGCCTTTTCGATGCTCAACTCCTGGCAAACGACAAAGAATTTCGTTATATATCCAAGAAAACCGGAACTTATAATTTCTATCTTAAAGGAAATACAAACCTGAACGGAACTATTGTCGTAGAACCTTAAATCTGAGTCCAATCGAGCTGGAAACCATCAAGGGTCATGAGGATAATCTTCTGCTTTATTCCAGGCAGTTCATAAGGCAGGTCTTCAAAACCGATAAATAATTCATCGCCGGGATTAATATCAGGCGGTGGATTGAGAACTTTTCCGAAAAAGTATTTCTTATTTTCTTTTGAATCTGAAACAACCACGTTTCTCCATCCTTTAGCCTGTGCTACCCGTACAACAGTGCATTTCCTTTTGAATTTTTTTAATGTCTTTTTGATTCCACCGATTTCAGTTTCAGTTGTCTGGACAACATCAATATTATTATCTGCCATTTTTGTTTCACCCGAAGATACCTTGATATACCCGTTTTATGTAATAAAGCATACTCATATAAAGAAATACTATCATAGGTGAACTCCATGGGACTACCAGCAACAAAACGCTATTTGATTGAATTACTTCACAAACATAAACTCACATATGAACAGGTCGCCCAATATTCGGGCATAGACACTGAAAGGGTCAAAGCTATCAAGAAGGGAGACGAACCAACCGATGAAGAAAGACTGAGATTAAGAAATGTGGCATATTCTTTATCCGAGCTTCTCCAGAAAGATACTGGCGAGACAATGGATTAATGTTTTCAATCAAGAATGAATGATACGGAATACATTAATCATCCCCTTTTAAAACCCGATACAGTCGAGAAGAGATTATACCAGCTTGCACTTGCAGGCGAAGCTATCAGGAAATCGACCCTCGTCGTTCTTCCTACAGGTCTTGGGAAAACCGTAGTCGCCCTGCTTGTTATGGTTTCACGGCTTCCGAAAGGAAAAGTCCTGCTCCTCTCCCCCACAAAACCGCTTGTTGAACAGCATGCAGCTTTTTTTAAAAGTACGCTCAATATTCCGCCTGAAAATATCGCGCTGTTTACAGGGAATACGCCTCCTCATAAAAGGGCTGACATGTGGGAGAATGCGCAGCTTGTGGTTTCCACGCCGCAGGTTATTGAGAATGACCTCCTCGGGAAAAAAATCGACCTTGAAAAAGTCTCATGCATAATTTTTGATGAAGCGCACAGGGCAACAGGAAATTACTCGTATGTGTATATTGCAGAGAAATACCAGCAGCAAAACCATGACCCTCTGGTTCTCGGCATTACAGCAAGTCCGGGAAGCGACCAGGGAAAAATTCAGGAAGTTTGTACAAACCTCCATATCAAATCAGTCGAGATGAGAACGGATTCCCATCCTGATGTCAGCCCCTATATTTTCGATAAGGACATCGAGTGGAAATATGTTCCCATACCGGTTGAAATAAAAGGATTGAAGCTGTTGATGGATAAAGTCCTTTCAGACAGGTTAAGCAAGCTGCGTGAACTCGGTTTCATATCAAATTACCAGACAAGGTTATCAAAAAGGGAAATGCTTGACCTGCAAACAAGGCTCCAGTCGCAGCTGCGTTCATTCCCAGACCAGAAAGTTTACCAGGGAACCTCGCTCCTTGCTGAAGTCTTCAAAGTAAGCCATGCCATCGAGCTCTCGGAAACGCAAGGCTCATCGGCATTATCAAAATATTTTGAGCGGCTCGAGAACGAGGCGAGGTCAAAAAGCGGGAGCAAAGCGGCAAAACGCCTGATGGATGATTTGAACATGCGCCAGGCAGTGCATCATCTCGGGGGCTGCGACGGGAACAATCCGAAACTCAATGTGGTAAAAGAACTCGTTGCAAAACAGGTACTTGAGAATCCACAATCACGGGTTATCGTTTTCACAAACTACAGGGATACGGCTGAACTTGTTGCCAGTTCACTTAAGGAAGTTCAGGGAATAAAACCCGTCAGGTTCGTGGGCCAGGCAAGCAGGTACAAGGATACAGGTCTTACCCAGAAACAGCAGGTAGAGATAATCCAAAAATTCAAGGATGGCGAGTATAATACGCTTGTAGCTACATCGGTGGCAGAGGAAGGGCTGGATATACCTTCAACCGACCTTGTGGTATTTTTCGAGCCCGTCCCTTCAGAGATACGAAGCATCCAGAGAAAAGGAAGGACTGGTAGAAAGCATGCCGGGCGCGTCGTTGTCCTGATGGCGAAAGGGTCAAAGGACGAGGCATATCACTGGAGCAGCAACCGCAAGGAGAAAAACATGTTCCGTACCATGAAAAATCTGGAACTGGAAGCCCCGATGAATGAGAAACCTCCTGTTGGGGGAGGGAACCTTCAGAATTCAGCAGACGGGCAAACAAAACTGGTCGATTTCCCGGCGCAACAAACACAGGAATCAAAAACCAGTGCCGTTGTTAAAGTCATGGCTGACAAGAGGGAGATTCGTTCCCATGTTGTGCACACGCTTGAGAAACTGGGAACTGATGTAACGTTGACTACACTTGAAGTCGGCGACTATGTGGTCAGTGACAGGGTCGGTATCGAGAGAAAGACCGCAGAAGATTTCCTGAGTACGCTGCTTGACGGCAGGGATTTGTTCGGACAGGTATCAGACCTTAAACGTGCGTATGACCGTCCTTTAATGATTATCGAGGGTGAGGGGATATATACGGCAAGGCAGGTGCATCCCAATGTAATACGGGGGGTGCTTGCTGCCATTACCATTGACTTCGGGATTCCCATCATCTTCAGCAGGGATGAGGAAGATACTGCGGCGCTGATTAGCGTAATAGCGAAAAGGGAACAGGTGGACTCAAAGCGGGAAATTAACCTTCACGGCAAAAAAACAGCTTCCACTCTTCCCGAACAGCAGGAATATCTTGTGTCTGCCATTTCCGAGATAGGACCGGTTGTAGCGAGGAACCTGCTCAGGCATTTTGGCAGCGTGGAACGGATTATGACCGCATCGCGCGAAGAACTGATGAAAGTCGAGCTTGTGGGACCCAAGACAGCGGACAGGATAAGGGAAGTGGTGAGTGGGGAGTATAAAGGATGAAAATGGCATTCTAATGCACAAATATGATTTTTTATTAGTACACTTCCTCGTGCGTTCCCAAATCTATCAGTAAGACTTTCTTTTTTGGTTTATCTATGAATTTAAAGACCAATCGATGTTCATAATTTATCCGTATCGACCATAATCCTTTCAAGATACCACTCAAAGTATGCGTTCTTAAAGATGGATGAAACGGATTAGTTACGAATAATTCCATTTTGTTCTTGAATTGATCCACTAAATCTGGATGCTTCTGGCTCCACTTTTTGTATATTCGCTTAAATTTCTCATCCCAAACGAGTTCAATCATTCAAGTCTTTCCATAAATCGTTGAATTTGCCCCTCTTTACTTCCCCCTTTTTACATGCGCCGACAGCTTCTTTTGCCCTTTTAGATATTTTTGCTCTTTTCAATTCAACCAATCTCTTGGAAAGAATGTTTAACAGGTACTCCCTGTCATCTATGCCTAAATGCTCAGTTTCTTCCAGAACTTCATTGATGGTAACCATTTTGCTTCTCATTTTACCACTTTATGTTATTATTGAATTAGCACCTTAAAAATATAGCAGGTACGCGCTATACTGCATTAGAACTTTATTTTTTCATATGCCAAAAGTTGAGAGTGTCTCTTCATTCCCCGGTTTTGCCGTACCACTTCTTTAAAACTTGTTCTGCCGGCTTGCCTCTGATGTTGTAGCCCTTGTCCTGCTGGTCGTGGCGCCAGTATCCGAAAGTATAAGTACCGACAATCCACGGTCTATCCGCAACAGCCCTCATCAGGGCTTCATAAACATACGCCTGCTCCCTGAAATCGTTATTAGTATCATCCTCAGGTTTCCATACATCTACAGCACGGGAGTCCACCAGGTATTTGCCTGTGGAACCGCCTTGCGCGCTTGGGAATGCGACACTTATTAACACCAGCGGCTTGCCTGTTTTTTCATATATGGGATTCAAATATGTATCGAACTGTTCTCCTGCATTCTTTTCAAGCTCTTCCAGTGCCGGGTTGTCTTTGTCGCTTATTCCCTTCCACCAGGAGATTCCTATAAAATCCACTTCGTCCAGGATTGGTTGGTATTTTTTCATATCGATGGAATAAGAATCCGCAAGTTTCCCGGTAGGGGTGAAATCATAGTAGAGCTTGCCTTTGTATACTTTCCTGACTTCCCGTATATCTTCTACCCATTTATTCCAGGATTCGTCAGGTGAATTTCCCCATGTGGTAAAACTCGATAACTTATCATAATCCGCACCTATATCCATTGCCTCCACCCCTTCTTCCTGGGCGATTTTAGCGATATCCAGCAGGTATTCTCGCCTGGTATTGTAATATTGCGCCCACCATTCATCTGACCGCTTCTTTGTTATTACCTCAGCAGGAATATCCATCCATACCTGGTTCCTGAAGATTACTTTAAGACCAGCGTTCTTAGCCGTCCTCACCTCGTATCTGATAGCCTTTTCGGGGTAGCAATAGCTGCATGTTTTATTCAGCTTGATGTTTTCATCGGTTATATCCACAGTCCATGTCGGGGAATACTCTACATAGCTGGCATTATCCTCAATTATCCGCTTAACCGTATTTTCGGTCTCCCCATTCTCATAGAAGACATTCCACCAGTAGTCTATTACGGCAATACCTTTCTGGAAATTCAATCCACTGACACGGGGCGAAAAGTTTGTAGTTTCAGGAGGTATTTCTACACCGGAAGGTTCATTCAAGAGCCAGCGCCATTTTTTTACTGTATCGGACTGTGTGAGGCTCTTGGTAGGTTCGTATCTTATTTTTCTCTTTTTAAACCAGTCTCCCTGAACGTCGGCGGGTGTAACTTCCTCACTGGTTTCGAAGCCTACGTTGTTGCGGTCATAGCCGTAGTAAACATCCCTGGAATGAGGTATTTCTATCACGGCTTTCCATGTGGTCTTGTTTATCCGTGTCATTTTTGCGGCGGGAAAATCATGGCTATAGATGTATACCGTGTCATCCTCAGGAGTTGCCTCAGGTACGGTGACTATAAAAGTAACTTTTGGTGTAATGCCAGACACGACATTCTCATTCGCTTCCCTGCACCACGGCGGCGAGGGCCATGATGGTCCGCGGGGCGGGCAGATGCCGGATGCTGCCATGAGAATTGCAATCAAGGAAAAAATGCCAATAAGTATTAACGAGATTTTTAACGTTTTTCTCATAAAATTTCTTATTGTTTTGGTTATTTAAAATATTTTCTATGCAATCATTTTCCCATATATGATGAAGAGTCTAAGGTTAAGGGTTGAGCAAGGTTTTTATCTTATCACGCTATTATTGTGCCACCCGAAGGGATAGTAGGGTAGCCTGGTCCATCCTTGAGCGTTTGGGACGCTTAGACCGCGGTTCAAATCCGCGCTATCCCATTTTGGTTCTTCATTCGTGAGACTTTTTAATTTATTTTAGGTAAGGCGAATCCAGATAAGGATAATCAACCACAGAGCACACGGAGAGCACAGAGAGTTGTGCTTTTTACTCTGTGTCCTCTGTGCTCTCTGTGGTTTTCAAACCAGAAAATTTCTTCTATGCAAACTTTCTTAAGGCAGGCAAATCAAATGACTATCAAGGAGATTGGAAATTATGATAATCAGGAATCACGAAAGGATACATGCAGATGAGGAAAACCTGTGTAAAAAATGTATCAGTGAACTGGAGGACCTGTACAGCTACCTTGAGCTGTCAAGAGAGGAACTTGACCTGCTGGATATGCCAAGGCGTTCGTTCACGGTTCATTTCCCTGTACAACTGGATTCAGGGAAAACAAAAATGTTTCTGGGGTACAGGGTACAATATAACGATGCAAGAGGTCCTGCCAAGGGCGGCATAAGGTTCCATCCTGAATTGACACTTGACGATGTCAGGGACTTAGCATTCCTGATGACGCTAAAATGCGCTGTGGTAAACATACCATTTGGGGGCTCAAAGGGCGGCGTAGTGGTCAATCCCAAGGAATTAAGCAGGCATGAGCTTGAACGGCTGACCCGGAGTTACATCCGTGCCATCTCCGACTACATAGGGCCTTACAAGGATATCCCGGCGCCTGATGTTTATACTGATGAAAAAATCATGGCCTGGATACTTGATGAATATGAGCGGATAAAAGGCGAACATACGCCTGCTGTGGTGACAGGGAAACCGATTGAACTCGGCGGCAGCAAAGGGCGCAACTATTCTACTTCGCTTGGCGGCATACTTGTTCTTGAGGAAGCCCTGAAAAAGAGGAATATAAGGAAACAGGAAGTCAATATCGCTATCCAGGGATTTGGGAATGTTGGTGAAAATGCCGCCCGGATACTCCATGAGAGGGGATATAAGGTCATAGCGGTGAGTGACTCAAAAGGCGGTATCATTGCGGAAGGCGGTCTTGATATACAGGCTGTGATGAAGCATAAAGAGCAATCAGGAAGCGTCGTTGATTTTGCGGGGAGTAAAAACATAACCAATGAGGAATTGCTTACCAGTGATTGCGAAATCCTGATTCCTGCTGCGCTTTCTGAACAGCTTAATGAAAAAAATGCAGCCGATGTGAAAGCAAAAATAGTCCTGGAACTTGCCAATGCGCCGACAACGATAGAGGCAGATAATGTTTTTTCAGATAAGAAAATAATGCTCATACCCGATATACTTGCCAATGCGGGCGGCGTGGTCGTGAGTTATTTTGAGTGGAGCCAGAACCTCAATAACGATTACTGGGAGGAGGATAAAGTCCTTGAAAAGCTTGAAAAAATCATGGTAACTTCATTCAATGACGTTTACGCATTGTGCCAGGAAGAGAATTGCAGCATGAGGACGGCTGCGTACCAGCTTGCGGTCAAAAGAATTCTTTATGCTGAAAGGCTGCGCGGCAACCTATGATTTTGATTTTGCACTTGCCATAATAAAATCGCGGACAAGCTTTGCGCCAAGAAGCGCGGTATTACCATAATCATAAGCCGGCGCTATTTCGACAAGGTCGAATCCGACTATATCGGGCGCAAGGCAGGAGATTACAGCCCTCACATCGCGAGGCGTTATTCCATAAGGTTCAGGCGTCCCGAGTGCAGGCGCATATGCGGGGTCTATCGCGTCCATATCTATGGAAAGATAAACAGGACCACTGATATAATCCCGGATCCTGGAGATTATCTTTTCGATACCTTCTGCTGCCACATCATCGGCAGAGAACACTTTAATCCCGTTCTCCCTGACATAGTCGTACTCTTCACGCGTCCCGCTCCTTATCCCGATTGAAACGTATTTTTGGGTTACATTTTCAAGAATATGCCTTGAGATGCATGCATGGCTGTTTCGTTCTCCATGGAATTCCTCCCTCAAATCCATGTGCGCATCAAGAACAACGAATCCAATATCGGGATATTTATTCTGGCATGCCTTAACAAACGGGTACGAAAGCGAATGTTCCCCGCCAAGCATTATCGGGATTTTTCCATCTTTAACATATCTTTCGGCGTGGACTGAAATCATCTCAAGAGTGGAATCTATATCCTTTCCCACTTCAAGGTCGCCCGCATCATGGATATCCACATCCATGAGGTCAAAATCAAAAAAGCTGCTGTATGTCTCGAAATTGTATGAGACTTCTCTCATTTTCTGCGGCGCGAGACTGCTTCCCAGCCTGAAGCTTGAGGTGCCGTCAAAGGGCACGCCGCAGATTACGTATCTGGCTTTTTTATAGTCAGAGTTTGCGTCAGCAAAAGTAGTATTCTGCATTTAGGTACGCATGTCAATTTTCATTTTCCCCATCGAATTCAAATAAGATATATCTTTTCCTGCCTCTATTTTGCCTTTCAGGTCTTCCGGTATTTTTAGTTCCAGTGTGGAATAATCAGCATTATCCATTATCTGGGCAACATCGCCCTTTACTGATAATACCTGCCCGTTTTTCCTTTCTACAATCGGGACGTATATCTTATCAGTTACGGGTGCTATGATTGAACGTTTGGAATTGTCAAATATGCCGATAGCATCTATCCTTGCTTTTGCCGAGCCGTGTTTTCCGGTTTTTGCATGAGAAATACTTTTGATAACACAGGGTTCTTCGTCTATCAAGACATACTTTCCTTCTTTTAACGTCCGTACTTCAACTTGATCCTTCATTGCGATTCTCCTCGCTCCATGACAGCTTATTATATAATAAATATGCCGATTATAAATCGGAGACTTATTATCTTGTTTGATAAAACCACAGAGAGCGCAGAGGACACAGAGAAAAAGAATCTCTGTGCTCTCTGTGTCCTCAGTGGTCGGTTATTTATAGGCGAAAAACGATAGCAAGCTATGTATCCTTCAAGTACGGGGTTAGGGTGAATTGTAGTTACGTTTACCCATATTTTCAAGAAAGCCTTTGGCAAAATTAAATAAGGAAAATATGCCTATATACGTTAAACAAGAAGTTTTATGGCGATGAACTCAAAAAACCCAATTGAAGACCCACGTACAATTTATTCATTAACAATGGTTCTTATTTTATATGAATTTTACAAATCTGAATTCTTAAAAGGTGAAGGCAACACCATTATTTTTATAAAAATCCAATTGTTAATATTAATTGTGACTCAATTAATATTTTTGCTATTATGTGGAATTACTTTTGCTGAATATAAAAACGAGAAAAATTTGTTGAAAACAGCAGGTTTTTTTTATACAATAGGCTTTCAATTATTTGTTGTGCTTTTCTTGCTGGCGTTCTGTTCTTTGTTAACATATATCTATTTCAAAAGTATCATCGATGTCATTCCCAACCCATGGAAACAGATATTATCCTTTATAATTAGCATACTTATAGCTATAGGAGTGGCATACACATATAAAAAATATTTTAAAACTCGACCGGAAATCAACCAATGGATTTATTGTATTATTGGGATTTGGATATTTATTAATACAGCGTTTTTGGTTTGGTAGCGGGATAAGAAAAGATAGATTTTTTTCATGGTAATACAGTAATTCAATGACTATATAACATCGCAAGTCTTTTTGAGATTTATGCAAGTTATTAATAGTGGAAAAACCGAAACACAAATACTAACCGAAGAAGTAAAAAAGCTTACTAACTCCTCGGAACAACTTGAACGTCTGACAAAAGTTCTTATCGGTCTTACGGTAATTTTAGCTATATTGACTGGTATTGCAATATTCAAATAATCCATCTCCCAATATCAACGGTCAATTATCGTATATGAGCCAAGACTGGAGCGCCCCCACTTACAGGCGCGCCGCCAGAGGTGCGGGACAAGCCCGCATCACATCCAGCAAAGACACGCTCCGCAAGGGCAACGTATCGCCGTTGCATCACTCACAAATCACGATGATTGCGCGCCTGCCCCAAAAGGAGCACATAAATCGCATAAGTATATCACACCAAACAAATATTAAGCCAACCAATGTCCCTCTTTAATTCCAGGTTCTATGATTTCAATGTCCATCAGGACTCCAACCCAATCACAGAGCTGGCATTTGAAGCAAAAAAATACGGCTATTGCGGAATCGCAGTCGTCAATTCTTCAGTGGCAAAAGAAGACAAATTGCCAGTAGATTTTTCGATTTATAGAAGCATTGAGATTTCAGGAAAAACTTCAAGGCTCAGGGAAGAAATAAAAAAACATAAAGGGACAGAAGCCATCCTGACCGTCCCGGGCGGGGATGAGGAACTCAATCGCGCTGCGGTAGAGACAGAAGGTCTTGATATCCTTTTGCAGCCAGCCCAGTTCAATAACGTGCTTGCAAAAGCTGCAAGTGACAACTCTGTCGCTATCGGCTTTAACCTTGGCTCGCTCATCCGGCTTCGCGGGGAAGCGCGCGTGAGGGAATTGATGAACATGAGGGAAAATCTGAAGCACGCCAGGAAGTATGACCTCCTGATGATACTGACAGGCACTGCCCATTCCATCTACGACTTCCGTTCCCCGAGAGAAATGGCTGCGATTGCCGGGCTTTTCGGCATGTCAAAAGAAGAAGCAGTGGATGCAATGAGCGAAGCGCCGCTTGAGATTTTGCGAAGGAAAAACCCGGATTACATACAGGAGGGTATTGAAATATTATGAAAAACTTTAAGAAAGTTTTATCAAACCAAAGGGGTATGCTTCGCATACCCCAACACGCCCTCCCGAGGCGTGACTCGGGACGTCATAAAGGGGCGTAACCCTTTATGAAAATCAAAACCCTTCCGACATTGCGGGACAAGAAACGGTATCTTGCCTTCGAAGTTACATCGGAGCAGACGATAAACCGCCAGCAGTTCTTTAACGAAATTTTAGACTCGGCCGCCTCATTGTTCGGTGATAAAGGAATCAGTGAAATAAATCCAAAACTTATGTCCTACGATGGAAGATTCGGGATTCTTCGCTGCGCCCGGGAAAAAACACAGGAGACAAGGGCTGCGCTTGCCTGTATTAACAACATCCGCAGGATTCGCATATCTATCCTTGTCCTCGGGATATCGGGAACTATTAAAGGGGCAACGGAAAAGTTTATACAACAAACACTCATTAAAGAGTTAGAACCGGAGAAGAAAGAATAAACGACATCTAATTCCAATGGATTGGCGGGTATTTCGTATTAAAACGAAATAGATATATTCCAGACAATCCTGATAGTGTAGATTGTTCGAACAAAAATATAAAGTAATTACGGTTTTTCAGGAGATGATACAATGCAAATGGCACCACAAATGGGATACGACAGGGCTATAACGGTATTCAGCCCTGACGGAAGGTTGTTCCAGGTAGAATACGCGCGGGAAGCGGTAAAGCGGGGAACAACTGCAGTCGGAGTAAAAGCAGTGGACGGAGTGGCTTTACTGGTTGACAAAAGGGTTACGAGTAAACTTCTGGAAGCGGCATCCATAGAAAAAATTTTCCAGATAGACGATCACATCGGGGCAGCCACCTCAGGGCTTGTGGCGGATGCAAGGGTGCTCATAGACCGCGCCCGAGTGGAAGCCCAGATTAACAAAGTTTCGTATGATGAACCGATAGGCGTTGAGGTCCTGGCCAAAAAAATCTGCGACTTCAAGCAATCATACACGCAATATGGCGGAGTAAGACCTTTCGGAACGGCGCTTCTCATTGCAGGCGTTGATGACAGCAATGCGCGTCTTTTCGAAACCGACCCCAGCGGCGCATTGCTTGAATACAAAGCCACAGGCATCGGCTCTGGAAGGACTGAGGCCATGGAGGTCTTCGAAAAAAAATATACGGACGATATTAAACTGGAAGATGCCATCATCCTCGGTCTTGACGCCCTCCACAGCACTACTGAAGGGATTTTCAATGCCTTGACCATTGAAATTGGGGTAATTGAGCTTTCAACAAGGAAATTCAGGAAACTCCTGCCTTCCGAAGTTGAGACATACGTGGAGCAGGTCATTAAAATGCATGCCTCAGAGGGCAAAGGAAAGAAAAAGAAATCAGAAGAGTGAGTCAAAATGGTCGCTCTTGATGAGTCTATAATCGCACGACTCAAGACCCATGGTAAGACTTTTGAGGTTTTCGTTGACCCCGATGGAGCGCTTGCTTTTAAAAGGGGCGAGGCTGCAAAGATTGAAAATATCCTGGCTGTCGAAGATGTGTTTCTGGATGCAAAAAATGGAGACAGGCCTGCGGAACAGGATATTATAAATGCGTTCGGAACTACGGATGCAGCCAAGATTGCAGAAAAAATAATTCTTGAGGGAGAGCTTCATCTTACCACCGAGCAGAAAAAAAGGATGCAGGATGAAAAAAAGAGGCAGGTCATCAATATTATTGCACAGAACGCCATAAATCCCCAGACAAAAGCGCCGCATCCGCCTGCCAGGATAGAATCAGCAATGGACGAGGCGGGTGTGCATATTGACCCTATGAAAAATCTCGATGAAATGGTCAATATCACTATGAAAGCGATAAGACCACTCATACCGATACGTTTTGAAGAGGTAAGGATTGCAATAAAGCTCCCGGCAGAATACGCCGCAAAATCATACGGCAGTGTGGCATCCTTCGGCAGCCTGACAAAACAGGAATGGCAGAATGACGGTTCATGGATAGGCGTAATTACCATACCAGCCGGCAGGCAGGATGAGTTATACAGCCTTTTGAACAGGCTTACAAAAGGCAGTGCAGAGACTAAATTTTTAAAGTGATTTAAATGGATAAAAAATTAGTAATACCAGGCGAATTCCTTTCAGATGATGTAAATCTGGCTGATGAGGGCACATATGTGGAAGAAGGCAAGGTCTTCTCATCGGTTTTCGGTATCGCATCGTTGAAAAACCATGTCAGGGTCGTCCCGCTTTCAGGGAAATATATACCAAGATCTGGCGACATGATTATAGGCATAATAACCGAAGTCTCGTTTTCGAACTGGATTGTGGATATTCGCTCGCCCTATGAGGGTTTACTGCACATATCCGAATTCCCGAGAAGAATAGAGAACACGGATATGTCAAAATATCTCAAGGTAGGGGATGCAATAATTACCCTGGTTACGGATGTCGATCCAACCATGAAAGTGGAATTAACCCTTAACGACCAGAGACTGAGGCAGATTAAAGAAGGACGCATAATCGATGTAACCCCTTCCAAGGTCCCGAGGCTAATCGGCAGAAGCGGCTCCATGATTGCAATGCTGAAAAATGAGACGAATTGCAATATCTTTATCGGCCAGAATGGAAGGGTATGGATTACAGGGAAGGATAAGGATCTTGAACTTGCGGTGAAAGCAGTCCTCAAGATTGAAAAAGAATCCCATGTTTCTGGCCTGACTGACAGGCTCACCAGGTTTTTAAAAGAAGAAAAAGGCAAAAAGGAGAAAGAACCTGGAAAAGAACATGAGGATAAGGAAGAAACCAGGACAGAAGAAAATGTTGAACCCGTAGAGGAAGAAAAACAACCGCAAGTGCATAAAAAAGCAGAAGAAAAGTCGGGAGGAATTCTTGACGAACTGCTTGGCGATGAAAAATAATTGTATTTAATTAAATAATGGAAGAGGAAGAAAGAGAAGAGGAATTTTATGAGCAAACCAGAAAAGTTAATTGAAAACGGTATTCGCCTTGACGGCAGAAAACCAGATGAAATAAGACCTATCAAAATCAAAGTGGGCGTTTTGAATAGAGCGGACGGCTCGTGTTATTTTGAATTCGGCGGAAATAAGGTAATTGCAGCTGTTTACGGACCAAGAGAGGTTCACCCTCGGCACCAGCAAAAATCAACAAGCGCAGTTGTTCGGTACAGGTATAATATGGCATCGTTCTCGGTTGAGGAACGAAAGCGCCCTGGACCCGACAGGAGAAGTATTGAAGTATCAAAGGTCAGCAGGGAAGCGCTAGAACCCGTGATATTCCAGGAATATTTCCCGCGCTCTGCAATCGACATTTATGTGGAAGTGCTTCAGGCAGATGCAGGAACACGGACGGCAGGGATTAACGCCGCTTCCATAGCACTTGCAGATGCAGGAATACCCATGAGAAGCCTGGTCTCTGCCTGCGCAGTGGGGAAGGTCGATGATACACTTGTACTTGACCTGAATAAAGATGAGGATAATTATGGACAGGCCGACATGCCCGTAGCGATGACCCCGGATGGCAAGATCACTCTCCTGCAGATGGATGGACATCTTACCAGGGATGAATTCAAAGAAGGACTTGAGATGGCAAAATCGGGCTGTCTGGCAATTTCCGAGATGCAGAAAGCTGCCCTTCTTGAGAAATATTCAGGGCAAATCGGGGGTGATGCCGTTGAGTAATGAGGTAATGGCTGAACTTCGTAAAGATTATATCTACAATCTTATGATTAAAGGCGAGCGGGAAGACGGCAGGACATTTGACCAGTACAGGGATATCACGATAGATACGAATGTAATAGAAAAAGCGGAAGGCTCAGCCCGCGTGAAACTCGGTGACACCCATCTGGTAGTCGGCGTGAAAATCCAGCCCGGTACTCCATTCCCTGACACACCAGACCAGGGAGTAATCATTACCAATCTTGAACTTATCCCGCTGGCTTCACCGGTATTCGAATCCGGACCACCAAGGGAGGATGCCATAGAACTTGCAAGAGTGGTGGACAGGGGCATTCGCGAGTCGGGTGCTATTGACCTCTCCAAATTGTGCATATCCCCGGGAGAGAAGGTATGGATGGTTTTCATTGATGTCCATGTGCTGGACGACGGCGGGAACATAATGGATGCTGCCTCCCTCGGTGCGATTGCAGCCCTCATGACCGCGAAACTGCCAGCAAAACGTTTCGACCTCGGTGAGGATACGCCGTTGCCAATCAGGGATGTCCCGGTTGCGGTCACGGCTGTCGAGGTAGGCGGTTCAATAATGTTTGACCCGTCGCTGAACGAACAAAGCATAGCTGGAACGAAGCTGACTGTCATATCCAACCAGGACGGATGCTTATCAGGTATGCAGAAAAGCGGTGTTCACCCGCTTACTACCGAACAGATAAATTATATAGTGGATAATGCAATTGAGAAGGCAAAAGAGCTAAGACAAAAATTCCTGGAGATATAATCATGGTTGAAACCACAGCAAAAGGAAAAAAATCAAGGTCAGCCGGTAGATTTGGCGTCAGGTACGGCACCAAAAACAGAAAACTTATCGCTGATATAGAAGAAAAAATGCATGCCGAATACACATGTTCAAAATGCGGCGCAAAAAAAATCAAACGAACCGGAACAGGAATATGGCAGTGCACGAAATGCTTGCACACATTTGCAGGCGGCGCATATGTTCCGCAAACTGCAGCGCATACCACAGTCTTAAGAGCGGTCCAGGGCGAGAAAATCCTGATCAGTCAAGCCCAGGCTGCCGGAAAATAAGGTAGTATATGGTCTATAAATGCACACGGTGTAAAAGAGCGGTTGAGATTGATTACGAGTACAGCGGCGTCCGCTGCCCGTACTGTGGTCATCGAATCCTCATCAAGGAAAGACCGGTAATTGTCAAGCTGATAAAATCCGAATGATAATTACCACAGCGCGTAAACCAACTTCTAAAACACGAATATTCTGCAAGCATCTGAGTAAGTTTACAGGGAAAGAGTATCTGACCCGCGGGAAAACCAGCCTGTCAATGCTTGCCGACGCCTCTTTTTTGGTGGTGGGCGAATCCAATGGTAACCCTGCCAGCTTTAATTTTTTTTTGAATAATGAATGTATTCTTTCTATCCGTGCAAATGTTTCACTTGATAAGGAGATTGGTTTGTCCCGGGAGCCTGTTATTGAAGGGGATACGCCGCTGGCTTTTGCTTTGAGTAAAGCGACGGGTTTCAGGATGGGAGAAAGGGGAGACAGGGTTATCCGCGTTAATGATAGGATTGAATTTATCGATAAGGGAAAACCTTATATCATATTAAAAGTGCTGGAAGCAAGAGGCGAGGGAATTGTTTGATTTATTTAAGAAAGAGGAAATAAATTCCCTGAAATCGAGGATTGCCGAACTTGAGGAAGAAAACATGAAACTTGCCGTCCGGCTTGGGAAAAAGGATGAAAAAACAAAGAAGTCAGTAGCGACAAAACAGGAAGTTGACCGGGAACTAAATGAGGCAAGACAGAAGATTTCTTCGCTTGAAAAAGATATTCAAAAACTTAAAGAAGAAACTTCCACTGGATTGAAATTCCGGTTCTCTGAAAGCTTAACAAGGCATAAACTTGATGAGATTCTTTTCATGCTTGGCTCATTACAATCGAAAACTTCCACAATGATTACGATTTACCTTGCAAAGGATGAAACTCTTAAGAATATTACGCAAGATATAGATTTACAAATCGACAATCAATCAAACGCTCTTATTGAGAAAATCGAATCATCTACAGGCAAGGCTATTTTTTATGATGCGGACGGGCTTGTAAGAGCGGTGATAATCCCGTTTCTTCCTGTTTCGCATTCAGAATATGCTGCTGGCAGACAATTTAATCTTGAACCCCTGAAAAAGAGTCTTGAATTTGATAAAATTTTGGTGCTTAATGCACATGCAGGCGAGACATTCGCGGGTATAGTTGAAGCCGATACTATTGTTGAACATGATGTCATAAGAAGCAGCGTTATGGGAAAACACACAAAAGGTGGATGGAGCCAGAAACGTTTCCAGAACCTGGTCGAGGAGGATGTCAGGCACCATGCGGATAAGGTGAGGACGGCGCTGTCAGGGATGATTGAAAAGCATAAGGATATACAATATATTATCGCTGGCGGTGAGGGAAAGTTAATAAAAATGATACTGGAAGGTTATGATTATCCTTTAATCATTAAAAGCATGGATGCTGTCGGTAATATCGAAAAGGTTCTCCAGGAAGCGACGAAGGCAAGATGGTACGGGATATAATAATGCAAAAGCATATAAAGTATCATGCAAAAGATTGCCTGTATGGGTCAAAAAACGGGAATCAGGGTAAATGAAGAAATTTTAAAAAACACCACAAAGTGTAGAAAGGATTTTTCCTGTTTATCAGGCAAGAGAACCGATCTTTGCAAGGTTGAACTTAGTGTTAAAGATAAAATTCATTTTGTAAAATGTTTGAGCAATGAACCATGCGATTATAAAAAATCATTCGGGTATTCTTTTATCTGTATCTGCCCGGTGAGGAAAGAACTCTATAACAGGTATAATATCTAAACTATGGTTCTTCACCCATCACCATATCTATCAATTTCTCCGCCCACATGAGCTTTTTCTTCTTAAGTGGTGTGACATTTACATCTTTAAAATCAAACCCGATTAATGTTATGGATTTCGCTCCCATTTCCTGGGCGAGAAACACACTCCTGTCCCCGTCTGAAAATCCCCCGAAATTATAGACGTTCTTGAGGGGTTTTGACTGCGTAGTCCCGATGACCCTTTTAAGTCTTGGCACTTCTGCGCTCAATGCATCCATGTTATCACCGTGGGCATGCACCACCATTATAGCGCCTTTTTCGTTTGCCAGGGCTTCATCATCCATATTCCCGTCAAGGTCTGTGACAATAATGCCGGGCGTGATACCCGCATTCAAAAGAATGCTCGTTGCGCCATCTGCTGCTATAACGACGTATTTTTTAAAATCAGTTTTTTTTATATCATCCTTAAGGCGTGGCGCCTTGCCGCAGACAAGAACATCTTTTCCCAGAATCGCATTCTTGAGGATATCTATTTCCACAACGTCCGGGATTTTTTTTCGGGCTTTCATTTCAAGCATTTTGGACAGCAGGCGCGCAGAACGCTCATCGTATAACCTGTCAAAATGCATATCCTCAAGAATAAGATTGTAGATAGGCTCCCATTCTTCAAATTTCATACGGGAAAATCATTCTCTGCGTTCATGCTTAAAAAATCAGTCAGAGAGAAGTTTAAGTTCTTCTCTCAGCCTGTCAATCTGTTTTTAGTTTTAGGTATTGCCGTCTAAAGGATTATTTCTATATCCAGTTCTTCTGCCAGTTCCTTATAACGGTTCCTGATGGTCACTTCGGTGATGCCTGCCACTTCAGCTACCTCGCGCTGCGTTCTCCTGTCGCCGCAAAGTATGGAGGCGATGTATATCGCCGCTGCAGCCACACCTGTTGGGCCCCTGCCGCTTGTGAGTTCTTTTTCAGAAGCCTGCCTGAGTATCTCGACCGCCTTGGACTGGACTTCCCCGCGAAGGGTCAATCCTGAACAGAAACGCGGCACATAATCGATTGGCGACGTCGGGATCAATTTTAACCCGAGTTCTCTTGAGATAAACCTGTAGGTTCTTCCGATTTCTTTCCTGCTGACCCTTGAAACCTCACCTATTTCATCAAGGGTTCTCGGGACATTGCACTGCCGGCACGCTGAATATAACGCCGCTGCGGCAACACCCTCAATACTTCGTCCACGGATAAGGTTCTTATCAACCGCTTTGCGGTAAACTACTGCGGCAGTCTCCCTTACGTTCTGGGATAAACCGAGTGCTGAAGCCATCCTGTCAAGCTCGGATAGTGCAAAAGCCAGGTTCCTTTCTGTCGCATTGCTTACACGGATGCGCCTCTGCCATTTCCTGAGCCTGTAGAGCTGAGCCCTGCTTTTTGATGATATGGATTTGCCGTACGAATCACGGTTTCTCCAGTCTATCATTGTGGATAATCCTTTATCATGAATAGTATAGGTCATAGGAGCCCCGACACGGGAGCGTTTCATTCTCTGGTCATGGTCAAAAGCCCTCCACTCAGGTCCCTGGTCTATAAAGTCCGCATCGACTACAAGTCCGCATTCATTACATACCAGTTCTGCCCTTTCATAATCATGTACAAGGGTATGACTCCCGCACTCAGGGCACACAACTGTGGCCTTTTCAAACTGACCGAGTTTTTCCTTCTCCTTTTTTTGTTTGATACCTTCCCTTATTTTCTCGCGTTCAGTCTTTTCAATTTCTTTTTCCTTCTCGATTTCTGCCATTTATACACCGTTCCTTCTATGCTAAGTAGACTCTTTCGTTTTTTAGATTCAATATCTCAGAGCCTTTAATTTCATTGAATATCTTTATGGAAATGTAGGGATTTTTTTCCGGGCCGAAAAGTTCTTTTATCTTCCCGAGCTTCTTCATACTTTTTGTGACAACCATCGAATTAGGATTCAAAGTACCCGTATCAAGCGTTTTATCAGCACGGACTATCAATAGATTATCGATAGTATGAAGAACAGTTCCCAATCTTTTCAATTTCGACCTCAAACGAAAGAGTTATATATTATTATAAGTACTATTTAAACTTACCGCATAAAAGTTAAATATTTTCGCTTTTTCTCCAAATCGCATTGGAAAGGTGTTCTATCATTTCCCTATTTTCAAGCCCTTTTAACCATTTTTCCGGGAAAACGTCAATTCCATGCAGCGCCCCGCACAACGAGCCTGTCATACAGGCAATGGAGTCCGTATCGCCGCCTGCATTTACAGCTTCGGTTATTGCCTTTTCAGGAGATTCAAAATGTCTTGAGAAACAGTAAAAAACGCAAGGAACGGTGTCATATACCAGATACGATGTGCCTAATTCTTCAAATACTTTATCAGGTTCGATATCTTTTTTCTCAAATGAAAGTTCTATCTTCTTTGCAAGACCTGAATCATATTTTGATGCCCTGCTCGCGGCATCTTTTATGATTTCGATGCAATCTTTCTCACATAGTGCGCTTCGTACGGCAACAGCGACCGCCACCGCTCCTGCAATTGCGCCTTTGCTGTTATGCGTGGGAATAGATGAAAGGGCGGCATTTGATTCGATTTCATCCATATCATTATAAAAAAGCCCGATTGGCGCGACCCTCATAGCGGAACCGCATGATGGAATGTCGCTTCCCGACTCTTTCCATGTTATTCCCGAATTCAATCGCATAATAGCGGCTGCGCTTGAAGGGCCGATGAGTTTTTTCCTTACAGGGTCGTTTTGGGCGTCCGCACCCCACTTCGCTATCCTTCCAGCAAAATCCACTGCATTAAATCCGTTGCATTCAATCAACGATTGGGCAAGGACAATCATTTGTTCAGTATCATCCGTGTATTGCCCCTCTTTTAGGTTTTCCCCAGGAAAGCCCACCCGGGCTTTACCATAATCCGTGACATATCCATTTTCAAGAATATCTTTCCGGTTTAGTCCTTCATTCTGTTTCCCGAGCGCATCGCCGATAGCGGCGCCGAGCATGCAACCGGTGTATTTGCTTCTTAACTTTTCAGAGGGTTTCATTGGTGCTTCTACTATTCTTCCCTTTTTATTTTTTCAATAATAGTTTCCCGAAGAGCTGCCAGCCCGGCGCTGAACTCAACAGGATATATGGGTGCGCCATCGAGCTTCTTGTATTTATCAGGTAAATTTGAGAAATTATCTGCCGCAGCTTGCCTTATTTCATTAAGCGAAGGTCTTTTACAGACGATTTTCCCGCTTTTAACAACCTGCTCCAGCAAAGGTTTTGCATTATCAATGATTTCATCTTCCAGCGATATGATATCCTTTTTGAACTTTCCATCATCGAAGAAGCGCCACACACGTTTTTTACCGGGAAGCGTGGCTTTTACGGTTTCTTCGGAAAGTTTCATCTTGGGTATATGCTTTCCGCGCTCCACAACATCCGAGAGCTTGTAAATACCATCAAGCGCCGGTGTGGGGCGGCCTGTGATAAGCTCGGTGCCCACGCCGAACATATCTATCCTGGCGCCTTTTTTCATAAGCTCCTCTATCTTCCACTCATTAAGGTCGCCGCTTGCCACTATTTTTACATAATCAAGCCCTGCATCGTCCAGGATTTTTCTGACATGTTTTGAAAGCTCTGCTAAATCCCCGCTATCAAGCCGCACGCCAAGAAGTTTTTCCCCTTTCTTTTCAAGCTCCTTTCCCACGATAACGGCTTTTTTCGCGCCTTCAATGCTGTTATAGGTATCTATGAGCAGGAAACATCGGTTCGGAAAAGCCTCTGCATAGGCGCGGTAAGAGTCAATCTCATGGTCAAAACTCGTGACAAAAGAATGCGCCATCGTGCCGGATACCGGGATGCCCAGTTTCTTTCCTGCCATTACATTGGACGTTGAGGCGCAACCGCCGATGTATGTGGCCCGCGTTGCCTCAAGATGCCCGTCCCCCTGCGCCCGGCGAAGCCCGAATTCAGCTATTGCCCTGCCTCTTGCAGCATGGACCACGCGTGAGGCTTTGGTGGCTATCAGGGTTGAAAAGTTCATCTTGTTAAGCAAGAATGTTTCAATAAGCTGCGCTTCGATTATGGGGGCGGTTACCCTGATTATGGGCTCAAGCGGGAACACGATGCTGCCCTCGGGCATGGCGAGGATGTCGCCTGTGAACCTGAAATCCCGTAGATGCTCAAGAAATTCTGAATCAAAGCCCTGACTTCGAAGGTATTCGATGTCGTCATCCTCAAACCGCAGGTTCTCGATGTAATCCAGAATATAGGTCAGTCCTGCGGTTATGAGGTAAGAACCGAAGGGTATTTTCCTGACAAAATAGTCGAAAGTGGCTTCCGGGTTATGCCCGGATTTCCAGTACGCCTGCATCATGGTAAGCTGGTAAAGGTCGGTGCGGAGAGCTTCAGTCATATAATGAAGTGATGGGATGGATGGATAATTAAAAGTTTCTGAAACCATTTCACAAAATTATTAATATGATTAAGCTCTTTGCGTGTTCATAAATGAAAGCAAAACTCCGGGGTCATCATCTCATCTGCCTTAATTTTTTCAGGGGCGAAGGCTATTCGGAGGATTTCATCAGGAACATTTATTCAGTTATCGGTAAAGAAAAAGTGGAAGTAGTAGCCGGACCCGACGAGGTCTGCGCCAGATGTCCATATCTGGGAGATAACAAATGCGCAAACAGCGATTACACAGATGAAAAAATCCTGCTTCAGGACAGGGAAGCTCTCAGGTTGTTGAGGTTAAAACCCGGCGAGATAGTTGACTGGAAGATAATTTCAGCTAAATTGCCAGGGATTTTGGACGAGTGGAAAGCCCTGTTTTGTCATGACTGCGGGTATCTGGAAGTATGTTTTAATGAATAAGTTCAACAGGTATCTTCCCGTTATGCACAGCTGTTGCCACAAGCGCGCCGCTAACACCTATTTTCTCAAGAGCATGGATGTCATCCATATCCCGGATACCGCCGCCAATAAGAATATTGTGATTGGATAATCCGGCCACTTCCCGCAGGAAATCCACATCGATTCCCGCGCTTGTGCCGACTTTACTCAACTCCAGGATGATGATGTCTTTGATGTCATAATCATTCAACTTTTTTATTAGTTCTCGTGGCTTCATTTCAAGTTTCCTGTCCTTTGTCAGCACCACGCCGTTTTTCATGTCGATGCTTACATTAATCCGCCCCGGAAATCGTTCTGCTGCGGCTGCTATAAGGTCAAACGAAGCGGTTTCTGTGCCAATTATTATCGTACCCGCAATACTTGAGCATTTTTTGACATCATCCATGTTTTCAGGGCCGATATCAGCCATGGTTCTTGCCATTTCCGATATTTTTCCAATCATCTCAAAATTATCCCCGAGATGCTGCAAATAGTCAAGGTCAGCGATATATACCTCCTTCGGCAGAACCGTTGATATTATATCCACCGGCGCTGATGAACCGCATACCACGCTTCCTTTTACAGGCTGGTATTTAGCCCTCTCTCCCCTTACCGCATGGACAGCATTACCATTGAGTATGTCCAGCACGAAAATAATTCGAAACATAAATGTATAAGAGTAGTTATCTGGTTTAATTGTTATGAAATTGCTCGTAAGCCCAATTAACGTTGAAGAGGCAAATATCTGCAAACTCGGCGGCGCGGATATCATAGATGTAAAGAATCCCAGAGAAGGCTCACTCGGTGCCAATTTCCCATGGATGATAAAAGCCGTTAAAAAAGCAGCGGGAAATGTCCCGGTGAGCGCGACGATAGGCGATTTTAACTATAAACCCGGGACAGCCTCGCTGGCGGCGCTTGGAGCGGCTGTTGCAGGCGCCGAATACATCAAGGTGGGATTATACGATATCCAGACACGTGAGCAGGCGCTTGAAATGCTGACAAATATCGTCCGCTCGGTTAAGGATTATGACAAAAATAAGAAAGTCGTGGCGTCAGGCTATTCGGATTACAGGAGAATCAATTCCATATCGCCGTTTGAACTTCCTGAGGTTGGGGAACAGGCGGGCGTTGATGTTGTCATGATGGACACAGGCATAAAGGACGGGCGTTCTACGTTTGAATTCCTGACTGAGCAGGAACTGATGGATTTTGTGTCAGGCGCGAAAGAAAGGGGGCTTCAAACAGCCATTGCAGGCACGATAAAATTCAAGGATATCTCTTCCTTAAAACGCATCTCACCTGATATTATCGGGGTCAGGGGTTGCGTGTGCGGCGGGGACAGGAATTCTGCTATCAAACGTGAACTGGTTGAGCGGTTAAAGGCCGAGATTTGCCTTTAATATTTATTGGGCTTCTGGAAATTTCATCTCAGGTTGATTCCGATGGTGATAAGAAATGCAGCGAAAACCGCATAAAAAGTAAGGCTTGATGCAACAGCAGCACATACTCTAAACCTTTGCATACCCAATAGCTCACAGGTAATGGCAGTTGCATAAACCCCCATCCATGGGGTAAAAATTAAGAGACCAAGAACGCCATACTTTTCCATCCATTTTTTAACATTATTGTTCCTGCGCTTGCGAAGCCAGTTCCTGATTTTCGGATACTTATTTCCCCGGTCAAAAACGAAAAAAATAAAGGGAACTGGCAGGAAGTTAGCAACAAGCGCTACCGCTGCCACAATATAAACAGGCAGCCCCATAACTACCCCGGCCGGTATTGCAATCAATTCCTCCCCCACCGGAGAAATAGATATTAAAGCAACAATTATTAAACTTATGAGTTCCATCGCATTCTAAAGAGCGCATATTAAACTAAATAAAGCTGCCGCAATTGCAACAAAAATAGTTTGTTCGGAATCTATTTCAATTAGATAAGCGGCCTTGGCTGTTTCTCATCTGGCTGCACAGGCAGTTTCATCGTATTTATCAGGATTGGGTCTGTGACCTCTTTTGCCCTTTCAAGCAGCAGTTCTTTCCCGCACTGTGTGATTGCGAATATTGGTATGGCTGTGCCAAACTGGGCTATCGTTTTCCCTGCGATACAGCCGCGAATCCACTTTGAGGTGCATCCTGTTGTCATATCCACAAGGTTCAGGAATTCCTTTGCTTCATCCTCAGGCAACCCGGTTGTATGAACACCAAAACCGATGACCTGTACTTTGTGTTTCTTCTCAAGCTCCCGGATTGCCCGCATATCTTTTGCATTCGTGACAGAAACGCCGATTTTCTTGTAGCCAAGCTCGATGGCTTTTTTCACACCTTCCACCTGGTCAAGAGCCGCAATCCTCGGGTCAAGGACAATGCCGCCCACTTCCTCTATCCGTTTGATGAGCTTCGGTATCGGTGTGGTCTCAACAAGCCCGGAGATGCGGGAACCCATACCCTGCGCCAGCTTCGGGTTGCTGGTAATCACCGTGCCCGCGCCGTCGCATGCGGTCACGCAGGTGTCCAAAAGTCCCCGGCGCAGTCCTGTCATGAAGGTCTCGCTTGCCCCGAATCCCACGAAAATTTCCATCTCAATGGCCCTGTCTTCGGTGAACAAACCGAAGTCCTTAATCCTGAATTCGATATTTTCCTTTGCGGTTTTTGATGTGAATTTCTTTATACCGCGAACTTTGTCGAATATGGGACAGTATTCAGTCTGCGGTTCCCCGGCTTCAACGACTTTCCCGCTCTCAACGACCACGCGGGTCTTTCCAAGAGCTTCCATTACATGCCTGTCTTTTGTCATGGTGATAAGATTGTTGTCGAGTGTATTAACCATTAAGATATTGACAAAATTTTATAAGTTGAGGCAAAAATTGCCTGATTAAATTCATAAAAATTGAACTTACTATATGCCTTTGCGCTCTTGGCGTCTTTGCGGTGCAGGTTTTTCACCGCAGAGGCGCAAAGGACGCAAAGAGACTCTTGAATAGAATTCTTCATATATCATTTCACATATAAGAACCCTCAATGGACACATCGCAGCTTCACAAGGAAAATGTACAAAAAACATTCAAATGCGCTATCCTGACCATAAGCACCTCAAGGTATGAAAAATACGGGAAAACAGACCGTCCCGAGCGCGCCGAGGACGCTTCAGGAAAGCTCATCTGGGGAATGGCAGAGGTGCAGGGCAGCAAGATTGTGCATTACGAATTAATTCCTGACGATATGGAAATGATAAGGGAAGCCTTCAAGAAATGCCTTTATACGGAGGCTGATGTTATAATATCAAGCGGGGGAACCGGTCTTTCGCCTACAGATATCACCATCGAAGCGGTTGCGCCTTATATTGAAAAAGAGATGCCGGGTTTCGGGGAACTGTTCAGGCTTAAGAGCATTGACCAGATTGGAAATGCAATGATGCTTTCAAGGGCAATTGCCGGCGTGGCGCGCGGGAAAGTTATATTTTGCCTTCCGGGGTCGCCAAATGCGGTAAAACTTGCCCTTGAACTCGTACTGCCAGAGATAGGGCATATTATCAAACACGTGAAGGGTCAGTAAATGGAATACAAGTGGAAGGCGATGTTCACCGTCTGGATAGGCATCTTCATGGCTACGCTTGACGGAAGCATCGTGAATGTAGCTCTTCCAACGCTTACGGAATACTTCAAAACGGATATAACCACTATCGAATGGGTGGTGATGGCGTATCTTTTGACCATAACAAGCCTTCTCTTGAGTCTTGGCAGGATTTCGGATATGATAGGAAGGAAAACGATATTTGCAGGTGGGCTTGCAATTTTCACCATAGGTTCAGGCTTGTGCGCCATCTCAGCAACCGAAAACCAGTTGATATACTACAGGGTTTTGCAGGGAATAGGCGCGGCTATGTTGATGGCGACCGGAATAGCAATAATCACTCATGCATTTCCTCCGAGAGAAAGGGGCAAAGCGATGGGATTAATCGGAACTGTTGTAGCGATAGGTTCCATGGCAGGACCTGTAGCAGGCGGGTTTTTAATCGAGAATGTAGGATGGCAATCTATTTTTTACATAAATATCCCGATTGGAATTTTCGGGACTGCAATGGCGTTAATCGTACTCAGGAAAGACAAAACTACATCGGGGCAAACCTTCGACATACCAGGGGCGCTTGCGCTTTTTATCAGTCTTATGTCATTGCTGCTTGCTTTGAGCCAGGGCCAGGAGTCTGGCTGGCTTTCCGGCTATATAATCCTGCTTTTTATTTTATCAATTGTATTTATAATTATATTTATCCGGATTGAAAATAAAGCCAGGCACCCGGTGATGGAATTGCAGCATTTCAGGAACAGGCCGTTTGCGGCAGCAAACATCAGTGCTCTTATTAGTTTTACTGCCTTGTATAACGTCATACTGTTAATGCCGTTTTTCCTCCAGAACGAGCTTGGATATTCACCCGAGCAAGTGGGAATTGTTTTCCTGGCGGTTCCACTCGTGATGTCCGTTGCCGCCCCGTTCAGCGGGTGGTTATCGGACAGGACGAATTCGTTTTTACTCAGTTCAATCGGCATCGGGATTTCAAGCGTATCCATACTGTGGCTTGGCTACCTGACCCCCACCTCCGGTTCCATCGATGTTGTTTTACGCCTTGCGCTCCTCGGTCTTGGCATGGGGCTTTTCCAGGCGCCTAACAACAGCATAATAATGGGGGCGCTTCCCAAGGAAAAGATAGGTATTGCAGCAGGTACGCTCGGGACGATGAGGAACATGGGGATGGTGATAGGCATTGCAGTATCGGGTGCTGTGTTCTCAAGCAGGTACGTTTATTATGGAAATACCGTGGGTTCATTTTTACCGGCTTTCCGGGATACATACACAGTTTCAGCTATTATATGCGGCATCGCCATGCTGACATCGCTTGTACGCGGCAAAAGCAAATAGGTTTAAATCGTTTGCATTAACAACAAAATAACATAACTGCGAACTGGTTTATTGATGCCAGATTACATTATCAGTGCTAAAATAGATAAGTTGATTTACTATATGATATTAAAGAAGGGACGTAAATGTTTAGGGAATTTCGTATCGGAAATGGAAAAATTATTCAAGGCGACTGTTTAGAAGTTCTTAAAACCTTGTCTGAGAATGAAATAGTTTTAGCGTTCACTTCACCACCCTATTTAAATGCTATAAATTACGAAGAGCATGTTGAAAAGATTAAAGGCAAAAAAGAACGATGGGAGCGAAAAGATATTTCTTACGATGAATACAAGCAATTCTTGGTTGATAGATTTCGGGAGTTGCTCAGAGTTGTTCGCCCTGGGGGATTCAACGTTGTGAACATTTCCCCCATTCTATGGAATGGTGAACGAACCCCCCTTCCTTTCCACTTTGTTTCTTGGATGGAAGAGATAGGTTGGAAGTTCAAAGAAGACATTATTTGGGAAAAAACTGTAGCCCGCGATCGCAGATCTGGCGTTCTTTTACAACATCCTTTTCCTGGTTATTACTATCCTAGCCTTGTTGCGGAGTATGTCTTTGTTTTCCAAAAACCCGCCGAGAAAAATAAAGATAATATTTATTGGTTTCGCACATCGAAAGAGAAAGAAAACAACCGCATCGACTTGTCAGACTATCAAGGCGAGAAGAGTAAAAATGTTTGGAAAATTCGTCCTGTTGCCCCACAAGAAAATATTCACCCTTGCCCGTTTCCAGTTGAACTTGCTGACCGGGTTATCCAACTTTATTCTTATAAAAACGATATTGTAATAGATATTTTTGCTGGAAGCGGACAGACAAATTTAGCTGCCGAAAGAGCTGGGAGGAAGCACATTGGTATTGAAATCCAGATTGAATATATTGACTACGCTGTTGAGCGGATTAATGCCGAGTTGGCTCAACAAACGCTTTGTCAATATGCGAGGTAGTAGTTTGAAAATCGATGCAAAAATTGAAAATCTAAAATATGAATCTACCCTTTGCCTACAACTTAAAACATTCAGCATCGATGATTTCCCTTCAGGCGTTGCCTTCTCTAAGGCTGCTTTTCTTCTTTCCTACAAAAATAATATTTTTGCAATAAGTCATTGGGTTTCCCCAAAACGCACTCGGAGCTATCCTTACGCTCGTGTTTACGACACGATGAATACACGCACTCGTATTACGATAATTCCATTTCTCAAGGATGAAGGCAAAGATGGCGACAGAGATTTCATTCAGTGGGATACTGTTTCTCTCATGAGTCTGCTTGGAGTGTATGTTATTCTTGGCTATTACCACACGGCTAAAAAAAATTCCACCTACTCTCATAAGATTACCGATCAAGAATTCGATTACGATTACCTCAAAAGCCGCCTTGATGAGCTTTCACAGTATAAGCTTGACGCACTTCACTGGAATCTAAACGAATTGAACAAGAACCTTCTAAGTGTTGCAGAATTAAGTAAACTTCATTACCAGAATATTTCAAAGAATACGGGCGTTGAAATGCATGGTGAAAAAGGTGTTTCTGACCGAGTTAAAGTTATTCGTGAGAGTGTTGCTAAATTCCAAAGCAATTCAAGAGACCTCGCAGTTTCTGCGCAGAATCGAGAGTATCAAACAACCCAACCAAAAGAAAGCGTAATAGAAGATAAGGCTACTATAACAATTAAAAATTATCTCGGAGGATTCTATTATTTCACCATTGATGAGGTTTTGCTTTATGGAAAAGAACTCTTCTTGATGGAGAAAAAACATAGCTCAGGTGCTCTCGTTCCAAGTATTGCTGATATAAAAGATGGTCTTGTAAAAATGATGCTTTACACTAACTTCTCCGAAGTTCTTGTTTCTGGTGAGCCATACTCTCACCACCCTACTCTTGGATTGACTTCAGAAAACATACAAGGTTACTGTCATAACCTATCTACCGAACCCGAATTGAATTCTTTTTTTTCAAAAAATGCTTTCTCTAAAAAGGCTATCAAATCATTTATGGACTTGATTACCGAAGCAACAAAGAACAATTTTCTTGTTTTTCTTATGGACAGCAGAACACCAAAACTACAAAAAGAGATTGTTATAGAATACCTGAAACGAAAAAAATGAATCGGCAACTAATGGTCATAAAAAAGTTTTCTTGAAAAATAAGCCGCAAGATGGGGAAATGTGTTTATAGTTTCCTATACGTTAAAAAATTGAATATAATGAGATTCGTAACTGACAGGATGCTTGGCAAACTTTCGCGCTGGCTTCGTCTTTTCGGGTATGATACCCTTGAAATCAAAAAGCAGGAGAACGAGGACGATGCACTGCTGGCGCTTGCTGAAAAAGAGGGGAGGATTCTTGTTTCAAGGGACAGGGCGCTTGTCAGGAAAGCAATAAAAAGAGGGATAAGGACGTATTCTGTCCAATCGCCTGAAATCATGGAACAGCTCCGGGAGATGCAGGAGGAATTCGGGATTTCAACCGAGCCGCCACTTGACAGGTGCACTCTTTGCAACTCGGTTATCAGGAAAGTCAAACCCGAAGAGATGGAAATTGTCAGGGCGAAGGATTATGTTTATCCTGACAGGCTGGGGGAGGGAACTGATTTCTGGCTCTGCGATAATTGCGGGCAGGTTTACTGGCAGGGTAAGCACTGGGAGAATATTACGGAGAGGGCGGGGAGATTGAAAAAATGACAGCTTCCTATCTGACATCAATTTTTTTTGCTTCTTTTGCGCTCCCTTCACCCATCACCATTTTTAACAAAGCAGCAGCCACTTCCAAAGTTGTATAATCTTCCTGGGTAAGTTTTTCAACCAGATTACTATATTCTCCCAGATGCCCTGCATCAACAGTCCCTTTAACTTTTTCTAAAAGCAGGTTTGTCCTGATATCTTCCACATCACTGACAGAAGGAACTTTCTGGGGTATTATTTTCGTCTTTGTGAATTGCTGTATCTGCCTAATTCTATATACCTCCCTGCCTGTCACAAAGGTAAATGCCTGCCCTCCTTTTCCGGCTCTCGCTGTTCTTCCTATCCTGTGCAAATAATATTCATCATCAGGAGATATATCATAGTTGAACACTGCCTCGATATCCCCTACATCGATTCCCCGGGCAGCCACATCGGTTGCCACTAAAATCTCAATCTCCCTCTTTCTGAATTTAGACATGACAGTATCTCTTTGTCTTTGCTGCAAATCCCCATGCAGCCCATCAGCGAGATACCCTCTTGACTTCAGGGTTTCTACCAATTCATCCACACGTCTCTTTGTATTACAGAACACGAGCGATAATTTCAGGTCGTGAAGGTCAATTAAGCGGCACAGGGCTTCTGTTTTTGCCTGCTGTTTGACTTCAAAATAAAATTGTTCAACCTCGGGAACGGTCATCTCCTTATGTGCCAATTTTATCATTTGCGGTTTGTTCTGGTATTTTTTGGTCAAATCTAAAATTGGCCTGGACATGGTTGCTGAGAAGAGAATGGTTTGTCTTTCCTTTGGAATTTTTCTCATAATTATTTCAATATCTTCCCTGAATCCCATATCCAGCATTTCATCTGCTTCGTCAAGTATGATTATTTTTACGCCATCCATTTTCAAGGTACGGCGGTCAAGGTGATCCATGACGCGGCCCGGAGTGCCTATTATAACCTGTACGCCCCGTTTTAGCGCCCTTATCTGGCGGTCAATTGGCTGCCCGCCGTAAACCGGTAAAATCTCAATGCCTCTTTTATATTTTGAAAGCTTTTTCAGTTCTTCTGCTACCTGGATTGCCAGTTCTCTTGTGGGGCATAAGATTACAGCCTGCAATCCCCTGTTTTGCGGGTCTATTCTCTCTAAAGTTGCAATTCCGAAGGCTGCGGTTTTCCCCGTACCTGTTTGCGCCTGTCCGATGACATCTTTTCCTTCTAACATATAGGGAATGGATTGCGCCTGAATCGGGGTGGCTTCTTCAAAACCCATATCTGTAATTGCCTTTTGCATCTCTTTTGATAAATGTAACTCTTTAAATCCTGAATTTTCCATGTTTAATCCCCCTTTCATTGTTTGTTACTTTTCTTATATCTATTCATCACGTAAAATGCCTCAAATGCTCCATTTCTCCCACATCACTATCTCATCGAGGTTTTTTCGTGGTGTAGGGCGCGGTATAGCCGAGGGATACCCCAGAGTCAGAAGCGCAACTACTCGTACACTTTCCGGGATATCTAATATTTCTTTGACTTTGATTTCATCGAATGCACCGATCCAGCATGTACCAAGACCTTCTTCAACAGCAGCAAGAGTCATATGGTCCACAGCAATTGCGGTATCAATCGGATAAGCCGGCTGCCCGCATGACATTATATATTCTGTCTCAACCGAACAGGCTGCAATTACTACAGGCGCTTCTGCCACAAATTTCTGGCCTCTTGCAGCTTCAGAAAGCAATTGTCGTTTCTTGCCATCTCTAATTATGACAAACCTGCGCTCCTGGCGGTTTCCGGCAGAGGGAGAAAGCCTGCCGGATTCAAGGACTCTTGACAATTTATCATCTTCCACCTCACGGGAATCATACGCCCTTATGCTTCGCCTTGATTGTATTGCTTTGCGCACTTCCATAAATCTTCAGTCCTTTATTATTTCAAATTCTATTGATTGAATCTTGGTTATTATTCCATTAGCATCTCTCTAATTATAGGTATCTCAATACTTCGGCCAAGAAAAGAATTGTCTGTTGAGAGCTATCAGATGGGGATAGCACCCTTGATGGGAAAATAACCTGCACTATAGAGTAATCTATAAGCCATATAATTCTATTGAGTACCTCTATGTACCACCTCGAGTGCATCGAATGCCACAAAAAGTATCCTGAAACCGAAGTCATATACACATGTACATGCGGTGGTCTTCTCGATGTCGTTTATGATTATTCAGAAATCAGTCTCACCAAAAAAGACTTAAAAGGTCCCCTTTCTGTCTGGAAATACAGGGCGCTTCTTCCGGTAAGCAGGGAGCCCATATCCCTGAAAGAAGGCGGGACGCCGCTCTATCGCGTTGACAGGATTGCAGAAAGCATTGGTCTAAAAGACCTTTATGTCAAGCATGAGGGAATGAATCCCACAGGTTCGTTCAAGGACAGGGGAATGACCGTGGGCGTCACAAAAGCACTTGAACTTGGCATGAAGACCGTAGCCTGCGCCTCCACAGGAAATACATCGGCGTCGCTTGCTGTTTACGGCGCAAGGGCCGGTGTTCCGGCAGTCGTGCTCCTGCCTTCAGGCAAGGTGGCTCTCGGGAAATTAGCACAGGCGCTCATGCACGGAGCAAAGGTGTTGAGCATCCGGGGAAATTTTGATGATGCGCTCAAGCTCGTTCGCGACCTCTGCGACAGGGAAGGATTCTATCTCCTGAATTCCGTGAACCCGTACCGTCTTGAAGGGCAGAAGACCATTGCTTTTGAGATTGCAGACCAGCTGGGATGGAAGGCTCCTGACAGGCTTATTCTTCCGGTCGGGAATGCAGGCAATATCACGGCGATTTACAAAGGATTCAGGGAGCTAAAACATCTTGGCCTCATCGACAGCATTCCGAAAATGACCGGCATCCAGGCCGAAGGCGCAAGCCCGATCGTAAAAGCCATTAAAAGTAATGCGCCGGTGATAACTCCGGAAAGCAAACCTGAGACCGTAGCGACAGCAATCCGCATCGGCAACCCGGTGAATGCAATAAAAGCGCTGACCGCAATAAGAGAATCGGGCGGAACAGCCGAGACGGTTTCTGACGAGGAGATTGTGAAGGCGCAGCACGAACTTGCATATCTTGAAGGAATAGGCGTGGAACCTGCAAGCGCATCCTCTATTGCAGGGCTTCGGAAACTCGTGTATCTGGGGGTTATTGACCCGGATGAATGTGTGGTTTGCGTAACGACAGGGCATCTGCTTAAGGATTCCGAGCATGTGCTTGCGGTGTGCCCCAAACCCATAGAAATCGATGCGACCATTGAAGCCGTAAGAAAAGCTGTTTTTTCAAATTAAAGTTAAGAAGTTTTTGCTGGACCAGTAGATATAATTGTCGTGAACGACGGGTCGCTTTTTGTGAGCGATGATAATGCAGGGAAGATATACAGGATTTATTACACCGGCAAGTAAATACAAGTACTATGTCCTTGTCTGAAATCATAAAAGAAAAAATCCGGCGGCATGGCCCTATCTCTTTTCGCAATTTCATGGAAATGGCGTTGTATTATCCCGGGCTTGGTTATTATACCTCTTCCAGAGAAAAAATCGGAAAAACCGGGGATTACTATACAAGTCCCAACCTGACACCAGTTTTTGGGGAAATAATAGGCAGGCAGCTTGAAGAGATGTGGCGCATTCTTGGCGGGAAAGAGTTCACAATCGTAGAGATGGGGGCTGGCATGGGTCTTCTTTCAGGCGATGTCCTTGCATATCTAAAAAAAAATGAGGAACTGTATGAAAACCTGAATTACTGCATAATCGAAAAAAGCCCGGCAATGCGCAAAGAACAAAAAAAGTTACTTCGCGAAAAAGTTACCTGGCATGATTCAATAGAAGAGCTTCGGGGAATCAGGGGGTGCATTTTCTCAAACGAGCTTGTGGATGCGTTTCCAGTGCACCTTGTTGTGATGGAAAAAGAACTGATGGAAGTCTTTGTTGATTATGAGAACGGTTTTATTGAGGTATTAAATCCCGCATCAGACGAACTTAAAGATTATTTTGGTGAGCTTGGAGTGGTTTTACCGCATGGGTACAGGACAGAGGTAAATCTTGACGCGATAAAATGGATAAAAGAAATCGGGGCATCTCTGAACGTTGGATTTGTCATAACAATAGATTACGGCTACCCGTCTTTTGAATTATACCAGGAATACAGGAACAGGGGAACCCTGATGTGCTATTATAAGCATACCACGAATGAGACGCCGTTTGAGCATATAGGGGAGCAGGATATTACGTCCCATGTGAATTTCTCGGCGCTTGAACACTGGGGCATCAAAAATGGGCTGGAACTGTGCGGTTTCACAGACCAGTCGCATTTCCTGATGGGACTTGGGATTGAAGAATACCTGGAAAAGCTGAAGGAGAATGAACCTGAAAATTATCTTAAAAAAATGCTGCCTGTGAAGACGCTGATGATGGAGATGGGTGATACCTTCAAAGTCCTGATACAGAAAAAAGGAGTGGATTGCAACGAGCTTTCAGGATTGAAATACCGGAGCAGGTGGCAGATTAAGTAATCAGGAAAAAAATAAATAAAAAATAAATTCAGATATTATCAGCAGACCAAACACATCGGTTCATCGCAACAGAGAATTGACCCCGCGCTGTCTTCTACGCAGACTACCTCGCTTCCGCAAACTTCGCAGTAATAAATCTCTCCCTTCTTTGCTTTGCTTTTGCAGGTTTGGACGTGGTAGTCTTTGCTACAATTTTACTTCTTTTTTGAAGAAGCAGGCTTTTTGGTGGATTTGGATTTTGTTTTCTTTGCCATAAATTTTCCCTCCCCTTGAATTATATGTTATGTTTTAATTTAACAATACTGTAATTTATACATATCGGTCAAAACTCTTAATTATCATTTCCTGTCATGACAAAAGTGATATATTTGATAAAACTATTTACTGGATTATGATACTTACCCCTTTTTTATATGGAAATGAGGAAACTATCGGGTTGCACGTTATCATTTCAAATATATTCTGGTGGGCTTCCCTTGTCCTGGTCATCACAGCATACAGGAACCGGAACCTGTGGAATGTAGGTGACATGCCGTGGACTTTTTTGTTTTTAACCTTCCTATTTTTCGGAATCCGCGAATTAGGCCACCTGAGTAGTTCACCTTTGATTGCTTCCGTACGATATGTTTTCGGAATATGGGCTGCAATTTTTATGGCTTCTCTGTTTATCTACCTGTATATTTTGATATGCCAGAGGAAAACAATTCCAAAGATTGCAACATATCTTCCGTTTGTTCTTGCTCTTCTGTTCCCGCTTGTCATGCTTTTCCTCTTTTTTGCCGGAATTAAATATGATGAGATGGAAAATATCATGTTTTCAATAGAAAATCTCGTATGGATAGCGGGAAGTTCAATAACCATTTTAACAACCTACATGCTCGGAACCCGGGCAACGGGAGGATTTGTAAAAGTATATATGTTATTCCAGATAGCGGCAATTTTCGCTCTTTTATGGAAATTCCTGGGTCTCATAGCAAGTATGGGCTGCACAATACCCTATTCTATCAGAGAAACCCTTGAAACGCTTTTTGGGGTGTTTGCGATAATATCCGTATACGTATTGACAAAAATGCTAAAATCGTTAGCAAGGCACATTCACGGGCGATTAACATGACTACCAAAGCTGAATTATATCATCTTGCACTTGAGCAACTGGAAAATTCTACGGGTGATATTTTAAGCTCCGCACTGGTGACTGATGATGGGCTGATTATGGCAAGCACGACTTCAGGAGACGTAAACAAAGAAACCTTTGCGGCATACTGTGCGGCAGCGTTCAAACGCGCCAGTGAGACTATGGAAGAACTTTCCAGCGAGAATATCGATACATTGCTTTTTGAATCCAAAAATAACCGCATCGTAACCGTGCGTGTTGGGGAACATGCCCTTCTGGTAGTGTTGACCAGTAAGAATGTCCAGATGGGGCTTGTACTTATCAATATGCAAAGGACTGCCCAGAAAATAAAGGAATTAAGTGAAACAAGTATTTTCACACCATCCGCGGTATTGGCGATAGCGTATTAACCAATTAACGAATCTGGAACGCAATGAATAGGACGCAAGCTAAAACCAAAATATGGCTGGTTAACAATAAGGAAGAGCCGATTATGGGAGAAGGGAAGGCTGCTCTTTTAAAAGCTATAAATGAGGAAGGGTCGCTGAACAAAGCATGCAGGAAAGTGAAAATTTCATATAAACATGCATGGCTCCTGCTTAAAGAAATTGAAGAGAGCGCAGGTGAGCCTGTGATAATTAAAAAACGGGGTGGAAAAGCTCAAGGCACATTCCTGACCGAAAAAGCCATAAACTTACTTGATGAATATAATACATACGAAGTAATACTTGCACAAACCGTTTATGACAAAACTTTCTGGGAGGTGATTGGGTTGAAAATCTCTGCAAGGAACCAGATGAAAGGCAAAGTAATAGAAGTTGAAAAAGAAGGTCTTATTGCAAAGGTTAAGATTTCTATCGAGCCAACAACGATAACAGCGGTCATCACGAAAGAGGCTGCTGATGCTCTTGCAATCAAAAAAGATGATAAAGTACTGGCGGTTGTAAAGGCAACAGAAGTGATGATCGGGAAAGAATGACCGAATCTTTTTCTTAATTAAAATATTAAGAGCGGCACAACTTTTTCGAAACTTTTATTAATTAGCATTATGTTTGAGTGAACATAAAGAGGCAATAATATGAAGAACATTTTTGCTAAAATAATTTTAGTTTCGATTTTAATATCGCTATTTGCCGGCTGCGTCCAGCAGGCACCGACTGGAAATACAACATCCCCGACATCGACAGCATCCGCTCCGCAGGATTTGCACCTGGCTACGACCACTTCCACCTGCGATACAGGATTGCTCGACGTGCTGAACAAGAAATTCGAGGATGAAAATAACGTGAAAATTCTGACTGTATGTGAGGGAACGGGCAAAGCTATAGCTACGGGTGAGCTTGGCGCTGCGGACGTTGTGATGGTGCACGCAGTCCAGGCTGAATTAAAAGCAGTTGCCAACGGGAGTTTCATAAACCGCAAATACATGATGTACAATTATTTCGTGATAATCGGACCTGAGAACGATCCGGCTGGAATAAAGAATGCCAGCAATGCTACGGATGCCTTCCGCAGGATAGCCGCAAAGCAGTCTCCCTTCATATCACGCGGCGACAACTCGGGCACAGATATAATGGAAAAATCAATCTGGAAAGCTGCAAACATCACGCCTGCTGGAACATGGTATCAATCAGTTGGCAAAGGCATGGGTGAGACCATCATAACAGCCGACATCAAGAATGGCTATACCCTCTCCGACAGGGGAACATTCCTTGCAATGAAGGATAAAATAAAACTGAGGCTCCTTTTTGAATCTGACCAGAAGTATCTTTTCAACCCGTACCACGTCATGGCTGTGAACCCGGCGAAGTTCCCGAACGTGAAATACGACCTTGCAATGAAATATGTCAACTATACGACATCTCCGCAGGGACAGGATATCATAAGGAATTACGGTAAGGACAAATACGGTGAAGCGCTTTTCGTGCCCGAGGAAGATGCTGGCAACGTGACAAGTCCATGAAAATAGTTCCATTGAGGTGACCGGTTTGAATCACGCTGCTCCCCATGTTTGCATTCATTCAGATTATGGTAACCCATTCAAAGCGCAGGCTGGAAGGGATATTTGCATGGATGATGTCATAAAGAAAATCACCGATACCTATCTTCTTTTCCAGATAGAGCGGGTGAGTTCATTCCACGGATACCTGAGCACAGGCGCATTCATCGGCATCCAGATGCTAAACATCGCAAGAAGGGTGCTGGATGCGAATGTCGGGGAGCAATTGTATGTCACCTGTGAAACGTATAATTGCCTTCCAGACCCATTCCAGATTCTTGCCGGGTGCACCATCGGGAACAAGAAACTGAAAATCAGGGACTATGGCAAGATGGCTGTCGTGGTCAACAAGAGGGCGCCAGAGGACCAGAAGTTTGTCAGAAGCGTCAGGATAGTGCTTGATCCTGCAAAAACGGCACAATATCCGAGATTTCACGAGTGGTACATGAAAACCGGAAAAGTCTCTCATGAAGAGGCAATCTCTGTGCTGATAGATGCCGGGGAAAGTGTGTACACATACGAAATCATGGACATCGAATTGCCGGAAAAACCAGAAAAACGCATAGCTCTATGCGACAAATGTGGCGAGAGTTTTGTCCGAAAAAATGATGGGGCCCTATGCCTCGCCTGTATGGAAAATATTGGAGTATTAAAGGAGTAATATATGAAAGAGGTAGTGTTTGAAACAAAGGAAGATAAGACCCTGGTATATCTTCCGGAAAAGTGTATAGGATGCGCAACATGCACAATGATTTGCCCTAAAGACGACCTGGTGATAGGTTCGGTGGGAGCGGTGGCACGTGGGCTTATCAACAAGGACTTTCTCCAGAAAGGAAAAGGTGGATGTCTTGTATGCGGCATGTGCTCAAAGGTATGCCCCACAGGCGCGCTTGAGGTAAGAAAAGCGGGTAAAGTGGAGATGGATGACTCCTATCTCTACGGCGCCTTAAAACCCACTGTGGTTGACGAAAAATGCGTCCGCTGCGGGATGTGCGCTGAGGTGTGCCCGCAGGAGTGCATAGAAGTACAGAAGCGCAAACTTGCCCAGGATGGAAGCCTTGGCATGGACGGAAAAACCATCATCGACCAGAAATGCTGCGTGCACTGCGGCTGGTGCGCCTCGATATGTCCGGTTGAAGCAATAACAATGGAGAAACCATTTTCAGGTGAATTTTCAAGAGATGAGAATGTATGCCAGGCATGCCACACCTGCGTGGAGACATGTCCGTGCGATGCCCTGTTCAATAAAGAATGGAAAGCCGGGGAAAGGGTTGAGAAAGTGACGCACAGGAAAGATGCATGCATATACTGCGGCGCATGTTCTGTCGCATGTCCGGTGGGAGCGATAACTGTCAGGAAGACCGCTATCCTACCCGACATGAAGAAAAAGCAGGTATTTGAGAAAAAGCTCACTGCGGAGCCGACTCCACGACCAATGCTGACCTCGACACTCATCACGGACGAAGAGGCATGCCTTGGCTGCGGCAACTGCGTTATCGCCTGTCCTGTCAACTCTTTATCAGACCCTTATCTTGCAGCAGGACATCTCAATGAACTCGATGGGAAACCGCTGCTTGAGGTTGAGAACGGCAAGATTAATGTGGTAAATCAGGAAGTATGCGGCTCATGCGCCACATGCAGCCTGATATGTCCAACTGATGCGATACGGCTTGAGAAAAGGGAGGTGGCGTAATGCCTGGTACAATGGTTATAAGAAACGGATATGTCTTCGATCCGTTAAATGAAATTGACGGGGAAATAAAGGATATTTTTATAAAAGACGGAAAGATAGTGGAAGACCTTACTGGCAGCGGTCTTCGGGATGCCAAGATAATTGACGCGCATGGCAAGACCGTGATGCCTGGCGGTGTTGACTCGCACTCTCATGTTGCCGGCGCAAAGGTGAACGCAGGAAGGATGATGTGTCCTGAAGACCGATACAAATGGGTGACAAAAAAGACAGACCTAACCCATAGCGGGAGCGGGAATACTGTGCCATCGGTGTACGTCCAGGGCTATGATTATGCAAAAATGGGATATACAACAGTCTTTGAAGCGGCAATACCTCCGATGGAAGCGCGGCATACCCATGAAGAGATGCGCTCAACACCAATACTGGATATGGGCGGGTATCTTGTGCTGGGCAATAACTGGTTCATAATGCGCTACCTCAAGGCAGGGGATATTGAGAAAGCCGCCGCGTATGTGGCGTGGATGATGAGGACGCATAAAGCCTACGGGATAAAGTGCGTTAATCCTGCGGGCGTTGAGAACTGGGGCTGGGGAAAGAACGTGAGTTCGCTGGATGAGCCAAACATTCACTTTGGCATCACTTCCAGGGAGATCATTCACGGACTTGCAGAGATAAATGAAATGCTCGGAATGCCCATGTCGCTGCATCTTCATGCAAATAACCTGGGGCATCCGGGATGCTGGGAAACTACAAGGGATTCTCTTGAAGTGACTCGCGATGTGAAGGTCAAATGCAACATGGATGTAGAATGGCAAAAGACAAAAATCGACCCGAAGAGAACCCAGAGCGTTTATCTGGCACATGCCCAGTTCAACTCGTTCGGCGGGACCTCATGGGGGGATTTTGAGTCCGGGGCAAAAGGTATTGTAGATTATGTAAACAAGTCTGATCATGTCGTAATTGATAACGGCGCTGTTCCCTTCGGACCGGCAACAGTAATGACAGGAGACGGGCCTGCGATACATCATCTTTACAAGCTCACCGGCAACAAGTGGTCTAATAAGGACGTTGAGCTTGAGTGCGGTTCCGGTATACTTTCATTTAATTACCTGAAAGCAAATCCGGTACACAGCGTGGAATGGGCTATCGGGCTTGAGCTTTTGCTTCTTGTCAATGATCCATGGAAGACCATCCTGACCACCGACCATCCTAACGGAGGGCCATTCACCAAGTACCCGCAAGTAATCACATGGCTCATGTCAAAGAAAGCCAGGGAGGCTACTTTTGCCGAATGCCATAAGTGGGCGCAGGACAGAAGCAGCCTTGGAGGCACTGACCGCGAAATGACACTCAATGAGATAGCAATCCTCACAAGGGCAAACCCTGCAAGGACCGTGGGGATAGCACACAGGAAAGGACATCTCGGAGCAGGAGCGGATGGGGATGTGACCATATACGACTTCGATCCGGCGAAATTTGATGTAAATGACTATACAAGGATCATACGAGGGTTCCAGAATGCCGCCTATACAATAAAGGACGGCGGGGTTGTAGCGCAGAACGGACAGATAATGTCAGTTCCACATGGCAGGACATTCTTCAGCGAAGCTCATATGGATGATGGGATTGAGAAAGAAATGTTAAAAGACGTTAAAGAGTGGTTCAAGTACTACACTCTGGGCTTTGCAAATTACCCCGTGCCCGATAAGTACATTCGCAACCCTGCGCCTGTGCAGGTAAACAAACCCCTTGAAGCGATCGTGGGGAGGTGAACTTTATGAGTGAAGTAATACTCAGACCAAAAGGCAGCATCGATATAATGGTCGAGGCAGAGGTCATCAACCCGGATATCTTTGCTGGAAAAACAAAAAGTGAAATTGAACAGTTGATCATCTGGCAGGGAGCAAAACAACTTCCGCTTTCCGAGTTCTTTGATGTTGAGGGAAGCGCAGGGAGCACGGCAGCAGATACGAAGATCATTGTAAAAGGCGATGTGCCCAGAGTGAAGCATATAGGACACGGCATGAAATCCGGAGAGATAGTGATAGAAGGCTCATCTGGCATGCATGTCGGCTCTGAAATGATAGGAGGAAGCATCCTCGTGAAAGGCGATGCAGGCTCATGGGCCGGCATGGAGATGAAAGGCGGGACTCTGCACATAATCGGGAATGCCGGAGACCATGTTGGATGCGCTTACAGGGGAAGCTGGCGTGGAATGAATGGAGGGAAAATACTGATCGACGGTAACGCGAAGAGCCAGCTCGGAGGAGGAATGAGCGGAGGAGAGATCCATGTCGGTGGAAACGTCGAGAACTTCCCCGGGATAAGAATGAATAGCGGTCTTATTGTTGTAAAAGGTGATGCGATCCGCGGCGTGGGCGCGCAAATGTCAGGCGGCACCTTTGTCGTAAGTGGGAAGATCAGACAATTATCGCCCGGATTTGAGTATACCGGCCCTGAAAAGAACCCGAAAGTCGGTGAAACGGCGCTATCAGGAGAATACATGAAATTCGGGGGCGACTATGCGATAAGTAAGACACCAAAAGGAATTTTGTATGCATCAAAAGATGCTAATGAGGAGGTGTGAAGAATGAGGATCAAGGTATTATTGAACTCAGGAAGCACGATAAACGAGGGCAGGCTTGCCAAGGGAGGAGACAAACTTTCACCTGAATACCAGAAGGAATGCGCGGTGGCAGTTATTCATCCAAGGATATTCAAAGAACTTGGCTGTCCGAAAAGGATAAAAGTGATATCGCGTGATGAAACGCGTGAGGTCGTTGTCACTGCAAAGTGTGAGGATTCGGTCACGCCCGAACAGATATTCATGCCAAGATCGATATGGCCCAATGTGGTTGTAGAACCTGAGACCTTCTCCACAGGGTCTCCCCTCTACAAGGGAAGTCCGGTTTTTATAGAAGCTACGGAGGAAGAAGTGAAAAGCGCAGAAGACATTGTATTGAAAGTCTATGCAGGGAGGAGATAATATGATGAGCAAGAATATTATCTGCCCGGTATGCGGTGCATCATGTGATGACATACAGGTGGATTACGATGGCGAAAACATTACTGTGAAGAACGCCTGCAAGATGGGCAATGCCAAATTCCATGAGATCGTGAGCCACCACAGGATAAAAGAACCGCAGATAAAGGAGAATGGAACATTCAGAAAAGCGCAATGGGATGAAGCACTGGATAAGGCTGCCGAAATCTTGGTCAATGCAAAGCGTCCTCTTCTTTTCATGGGAAGTGAGACTTCCTGCGAAGCAATGGAGGTAGGTCTGCATATCGCCGAATACCTTGGTGCAGTGGTGGATTCCAACTCAACCGTATGCCATGGGCCGACTGCGATGGGAATCCAGGAAGCTGGCAGAGTGGGATCCACGGCAGGCCAGCCAAAGCTCAGGAGCAGCCTTGCGATTTATTGGGGAACCAATCCTCTTGAATCCATGCCAAGGCATATGTCACGTTACAGCGTCTTCCCGCGAGGATACTGGACTAAGCGCGGGAGGTTTGACCGGACTATAATCACAGTTGATCCGAGAAGATCGATCACCGCCGATGCTTCAGACCTGCATGTGCAGCTTCGACCAAACACGGACTATGAACTTCTGTCAGCCCTCCTGACACTTCTGCACGGTAAGTCGCCTCATCCTTCGGTGGAAGAGATAACCGGAGTTCCCATTTCTACTATGGAAGAGATGCTGGAGATGATGAAAAGCACCAGCTTCGGCGCTATATACGTTGGCCTTGGCATAGCATCATCATACGGGAAGCACAGGAATGCCGAGCTTGCATTTAATCTTGTAAAGGAACTTAATGGCTACACCAAGTTCGTAATAGGAGCTCTTCGCGGTCACTGCAATGTGGCGGGATTCAACCAGATAGCTTCTTATCTCTACGGTTACCCCTTCGGGTTGGACTTTGCCCGCGGCTTCCCAAGATATAATCCGGGTGAGTACACGGCTGTTGATGTACTGAGAGAACGGGATGTGGATGCTGCGTTTGTAATGTCGGCTGACCTCGTTTCTCATTTTCCTGCAACGTGTGCTGAATACCTGAAGGAGATACCCATGGTGTGCCTTGATATCGCGCCGTGCCCGACCACGCTGGCTTCTGATGTGGTGCTTCCGGGCGTTATCGATGCCATGGAATGCGACGGTACGTTCTACAGGCTTGATGACGTGCCTGTGTATTTCCAACCCTTCACAAAGTCGCCATTTGGGTTCACACAGAGCAATGAAGATACCATGAAGCAGCTCTTTGAGAGGATAAAGAAAATCAAGTGAGGAAATGAAAGATAACTGGCACGCGGAAAAAGCGGGTAAATGGACAAGCTACTGGAAGGATGAGGTGCACGACCCTTCCGCCCCATATATTTTGACAAAGTGTGTTGAAATTTCCGCAGATGTGCGAAAAGAGCTTGAACTGGATGTTGTGGAAGAAGAAAGCATTAAAATCATGCTGGACGGGCGACACCTTGTTACCCTTCTTGCCCTGCCTAGAGAACTTCGCGAACTTGCTGCGGGATTTCTTGTATGCGAGGGGGTTCTTAAGGGAATCGGAGACATTCGTTCGATATCCGTGCAGGAAGATACCGTTTTTTGCCAAAGTTCACTCGATAACAGTGAACTTGAACTGTGGACAGAAGTCAGGAGTTCAGGATGCATTGGAATAAAATCTTCATGGGAAGGAATAGAACCTGTCACCTCAAGCGTTCGGATGAAAAAAGAAGTGCTGCTGAATGCTATTGAACTGATAAAAGAGCGGGGTAAGTTCTGGAGGCGGACAGGCGGAACACACTCCTCGCTTATATGCACAAGTGAAGGTGAGATAGTGGCGTTTTGCGAGGATGCCAGCAGGGCGTGTTCTGTGGACAAAGCTGCTGGAGCTGCGCTGCTTTCGGGAAGAGAACTTTCAAACTGTGCTCTTGTAACAACAGGAAGGCTTTCAGGCGGGATGGTGGCAAAGGCGGCACGTGCCGGGATTCCAATCATTGTGAGCAAGGCTGCGCCGTTGAGTACAGGAGTTTTGCTTTCAAAAAGGGTCGGGATGACTCTGGTGGCATTTGTGAGGAAACCGAATCTGTATATATATTCAGGCGAGGAAAGGGTCGTATAAAATAACTTTTAAATTTTAGATTATGAGGTAATAACCATGCTGGAAGGAAAATTATTGATTGGAGGTAAATGGACACCATGCGAGAGTAAGTTTGAATCTTTGAATCCTGCTACAGGCGAGGTTATCGGGAGGGCATGTCTTGCAGGTAAAAAGGAAGTTACAGATGCTGTCGAGGCTGCAAGGCTTGCCCATGAGAATTGGAAAAATACTGGCATAAGTGAAAGAGCAAGAATTTTTATCTGGGTCGGGGATGAGATTCTAAAAAGAAAACAGGATCTAAAGACACTCATAACCATGGAAATGGGTCGTCCGCTGTTCGAATCCGAAATCGAGGTGCTAAAAACCTCCGAGATGGTAAAATATTTTGCAAATGAGGGTAAAACATACCTGGAAGGGGATGCGATTCCAATTAATCCTCATAACTTCAGCTTTACCAGATTTGAACCGGTTGGAGTGGTGGGTATTATCAAGCCGTGGAACTATCCTTTGCTGCTTCCATTCTGGGCTATAGCTCCCGCTCTTATTGCAGGTAATACTGTTGTATTGAAGCCCTCTGACCTGACGCCTTTCATTGGGATAGAGATCGGTAAAATATGCCTGGATGCCGGGATTCCTGATGGTGTGATAAATGTTGTAACCGGGGACGGTAGCACAGGAGAATGTCTCGTCCATTCGGATATAGATATGGTATCCTTTACGGGAAGTTCGGATACTGGCAAGAATATCATGAAAAACTCTGCTGAAAAATTGCACAGGATATCTCTTGAGTTGGGGGGAAGCGATGCTTTTATTGTTTTCAAAGATGCCGACATCGAGGAGGCGATAAACGGCGCGGTCTGGGGAAGATTTATGAACTGCGGGCAGGTTTGCGTTTCGCCCAAAAGGATTTTTGTGGAAGCTGATATAGCAGATATTTTCATTGAAGGATTTGTAAAGAAGACCAGGAATCTCGTTATTGGAAATGGTTTAGATTCAGGTACGGATATAGGCCCGATGGTCAGTATGGAACAGCGGGAGAAGCTTGAACTGCAAGTAGAAGATGCAGTCAGGAAAGGTGCAATAATCGAGTGCGGCGGGAAAATACCATTGTCGCTGCAAGAAGGATATTACTACGAACCTACGGTTCTTACAGGAGTCACTCCTGAAATGAGTGTAATGACTGAAGAAGTGTTCGGACCTGTTGCAGCAATTTCAGTTTTTGAAAATATGGATGAAGCCATTGCCCTTGCAAATGGAACAGTATATGGGTTAGGGGCATCTGTGTGGACTAAGAACCTGGATACCGCAATGCGCATGTCCTCGCAACTGGAATGCGGGATGGTATGGGTAAATGAAATATGTACACTGCATCCGCAATGTCCATGGGGCGGGATCAAGCATAGCGGTATGGGGAAAGATTTATCCAGATATGGTATCAGGGAATTTGTCAGCATCAAGCATGTAAATATTAACTTCGGAACTGAAAAAACGCGTCGGTGGTGGTTCCCTTATGCAAAGACGGTCTTATGAGTTCTCCAATAGCCCTCGACGAAGCACTTGAGAAAATAAAGCAGCTTAAAAGTACATACTACTTCAGGCGTGATTCTGAAAAGATAGTCCTTAATGATTCTGTTGGGAGGGAACTCAGTGAAGATATTATTGCAGATTCCATGTCTCCATTATTCGATATAGCGGCAATGGACGGGTTTGCTGTTCGAGTTTGCGACAGTTATCCACTCAGGATATCAGGGAAGGTATATGCAGGCGACAGCATTGCAAAGATAAAAGGCGGTGATGCTATGGCAATCGCAACAGGCGCGTTACTCCCGGAAGGTGCTGATGCGGTGCTGAAAATGGAGGATGCGGAGGTTAAAAAAGATATCCTTTATGGAAAAGTTCTCAAGAAATGGGAAAACGTATTCCGAAAAGGCTCGGATTACAGCACCGGGGACAGGATATTTGAAAAAAATCACCGCATCATGCCCCAGAGCGCGACGCTTTTATACAGCCTTGGCATCGAAAAAGTTTCGGTTTATAAAAAAATCAGAGCGGGCATAATATCCACTGGCACTGAAATTTATAACGGCATGATAAAAAATACTAGCGCTGTGTTGATACAGGGATTTATGAAGGAAATGGGCTGCGAGTCCGAATTTTTCGGCTCTGTCCCTGATGACTTTTACAGAACAAAGGAAATGCTGCTGCAAGCATGCGAAGAATATGATGTTTTATTTACAACAGGCGGTGTTTCGGTAGGCGAGCGCGATTTTGTTGCAGATATTATCGCCGAAGCTGGAGAACTCGTATTCCACAGGGTAGCTATCAGGCCGGGGAAACCCATTGCCGTCGGGATTGTGAACGGCACTCCTGTATTTGCACTCCCGGGCAAACCCACAGGGGCTTTCACTGCTCTTGAAATGGTGGTGCGAAGGTATTTCACGGATATGCCAAGGGCAATGCATGAGCTTGTGATAAATGAGGACGTTGTGCTTCCTGAAAATGGTTTTGAGTACATCCTTTTCGTGAAGAGAGCACATAACACAGCAAGCTCCATGGGCAGAGAGATGAAGCTATTTGATAGGGAATATAAGACAGCGATAATCTCGGCGTCTCCCCGGTCTTCCGTCGTGGAAGGGTATGTAATAACAGACAGGGATATTGGAAAAGGTGAACTGGTGAAGGTAAATCTTTTCAGTTGAGGTAAACATGAATAAACAAAGAGGCTGGAAATGAGCGGCGCTGACTTTTTGATACTGGGAATTATCAGGGCATTTGAACTGATATTCAGCTTAAACCCCTATATCCTGAGCATAACAGGCGTTTCTATCAAAGTATCCGGCACCGCTACGCTCCTCGCAACCCTGACCGCCATACCACTTGCATTTGCTATCTCCTTCATGAACTTCCGCGGCAAGCAGGCACTGATTACACTTATCAATACAGGCATGGGGCTGCCATCTGTTTTTGTGGGACTTGTTATTTTCGTGATGTTCGTGCCTGCAGGTCCCCTGGGGCTTTTGAATATGATTTTTACGCAAAAGGCCATGATTTTAGCTCAGTATGTTCTTATCACGCCGGTTATAACAGGTATCTCGCTTGCTGCAATAAAAGCAGTTCCTCAACCGATAATCGAGACTGTTTACACACTCGGCGGCAACGAAAAAGACGCTGCGGTCACGGTTTTAAGAGAGGCAAGATTCGGCATCATCACAGCCGTACTTGCAGGACTCGGCAGGGCGCTTGCAGAAGTGGGCGCGATTCTCATAGTGGGCGGCAATATCGCTCTCACGGGAAGCGTGGGCGGGATAGGCGAGGGGCTTTCAGAGACGCGCACGCTCACGACAGCGATTACACTGGAAACGAGCAAGGGCGATATATCCACATCCATTGCTCTTGGGATTATCCTCATTTCCCTTGTCCTTTCTGTTAATATCCTGGCTAACTTTTTCCAGAGGAGGAGTTAAGTGGAGGAATTGTTCAGGATTGAAAACGTCTGCATGACTTTCGGGAAAAAAGAAGTTTTAAAAAACATAAACCTGGGAATCAAGCGCGGCGAGATATTCGCCATAATAGGGCCAAGCGGCGCGGGAAAGACCACGCTTCTGCGGATACTTAACCTGTTTGAAAAACCCCTCTGCGGAACCCTGATATTCAACGGGATTTCCCTTGATGCAGGTAAAACCGGCAGCTTGAGGCGCAGGATGTCACTGCTTTTCCAGACGCCTTCTGTTTTTAACGGGTCGGTTTTTGATAATGTGGCGTATGGATTGAAGGTTCGCGGCTTTGACAAGAGGGCAATTGAAAAAAAGGTCGAGGAAGCCTTGAATACAGTTGGACTTCCCGGTATGGGGAAAGAAAAAGCCCGCATGTTATCAGGCGGAGAAGCGCAGCGTATGGCTTTTGCAAGGGCTATAGTCTATGACCCGGAGATACTTCTTCTTGATGAACCCACATCGAATCTTGACCCTGCCAATGTGGCAAATATAGAGGAAATCATAAAACGCATAAGGGATGAGCGCGGGACGACAATCCTGATAGCGACACACAATATCCCCCAGGTGAGGCGGATTGCTGACAGGGTGGGTGTGCTTTTAAACGGGGAATTAATCGAGGTGAATAGTAAAGAGGGGATTTTCACATCTCCACATGACGAAAGGTCGGCGGCGTTCATACGGGGGGAGATGATTTATTGAATTTATTATGCGAAAGTAGATAAGTACCTGAAAACACTATTTAGGAAGGGTAAAAATGGATCACAATGGAAAATCCTCTGAAGTCATTTTCTTCCTAGGCGCAGGGGCATCAGTTCCAGCAGGTGTTCCTGATACATATTCTTTTGTTCAGGAATTCATTGATGATATTGACGAGGCTGAGAAAAAAGAAACCATTGAAAAGATAGTCCAAACCTTAGAAGTATGGAATTTAGAAGTATGGAAAAAATCTAAAATTGATATTGAACTTCTTCTAGAAACTTTAGTAAAACTTAAAGACAGAAAATATGAACCTTTACTGCAATTTTATGAAGGCAAAGCCTTCATCTTAAAAGGATATGCGGATAAGAAACCATTGATAGATGATTTAAAAAATTTCATCAAATCTAGAGCAATCGTATCAGAAGAGGAGATTAAATATCTTCAACCTCTCCGTGGTTTTATAGAGGAATTTAGACCATTGGATATTATTTCACTAAATTATGATACTTGTATAGAGCAATTTTGTAATGTCCATAAGTTATCATATCAGGATGGCTTCGATGTCCACTGGAATCCCAAGACATTTACCACAGAACATACAGATATTCGTCTTTACAAGTTACATGGCTCAGTAATGTGGTATCAAAGCGATAGAGGCGGTTATATTAAATCGCCTGTTATGACGGATACAAGCAATATTCAGCTTATTACAGGTGAAAAAGCCGAGAATTTGATGCTGTATCCAATGCAAAAATGGGACTTTGCTGAGCCACTTTTGGAGTTGTTAGTAGAAATCAAACATCTTCTCGAATCCGAAACGTGTAAATTTTTAATTGTTGTTGGCTATTCTTTTAGAGATGATCACATCAGAAAAATCTTATGGGATGCAGCAAGAAAAAATAAAAAGCTTCATATTATATTTATTGATCCAAAAGCGTATCAGATTTACGGTGAAAAACTCAAATATTACGATAAGCAGCATAAAATTCCATCATCATTTGATGGAAAGGTCATCTGTCTACCATATAAGTTTGAAGATGTATTTCCTTATCTTAAAAACTATTACTTAACTCAGTTAAGAGCAGGTCTAAGTAGCGAGGCGGGTCAATATCAAGCAGAAATCCATGGAGGAAAAGCGAGTTGGATATCTTGCATTAGACCCTTTCTTAGTGCAGAATATATTGAAAAAGCAGAAGAAATTTTGAAGAAGATAGAGACCTCTGAACTAAAGGGTGATTGGATGTTAAGTCTTGAACTCCCTCTGAAGATAGGAATTAATCTATCCTCTAATCGGTTAGAAGAAAGAGCATCCAGATACACCAAATATTTTAATAGCCAACTATTTAAAATCGCAGTAGAAAGAATTAATGTGAGCATAGTTAGAAACCCTCCTGATTTTGATATTGAGATCAACTTCAATTACCGAGGCAATAAATCTGGTAGCAGCTACATTGGAGGGGAACAATTTAAGGAGTTCATTGAAACTCTATCTGAATTTTGTGAAACGAGGGAGAGATTCGTGAATAATATAGGAAAAGAATTTCAGAAAATCTCCAATCAGTTAAAAAAACTTAAACAGTATTTAAAACCATTTAACAAAGGAAAAATTGAATTTGAAAGTTATATTGAGCTTAGAGAGAATGAGATACCTAACATTGAGCAATTCAGAAATGAGTATAATCTGTTAAAAAAAGACTCACAATTACGAAATTTAGAGACAACTATCTTAGATGTTGAGCAAAGTATTTTAAAAGGATTTATTGGGATGAAACAAATCCGACCCACGCATTCTAGAAGCAAGAGACAAATACATAAAAATGTATAAAAAGAAAAATTACGCAAGGCAATTTTCACGGTGATAATATTAACCCTCTATATTGCGCTTCATCACAGTCCCGAAAAAGCCATCCGTACCATGAACATGCGGCAGCGACCTGAAAAATCCTTCTTCTGTCATAAATTTGCCAAATATATCAGGGTTCATTTCAGAAGCAGGAACCATGTAGAAATCCATGTTCTCATCAAGAAACCCCCGCACAACTTCCTCATTTTCCTCCCTGCTGATGGTGCATGTTGCATAGACAAGCCTCCCGCCAGGTTTTACAAGACTGCTATATTCCCTTATTATTTCTTTTTGCTTAGCAGAAAGCTCTCTTATATCCTCCTGTGTAAGCCTCCATTTCGAATCCGGGTTTCTCCTGAATACTCCCATGCCAGAACATGGGGCGTCTATCAATACGCAATCAGCCCGGCTTTTGTATTCACCAAGCATGTCAGTTTCAACAGTCCGGATATTCAAAGCTCCTGCCCTCGCTGCCCGCCGCCTCAGGTTTGCAAGTTTTGAAGCGCTGGTTTCAAAAGCAATAATGGTACCTTTATTCTTCATCAATCCTGAAAGGAAGAGGGACTTTCCGCCGTTTCCCGCGCATGCATCCACAACAAATTCTCCCGGCTTTGCCCCCGTAAGAAGTGTAATGAGCTGGCTGCCCTCGTCCTGCACCTCAAAAGCCCCGTTCGAAAAGGCATCTGTTTTAAAGATATCCTCTTTTTTATCAACAACAAGCCCGAAAGGCGAGAACATAGTTGGCGATGAAGTATAGCCCTCCTGGTCAAGAGACTCCCGGAGAGATTCGCGTTTTGTCTTCAGGGGATTGGCGCGTATTGTTAAAGGAGGTTCGTGATTATTGGCAGCGCATAGCGCTTCCACCACGCCTGGTCCATGAAACTCTTTCAGCCATTTTTCCACAATCCACGCAGGGTGTGAATGATATATTGAGATATATTCAAGAGGCGTTTTTTCTTTATCCGGGAAGATAACTTTATCCTGATTTCTTATTATCCCCTCAACCGTCCTTTTTACAAAACCTTCAAACTTTTTCTCATCCACGCAAAGCGCTGTAGCGTTATTTATGATGCCGGCAGCCGATGCCCCGGTAAACGCTGCCTGGTAAGTGCAAATCCTGAGTATATTGAGAATATTTAAATCAACATCGGAAGGCGATACTCTTGATGCATGTCCGATAATATAATCAATCCGCCCCTGATGACGCAGGATTCCGTAGGTGAACTCAACGATGGTTGCTTTTTCGGCTGATGAAAAAGTTTCATTTTTAAAAATCCCGCCAAGCAGCACGTCTGGATATTTTTTTCCAGATAATATTGATTTCAGGAGCTGCAGGATAACGAAATACGCTTTTTGTCTTATGAAAATGCTGTTATTTCTCAAAAATTATCATACCGGTTTTAAGATGAGCAACATCTTCCGCTGTAAGCTCCTTTTTCGTGGCATTTTCTGCAATTATGGCGCTGTTGCCCAGCGGGTCTTCGATGATAACGGTTATCTCATAATTACCTGCTTTTATTTTTTCAAGAATCGAGAGAAGTTCCAGTGCGCGCTCTGTTTTTTCTTTCTCGTCCCAGCGGGTCACCATTCCAAGTATTTCTTCAACCCTGTCAAGCACGCCTTCGATATTAGAGACAAAAGATTCGGAGGCGGGTCCCGGCTCTATATTTACACCGAGTTCCGGTATCCTTATCGTTCCTGACGTGGAACGCACCACCCGCGCATCAAGGTCGTCCTGGTTTTTTATTTTCAATTCGTACCGCACAGGTTTACGCTGTGCCAGTATTAAAGTATCCGAATACCGGAATCCGCATTCACACAGGGAAGTAATATGCATCACCTCCCCGAAAAAAGGAATATTATCCGGAACCCAGTTTGTCAGGAGTTCCTTATGACAAAGCGGACAAACGCTCCTGGTAACAGTTAATGGGTGAATTGGTTCAGAGTTCACTTTAACTTTTGTCTGTCGATTCGGACACCACGCGGCGTTACAATGACCTGGTCTTCCTTTATCATTGCAATGTCGCCATGCACGTCGCCAACAACCTGTTTTAAATCCTTAATCGCCCTGTCGAAAACCATTTTATCCTTTTTTGCAGGCGATATATCAATCATAAGGATATTCCCGCTGTATATCTGCTTCTTCAATTCCGGCATAATATCAAGCCCGGAAAGTTCAGCTATCCGGATAAAAGTACCCGTCGGTTCATCTTTGAAACCTTCTTCGAATTCCGATAAATCAAGTTCTTGATATTCCTCTGCCTCTGCTTTTGCCTTTTTCCCGCTTCCTAGGAACTTATCTAAAAATTTCGACGCCATGAAATCATCACCTTTACTCCTTACTGTTTATATCTATTTATTTATTTCTGTTCAAGCTTCCATATTTCGTCCCCGACAAAATGTATGGATTTAACAGCCTTTCCTTTTCCCCCTACCATGTCTTTTCCGGTCATAAGAGCCCTTCCAATAGCGAGCGCCTTCCCATGAGCCTGTTCCACTACTATAACGAGGTCGCCCTCCCTGATAGCAGGGTCGGCATCGACTATTCCCGGCGCCATTATGTCAGCCCCGTTTATAATGAATTTCACAGCCCCGGGGTCCACCACAACCCTGCGCCGGGAAGGGTTCAACTTGAGAGCGCCTTTTACTGTCGGGAATATCTTCCCTTCTATCTTGAATAATAGCGGTTCACCGTCCACGAAAATAAAATCCGATTCATCTGACTGTACATATTCAAGCTTCTTTCCAATAAAAGAAGAGACATCTCCAAAAGCTTCCATAATATCATTGACGAGAGCCTTTTCTTCGGTCTTTCTCAATATATTCCGTGATTTTATTTTCATAAAGGGTTACGCCCCTTTATGACGTATAGGGGTATGGCGCATACTCCTTCTTTTGATAAACCTTTCTTAAAGGTTTTCATTTGCCACCAATAGTTTTAAATATTGTCCTGACCACTTTGGTGCACTATTGAATTAATAGTTTACTAATAATCAGGAGCGTTTTATGGGAAATAGACCCCTCGATATTCTAAACAATGCATTAAATAAATCCGTACTGATACGGTTAAAGGGCTCAAGAGAATTCAGAGGCGAATTGCAGGGCTACGATATTCATATGAATATAGTACTGGAAAAAGCCGAGGAAATAAAAGAGAACGAAACAAAGAAACTTGGAACTGTAGTTGTCCGCGGGGATAATATAGTATTCATTTCTCCTTAAAATAACAAAGGTGATAATAAATGTCAAAAGGTACGCCGTCAATGGGTATGCGCCAGCATAAGACCCATATAAAATGCAGAAGATGCGGAAGCGTTTCATTTAATACCCATACAAAAATGTGTGCATCGTGCGGATTCGGAAAGACCAAACGAATGAGATCATACAAATGGCAAGAAAAATGCGGATATTAAGGTGACCCCGGTTGCATGAAGAATGCGGTATAGTCGGTGTCTCTTATAAAGAAGAGGCACCTGCCGCACTATCAATCTATTACGCATTATATTCTCTCCAGCACAGGGGCCAGGAATCCGCCGGCATAACCGTCCATGACGGGAACTGTGTCCAGACTTTAAAAGGCATGGGACTCGTGCCTGATGTTTTTAATAAAGCCGATATCCAGAAACTGAAAGGTCATGTCGGCATCGGGCATGTCCGTTATTCGACTACAGGCGGTTCAAAGATTGAGAATTGCCAGCCTCTTCTTGTCAGTTTCAGCAACGGGACAATAGCAATCGCCCATAATGGCAATCTTGTAAACTCAAAAGAATTGAGAGAAGAGCTTGTAAAAGAGGGGAGGATATTCCTCTCGGATTCTGATACCGAGGTCATTGCGCATCTTCTGGTTAAAGAACTCATGCACAATGAACTTGAAGATGCTGTCAGGGAGATGATGAAAAGGCTTGTCGGTTCTTATTCGCTTGCTATCCTGATAGACAAAACGCTTGTCATTATCCGCGACCCGCTTGGAGTAAAACCCCTGTGTCTCGGGCGTATTGATAATGGTTTTGTTGTGGCGTCTGAAAGTGTTGCTATTGATATATTAAACGGGGATTTTATTCGTGATGTTGCTCCGGGAGAAATGCTGATATTCAGCAACGGGTCGTATGAAAGTCGCCAGCTTGTTAAATCAAAAAATTGCGCGCACTGCGTTTTTGAATATATTTATTTTGCGCGCCCCGATTCGGTTATAGACGGACAGCTTGTGTATAATGTCAGGATGCGCATCGGAGCAACGCTTTTTAAGGAGCATCCGGTAGAAGCCGATATTGTTTCCCCGGTGCCTGATTCTGGAATTACCTATGCGATAGGTTTCTCCAAGAGCTCAGGCATCGATTATATGGAAGGATTGATGAAGAACCGCTATATAGGGCGGACTTTCATCATGCCCGGCCAGGATATGAGGGAGACTGCGGTCAGATTGAAACTCAATACAATAAAGCCAAATATAGAAGGCAAACGCGTTGTGCTCATCGACGACAGCATTGTGCGCGGGACAACCTCGCGGCGGATAATAGATTTGATTCGTAAAGCAGGAACGAAGGAGATCCACATGAGGGTTGCCAGCCCGCCGATTATTTCACCGTGTTATCTGGGGATTGACATGGCTACAAGAGAGGAACTTGTGGCTGCTTATAAGTCGGTGAAAGGTGTTGAGGCTTTGATTAATGCCGATTCGCTGGGGTATTTGAGCATTGAAGGGCTTGTGAGCTCTATCGGGATTCCCATGGATGACCTGTGCGTGGGTTGTCTGAGCGGTGTTTATCCTGTTGAGATTCCTGGCGAGAAGTGTTCAAGAAGGCAGTTGAAGTTGTCGGAGTTTGATTAATTTCAAAAGAATGCATATCATTGGTTTTTCAAAATTAAGGGAAAACTAAAAAAGAGAGAACTGATATTAAACAATGAGGCATAATGACTATGGGCATAATAAAAAGGCTGGGGCTGAACTTTAAGTGGATAAAACGGTTATTCAAGAAAAGGAAAGCGAGGATTGGAATATACGGTCCTCCCAATGCGGGGAAGACTACGCTTGCGAACAGGATTGTTAGGGACTGGACCGGCGATGCCATGGGTTCGGTATCCCATATCCCTCATGAAACCCGCAGGGCGAGAAGGCGCGAAGGTGTGACCATCGAATGCAACGGCTCGTCTGTGACTCTGGATATAATTGATACGCCCGGACTTGCCACCAAAATCGATTTCCATGATTTCATGGCTTTTGGCCTGACTGAAGAAGAATCGAAACGGCGGGCAAAAGAAGCGACTGAAGGTGTGATTGAAGCTGTTAAATGGCTGGATGACCTTGATGGTGTGATACTTGTTATGGATGCGACAGAAGACCCATATACGCAGGTGAATGTGACCGTGATAGGCAATATGGAAGCGCGGAAGCTTCCGCTTTTGATAGCAGCCAATAAGATCGACCTTCCCACCTCATCCCCTGCAAGGATTCACAGCGCGTTCCCGCAGCACCCCCTCGTGCCCATATCCGCTCTTGAAGGGCAGAACATAGATGCACTGTACCAACAAATTGCTGACCACTTCGGGTGATTATTATGAAAAACTTTATGAACGCTTTATCAAAAACTGTTGCGTCAGTTTACACCGCACACACGTATAGCTTCGCTATACGTGGATACCGCAAAACCGTCGCGCCGCTTTACTTCGCAGATACGTATGGCTTTGCCATACGTGGACACTGCGTAAACCGAAGTTTCGGTTTTCAAACGACAGGTATGCAAAGCATACCTGAACACCGCATAAAACGAGGTGTCGCTTTATGATTAAAGGAATTCAAATGGATTTAATATCAGAGGATAAACTCGATTCCATGACCTCGATGGAAAAGGTGCGGTTAATCCTGGATGAGGTAAGAAACGGGAAAATCCTTATACTTGAGAAAGGGCTCACCCCGAATGAGCAGACAAAACTTATAGAGCTAACCATGACAGAGATAGCGCCAGACGATTTCTCAGGGATTGAGATCGAGAGTTACCCTGTAAAACATGATAGCAATATACTGGGTAAACTGTTCGGGAAAACCACTGTGAAGACAAGGCTTACAGTAATAGGTCCTGCAGACCAGCTAAAGACGATAAAAAAGGACAGGGACCTGATAAGCGCCCTTGTTTCAGCACCATAGTTTTATGCCACATAAATGTACGCGATGCGAGGGTATTTTCAAGGACGGCGCTGCAATAATACTTAACGGCTGCCCGAAATGCGGCTGGAATAAGTTCCTGTATGTGAAAGACGCAGATGAACCCCATTCCGAAACCAGAATAAAGGAGGCAGTTCCCCCCGCTGCCTCAAGATTTATCAAAGAGGTTGATGAGATTCTTGGAAACAAGGTAGCGCAGCCCGAATCAAATGAAGTGAAAGCGGAACCGAAACCTGAAATAGGCGAGCGGGTAGAATCCGTGAGAATAGTATCCCCCGGTTCATATGAATTAAATCTAGAATCGCTCTTGGAAAGAGATGAAATCGTAATGGCGCTTAAAGAAGACGGGACATACATTGTCCATTTGCCCTCGGTCTTCCAGAAAAAGAAACATCATGAGCGGTAAAATGTGTCGGGTGTTGAATTAAGATTGGAGTATTCCTTTGCGCGGGGCGAGTCTGGGGTGGAAACGAAGATGGAATTTATACTGGCTCCAAGCTTGCGTGAATCGTGCAAATAAAATCCCTTTTCAGGCCGCGAGATATTTTTCACGTTGAGAATTGTTTCGTCCTGGTTCATTTTCACAATATCATAATCAAAATTCGAGAAGAGTTCTCTTATTTTAGGTTCAATGCTTTTACTTCCGAATAGAAGAATATACATTTTTGGAATTTTACCAAGGTCATAATTCACTATGAATGTGGCATTGGTTTTATCAAAATTAATTGTGAGTGAAGTAATTTCAAAAGTATGATTTGCAGACGTCCCTTCTGAGATTGGAAGTATTGATGCGAAAACCAATACAATGAAAATTACCATGATTGATTTTTTCATCTTGGAATTACCATGTACTCTTCGAATATATCTTTTTGCATCGTTTTGTTAACTGCCGCTTTTCTGCAAAAACCAGATTTGGTAATGTTTCTTTGCCCATTCCGAATTTACTTTTCCATTAATAATACCTTGCAGTGACTCAATATTATTTTCCATATTTTTTTGAAGACCGTATTTTATTCATCCAGCATACCCTAAAAAGAAAGTTATTTGATATATTAAATCATTACTTGGGTATCATGGAAAAAAATAGTCCTTTTTTTACAGCTTCTATGGCAACAATTTTGTATTTTATCATTCTCGTCATGCTAAAATATTTCCTGCAACATAAAACCGTGGATTGGCAGGACGTACTGGTTGCAATAGGTTTCTGGATTGTTATTTTTCTTGTACATCAATTCCTTAATAGACGTTACGGAAGTTAGTTTTATATTTTTATATCACAATGCTTTTTTTAAAAATAAATACACGATATAAGCGATTATCAAAACTGCTAAGAGCCATAAAAGCTTGAATACTATCCCTATTAAAATAAATGCAATAACCAGAGCAATTATCGCAATCATAATATCTGTAAGTTTCATAGTTAAAGATTTCTTTTTGGTACTTAAATCTTTATCCTGCAAAAAATCAATGAATGAATAGCATGCGCATAGGAATCATCCATCAAAATTCCGCCGCGTAACATTAAACTTAGCCTTTAAATTGTTTCAGTTTTAAAAAATTCTCCACAATCCTCAACCCTTCCGGCGTGAGCACTGACTCGGGATGGAACTGCAAGCCGAATATCGGTCTCTTCCTGTGCTTCACTCCCATAATTATGCCATCTTTCGTCTTAGCCGTAATCTCAAGCTCTTGCGGCAGCCTTGTTATGGCAAGGGAATGGTACCGTCCTCCCACCACAGGGTTGGGCAGGCCCTGATAAATGCCGTCGCCGTTGTGGTATATCTGCGAAGTTTTCCCGTGGAGGGGTCCTGATGGCGAGTGGCTCACCTCGCCGCCGAAAGCAACCGCTATCGCCTGATGACCGAGGCACACGCCAAGCAGGGGAACACTCGATTCCCTGATAATCTCAAGGCAGGTTCCAATATCCTTCGGGTTTGCCGGATGCCCCGGACCGGGCGATATCACAATTGCATCAGGATTGATTTCCTTAACTTCCCTGAGTGAAATGGTATTTGGAACAACAATTGTATCAGGCTCGAATATCGAAACGTAATCCACAAGGTTCCAGACAAAAGAGTCCTTATTGTTAACGAATAAGACCTTCATGGCAACCCTCCAATCGCCTTAATCATCGCCGCCATCTTGCGCTCTGTCTCGTTATACTCGTATTCGGGGTCAGAATCAGCCACAATCCCGGCGCCCGCCTGCACTACTGCCGTTCTGCCGTTCTTGATTATCGTCCTTATCACGATGGCAAAATCCGCATCCCCGTTCCAGGAATAATAGCCCACGCCACCGCCGTAGATTCCTCTTGCATCTTTCTCAAGGTCGTGTATTATCTCCATTGCCCGAATCTTGGGCGCGCCCGAAAGCGTACCAGCCGGGAATATGGCGCGTGTGGCATCGAACTGGTCGCATTCATCGCGCAGCTCGCCGGAAACGGTGCTCTCTATATGCTGGATATGGGAGTATTTCAGGACTGACATGAAATCATCCACTTTCACAGAGCCCCCTTTTGAGACCATCCGCACATCGTTGCGCCCGAGGTCAACGAGCATCACATGCTCAGCCCGCTCTTTTTCGCTTTCCAGCATCTCCTTTGCGTATGCTTCATCCTCGGCTTTAGAATTCCCGCGCGGGCATGAGCCGGCTATCGGGTTGATTATAACCTTCCGTTTATGGACAGAAAGCAAAGTCTCCGGGCTTGCGCCTATGATACTTGTGCCGTTAAACTCAAAAAGATACATGTAAGGGCTTGGATTGACGCTGCGGAGCACTGTGTATAGTTCAAGCGGCGTCTGGTCTGTTGTTACCTCGTACCTGCGTGATAGTACCACCTGGAAAATGTCGCCGTCGATAATGTGTTTTTTTGCCTTCCTCACAGCATCTTCGTATTCTTCTTTTCCCATATTGCATGTTATTTGCGCCGGCTTGTTTTTCTTTGAAACATGCGCATTGGCGTTGCTTATCACTATTGCAAGCTTTTCAGCATCCGCTTTAGCACTTTGATATACAGCCTCTGGATTATCTCCCTTCATGACGAACGGTGTAACCACTATATACGTCTCATTGGTCATGTGGTCAAAAACCACGGTTTTTGTGGTGAGTGCAAACTGCGCGTCAGGAGTATTGCTCTTCTTTGGCGGGATATCCAGCCAGCAATCATACACCATATCATAAGCGCAAAAGCCGATAGCTCCGCCAAGAAAGGTTTGCCTGTCAAAACTTTTGCCGATAAATTTAACTTTTGAGGCTGCAAAAGCCGCCCTTATGGCATCCATCGTATCAAATCCAGCTTTAAGCTTGCTTTCCCTTCCCTTTCCGGAATCGCAAACTTCCGAAAGCGAGGACTCGATTAGCTTAATCAGGTTTGTCCTGTGCGTGTAATCAAGCGTTAACATCCGGTTCTTTATTGTAATGACCGCATCTGGCAATGCCCCGACGAAGGAGAAACGGGCATGCTTTTTTTCCTTCTCCACTGATTCAAGAAGGTATGCGCATTTTTTATCCATCGCTGCGTAAAGGTCAAGAGGGGAGCATTCGGTCTGTACCTTCGCCATAAGCTGGATAATGACAGGCTTTTCCTCTGCAAGGCTTATGAAATCCGGTTCACTTATATCAAATTCCATGCATCCTCGCATTATTGATAAAAGCCATCACTTTCTTTTCGTCTTTTTTCCCATCCGTTTCCACGCCCGAAGCCGTATCGACCGCATACGGGCGCACGCTTCTGACCGCTTCCTTGACATTTTCAGGATTCAAACCGCCTGCCAGTATTACAGGCATGCCTGCATGAAGAACTACTTCTGAACTTATCCCCCAGTCATGCTGCGCTCCCGTTCCGCCGGTTTTCCCATCAATCGCGGTATCGAGAAGAACGGCATCTGCTATTCCTGAAAGATCACTAATCTGTTTTATCAGAGTTCCGACTTTCGAATCCCGGGATACCGGGATTGTTTTAATGAGCTTTACCCCGGTTTCCTTTATTTGTTTAAGTTCAGAAATCGCCATTGCATTATGTACCTGAACCGCACCCGGTCTTGCAGTCTTTATCATCTGGATTGCCTGCTCGGCTGTTTCCGGCATTATTACAAGCACCGAAGTCATAAAAACAGGTACTTTTGAAATCAGCCTTGATGCCTCGGAAATACTGATTTTCCTGGGTGAATCCACGGGTACTTCGGTTATGAATCCCACAGCGTCAGCCCCTGCATTTATTGCCATGTTAAGGTCGCGGTCTGCTTTTATGCCGCATATTTTTACTTTCATTCTTTTCTCTCTACAAAAACCGCGCAAGCTTTCCGGGGTCGCCTGCCGCGTTCACGAAGTCTTTCAATTTATCCATGGCTGCGCCGCTGTCAATAGACCGGTTCGCCAATACAATGCCGGATTCGATGGTATCAGCCTTACCGCTGACGAACAGGGCTGCTCCTGCATTTATTGCTATGATATCCCTCTTTGGACCTTTTTTCCCTTTTAGCACTTCCACGATATCCCGCGCATTGTCCTCAGGGGTTCCGCCTGCGATTTCACTGGCCGTGGCGCGCCTGATGCCAAGCTTTTCCGGCGTCAGGGTATATTTTGTTATCCTGCCCCTATTCAATTCTGCTACCCGGGTTTCGCCTGTATTTGATATCTCATCCATGCCGCTGCCGTGGACAACGAGCGCCCTTTCAGTCCCGAGTATGTTAAGGACGTTAGCCATGGGTTCGCACAGGGAGCCGTCAAAAACACCTATCAACTGCGCCTTTGCATTCGCTGGGTTCGTAAGCGGCCCGAGGATATTGAACACAGTCCTGAAACCCAGGTCCCGCCTTATCTGCGCCACTCGTTTCATCGAGGGGTGAAATACAGGAGCGAGCATGAACCCTATTCCCGTTTTTTCTATAGTCTTTTGGACATCCTGCGGTGATGAGTCAATCTTTACGCCGAGTTCCTTGAGTACATCGGCGCTTCCTGATTTTGAAGTGATTGAATAGTTGCCGTGCTTTGCTACAAAAACACCGCATGCAGCGGTCACTATGGCTGCTCCCGTACTTACATTGATTGTGCCTGTCGAATCTCCGCCGGTGCCGCAGGTATCGATAAGTGTGCCGGCAACCTTCGGGGAAATAATATTGGCGGCTTTCTTCATGCCAAGCGCCAGCCCCGCTATCTCAGCAGGCGTTTCACCCTTCATCTTCAGGGCTGTCAGGAATGCAGCTATCTGCGCATCGGTCGCCTCGCTGAATATCTTGGTTATTGCAAGTCCCGCCTCTTCTGTAGTCAGACTCTGGTTCTGTATGAGTTTCAGGATATATTCTTTCATAATATTTCACTGTACAATCTTGTACAATGATGTATAAATGAGTACATTGTATATAAAAGTTACGTGATGCTTTAATATAAGAAAAGCATAAGAGGGGGCATGAAGCAGCAGGATGCATACAAATTACTCGCCGCATTTATGATTTTAATCATGATTATCGTGCCCGTGGCTTATGTCATAACAAGCCCGAGAAGCGACACGTCATTGCAGACATCCGCTCAGCAATCGCAGCAGGACAAATACAATCCCGAATTCTGGAATGTCGACCAGCCGTTCTATTCAATTGCAGATGCTCTCAACATGACACCTTACGGGGCAATCACAGCGGATTTTGTTGATATTGATGGTATGACGCCTCAGATGAAACAGGCGGTTTTACAATATTCTCCAGAAATAAGCGGATTGATAAATGACCTGGACAACAGGATTTACAAATCAAATACCACAAAAATGTATTTTGCAACCCTGCCAAGTATCCAGCAAGGAGTACCAAACTTCCTTCTGCTGAGTACGATGGACCCTGATAGGAATGATTTTGAATATATTGTGATCCCCAACACAACTGATATCCTCAGAAGACAGGATACAGGCGCAATAAACATAATGGGAAACCCTGTTATTTATGCCCCACACGATGAAACCGCGAGTGAGGTTTTGGCAATCATGTACGGTCTGAATAAAACAAAAACTTCGTATGATTTATATGATGGACTGCTCAATAAAGTTGAGCCTGCACAGTATCAAACAATAAGTTCAAACGTGACCTTTGCAAAACAATTTTATATTGGTGTCCGGACAACCAATGGGAGTTATGAAAGGACCACCGCATACATGGATGTGAACTCAAGCACTCTGAAAAAACTCAATAGCTTAAAAGTCAACAGCACAAAAAATGGTTTCGAACGATATAACCTGACAACAAGCGGAAATTATACTTATGTCAGGATAGTATCACTTGATATTTTCAGAGTATTTAACGAAGAGATTTATTAGCGCAAAATATATACCTCTTGATGATGTAGAGAAGCCGATACTTTTTAATCGGATGAATGATGAAGGATTAAATCCTGAAGGAAGTAATTAAAATGGCACAAACATATATCAAATTTGAAGTTCCCGCCGAGTTATCCAATAAAGCATTAGAAGCTCTGGAGATGGCACGGGATACAGGAAAGATTAAGAAAGGAACAAACGAAGCCACAAAAGCAATCGAGCGTGGAATTGCAAAACTTGTAATAATCGGCGAAGACGTGAACCCGCCTGAAATTGTAATGCATCTGCCCGCACTTTGCGAGGAAAAGAATACACCATACATCTATGTCAAAAAACAGGTAGAACTCGGCGCAGCTGCCGGATTGAGCGTGGGCAGCGGAGCGGCGGCGATAGTTGAACCTGGAAAAGGCAAAGAGCTGGTTGATGAAGTGGCGCAGAAAGTCCAGGCCCTGAAGAAGTGAGAGCATGGCAGACGAAGACGCGGGATATCCCGCTGAAATAATTGAAGTCGTCGGTAAGACCGGCATGCATGGTGAAGCCATGCAGATACAGTGCCGGGTATTGGACGGCAGGGATAAAGGCAGGATTATCACCCGCAATGTTGTCGGACCGGTGAAGCGCGGAGATATCCTGATTTTGCTTGAGACTTCAAGGGAAGCAAAGAAATTAATGTCAAGGTGAAATCATGGAAAAAAGGAAATGTTCTTTCTGCGGAGGCGCTATTGAGCCCGGCACCGGCAAGCTTTATGCCAAAAAGGACGGGACTGTCTTCTATTTTTGTTCATCCAAATGCCAGGGGAATTTAAACCTTGGCAGGATTCCACGCAAGGTCAGATGGACAGAGGCGGGACGTAAAGCAAGAGGAAAAACAGCATAAAAGGTGGGAACCGTGGAACGCACTTACGTGATGGTTAAACCCGACGGCGTACAGCGGGGGCTGGTCGGGGAGGTCATAAGCCGGATAGAGCGGCGGGGGCTTAAAATAGTGGCCATGCGCATGAATACGATTTCCACGGACATTGCCAAAAAACATTATGCTGAACATGCCCAAAAACCTTTTTTTAATTCCCTGATCAGTTTTATTACATCAGGGCCCTCGGTTTCAATGGTGGTTGAAGGCAAGAATTCGGTTTCTGTAATGCGCGCCATAAATGGGGCTACCAACCCTGTAAATGCTGCTACGGGTTCTATAAGAGGGGATCTTGCTCTTGATACTGGGCGCAATATCGTCCATGCCAGCGACTCACCGGATTCGGCAAAAATGGAAATAAGCATCCATTTCAAGGATTCAGAGATAGCAGGATATTCCAGAGTTGACGAAGCCTGGATATACGAAAATTAAAGGCATATTTTCAAGTGAATTCTATTGTTGAAGGTGAGAAATTGAGCGCAAAAATCTGGTTTGTAATTCTGGGAATTGCGATATTGATCATAAGCGGATGTGTGCAATCGCCGGAAAAAAAAGAGCCGGTAAGCACGAATATATCCAACGCTACTCCTGTTCCCACAATAGAAATAACGACGCCAAAGGTAACACAACCAATACCCAAAGAATTGCCGCCTAATACAATCTTTGTCTCGGCGCGGATGCTGAAACCCGTTGACTGGGGCAACGGGAAATTAGAACTCGTATCAATGAAAATCCAAATCTATAACCAGCGAAATACCCCGCTCTCCATAAAAGCACAAATAATAAACGATAACATGGTTCTTGAAGAAAAATCTTTTGTTCTTGCGGGGGAGGGCAGCAATACCGGGTTTACAAATGAAAACAGACATTTTATAAATAGTACTAATATAAAACTACGACTGCTGGTTCAGGATTATAAGCCAATTGAATACGATGTTGTGGAGGCTGGAAGTATCAGTTAATTCAAGACCAGCCTGAACTATTGATAGTGAAATTAACAGAAAGTGTATAATAACTCAGTACAATCTATAGGGTATGGAAAATAATCTGCGCACTCCTATCGTGTGTGTGATGGGGCATGTCGACCACGGCAAAACTTCGCTGCTTGACAGGATAAGGGGCACCACTATTGCAGAGAGGGAAGCGGGTCTCATAACGCAGCATATAGGTGCGACAGAAGTGCCGCTTGAGATTATAAAACGCGTATGCGGGCCGGTTTTTAAGGGAGATACAAAAGTCCCGGGGCTGCTCTTTATCGATACTCCGGGGCACAGGGCATTTACAACGCTTCGGGCAAGAGGCGGCGCGCTTGCTGACCTTGCTATACTGGTTGTTGATGTTAATGAAGGATTCCAGCCCCAGACAATAGAAGCAGTCGAGATACTTAAAAGATTCAAGACACCGTTTGTGGTAGCGGCGACCAAGATAGACAAAGTTACAGGCTGGAACCCGCAATCCGGGCAGCCGTTCATAATCTCATATCCCGAACAGCCGGAACATACAAAGGTCGCACTTGATGAAAAAATATATGTAATAATCGGCAAACTCTATGAAATGGGTTTCAGCTCTGACAGGTACGACCGTGTGCGGGATTTCCAGCGCAATATTGGCGTGGTACCGATTAGCGCAAAGACCGGGGAAGGCATACCCGACCTCCTCATGATATTAATGGGGCTGGCGCAAAAGTTCCTTGAAAAAGACCTTGAATACAGGGCAGTCGGTCCGGGCACGGGAACAGTCCTTGAAGTAAAGGAAGAAGTGGGTCTTGGAACTACGCTTGATGTGATATTATATGACGGCGAGCTAAACGTGGGCGATACCATAGTCGTGGGTAGCAGGGGAGAGCCGATTGCCACGAAAATCCGCGCCCTCTTGAAACCGCGCCCGCTTTCCGAGATTCGCGCAGAAGAGAAATTCAAGCAGGTAAAGAAAGTGGTCGCAGCGTCGGGTGTTAAAATCGCGGCGCCCCAGCTTGAAGGAGCGCTTGCCGGCTCGCAGGTCCGCGCCGTTTTTGGCAATATCGAGGAAGTGGCGGCTGCGATAAAATCCGAGATAGACGCGGTGAGGATAGAAACCGAATCAAACGGGATTCTTATCAAGGCTGATACGATAGGTTCTCTTGAAGCTCTTGTGAACGAACTGAAAAAGGAGAACATACCGATACGCAAGGCTGATATCGGCGATGTTTCAAAACGCGATGTTGCGGAAGTAAAAACAATAAAAGACCCGCTATTCTCGGCAATCCTGGGTTTTGAAGTGGATGTCCTGCCTGATGCCAGGGAAGAACTCATGGGTTCTGACATCAAGCTGTTCGTCAACAATGTCATCTACCGGCTTATCGAGGATTACAAGAAATGGGTGGTCGAACAAAAACAGGTCATGGAGAAAAAGCGCTATGAGACTATTATAAAGCCCGGGAGGTTCAAGATATTGCCCGATTGCACGTTCAGGCAGAGCAAGCCCGCCGTAGTGGGTGTGCGAGTGCTTGGCGGAGTTATTAAGACAAATCTTGAATTGATGAAGGACAACGGCGTGATTGTGGGGACAATAAAAGGAATCCAGGAAAATAGCGAGAATATAGGCGAGGCTGGCGCGGGCAAGGAGGTTGCTGTGGCTATCGATGGACCCACAGTCGGGCGGCAGATAAAAGAGGGGGATACGCTTTACATAGATGTGCCCGAAAAACATGCGAAAATCGCTGAACAGGAGCTTTTTGAGGCTATGAAAATCGAGGATAAGGAAACGCTCATGGCATTTATGGAGATAAAGCGCAGGGGAAATCCTTTCTGGGGAAAATAATCTCTCAATAATTAGCAATCAAGGGACATTACACCACGTTTTACACAATAAGAATTATATAAGAGTTATAACAATATTATATATTACGAGGGTACATTATGTCAATACTAGATGTAACTGAGGATCAAATCTTCCAGACCTTAGGCAAAGGAAGAGATCCCAATTTCAAGCCTATAGAAAAGGTCAGGCCTGTAATAGTCAAACCAAAGAAAACATATACGCTCAACAACATCAAAACGACGCAAAGCGTGAAAACCGTGCAGCCGCAAGTTCAAGCCGTATCTCAACCGGTGATATCAGTCCCTTCACAGCAGGTAGATGACTCGGTAAGGAAGCTCACAGAGGATTTGAACGAATTGAACAACCGTGTAGCGGGAATCCAAAAAATGGTAAAATGGTATATAGTGCCGCAATTTGTGGTTATTATTGTGCTGGTCCTGGCTTTTGTAGTGAAAAGTTAATATTTCAATTTTTGAGAATTCAGCGTAACTTTTCATATCGCATATCTGACGGATTTTAACCGAAATTATCTTGTATATGCTTCTCTTTAGTGGGCGGTATGAAATATATCGTTCTCGTAGGAGATGGAATGGCAGACTATCCTCTCCCTGAACTTGGCGGTCTTACGCCTTTAGAGGCTGCCGATACTCCCAACATGGATTTTATCGCTAAGCACGGAAAATGCGGCGTTGCGAAAACCGTGCCTGACAATATGCCCGCAGGCAGCGATGTTGCAAATCTTTCCATAATGGGCTATGACCCGGTAAGATATTATTCCGGGCGCGGCCCTCTTGAGGCTGCAAGTATCGGGGTAGCTCTTGATAAAGATGATATCGCTTTCAGGTGCAACCTGATAACTGAGAAAGATGGCTTGATTGCAGATTACAGCGCAGGACATATTTCAAGCGAAGAGGCAGGGGTCTTAATCGAAGCAGTGGATAATGAACTGGGTAACGACTGCAAATTCCATGCAGGCGTGAGTTACAGGCATTTGCTTGTGATGAAACATGGTGAAAAAGCACAGTGCACTCCTCCTCACGATGTAGTGGGGCAACCTGTTAATGATGTCCTGCCGCGCGGGGACGGCTCGAAACTCCTGATTAATCTCATCAAAGCCTCAAAGCCAATTCTGGATAAACATGAAATCAATATGAAAAGAAGAAAGGACGGAAAGAACATCGCGAACCTTATCTGGCCGTGGGGTCAGGGCAAAGCGCCGTCTATGCCTCTTTTTAAAGACATGCATGGCGTTTCCGGTTCTATAATTTCGGCAGTGGATTTGCTAAAAGGCATCGGGAAGTATGCCGGTCTTGATATTATTGATGTCCCCGGGGCCACGGGTTATCTGGACACCAACTTCGGAGGTAAAGCTGCATATGCGCTTGAATCATTGAACAACCATGATTTTGTGCTTGTGCATGTCGAGGCGCCTGATGAAGCCGGGCATATGGGAAATCTTGAAGCCAAGATAAAGGCAATATCGGATTTTGATGAGAAAGTGGTGGGAGGCATGCTGAACGAACTTGGCGGGTTCGGAGATTTCCGGATTATGGTGCTGCCTGACCATCCCACGCCAATATCTCTGAGAACGCATACAAGAGAGCCTGTTCCTTTTGCGATTTATTCTTCGACCGAGAGCGCGGATTATGTGGAAAGGTTCGATGAGGCTGCTGCAAAGGAAGGCATTTTCGGGCTTGTGGAAGGTCATAAGTTGATGAATTTGCTGATTAAGTGATGGAGATTTCAAAAATATGGAATGGTATGATTTGATAGGAATCGGGGGGGCGCTTCTTACGACTTTCGGGTTTGTGCCCCAGATTATAAAAATGCACAGGACAAAATCGGCGAGGGATATCAGCCCTGTTACATTATTGCAATTCAGCGCCGGCACAATCCTGTGGGCATTGTATGGTTATTATATCGAGAAGCCAATCATTATTTCAGCCAATGTTATATCTTTTATAACCCTGGTCGTCGCAATAATCCTGTATAATTCTTATAGTCGAAAATAAATTTGCTCATCCGTTCTTTTCCGGGGCAACTATAAAAAGAACTAAGTATTTACCAAACATGGTAAAGCCATAATGCTCTCACTCACTTTAACAGGACTCAAACTCAAAAACCCACTCATGCTCGCCGCGGGCATCATGGGCACTACAGGCGGCTCGCTTAAAAGAATAGCCGAAAGCGGGGCGGGGGCTGTCGTTACAAAATCCATTGGCTTAGAGCCAAAAGGCGGGCACAGCAATCCGAGCATGGTGGAAGTGGACTGCGGTTACCTGAATGCGATGGGTCTCCCCAACCCGTCGTATAAGAATTTCCAGGGCGAGATAGATATTGCAAAAGAAGCCGGAGTTCCTGTAATCGCAAGCATCTTCGGCGGCTGCTCTCTTGATTTTTCAGAAATCGCCGGGGCGCTTCGCGCCGATGCGTTCGAGCTTAACGTGAGCTGCCCGCATGCGCACGGGTATGGCGCTGAAATCGGGAAAGACCCGGAGCTTGTGGAAGATATCACCAGAACCGTCAAACGCGTCGCAGATGTGCCTGTCTGGGTGAAACTTACGCCAAATGTTACGAATATAAAAGATATAGGACTGGCTGCACAGCGCGGCGGGGCGGATGCAGTGGTCGCTATAAATACTGTTCGGGGAATGGCCATTGATATCGAAAGCGGGTATCCCATACTGGGTAATAAATTCGGTGGGCTTTCAGGCAGGGCTATTAAGCCTGTGGCTATAAAATGCGTCTTTGACCTCTATGAAGCCCTTGATATACCGGTGATTGGCGTTGGCGGGATTTCAGAAGCATCGGACGTTATTGAATTCATGATGGCTGGCGCGCAGGCTGTTGAGATTGGTTCTGCTGTTGGTAATAATATTAATATTTTCAATGATATTTCTTCATGTATGCAGGAATTTCTTGAAGAAAAGGAATGGACTCTTGAGGACATACACGGGATGGCGCACAGAGTATGAAACCGGTTAATGCGGTAATCACAAAAGTTGTAGATGAGACCCCTACCATCAGGACTTTTTATTTTGATACCTCTTTTGAGCTAATCCCGGGTCAGTTCGTGATGGTCTGGATTCGGGGCGTGGATGAGCTCCCGATGGCGCTTTCCTGCGAGAATGCCATAACTGTCCAGAAAGTAGGACCTGCTACATCCGCGTTATTTGAACTTGGGGTGTGCGATTCCGTGGGCATCCGCGGGCCTTTCGGCAACGGGTTTGATATCAAGAAGGGGCGCATTTTGCTGGTCGCAGGAGGCGTCGGCGTGGCTCCCCTTGCGCCGCTGGCTGAAAAAGCGGCGGCATCAGGAAACAAGGTAACAACGCTTCTGGGCGCCAAAACAAAAGAAGAATTGCTGTTCAGGGAGCGATTTGAAGCCGCTGGCGAAGTGCTGGTTGCCACCGATGACGGCTCAGAAGGGAAGCATGGGTACGTGACCCAGTTGCTCGATGATGAGAAAAAATTCAGTCAAATATACTGCTGCGGCCCTGAAATCATGATGAAAAAGGTTCTCGATAACGTCGCTCCGTCAAAAGCTCAGTTCAGCCTACACAGATATATCAAATGCGGCCTGGGGATATGCGGGGCGTGCTGCGTGGACGGGCTGCGGGTGTGCAGGGACGGGCCTGTGTTTACAGGGGACGTTTTGAAAAAGACGGAGTTCGGGGTTTACAGGAGGAATGAGTGCGGGGAGAGAGTGAAAGTATAAACTCTTTGATTCACTTCCCCTTCCCAAGCTTCCTCACCGCAAAATCTGCCGCCTTATTCAGCGCATCATAATTCTCTGCAACCATCGGGCAGTAAGCCATTTCGGTTGAGCTGAGGGCATAAACATCCATACCTGCTTTAATCGCAAGAGAGAGAACGTTTATTCGCGCCCCTGCACCCTCCTCACCCACGACCTGTCCTCCCAGCACCCTGCCTGTTTTTGCATCCGCTATTATCTTGACCGTAATATCCTTAGAGCCTGGATAATACTCGGGCTTGGTCTTCCCGCGCGCCTTGCCTGATATTACTTCATATCCTGCGGATTCGGCAAAGAACTCATTAAAACCACTCGCTCCGACCTCCAGGCTGCCTATAAGAGAAACGAATGTGCCAAGCGCACCTTCATATATATCGTACCCGCCTGCCGCATTCCTGCCCGCCACCATCCCCTGCCTGTAAGCAGCCGAGGAAAGTTGCATCATCGTCGGCCTGTGGTTTATCAGGCTCACAGTCTCGATACAGTCCCCGATAGCATAAATGCCCTTAATATTGGTCTCCATCCTTGCGTTTGTCCTTATGCCCCATTTCCCTATCTCTATGCCCGCATTCTTCGCCATTTCAAGGTTCGCCCTGACGCCAGAGGCAAGAACCACCATATCGGTAACTATCACTTCATCCCCGACCGAGACCGACTCAACAGGCGCACCGTTTATACTGCTCACGCTTTTATTCATCAGCAATTTTATCCCGCGCTCAATAAGTGAGTCTTCCACCGTTCTCGCCATATCCCTGTCAAGGGCTCGGGGAAGTGCATAAGAGAGCATCTCTATCACTGTCACATCAAGCCCTTTTGCCCGCAAAGCCACGGCGATTTCAAGACCTATAGGACCCGCGCCGACCACCGCTGCCCTCTTTGCTTTTCCGCAATGTTCTATGATTTTCCGTGCGCTCTCAATGTCATGCAGCACAAAGACCCCTTTATCAAGAGCTTCCTTCGCCCCTTTTATTGGAGGAATAAAAGGCTCTGCGCCCGGTGCGAAGATGAGAGAATCGTATGGCACTGAAATGTTCTCCCCGGTTTTCAGGTTCTTTACAGCCACGTTTTTTCCAGCGGGATTTATTGCCAGTGCCTCAGACAAGAGCAGCTTTGAAATCTGTTTATCCTCAGGCAGGGAGAACCGGAGTTTATCAAGACCGACTATACCCTCTATCGCAAAAGGCATTCCACACGGGGAAAACATCTCATAAGGTCTTTTTTCTATAATTGTGATTGATGCTTCAGGGTCAGTCCTGCGTATTGCAAGGGAAGCTGCAAAACCCCCGCTTCCAAGACCTATTATTACGATTTTTGACATGGTTAATCCAGTTTATTAATTGCAAGCTAGTTATAACTTTTTGACAGGTAATTTAGTTAGGTTAGTATTTATATATATCAAAATCTAAATAGTCTTATCAATACGATAACCATGAGTGATTATTCCATCGGCATCAAGGAACTGGACGACGCCATCGGCGGCATAAAAAAAGGTTCGAATATAATGTTAATCGGGCCTCCTATGAGTGGAAAGGAGTCTATCCTGAAACTCATCGCTTACCATGGCGCCGTGGATAATGAAAATGCAATTATTATAGTTACAACACGTGAATCCGCGACTAATATCCTGGAATGGTTCAAGGAGAACAAGCTGGCTCTGCCGTTATCAAAAATAGCCATAGTGGATTGCGTCACAAAAACACTGGGCGGTGCCGCTCTGGAAAATGAGAACATTAAAATTGCAAGCAGCCCTGTCGACCTGACTGGAATAGGGGTTAAAATCAGCCAGTTTTTCGAGGATTTCTTCATGAAAAAGAATAACCGGAAAATCCAGCTTCATATCAATTCCCTGTCTACAATATTGATGTATTCCAATATCCAGACGGTTTTCAGGTTCCTTCATGTATTTACAGGACGAATCAAAGCTGCCGGAGCCCTTGGGATATATGTAATTGAAAGCGGCATGCATGATGAACAGGCTATCGCAACCTTAAAACAGCTTTTCGATGGTATGATAGAAATTAAAATTGAAAATGATAAGAATTTTTTAAGGGTGACCGGTCTTTCTTCAAAACCTACGCCATGGTTTGAATATGAGCTTGAGGGAGCAAATTTAAAGATATCGGGGGGAAAATAAATGGTAGAAACCGGCATCCCCAGGCTTGACGAAATCCTTGGCGGCGGTATACCGAAAGGCAAAAGTCTTGTTTATTATAGCCAGCCAGGTGTGGAAGGCGAAGTTTTCGGGATGCAGACTGTTTATAATACCCTGAAATCCGGTGGGAACTGCGTTTTTGTAGTTTCAAGCACCATTCCTGACATCATGAGGGGACTTTTCAAGGAATATGGCTGGGACATTGATGAGTACAGGGACAGGTTATGTCTGGTAGATGCGTATAATCCGCTGATTGGCGCTCCTTCAGACGAAAAATACATAGTCACCAATCCTGATAGCATCGAGAGTTTCAATAAAATAATCATAGACTTAATAAAAGAATTGCCTCCAAGCACCATAGTATTCGGGTCACTGTCAACAATCATGGATTTATGCGGCGAGAAGGAAACTATAGAAGCTGTCAGGAACTGGAATAAAATGGCTATGGTCTATGACCATGTTATTGTTTATAATTTTACGGTATGGCCATATTCAAATCAAACTTTGCATTTAATAAAAGAAGAATTATTCAATGCCGTTATTTCAATCGGGAGCATAGCCGAGCGTGTCATTTTTGGCCAGTATTTCGGGATACTCAAATCAGACTGGGCAAAAGAAACCAAAACATCCATGCTTTTCAGGGTATTGCGACCCGGGGGAATAAAGTTATTCATACCGAAGATTCTCGTAACCGGGCCTTTTGATGCCGGAAAGTCGACGTTCGTGCATGCGCTTTCAACGCGGGCGATATCTGTTGACAGGCTCGGGACAACAATTGCCCTCGACCATGGCCACGTCGATTATAAGGGTTTTAGCGCTGATATTTTCGGAACGCCAGGCCAGGAACGGTTTGACCCCATTATCAAGCTATTGAGCGGTGAATCGATGGGTGTCTTCCTCGTAGTGGATTCTACAAATCCTGCGGATTTTGTTCGCGCAAAATACATGCTTGAGATTACAACATCTTACGGGCTGCCATATGTTATTGTTGCAAACAAACAGGATATGCCGGGCGCACTCACACCTGAAGAAATAAGGGGGCAATTTAACCTGCCCGACGATGTTCCTGTTGTTCCCGCTGTTGCGAAGGATAAGGTCGGTGTGTTTGAGGCATTTGAAGTGCTGATAAATAATATTACCGGGGGAAAATAATGGTTGATACCATTGATATGGTGGATAAATTACTGGCCGATTTAAAGAACATCGGAGGAGTGGAAGCCAGTATTGCTGCAAGCCGTGACGGGTTGCTTATACGCGCCAATATGCCAAAAGAAAAATTTTTGGCATCTCTTGCCGCCATGTCTGCCACCATGCTCGGAGCTGCCGAGACTGCGACTACACAAGTGGAAAAGGGCTTACCCACTAGGGTTATTGTGGAATCTGAATATGGGAGATTGATAATTGTCGGCGCAGGACCCAAAGCGCTTTTGATTATTCTTGCAAATTCGAATTCTTCATTGGGTTTAATCCTGATCGAACTTGATAAATCAGCCAAAATGCTGAAAGAGTTATTAAAATGAATAAACAAAAAAATAAGGCAGAAGCAACGCTTCTTGAACCCACGCTCCATGTCGGCAAATCCGGTATAGAGCCCGTGGTCGGGGAGCTTCGAACCCAGTTAAAAAACAGGACTATGGTAAAAGTAAAATTCCTCAAGACCGCTTTTATCGAAACCGGAAAAAAAGAAATATCAGAAAAACTCGCAGAACTTACAGATTCGGAACTTATTGAAATCAGGGGTAATACAGCAGTTTTTCGCCGAAAAAGGTAAATACTATCCGACAAATAAGACCCTTGAAAGATTCCCGAATACCCCATGTTAATCCTGGGGATATTATGGGATTGCCTCTTCATTACGTATTAAGATAATTTTACGGAGGATCAACATTGACAACAGTATATGACGTGCCCGCAGAAATGCTCATAAATAATGTGGCACAGAAATTGAAAACTGATGAGAAAGCAAAGCCCCCTGAGTGGGCAAGTTATGCAAAGACCGGTGCTCATAAAGAGCTTTCGCCTGATAATGCCGACTGGTGGTTTGTGAGATGCGCTTCGATATTGAGACGCGTCTATATAGACGGGCCTGTCGGGATTTCACGCCTTAGGAGTTTCTATGGCGGGCGGCACAGGAATGGAGTAAGACCCACACACTTTTCAAAGGGAAGCGGCTCCATTGCAAGAGAAGCGCTGCAGCAGCTTGAGAAAGCCGGATTTGTTAAAGCCCAGAAAACCGGCAGGATGATTTCACCGCATGGACAGTCGTTTTTGGATAATGCGGCAAACGAAGTAAAAATCGAACTCATCAAATCCAATCCTGCACTTGCTAAATATTAGATTGACGAGGACTCCCGGAATTCCCTGAATTAGACTCCTTAATATCAGTCCCCTGAATTAATTCAGGGGTATAAAGAGACTAAAAGGGGAACAGGGATTGATGAATATGGACGAAGATCTCGAAGAGATAAAAAGGCGCAAGCTTGAGCAGTTACAGCAGCAGCAATACAGCGCCCAGGGGCAGGCAGCCCAGCAGGAACAGGCCCGCGCCGAGTATGAATCAAAGAAGGCGGCAATCATGCGCCAGATACTCACGCCTGAAGCAAGGGAGAGGCTAAATACCCTCAAGATGACAAAACCCGAGCTTGTGGCGAGTGTTGAGGCGCAGTTGGTTACTCTTGCGCAGAGTGGAAGGCTTGCCACAAAGATAGACGATGCAAAGCTAAAGGCATTGCTGCTCCAGTTGCAGCCCAAGAAGCATGAGATGCAGATTAGAAGGATGTAAATAATTCTAACCCGAGTATCGAGTCAAATATCCTGAATGTATCAATTATCTCCGCAGAAGCTTTTTTATCTGGATTTATACTCTTAACCTCACCTGTAAACTCTTCCAGCACCTTTAACGCCTTCCCTGTATTCAGGTTATCATCCATCGCCCTCTCAAATTTTTTCCTGGCTTTCTTTACAATTTTTTCCGTGTCGTCAGTGCCGTTTGCTTTTTTCATTATTTCAATTATATCGCAGATTTTTTCAATTTTTTTTGCTGCTTCCCGAAGCCCCGGAAATGTGAAATTAAGCCTTCTCCTGTAACTTGCCGTGAGTAAAAGGTACTTTATCGCCATTGGTTCATACCCCATCCCGATAAGGTCGCGCAGGGTATAGAAATTACCCGCAGATTTTGACATCTTCCTGCCATCAATCATTAGATGCCTGCAATGGAGCCAGTATTTTGACGGGTTTTTACCGAACGCCCCGAAATTCTGGGCTATCACGTTCTCATGATGCGGGAAAATATTATCCACGCCGCCTATATGTATGTCAAATCGCGTGCCAAGATGCTTTGAACACATGGCTGAGCACTCGATATGCCAGCCGGGGCGACCTTTTCCAAGCTCGGTTTCCCAGAACACATCGCCGTCCTCTTTCTCGTATGATTTCCACAGCGCAAAATCCGAAACAATAGAGGTATCTTCCCCCCATTCGTCGCGTTTTATTTTCTTTTTCCCCATCCGAAGCTTAAGATGCGAGAGCTTCCCATAATCCCGGAACTTTGATACGTCATAATAAATCGAGCCGTCTTTCCCCCGATAGGCAAAACCCCTTTCCATCATTTTATTTATTATGTCAATTATCTCAGGCACATGTTCTGTTGCCCTCGGGAAAACATCCGCGTCAAGGAGAGTGAGTGTTTTCATATCCTCAAAAAACACCTTTGAATAATATCCGGTCAATTCCCGAAGCGTCTTTCCTTCTTTTCTTGCTGTTTCGATGGCTTTATCCTCCAAATCCGTGAGGTTCATCACCCGTTTTACTTTATAACCCCTGAAACGCAGATATCTCACGAGCACATCTTCGAATATAAAAGTCCTGAAATTCCCGATATGCGCATACTGGTAAACCGAGGGACCGCAGGTGTATATCCCCACAACTTCGGAAAGAGGCTCAAATTTTTCTTTTTCCCGCGTGAGCGTATTAAAAAGCTTTAGCATATCACATTCTCCTGAAACTCAGGACACCGGCTCCCATCGCTAAAAGAGCAAAAAGAAGCATTATTGCGACGTCATAATAAATCGGGAAATGGTTTATGCCAAGAATAATGCCCCGCATCGCATCCACACCATAGGTCAACGGGTTAACATAAGTGGCCCTCTCAAGCCATGAAGGGAGGTTGCCGACCGGGAAAAGTGCGCCGCTAAAGAAGAACATTGGCCACATTACAAAATTTATCACGAGACTGAAACCTTCGGGGCTGTTGAGATTGGCGCCAATCACAAGCCCGATGCTCACCATGGCAATGGATATCAAAAGGAGCATTAAAAACGCCTGAATGAGAACCAGCGGCGTTAGAGGAACCCCGATAAATAAACCGATTATCAGAAGGAATATGCCCTGAACCATCGCATCCGTTGCCCCTCCGAGCACTTTTCCTGCAAATACGCTCGCTCTTGATACGGGCGCGACAAGAACTTCTTTTAAGAAATCAAGTTTCCTGTCCCATATAATATATACGCCGTAGAAAAGGGATGTGAAAAGGATTGCCATCACCGCTATCCCCGGATAAATGAAAACCTGGTAAGAAAAGCCGCTAATATCATTGACAGCCGAGCCAACTCCTGCCCCAAAAGCAAATATCCAGAGAAGCGGCGAGATTACAGAGGAAATGAGGCGTTCCTTCTCCCGAACATATATTTTAGCCTCGCGCAGCCACACTGCATAAATGCCTTCAATCTCGCTGAAAAAATTGCTCATCTTTTCATCATCCTTTCCCAGAAACCGCCTTCAGCTTCGGATTCCCGTATCTCCCTTCCTGTATAATAGAGGAATACATCATTAAGCGTCCCGCTTCTCACTTCCACAAAATCTATTGGACCCGTATGGGTAAGAAGGTCCTGAAGATGTTTGCTTGCGTCTTTAATCGAAAGGTAGAGCAAACCGTCTTTTTCCTGCACACTCTTCACGTAATCAAGCTTTTTTATTGTTTCTATATCGCGAACCTTTTGTTTAATTTTGACCACATCACCCGCTATCTTATTCTTAAGCGTCTCAGGCGAATCAAGAGCAACTATTTTCCCATAATCGATTATTGCAACCCTGTCGCATAATTGTTCCGCCTCTTCCATATAATGCGTGGTGAGCATGACGGTCATGCACTCTTTTTCAGCAAGGTCAACGATATATTCCCAGATATGTTCCCTTGTCTGGGGGTCAAGGCCAAGCGTAGGCTCATCCAAAAAGAGGATTTTGGGATGGTGCATTATCCCGCGCGCCAGTTCAAGGCGTCGCCGCATCCCGCCTGAATAAGTATTAACAAGGTCGTCAGCCCTCTTTTCCAGGTTCACAATCGAGAGGACTTCATCTATACGCTGTTTCCTGATGCTTCTTGGAACACCGAACAGGAGATTGTGCATGGCAAGATTCTCGCGTCCTGTAAGCAGGTCGTCCACGCTTGGCGCTTGGAATACTATTCCAATGGATTTCCTGACCTTCCCTGATTCCTTTACGATATCAAAGCCATTTACCCATGCCCTTCCCGAAGTGGGTTTCAAAATGGTGCAGAGCATTGAAATAAGCGTCGTCTTGCCCGCGCCGTTAGGGCCGAGGAGACCGAAAATCTCACCTTCTTCAACTTCAAGGTTTAAGCCTTCAACGGCTGTTATTTTTCCGTACTTTTTAGTAAGACCCTCGGTTTTGATGACCATGATATCAAATATGAATGTGAAGGATAAAAATCTGATGGAATCAATTTACCTGAACTACATCCTTTGCGCTCTCAACCACAATTTCACTTTTATTGTTAAATTCTGAAACCTTACCGGTAATCCTTACCATGTCCCCGGTTTTTACCGCATTATACACTTCTTTAGCACCATTATCTTTTTTTATAAAAACATTGAGATTTGAGAGCTTAAGAATTAGATTATCACCAGTTTTGGTCATCTGTTTGGAAAGTACAGTTCCTTCCACATACACGCGTTCGCCAATCTTTGAATCCGATGAATACGCGTTTGTTTGCGGGGCAAAACCGAAATATGCGATAATAAGTGAAAGTACTGCCACCACCAGCAGTACCACAACGATTTTTTCCTCTTTCTGCATCATCTATTTATTAATAGACACTAGAGTGACATTGAAGACCAATGTCTTGCCCGCAAGTTCCGGGTTCTTGTCCAGTATTATGGATGTCTCATTAAAACTGAGCTTCATCGGAATCATTTGACCGAGCATGTTCTGGATTGGGATCATAGTATCAGGAATGGCATTATGTCTCAGTGTGATATTAACATTATTCAAACCAATCACGGTAGTGTTCCATGGGGCACCTTGTAGCTGGACAATTTCGTTTTTGCTAACATTAGCTTTTATTGTAATGTTTTTTTCATCAATTTTTACTACAGTCTCATTCCATGGCACCCATGACTCCCAAATCTCTCCGCCTACTTTAAGATTATAGGATAATGACACCTTGGAAGTAATATTCAGGATTGTCACATTAATATTCGTATCAGGTATTTTTACGATTTCACCGATACTGTGGTTTGGACCTAATGTTCCCTCAAACTGGTTAAGCGGAACATCAAAAACCTTTGGTATTTCTCTTGTTGCAGAGACATTTTCTATTCTTGGCATTGCCTGGATTAGCATAGGATTAATTAAACCGTAACCCTTTTCAGGCGGAATCGTTATTATTTTAGAATCCCCTACCTTCATTCCCAGCACGCCTTCATCAAATCCCCGGATAACTTTCTTAGTCCCGACAACGAATTGAAGTGGAATATAATTTTTTTCTGGATTGAACAAATTATTTTCTTTTGCCACTGTCTCAATATTGGTATCAAACACCTTCCCATCCGGGAGGCGTCCGATATAATTAACAGAAATATTGTCCCCGTTTTTAACTGCTGCTTTCTGACCAACGCAGCCACTGAGTAATATCAGGGCTGCAAGTAAAAGAATTACGAATTTTTTCATATTATCACGCTACCGCTCAAAGAGCGATGATAATGTATAAGTAATTTGTGATATGTGAACCGCAATTCTGTCATATAGAAAGATATTTTAGATAGTCCCTTCATCAAAGCCATCTATGCAAATTCAGGATTTCATACTGCCACTAATCATCCTAACCTCAGGTTTTGTCATCGCCAATATCCTTAATTTTGTGCTCGAAACACTCAGGAAAAAAGCCGAAACGACAGAAACGAAATTAGATGACATTATAATACATGCCCTCGGGAGACCCCTGTATATCCTGGTTATTGTAATAGGCATTTATTATGCGATCCATCAAACGCCGTATTTAGGGGATATGATAAATCGTTTTGATGAAGGATACAGGTACAGGCACTTTATTCTTACTATTTTCGGGACGTGGATAGTCGCTTCCCTTGTAAAAAATATAATCAGGGAGTATGGTTATGAATTAGCCGCCCGGACTGAAGGTCATCTGGATGACAGGCTTGTAGCCCTTGCCGATATGTCGGCAACGTACGTAATCTGGCTGATAGGCATCATGATTGCCCTTGGCGCTGTTGGCATCGAGATAACGCCTCTGATAACAGGTATGGGCATCGCAGGTCTTGCAATCGCCCTGGCAGCCCAGAACCTGCTTTCAAACGTGTTCGGGGGAGTGACAATCACCCTTGACCAGCTCTATAAGGTCGGAGACAGGATTGAACTCAGCGGGGTTTATGGCGATGTCTATGAGATTAAACCCAGGTATACGAGGATAAGAACGCTGGATAATATGATTATCACCATCCCTAATTCCAGGGTGATTAATGAGAAGATAATCAATTACGCTGACCCGGATACAACCGTGAGGGTGAAAATACCGATAAGCGTTGCTTACGGGACAGACCCGAAAAAAGTGGATGAACTGCTGCTTGATATAGCAGCGAAAACACCCCATGTCATGAAAAACCCAAGACCATCTGTCCGCTTTACTGAATATGCAACTTCCTCACAGAATTTTGAACTTCTTGTCTGGATAAGGCATTATGATGACAGGCATCCTGTGCTTGATTCGATTTTCAGGGAGATGTTTGCCCGATTCAAGAAAGAAGGAATAGAGATGCCCTTTAACCAGATGGATGTCCATATAAAGAAAGATCAAAAATGAACATTGACAAAAAATCAATCATCTCATCTGCATGCGGTTTCGTCCTCGCGATGGGGCTGGTTGTTATTCTGGTTATTACGACGATGCCATTGGTGTCTCATTTTTCTTTGGGGATTCAAAGGAGCTACTCGCTTTTTATTTTCTTTTTTTCTTTATTGGTAGTAGTCCCTCTTGTTTCACGGAGATTGAACCGTCTTCCCGATATTAAAAAAATACTGGGCTGGACGTTCATAGGGCTCGGGGCGGAATTTTTCATTTTTCCTGTTACAATCCTATTTCTTGTTTTGAGCTCCCGCTCGATTGGTTTTTTGCTTCTTGGAGGAATGACCTTCGCGCTTTCGGTTGTTTTTGGCATACCTGCAAGTTTGATAAGCTTTATTATGGGAATTTCGCTTGTTAAAAGCAAGAGATAATATGGCCGAAGACGATGAACTTGCACTGATAAAAAAGAAGAAACTTGAAGAATTGATGAAACGCCGGCAGGATATTCTGACCCCTAAACCGCCTGCCGTCATAGAAGTGTTCACCTCCCCGACATGCCCGCACTGTCCGAGGGCGCTTGAAATGGCAAAGCAGCTTGCGATGGAAATGCCCGGCATACAGGTTGTGGAGCAATCAACAGCCACGCCTCAGGGTTTTGCCAGGGCTGCATTTTATGGCGTGCAGGCGGTTCCCACCGTATTCATTAATGGCAAACGCGCTTTCGTTGGAGCGCCGCCTTCTATCGAGGCATTGAGGCAGGCGGTGAAGTGATTATAGTTGAGATCCTAATTTTTCAAACAAATTCTTAAGAATACTTTGCGTACTTGGCGCCTTTGCGGTGTGCGATTTTATTCACCGCAGAGACGCAAAGGTCGCAAAGATAGTTTTAATTGTTTGGTTTTTAACTATAATTTATTTTTATTTTAAAGTTTTCAGATATTCCAGGAGGTCGTTTTGGTCTTCATCCGACATCTGCCACACAGGCATTGGCGGCTTAAGCCTCTTTCCTTCTGAATCAAGACCTTCCGTTATCGCTCTTTTTATAAGCTCGTCCGTGTACGGTTTTTCACCCTCGATACCCGATGCCAGCGAGGAATACCTGATATCAGAAGCATTGAAAGTCCACATCATCATTCGTCCCCGCCCTCCTTTTCCATCAGCCCCGTGGCAAGCGGCACAGCTCATCATCCCGCCGCGCATTGTCATAGCTCCTATCGATGAAATTATTGGTTTACCTGAATTTGAAGTAGCAGTGAAATAAATCCGTTCCCCGTTGCTTTGAAAATCTGATGAGCTTATAGTGTACCTGCTGTAAGACTGCGAATAGAAGTTCACAGCAAAAAGACCTATCACTCCCACTGCAATAAGAATTATTGCAATTTTGAGGTTTTTCATACAATGTCTTTCTTTTTCTCTTCGAATTCTTCTTTGCTTATTTCCCCGTTTGCGTATCTTTTCTTCAGGATTTCAAGTGCAGACTCATTTTCAGCTTTAGCGCCGCCGTGTTCCCACAGGTACTTAATCAGCAGCACAATCCCGATGAACAGCAGTATCCAGAATATAAACCCAAGTATCCACCAGCCGCCGTATCCATAGTCCATCATTCCATATTGCATATTATACCTCCACAAATAATAATTAGTTTTTGCACTATAAAAAGAAAGCGGTTGATAAAAAATAAAAAAAGTTTGGGCTCTCGCCCAATGCTGTTGAGTTAAAATTATTCTGTCACAAGTACATCGGGCGCACGGTGGCTAATTTTTATGCCTTTGCCCACACCTTTCACTTTGACGCCCATGATTTTATCGTAAGCAAGCTCTGCCGCTTTCTGCCCTGCAAGGAGCATGCCGCCAAATATCGGTCCCATGCGCGGCGCGCCGTATGTAGAAGTGGCTGCCATGCCTGCGACAATGAGACCCGGATAAATCTCGTGGGTAAGTTCAACAGTCTGTTTCTCGGCTTCGTCCACCCAAAGGGAGCCGCAGCCTTTCGGAACCGGGATTCCAGACCTCTGCTCGCTCAGGCGCTTGACAAGTACAGAGTCATGTCCCGTGGCATCAATTACTACTTTTGACCTTATCGCTATCGGGTCCATGCATGTCATGAACGGCGGCATCTGTTTTGCAGGGAACCACTGGATAACTACACCTTCAACATGGTCTTCTTTAAGAATAATATCATCAACATTCGTAGAGTTAAGCAATTTCACACCTGCATCACATGCGCTTGCAAGCATCTTTGAGACCATCTCAAAAGAATCGCAAACGTAAAGTCCATTTCCGGCGTCTTTGAGATTTACGCCGCACTCTTCGAGTATCTTGTTAGCCGGAGCCCCGACAGTGTTTTTAGGCATAAGATAGCCACCCTGCCACATACCTCCACCGCCGTAGATGTTTCTTTCTATCATGACGGTCTTAAGACCTTTCTCTGCACAGTATTTTGCAGCCGCGACACCGCAGGGTCCTGAGCCAACAACAACAACATCGCTGTCAAGAATATTCTGTAAGAAATCATCTAGGAATTCATTAACTATCGTTTTTGTAACATGTATCTCGCTGATATTTGTCATAATTTCACCCTGAGTTAATAGGGCTTCCGCCGACTATAAACTTTTCGAAGCAAAGACAACAAGATTTATGCTCATTGAAATAAATTATCGTTGGAGGAACAACCAATGGCTTATTTCTTCTTAAATATGATACTTATGAGCAGTTCTGTAATACTTGCTCTTATCGGGCTCTATTTTGTAGTCCGGATATGGATAAAATGGAGAAATATCGATATGGATATACTTAAGGCAAGGGTTTTTCTTAATAAAAAGTTCTTGGAAACGAACTGGAGATATGTTTTCCTCTCAGGTGCTTCATTAACAGCCCATCAGTTCATGGGTTTCCTGATACAATTAAATTTTATCACAGGCGATTTAATATCTTCACTATCAGAAATTTTAAATTTTATGGCGCTTGTGTTCCTTTTGATCCTTGCCTACGAATGGCTTGTTTTGATTTCCGCAAAAAAGAATCGATTTTTATGAATTAACGCATAATAACTATTATAGCAGTACCTACCTCAAGAACATCCACCGCTTTTCCTTTCAGGAGCCTTTCTTTTTCAACTGTAAAATATGATTGGTCAAGAGTAACATCCTCCTCATCCACATGGATTGTGATGCTTCCCGATTCAGCGGCTTTTGCATCTGCTTTCATAAGGGCTTCGGCTATGGGTTTTGCCCTGCTCCTGAATGTTTTACCAAGAACCTTCATATTGGGCTTGATACCGATGGGAACCATCTCAAAATCCGGCGCTCCGGTGTTGAGTTTAATTGCAGAATTAGCAGCCCCTGCAATATCCGATGCATCCGGGATAGATGAATAAATCTCTATGTCCTTTAGCGGTGTATTTAGGGCCATGCCGTGTTCGGATTTGTATCGCCTGATAGCAGCAGTTATCTCTTTTATCAATTCACCTGTTGCCTCCACATCTTCATCGATCAGTGATTCATCCGCGTCTGGCCACGGCTGAAGATGTACGCTTTCCTGCTTTATATGGGAATAGATTTCTTCGGTGAAATAAGGTAAAAACGGCGCAAGGAGCCGGGAAAGGGTTTCAATTGCCACATAAAGGGTATATTGTGCAGCCTGTTTTCTCTCTCCTTCCTCTCCATATAACCTTGATTTTATAAGCTCGATATAATTATCTGCCAGGATATCCCAGGTAAATCCCCGGATAGCTTTGAAAGTCTCGTCAAACTGGTAGGCATCCATTTTTTCAGTTGCATCTTTTACCAGCCTGTTCAACTTGCTGAGGAGCCAGAGGTCAATAGGCGCATACGGCGCGGGAGTATCTGAAATATGGGGCATCGAGAAACGCACAATGCTCCATAGTTTCTGCAAAAACCGCGAGCCTGCGACAACATCTTTCCATGAGAAAATGATATCCGAGCCAGTGGTTCCGCCAATGGCAGCCCACTGCCTGAACGCATCGGCGCCGTGCTGCTTGATAACTTCTTCAGGTATGACGAAGTTATTGCGGGACTTGCTCATCTTGTGGCCGTCTTCGCCAAGTACCATCCCGTTAAGCAGTATGGTATCCCAGGGCTTTTTATCGAGCATTGCTTTTGACCGAAGTATTGTGTAAAAAGCCCATGTGCGGATAATGTCATAACCCTGCGGGCGAAGCTGGGCAGGCAAAAGCAGCGGATGGTCGCTTAGCCAGCCTGAGACATGAAGAGCAGATATTGATGAATCCATCCAGGTATCAAGGACATCCTCTTCCCCTCTCCACTCCGTAGAGCCGCATTCACATGCTTCAGGCGGCTTTTTCTGCGTCGGGTCAAGCGGCAGCCACTCTTCTTTTGCCACTTTTGTCTTGCCGCACTTTTTGCAGTACCATGCCGGAATCGGTGTTGCAAAAATCCTCTGCCTTGATATGCACCAGTCCCATTCCATAGTCCCTGTCCAGTTCTCAAGCCTCACTTTCATATAGTCTGGAACCCAGGCGACCTGGTTTGCGGTATTGAGTATATCATCGTGGATTATCCTGACAAACCACTGCCGCTCCGAGAGGATTTCAATGGGCGTCTTGCATCTCCAGCAAAGACCAACGTTCTGCGGCAGCTCTTCCTGTTTGTAAAGGATTCCGGCATTTTTCATGTCCCCGATTATTGCTTTCTTGCATTCTTCAGTGCTTAAGCCAGAATATTTGCCTGCAAGCTCTGTCATCTTTCCGGTTTTGTCAATCGCTTTTCGAAGGGGGAGGGAGTGCTCGACCCACCATCTCACATCCTGCTTATCGCCAAACGTGCATATCATGACAACGCCCGTGCCAAAGGCAGGGTCAACATTCTTGTCAGCTATGACCAAGACTTTATGACCGAAAACGGGGACTTTTACTTCGGTGTTCACATACTCGCCGTATCTCTCGTCATCAGGATTAACAGCGACCGCAACGCAGGCTGCAAGCAGTTCGGGTCTTGTTGTTGCAATCTTGAGTTTGTCAAAATTAAGGTAATTAAGAAGGGTGCTTCGCGAATCGTATTCGACCTCCGCGAACGCAATCGCAGTTTCGCAGCGCGGGCACCAGTTTACCGGGTGGTTTTGCTGGTATATCATGCCGCTTTCATGCATCTTAACGAAAGACCGCTGCGTTTTGCCATAGTATGCGGGTTCCATGGTGATGTATTCGTTGCTCCAGTCGATGGAAAACCCAAGGCGGCGCAGGCTTTTTCTCATTCGTCCGATATTCGTTTCGGTCAATTCCACGCACATGCGGCGAAACTCCTCGCGCGAAACCTGACTCTTGGTTATGCCGTGTTTTTCTTCAACTTTCACTTCAGTTGGGAGCCCGTGGCAGTCCCAGCCTTCGGGGAACATCACGTTGTAGCCGCGCATCCTTTTGTAGCGCGCCACAAAATCGATGTAGCACCAGTTAAGCGCATTGCCGATATGGAAATTGCCTGTGGGGTAGGGAGGCGGCGTATCGATTATGAACTGGGGTTTTTGTGAATCCCAGTCGAAATAATACATGGAGTCCTGCCATGTATCCAGCCATTTTTCTTCGATAGCGTTAGAATCGTATTCTTTGGGGAGTTCCATATTGCCGCTGTGATTACCTGCATGATTAATAGAATTATCGGTTTTCGGAAGCAATTTGAGTTTAAGGTTTTAGGATTTACAAAACATCTGAATTAATGAGAGTTATAATTCGTGTTGGTAGTTAGGTTAATGTGCAACACTTGCTACTAACCACCAAAAAAAAGAAACGCCAAACCTTCCCAAATCTTCCCTATTGGAAGCTTTATAACGCCCCCTATGAGTTATGGCTTAAAAGTTATACCAATACTAGCCTGCATTTCTGTTGGTTTACCAGATTTTATATCTTGAATCTTAAAGAATTAGGTGATTTTTATCTTCTTCTCTCTAACCTTCTTAAAGCTGCTAATGAAATCAAAGTCTTATGATCTCCAATGTTAGCAACTACAACCCAAGCCCCATGAACTCCAGATCCCGTAATCCTGATAGGCAATCCTTCAACGTTAAACATTTTGTAACGCTCAGGTATGGGTTCATCGGGATATCTACATATTCTCTCTCCAACATTTCCAGGAACCTTGATTTCCGATAGTACTTCGCCAGATTTTTCAAAATCATCAGTGCCTACGAACTCTGCATCAGGGTAACCATCAATCCATATTACTACTCTAAATCGATCTTTCCCATATGTAAGTCGTCTTCCAAAGCCTATCTTCACATCATGTTCGCCATCTTCGGCTTTAGTGATGTATTCAATGAAATCAAAAGTTTCAGTAACTTCAGGCCATTTATATTTATAATCCCTTCCAGCATCTTTTATGTTTATAATATGCATTTTTCCATCCTATTTTATTATCTCTCTTTCCCGATTTCATACTAAATGTTTTTTAATACGGGGTTATTATAAATTGCATTTACAGACTTCTCCATCATTACCTTCCCCATTATACTTCTCATGTTATTTATCCGGTAGTAACTTGTTTGAATTTACTTGTATCACTATAGTATCGTAAATCCCTTGGGTTGTTTCATTATTCAACTCTGATTGATCTTTCATGCATTGATTGTATATTTTTACCAGCACATCCACCTTATCGGGAATCTGACATGTCCTACTTCTAGTGTTGTAATTATATGCTATATAATGATACTCTTTCATTGCTCGTTTAAATTCATCAACCGCTGGTTGCATTTTAGGTGAAACTATTAATTTATCTATCTCAGTATAATAATTTTGGCTATCCATCTCAAGTAGTGAAGGTGCAACAGCGAAGTTTAATATGTCATTCTTAATCACTTTAAATGCATCAGCCATTAAATATCTAGCCTTTTCATCATAGTACATGGGTTGTACTGTTGAACCAACACATCCACTTAACAGTGAAATAAATATCACTATCAGTATCATTATTTTATATTTCATATAATCCTATAATTGTCCCAATAATATCTCCTTGTCTGCTCATATAACACCTGCTCAACGAATTAATATTATAAAGATATTAAAGTATTTAATAATTTCCGATAGAATAAAAAAAAACAGTGAGAAGTTAGTAGAGCTTTGTTTCAATTCGTATTGATAATTATATACAATACCATCAAAGCTATCATTAGGATTGCCCTCCGCCCTAAAGGAGCACGCAAAAGCGAATGTGCGCCTGCCCCACCAAAACATTCATTTTCTAAGGTCATTTCAATTTACCAACACAATTGAAACGCTCTCGAATTTGAATAACCTATTTATGCGACAAAATCCTTCTATGAATGGGAGGTTACAGAAGGGCAAAAGAAAATATGTTATACTCGTTCGACGGTAAAAAACCCGTAATAGCGAAAAATGCATTCATAGCAGATACAGCCTGCATCATCGGGGACGTTTCAATCGGGGAAGGCTCAAGCGTATGGTTCAACACCGTCATCCGCGGCGACAGGGCAAAAATCCGCATCGGAAGAGGCTGTAATATCCAGGATAATGCTGTTATACATTCGGATGACAGGAATGTGGAAATAGGCGACGGGGTAAGCATGGGGCACGGGTGCGTCATGCATGGCTGTCTCGTTAAAAACAATGCGCTCATAGGCATGAATTCCACAATACTGCACGGCGCCGAAATCGGGGAATATGCAATCGTGGGCGCCGGGGCATTAGTGCCGCCAGGCCATAAAATCCCGGCAAAGAGCGTGGTTATGGGAGTGCCGTGCAAACATGTGAGGATTATCACAGAGGAAGATATTATGCTCATGAAAAGTACCCTGAGGAATTATGAGATATTGACCGAGAGGTATTTATCTCAGGTCAAATGACCGCAATTGAAAAACCACAGAGAACGCAGAGGACACAGAGAAAAAATAGCAAAGCTCTGTGCTCTCTGTGTCCTCCGTGGTTAATTATCTGATCGGGATTGATAATCCAGAATAAAATAATCTTTGCGACCTCAGCGCCTCTGCGGTGAGACTAAACCGAACACCGCAAAGACGCAAAGAACGCAAAGCATTGTCAACTGTATTTGAACATGGGTCAAACTGATATGCGAAACATAGAAATAGAAGAACTCGGCGCCACGCCGATAACGGAGCGGAAAATAGAGGTAGTTGAAAGGAAAGGACTCGGGCATCCCGATTTTATCTGCGATTCCATAATGAACCAGGTCTCAATCGAACTCTGCAAGGAATACATGGAAAGATTTGGCGCCATCATGCACCACAATATCGATAAGGGGATGCTGGTGGCTGGGGAGGTAAAAACCAAATTCGGCGGCGGGGTGATACTGAAGCCGATGCGCCTGATTTTCGGGGACAGGGCGACATTTGAAGTGGAAGGCGAAATCATCGATGTCAATACTATTGCTATAGATGCTGCAAAACAATGGCTGAAGGACAACCTGAGGTTTGTGAATTCGGATTCTATCCAGTACCAGGTCGAGCTTGCCCATGGTTCGGCAGAACTTACCGATATTTTCAAAAGAAAAGGCGCGATACTCGGGGCAAACGATACTTCGGCAGCGGTCGGATATGCCCCGATGACGCCGACTGAAACGATTGTGCTTGAAACAGAGCGATTTTTGAATTCACCTGATTTTAAGAAAAGATTTCCCGCATCGGGCGAGGATATCAAAGTCATGGGCCTGCGCGAGCGGAACGAGCTTCATTTAACCATCGCAGACCCTCTCATTGACAGGTTCATTGAATCCGAAAGTGAGTATTTCAGGAAAAAAGATGAACTTCTGGAGGAAATAAAGACCTACGCTGCTGAAAGAACTGACCTTGAAACCTCAGTTTATCTTAATACTCTTGACAGGGAGGGGCGGGGCATGGGCGGGATTTATCTCACGGTAACTGGAACTTCTGCCGAGGATGCCGACTCAGGCCAGGTGGGGCGCGGGAACCGCGTGAACGGCATCATCCCGTTAAACCGCCCTGTGAGCAGCGAAGCAGCAGCCGGAAAAAACCCGGTAAGCCATGTCGGGAAGATTTACAATGTGCTCAGCCACAGGATTGCAAGCGAGATTTACACAAATGTGCCTGATATAAAGGAAGTATATGTGTGGTTATTAAGCCAGATTGGCGAGCCGATAGACCAGCCCAAGATTGCGGCTGCGCAGGTGATTATGGAGAGAGGGACGCTTGAGGATGTGGAAAAAGAGGTAAATGAGGTCATAGATAGCGAGCTTGCGAACATACAGGAGTTCTGCATGGAGCTGGCGTACGGGAAGATTCCGGTGTGCTGATCAGAGATTTTTCAAATCCTTTGCCTTTTCCGGCAATCTTTTCCCGATCAGTTCAAAAAGCGCATCCGAATCCCCTTCTGCCAGTGAGCGCACATCTTCATCGCCTTTTAAAATCATATCTACAAGGTAATTTAGCTCCTCATCTGTCAATCTATTGACCCGGTTCGCGAAATCCTCGGGGGATTCTGATAACTTATGCGAGACCGGAAGCAGGATGAACTTATAGTCATGCCCGGGCGCGGGTCCGGTTGCGCCTTCAAGTTCGGGCGCGAGTTTGTCGAGGAGCTTTTTGTCGAGGTCGGTGAGGGTTCTCATAGGTTCTTCAATTCCTTAATGATATTCGCAGGACGTCATCTTATCTGCGAGCCAATTTTCCGGTCAAGTATCTTCAAAAATTCGCTCTTCGATTCACCTGGAATGAAAGCCCCTGCTGCTATGTCATGCCCTCCACCCGTGCCGCCAACTGCTTTTGCAGCTTCGCTGATTGCCTCGCCAAGGTTAAGCCCTTTCCTTATAAGGTCCTGGTTTCCCCTTGACGAAACTTTTACACCACCGTCGGAATCTGCAAAAGCGATTATGGGAAGTTCCCTGTTATTTACAAACGAGGAGCTCATGCCTGCCACTATGCCTACGATGGTTTCCCTGATTTTATTTCCCGAATCAAAATATTGAAGGTTTTCCATCCTGGTTACCCCATGCTCCTTCACAAAATTCAGTCCCTCGACAAGATTCTTCCTGTGCTCGTTAAGAAGGGCGCAAGCCTTATCAAAGCATTTTTCGCGGTCGCCCATGCACACGGCAAGCCCTATATCCGCATGGTCATAGCGGGCAGTGGAATTAAGCAGCGTGGCATATTCGGAAGCGTCCCGCACCTCGGTTCCTTCACGCTCGCATAATAATGTATATACTTCCCCGATAAGCCTTTCCACCTTAAAACCTGGCAGCCCGGATGAAAGTCCTGATTGTATCAGGGCAGAGACGATTTTCTGTTTTTCAGAGGGGTCAAGGTCTATCCACCGTCTCCATTTCTCTCCATGCTGCCTGATGCCTATTTTTTTTAAGAATTCAATGCTTGCATCTTCGCTGCCGGTAAGACCGGGCAAATATACATCAGTGGAATATTGCAATAGTTTGAATATCGGGCGCGTCTGCCTTCCGAATAGCATCAGGTCTTTTTCATATCCAAGGACTTTATTCCTGGCGCCCTCTTCCAGTATCGACCTGTTCATCCCGACCAATTGCCCGTGTTTTGCATGCTGTAAATCGCCCACTGCCCCGACGATAGCAAGGGCTGCAAGGTCGCCGTTGCCGCCCAGCTCCTGCGCGATAAGGAAAGCAACTCCTGAACCGCTTAGTTCAATCGCGCCGTTAATCCCGAAAAGATGTGGATTTAAATGGTATTCATAAACGCCCTGAGGCTGGTGATGGTCAGAAATAACCGCATTGAGTTTCAATGAGCTAATCGCATCCAGCATTCCGCTTCCGAGGTCGGTAAATACAATAAGTTCGGGATTCTGGTCAGCTATTTCGGTGAGTGTAGGCATGTCCAGTTGCTTTACAAAACGTATCCTGTAATCGATGCCTGCACGTTCCAGGGCTTTTCCCATGATTGCAGCAGAGGTCAGGCCATCAGCATCGATATGCGACACAACGAGAGCCGATGAGTGTTTCTTTATGTATTCAGCGCACTTTCCGGCCCTTTTCGCAAGCGTCATCATTGCTTTCGTGGTTTTATTCGCTAAAATACCTTTGCACGCCTTGCTTAAACGTCACTGCGAGGGCGGGTGGGGCGATTCGAGGATGGGGTGAATTCGCAGAGGTTCATATGTGTTTGTTAGTTGGGAGGGTTATTTAAGCGTTGGTTCATGGCCTGGAGATTCAAGCCAATCTTAATAAGGGCATAATACATTTAACGAAGTGAATTTAACATGCTCGCCACACTATTAATACTGCTCATCGGCTGGCCTGGAATTATATCCTCATTAGCAATCTCAATTGCAGGAGTTATAAGAAGCAAACCAGTGTGGTTGATAATTGGTGCCATACTTGCTGTTCCATTTTCCTGGTATCTTAGCGGGTCGCCACTTTTCAGGAACATAGGACTTCTCCTGCCACTGTTTCAACTCGGGGCCGCCGTGGCGATACACAGGCATGTTACATGGCTGGCATGGCTCCTTCTATTACCGTTTGCAGGTATTGCCGCCTGGTTGGGGATTACTATACTAATGCAATGATGAATAGAACCCTTTTTAACCATTTCAGTGGTAAGAACCATCATGTGCGGCATAGCAGGCGCGGCAGGAAAAGACTCGGAAGCTCTCGTCAAAAAGATGCTCGATGCAATCAAGCACAGGGGACCCGATGGCTCCGACACATATTCCATCGGCGATATCACGCTCGGCAATGTCCTGCTCAAAATCACAGGCGATAAACACCAGCCTCTCGCAGACGGCGGCGCGCTCACGTACAACGGCGAGATTTACAACTTCAGGAAGATTGCAGAAAAGCTTCGCATCACAACAGATTCGGACAGCGAGGCGCTTTTTGCCCTGATTTGCGCAAAAGGCATAGAAAAAGCGATTCAAGAATTAGATGGCGATTATGCTTTTGCCTTCGTTGAGGGCGAAAAACTCCATCTTGCGCGCGACCTCGCGGGCGTAAAACCGCTTTACTACGCCAAAGGAGCGGAGTTTGTTTTTGCGTCTGAGAAAAAGGCGCTGTATGCTATCGGGATGAATGAAATTCACACTCTCAAGCCCGGATATATGCTTACTTACAGCGCCGGGAAAATAATCGAAAAAAGAGTAACCGGTTTTACTGCGGGCGAGCCGATAACAGATGAAAACATAGCCTCAAAAGCGCTATATGAAGCAATTGGGTGCGCTGTGGATAAGCGGCGCTACACGCCCTCCGCGCTTGCATTCTCAGGCGGTCTTGACAGTTCTCTCATTGCAGCGCTTTGCCCTGACGTAGAGTTGTATTCGGTGGGCATGGCTGGCTCGCATGATATAATGCAGACAAAAAGAGCGGCAAAGCTCCTCGGGCTTTCGGATAAACTGCATCTGCATGAACTTACTTTGGATGAAGTGGAGTCAGCTCTTCCTGATGTAATAAGAGCCGTCGAGTCAGGAGACCCGTTGAAGGTAAGCATCGCCCTACCTCTATTTTTCGCATCAGGAGACGCCCACAACGATGGGATTCGCGTGATGCTTTCAGGCCAGGGCGCTGATGAGCTTTTTGCAGGCTACAAGCGGTATGAATCAATGAACCCTGCCGAACTTGAACTGGCGCTTCGGAAAGACCTCGACAATATTGCAGAAAACAATCTTGAGCGGGATGATGCGGTTACAATGGCAAATGCTGTTGAGCTTCGTGTCCCTTATCTTGACAGGGAGGTTGTGGAACTAGCCCTTCGGATAGCGCCCGAACTCAAGATGCACAATGGGATACGGAAATACATACTGCGCCTGGCTGCAAAGAAGCTCCTGCCTGATGAACTTGTCTTTAAAGAAAAGAAAGCGGCGCAGTACAGCAGCGGGATTTATTCTGCACTTCTTAAGCTTGCCAGAAAAAATGGGTTCAAGGGAGAGCGGGCGCTCGGAAGGTATCTTGAGGAATTATAGTTAAAAACTAAACGTTTTAAACTTATCTTTGCGACCTTTGCGGTGAGTATCGGATAGCGACTATCCGCCTTTACCTTGGTTCGCCTCCATCTCATAACAATCTTTTTATCGCTTGCGCCACTTTATAGAGTTTTAATGACAACCATCGAGAATAAAAAGCTCGGATTTATCGGCACCGGGAAGATGGGCGAAGCCCTGATAAAAGGCATACTTCATGCCAGACTCGTCCCTCCGGAGAACATATACGCAAGCGACATGGATTCCGAAAAGTTGGAGTCGCTTGAAGAGCAGTATAAAATAAATACCTGCAAGGACAACTGTTCTGCGGTCACAGATTCGGACATTCTCATAATTGCGGTCAAGCCGCAAACAATTCCGGCTCTTCTAAAAGAGATAAAATTCTCCATAAAGAACCAGTTGATTATATCAATTGCCGCAGGCGTAGCAATCGCGACTTATGAAAATGAGCTGCCGCGCGGAACGAAGGTTGTGAGGGTAATGCCGAATATCGCGGCGACAGTCAGGGAGGCGGCATCGGCAATCAGTCCGGGAAGCGCGGTATCAAAGGATGACCTTGAGATTGCGAAAATGATTTTTAATGCCATAGGGCGAAGCGTCATACTGCCTGAGCATCTTATGGATGCAGTCACGGGATTATCGGGCAGCGGCCCAGCTTATATTTTCATGGTAATCGAAGCGCTTGCAGACGGCGGAGTTCATGAAGGGCTTGACAGGAATACTGCAAAATTACTTGCAGCCCAGACCGTTCTTGGCGCGGCTAAAATGGTTCTTGAGGACAGAAGTCATACCGGTGAGTTAAAAGACATGGTAACATCACCGGGCGGCACAACAATCAGGGGTCTTCGGGTAATGGAAGAACGGGGCGTCCGGGTTGCAATGATGAATGCAGTAATTGCGGCATGTGAACGTTCAAAAGAACTTGGCAAGAAGACCTGAATGAAGGCAGAAGATGTCTCTCCTTTCTGATATAGAAAAAAAGGCAAGAAAGAACCATGCAAGGATTGGACTCGGGATAGGGAAGATTTCTGAAAAACTGATTAAGAGCGCAGAAGCAGCCAGCGAGTATGCAGATGTTGTTCTTGTCGGGGATGAAAAACAGATTAAGGCAACAGGCACCAAACTTGAGATAATCCACTCAACCGAACCGCCAAAAAAACTGGTTGAATTGCTGGTCTCAGGCGAGATTGACGGCGCTGTCAGGGGAACTCTCAGCGCGACAAAAACCCTTTCGGAATTAAAAAAATCACTTAGCCTCACAAAATTATACAGGGTCGCATTACTGGAAACGGCAGATGGGAGACCCTTTTTCCTCGCGCCCGTGGGTATTGATGAAGGAAATTCCGTGGAAGATAAGGTCGAGTTAATAAAACGGGGTGTCGAGCATTTCAGGCGTTTGGGTATAGAAGCGAAAGTCGGGATTCTCTCTGGCGGACGGTTTGAAGATAAAGGCAGGGATGAGAAGGTGGACAGGACGCTTGCAGAGGCTGATATTGTAACAAAAAGAGTACGCCAGATGGGAATAAGCGCAAAGGATTATTCAATATTGATAGAAGATGCAATCGAAGAGGCAAATTTTATAATTGCGCCGGATGGGATTTCGGGGAATCTTATTTTCAGGACGCTTGTGTTCCTGGGCGGCGGGTACGGTCATGGCGCGCCCATATTGATGGAAAAGGTGTTCGTGGATACATCGAGGGTGGGCGGGCATTATACGAGGGCTATAATGCTGGCAAGCGCGCTAAAAATAACGTCTTAAATCTTGTTATGTCCCTTCATGACCTCCTGAAAGACAAAATCCCGGAGGAAAAACTATCATTACTCCCGAGAGGTTTTGAGGTCATCGGGGACATTGCGATTATTAATATTCCACCGGCTCTGGATAACGAAAAATATCTTATCGCCGATGCGCTGGCTTGCCAGAAGAATATCAAAAAAGTGCTTCGGAAACTCCATAAAATTGAAGGCGCTGCACGGGCGGGAGAGTTCGAATTATTGCTCGGGAACAGCACAACCACTATTCACAGGGAGAACAATTGCGCCTTTTTTGTGGATGTTGCGAAAACATATTTTTCAGGGAAAATGTATTACGAAAGAAACAGGATAGCGCAAAAAGTAAATGACGGCGAGGTAGTCCTGGTATTATTCGCAGGCGTGGGGCCGTTTTTGATACCGATTAAGAAGAAAAAGAATGTCAGAATAACAGGACTCGATAATAACCCGGATGCGTGCGCCTTTTTGAAAAAGAACCTCGAACTTAATGATGTTGAAGCCGATATTATCCTCGCAGACGCGAATTCAATAGGACATATTTTCAAAGAACCTTTTGACAGGATAGTGATGCCCGCTCCTTACGGGCAGGACCATTTTCTTAATCTTGCCGGTTCCATATTGAAACCTGAAGGAATAATCCACTTTTATACTTTCAAGAAGGATTTTGAGATTGCCCATTTTAAAAAGCTGCTTTCTGAAAGCGGGTGGCATATCGATTTTTACAGGGGCTGCGGCGAGGTTGCTCCGCGGGTTAAGAGATATGTTTTCGATTTGAGGAAAAATCAAATACCTTTATACGGCGAGGACGCTGAGTTAAGATAAGTAAGCATGATATATTCACCTCATTCATCAGACGGTATCCTGTACGGTTTTGGGAATTATCTTCTGGTGATGTTCATTTACCTGGGTATTGCGGTGGGATTGCACGAACTCGGTCATATTTTATTTGCAAAATATCATAAGCTTGAATACAGGATTCTATTTGAAAAAGGCAATATAAGAATAGCTGCGGACTGGGAAAAGCTTGGAGGCAAAAAGGTGTACGGGAATATACTCGGTATTGTTTTTGGTCTTTTCCCGACAATGGTTGCCGGCTGGCTCTATCACACGCCGATTTTTCTTTTATTGTATCTTCTTTCATGCTATGACGATTTCGGCGCCGTGGTCGTGGAACTTCAAAAATTTTAAATTTCCGTAACAAACTAAGTTATAAGGATTATGATTATAATGAACTATATACAATAATTTGGAAAGCTTTAAATATTTTCGGAACATATCATTATTTGGAATTGCTGCTTGAGGGGGAAACTTTAGCAGTCTGGAAATTGCCGAATGGGGGGCCAATAATGTTCAAAGAGATAGTACTGCATTCCAGGAAAATCATCAAATATAGCATTTGCTTGCTTATTTTTTTGATTATTCTGGATGTCATCAGTACCTATATCGGGATAAAATATGTCAATGCCTACGAAGCCAACGAAAAAGCAGCATATCTTTTTAATTTATTTGGAATGCTATTACCATCAGGTTTAAAAATTTTAACGGTTCTGCTATTAGGTTTCATAACAAGAATTATCTGGAAAAACTCCGAATTTATGCTGCACAATGGAAACGGCCTGGGAAACTCAGTGGCAATTATATCCATCTTAAATATTATGTTCATACTAATTTTTCTGAATATTGTGTATTTTTTAATTATAATGAACAATATCAATATCATTTATAATTAAAATACAGATTTCGCAGACTACACAGTGGACTGAGCATAATATAAAAATGCAGTTAAATTAGAGGAACCAAAATACTTAATAAATATAAGATTGCTATTAACATTAATGGTAATCGAAACAACAATCTTATTTTTGGTAATTTTGGCTGTGATTGCTGTATATATTGTTTTGAAGGCTGCAAAGTACCTGATTGTGAATTCAATAATGGGACTCATTCTTCTTGCTATGGGCAACATCATTTTTAAATTAGACATTGCTTATACCGCTACAGTGGTATTGATTTGCGCACTCGGGGGAATTCCCGGTGCAATCCTTATAATGCTGCTTCATGTACTGGGCATAGCGTTTTTACCTTAGATCTGGCTCTTTAGCAAAATCACCGAACAACTGGTCTCATTCTAAGCTATGAGAAAAGAAGTGATGGATTGAATACAAAAAATTATTTTCCCGGACGCCAATAAAAAACAATGCCCTCAAAATCGATTGTCAATCTGGACCGGATATCTTTCATTCGAAACAATACAATTATCCTTCATGATATTTCCCTGAAGATAGAACGCGGCCAGCACTGGGCAATACTCGGGCCAAATGGCTCAGGAAAGACAAGCCTGGTCAGCATTGTTAACGGTTACCACTGGCCATCGGAAGGGACTGCGGAAGTATTGGGAAAAAGATTCGGTTCCACATACCTTCGGGAATTGCGCCGGCACATAGGTGAATGCAGCTCTGAGATTATGAATATGGTTCATAACCATGATTCTGTCATGGATATAGTGCTATCGGGCAGGTTCGCCAGCATCGGCCTGTATGAAACGCCTTTTGCGGGAGACTATGACCGTGCACAAGAGTTACTGGCATTTTTTGGATTATCCGGGGTTTCGGGTCGCAGTTTCGGGGTACTTTCGGATGGTGAAAAACAGAAAACCATTATCGCAAGGGCTTTATTGCCCGAACCGGAATTACTTGTACTGGATGAGCCGTGCGCCGGCCTTGACCTGAAAGCGAGGGAGGAATTGCTGGATGCGGTAGAGAATATGTGTAAAGCCCCTGGCGGTCCGACATTGATCTATATTTCGCATCATATCGAAGAGATAATACCTGCAATTACCCATGCGCTGGTTTTAAGGAAAGGCCGGATGGTTGCCCGGGGCGCCAAAAAAGATGTGCTTACGGGCGAAGTGCTAAGTTCGGCTTTTGATATACCAATCGAACTTGTTAAGAGAAACGGCCGTTTTTGGCCTGTAGTATCGAAAGGTTTCGGGACTGTAAAAAAGTTTGGTGTTGAGTAAATTCTTTGCGTCCTTTGCGCCCTCTGCGGTGGAAAATCCTGCACCGCAAAGCACGCCAAGAGCGCAAAGTTACTTTAGACGAAATTTAACACCAAAAGATTTTACACACACAAGGTTTCAATAACAATATATATTGATGCGGTTTAAGAATGAATAAGAAGAATCATAGGTTGAAATCCAAATAACCGTTGATTCGAGGGGTGATAAATATGACAAGTTTTGACGATATTGTTGTTGCGGCTGTGGAAAAGGTAATACCGAGCGTTGTGAACATCAGTGAAGTAAAGCTCATGAAAGATGCATACCTGCATGTGCACCCGGTGCCGGGTGTTGGCTCGGGTTTTGTTATCGATGAAGAGGGCTGGATACTGACAAATGCCCATGTTGTGCTGGGTTCAACCGAGATAAAAGTGACGCTGGAGGATGGAAGAACATTGCCTGGAGAACTCCGGGGCATTGATACCATCATGGACCTTGCAGTTCTCCACATCGATGCAAACAACCTGCCTGTGCCAGAGATGGCAAAGAATAATAATCTCAAGATTGGCCAGATGGCAATTGCGATAGGCAGCCCGTTAGGTCTTGTCGGGGGCCCCACGGTCACGGCAGGTGTTGTGAGCGCGCTTAACAGGTCAATCCAGACCGAGGCTACATTTATGGAAGGGCTGATACAGACTGATGCTGCCATTAACCCCGGCAACAGCGGTGGGCCCCTGATTAACAGCGAAGGCGTGGTGATAGGAATAAACAGCGCCATCATACCTTTTGCCCAGGGCATCGGGTTTGCCATCCCTATCCAGCCTGCCATGTGGATAGCTCAGCAGTTGCGGGAGCATGGCGAGATAATCAGGCCGTGGATAAGTATGAATGCAGTGGATGTCAATCCCAAAATGGTGGCATACTACAAACTTCCCATTGAAAAAGGGGTAATGGTTACCAACGTAATACCAAAAAGCGAAGCTGACAAATCAGGGCTGGGGATAGGAGACATCCTGGTTCGGATGGATGATGTTGAAATCAACAATGTCAGGGACCTGATAAAAGTCATGAACAAACGCAAGGTGGGTGACAGGGTCGCGATGGAATTATTCAGGGGACTGGAGAAGCTATCGCTAAAAACCGTGCTTGAGAAAGCGCCCTCGGCAATGCCAAAACCGAGAAAGGGCTAAAGCTACTTTATTTCGTAGTAGCCAATCTCGTCTTTTGTGAGGTAGCAGGCGGGGTCATCAGCCCAGACATTGCCGTATATCGCTTCGGCGCGTACGCGGAAATTCCCGTTGCAGATATCGAACCACTTGCAGTGGGCGCACCTGTCTGCGTTTGCCTTTATCAGCGGTTTCCTGCTCTTAAGACCCGCCATGAGTTCATTACTCGTATCTGTCCAGATTTCGCTGAATTTTCGCTCCTTCACATTGCCAAAGGAATAATGCCTCCAGAACTGGTCTGCATGGACAGAGCCGTCCCACGACACGCAGCCGATGCCGATGCCAGAGGAATTGCCCTGATTCATCTGGAGGAGTTCCAACACATCTGCCGCGCGTTTGGGGTCTTCTTTCAGCAGGCGGAAATAAACATACGGACCATCGCAGTGGTTATCAACGGTCAGTACCTCAATCGGGAAGCCTTTGTCATGCAGCGCTTTTGTCCTGTCCATGATAAGGTCAAGTGTCTTCCTGCTTTCTTCATGCGAGAGTTCCTGCTCTACCAGCTTTGAGCCGCGCCCGGCGTAAACAAGATGATAGAAGCAGACGCGCGGGATTTTCTCTTTTTCAAGAAGGTCGAATATGGCAGGAATATCCTTTACATTTTTCTTATTGATCGTAAAGCGCAATCCAACTTTAACACCTTCTGCAAGGCAGTTGCGCATCCCGTTAAGCGCGGCGTCAAAAGCGCCTTTCATACCCCTGAATTTATCGTTTGTCTCTCTCATACCGTCCAGGGATACGCCTACATACGAAAGGCCAATATCCTTGAGCACCTTTGCCATTTTCTTGTCTATCAAGGTGCCGTTTGTGGAGATGACGGCGCGCATTCCTTTTGACCTTGCATACAAGGCAAGCTCGGGAAGGTCTTTTCGCATGATTGGCTCGCCGCCTGAAAAAAGAATGACGGGAGCACCGAATTGTGCCAGGTCGTCGATGAGGTCTTTACCCTGCTGCGTTGTAAGTTCGTTTTTATATTCGATGTCCTTTGACTGGGCATAGCAATGGACGCATTTAAGGTTGCAGCGTCTTCCCATGTTCCAGACAACGACCGGTTTTTTGTCTTTTGAGAATTGCAATAAGTGCGAGGGAAGCTTGCTTGAGTCCCGCCCGTACCTGAGGGCATCTGAGGGCTCAACGGTTCCGCAGTAAAGTTTTGAAATACCTATCATTTTATTGCTCCGATGTTCGTAATATTACGAATTGATTTTATTTATAGATATGGTCATTCGATTAAATTTATCAATAGTCCTTTCTTTTCATCAATTTTAATCTCTATAACGGATGTATTATCCACAAGCTCTTTTTCTATAAATATATCGATTCCGTCCTGCGTAAAAGTAACATCACCTGCAAGCGGTTTTTTCACAGGAGTTATCTCAAAACGCTTGCAGCATCCGCCGCCGCCTGTAAATATACGCATTGCGTATGCATTCTCTTTTAGCAGTTCTTTTTTTATAAGCTGGATGGCTTTCCCGTCTATAAAAAGTTTGCTCATTTTATTTCTGTCAAGTTGTCGGTTGCTTTAATCATTTTGGTTCATTGTCAAATTTCGGTTGCTGGAATCTAAAAGAGTTTAATACTATTAAATTGCTGTTGTATAATAGATGAAAACGAAAAAAATACAATCGCTTTTACTAATAATAGCAACAACACTGACAGTCGTTTTAACCGCACTCCTCTTGATTTTGGATAGTATTGTTCTAAAAATTTTATTATTATTTTCCAGTGGAATATCTGCATATTTTAGTATCGACCTTAGCAATGAATTTGCCAAACATACATCACATTCTAACCGAGCACCACATGGGTATGACCCCTTTGAAGACATTGAAGTACAGAAGAAAAAAAAGCTGTAAAAATATAATAAGAGTATCTTTAGTTAGAGTGCCGTTGGCTGGGTTCTGAATCAGCGTTATCCACTTATTCTCTCCCTCTACTTTGATACAGCAAGCTTCCGCAGGAGTTTTACCACTCGCGCTCCAACCGGATGGCTCTTGGCTTGCACGCTGTTACGCAGGTGGTGCATCCGATGCAGAAACTTTTATCCACAACTTCTGCCACCTTCCTGCCGTTTTTTTCTACAATCCTGTAAATCCTCGGGCCTTTAGGACAAACCCTGATACATTCTCCGCATCCGGTGCATTTTTCGTCATCAACGAATATCTCAATCATAATTCCAAGCACATATATAAACAATAAAGATAAATAATGGCGCATGGCTGGAAATACCTTTGGCACACTGTTTCGAATCACAACATGGGGCGAGAGCCACGGTCCCGGCGTGGGCGTGGTAATAGACGGATGCCCAGCAGGTATTGCGCTTGATGAAACCGATATCCAGAAGGAGTTAAACCGAAGAAGACCGGGGCAGAGCGACATAACAACCCAGAGAAAAGAAGAAGATAAAGCAGAGATTTTGTCAGGTATATTCTCAGGAAAAACGACAGGCGCGCCGATATCAATAATGGTCAAAAACCTGGACGTGGATTCAAGCAAATACGAAAAGCTCAAGAATACCCCGCGCCCGGGACATGCAGACCTTACTTATGAATTAAAATACGGATTACGTGACTGGCGCGGCGGGGGCAGGTCGTCAGCGAGGGAAACCATCGGGCGCGTAGCCGCAGGCGCAGTCGCAAAGAAGCTCCTCTTACTTCGAGGTATTGAAGTTCTCGGTCATGTTATCGAGCTTGGGGGAATTCGTGCAAAACAGGTGAGTATCGAAGATATCAGGGAAAATACGGAAAAAAATCCGGTGAGGTGCGCGGATATGGAAGCTGCTTTAGAGATGCAGGCTATGATTTACGCTGCAAGAAGCGAAGGGGACAGCGTGGGCGGGATAGTTGAGATAATAGGGACAGGTGTTCCCGCAGGAGTAGGGGAGCCTGTATTCGATAAGCTCAGCGCCGAGCTCGCCCGCGGATTGATGAGCATTGGCGCTGTAAAAGGTGTCGAGTTCGGGGCAGGGTTTAAATGTGCGCAGATGAAAGGGAGCCAGATGAACGATGCTATCGGGCTCAGGGATGATAAAATCAGGGCGCTAACCAATAATGCAGGCGGCATCCTTGGAGGAATCAGTAACGGTGAGCCGATAATATGCAGGATAGCCGTGAAGCCTACGCCTTCCATATCGAAAGAACAGCGTACTGTTGATATGAGCAATATGAAAGATACAAGAATAAAAATCACAGGGAGACATGACCCCTCAATCCCGCCCCGCATTGTCCCGGTCGCGGAAGCCATGGTGGCGCTCGTGCTTGTTGACCAGATGATGAGAGGGGGATTTATAAACCCGGTTATCGGAGAAAAATAGAAATTATGAAATTCAATCCTGACGAAATTAAAGAAGCAACAAAGGCTGACTTTGACGCAGCCTGGAATGCAGGGGAAAAATACGTTTCCAGTCCGGGAATTAATGAAAAATACCCGCGTGCTTCGTTGAAATACGGTAAACCGCATCCTGTTTTTGACACCATCCAGCGCCTTCGCGATGCCTATATGCGCCTCGGTTTTCTGGAGTTCATGAACCCAATCATCGTAGAGGACAGGGATATCCACAAACAATTCGGATACGAGGCACTTGCAGTCCTTGACCGCTGCTTCTACGTCGGCGGGCTTCCAAGACCGAATGTCGGGATATCGGATGAAAGGATAGAAGAAATAAAAACCATCCTGGGTGACATCACAGGCGAAGGAATCGAGAAGATAAGGCAGATACTCCATTCTTACAAAAAAGGTGAAATAGAAGGGGATGACCTTGTGCCTGAGATAGCATCGGAACTGAAGGTCCCGGATTCAAAAGTTGCTGTGATGATAGACCATGTATTCCCTGAGTTCAAATCCCTTATTCCCGTGTGCTCCCAGAATACCCTGAGAAGCCACATGACCTCCGGCTGGTTCGTAAGCCTTGGGGAAATGATCGATTATCGAAAAACGCCCCTTAAGCTCTTTTCCGTGGACAGGTGCTTCCGCCGCGAGCAGGCAGAGGATGCCACGCGCCTTATGGCTTATTATTCGGCATCCTGCGTCATAATGGATGAGAGCGTGAGCGTGGATGATGGGAAAGCTGTGGCTGCGGGGCTTTTGAGCCAATTTGGTTTTTCTAATTTCACCTTCAGGCCGGATGAGAAAAGGAGCAAGTATTACGTTCCTGATACGCAGACCGAGGTCTTTGCATACCACCCGAAACTTGTGGGTTCAAAGACAAAATACAAGGACGGCTGGGTGGAAGTTGCCACTTTCGGGATATATTCGCCCTCCGCGCTTTCGCAGTACAATATCCCTTACCCTGTTATGAACCTGGGTATGGGTGTTGAGCGGCTTGCGATGATACTGCACGACTCAACAGATGTTCGCGCACTCACGTATCCGCAGTTCCAGTATAAGACCGGCTGGGTTATGTCCGACAGCGAAATTGCCGCCATGATTTATGTCGAGGATGCGCCCGCGACAGATACCGGAAAGGAGATTCAGGACGCCATTGTAAAGACATGCGAGCAGTACGGGAATACGCCGAGCCCCTGCGAGTTCACTGCATGGGATGGACAGTTATTTGATAAGGATATCAGGGTCAAGGTCATTGAGCCTGAGGAAAATACGAAGCTTTGCGGCCCAGCCGCGATGAATGAGATTATTTCCCACAAAAATGATATCCTTGGGCTGCCGAGGACATCGAGATGGGATGAGGCATTCAAGAACGGCGTAACTTCGGGTATCCGGTATATCGATGCTTTCGCTGCGCGCTCTGCTAAAGATATAGAGGATGCCGTAAAGAATGGCAGCGGTTCTGAAACGAGAGTAAGGATAATCAAAGTGCCGTCCGAGATAAATATCAGGATTGACCCGATAGCCCAGCGGTATATAACCGGCAACAAGAAAAAGATTGATACGAGAGGGCCTGTTTTTACGACTGTGAGAATGGAAATATTATGAAGCAATCAGGATACGCCTGCGCATACGGGGCAGGCACGATAATCAACGCAATCGCCACATGGAAAGGAGCAGCGTTTGGCATTGACTTGAAAACAGAAGCGGAAGTTATACTGACGGATGATAAAAAAATTCATGGGTATATCGAAGAAGGCGGAGACACAACACTTATCGAGCGATGCGTAGAGCTAACTCTTGAGCGCTTTGGCTCAACATCTGGTGCAAAAGTTGCGACAAAAAGCCAGATTCCAATAGCAAGCGGGCTTAAGAGTTCAAGCGCGGCTGCCAATGCCACGGTGCTTGCGACACTTGATGCGCTGGGTGAAAAACTTCCACCACTTGAGGCTGTTAAAATAGGCGTCCGTGCGGCGCTGGATGCAAAAGTAACAATTACGGGCGCCTTCGATGATGCCTGCGCTTCCATGCTTGGCGGGTTTGTGATTACTGACAATAAGAAAATGGAGCTTATCAGCAGGGTGGAGCGCGACTCGGATGTGCTTATCCTTGTGCCCGAAAAAAAAGTATTTAGCTCTGCAACCAACGTGGGGCGCTCAAGGCTCATAGGAAAATGGGTTGAGCTTGCGTATAAGGAAGCCCTTGCCGGGAATTTCGAAAAAGCCATGACGCTTAACGGATTCCTCTACTGCGCCGCGCTTGGCTTCAGCACAGAGCCCATGATGGCGGCGCTTGAGGTGGGAATCGAGGGCGTGAGCCTGTCAGGTACGGGGCCGGCTTATACCGCGCTTGGAAGCCCGGAACTTCTTGATAAGCTTGAGCCCGTGTGGGGCAGGATGGGCGGAAAAGTGATAAGGACTAAGGTAATAAATACGGGGACTGATATAGGTGGAAAAACATGCCGCTAAAAGAGATAAGAGCGAAAATAGAGAAGCTTGATACGCATATACTTAACCTTATCGAGCAGAGGACGGCGCTTGCCAGGGATGTGCTTGAGGCGAAGAGAGCAGCAGGAATGCCGATTAATGATGTGGAGCAGAATAAGGTGGTGCTGGACAGGGTGGCGAATGCGGCGACGGAGAGAGGGCTTGATGGGGAAGAGGTCAAGAGGATTTTTGAGATATTGATCAAGATGAATATCGAGCGGCAGCATGAGTTGAGCGGGGAAGGGAATCTGCCGTGAGGTGTAAAAATCATTTGTGGGCTCCGGGCTGTTATCACGGTTCGCAGGGCTGGGAAGTGTTGGAGAAATGCATTTCCACGCAGAATTGCGCTGCTGATATGGCTCCAATTTACGATTATTTAAGGACTTGACTTTAGTTAACTTGGAATCTTATGAAGCAGGTAAGTTGCCTGAGAAATTCCCATAAGTTCTACCATAGTAAGCGTTACATCTGGTAGCTCTGTCAGATTTGAAGATCTAGATTTAATTAATAAGACAATATAAATTGCCAGGGAAATAACAGTCCATACTAACATCTGGAATTTTCCTATACTTAAGCGATTTTCAAAACCTGTTTCTTCTTCAGAAACTATGTCAATAAAAGCGGGAGATATTTGTTCACCCTCCGTTGCCACCGCTACTGTTTTTTGGTCAATTTTGTTGCTTTTAATAACTTGTGATGCCACTGCTGATCCCAAACTAACTCCCATTAATGCTAATAGGTTATCTGGAACTCCAATAAATTTGGCTGTTTCAGCGGCTATACCTATGTATGCCGCTCCGATAAGAAAAGTCCATGCAAGCGCTTGTAATCGCGACAGGCTATACTTCCCTCTTTCATCGACAATCAGACCTAAAAATCCCAGTTTTTTACTATGTCCTATCATTGCAAGAATAAGACTAAAAATTAATATGTAAATTATGACGGCTACAATCGATACCATATTCATCCTCCTAATTTATGGAGGAAGTTTAAAGTATTTAATTGTTTTGGGTAATCGCGATAAATAATAACCTGAATAAAGGGACTAAGATACTTGAAGAGTGTAAGCGGTTGGGGAAAGATATTGCTAACAAACTGAAAAAGGCGTGCAAAGAGACGATTTTGACATTATATTGAGAAGAATGATGTATCCTGAATAATTTAAATCAGTCTCCAAATTTTGACGGTCAATCATCGTATATGAGCCAAGACGGAGCCATCAAAGCAGAATCATGAGGACTGCCCCCCGCCCTAAAGGGAACACGCAAAAGCGAACGTGCGCCTACCCGTGAGAACAGCACTCAATAGCAATCCAATTTTCTATAGCCTTCATCCGGTTCATCTCGCAGATAATATTAACACCGAAGCTTTTAAATGTAATTCCATCCTTAAAAGCGAAAGCCTTCCCCATGCCTCGGTGGCTCAGCCTGGCAGAGCGAGAGATTTGTAATCTCTAGGTCGAGGGTTCAAATCCCTCCCGGGGCTTCCTTAAAGCATCCTCATAGGTTTGCAGGTCATGCAGGCTGTGGAGGATAAACCTGACCTCCTCAATCCCTGTATTTTTTCCAAGAAATCCTTCAACTGTTTTGATTGCGACCCTGCTTGCTTTCTCTACCGGGTACCCATAAGCTCCTGTGCTGATGGACGGGAAGGAAATCGTCTTTACTCCCATCTTCAGGGCAAGAGCGAGGCTGTTCCTGTAAGCTTCTGCAAGAAGTTCAGGTTCCCGATTATTTCCCCCGCCCCATATCGGTCCGACTGTATGAATAACTTTTTTCGCTTTAAGTTGTCCTCCGGATGTCGCAACTGCTCTCCCGGTTGGAAGCCCCTCAGGATATAATGTCTGCCTGATGAACATACATTCTTTAAATATTTCCGCTCCGCCTTTCCTGTGTATTGCGCCGTCCACTCCCCCGCCGCCCATCAGGCTGGGATTGGCCGCATTGACTATGGCGTCGGTTTCCTGTTCTGTGATGTCGCCCAATATTAGGGTTATCCTGGCAGTTCCGATGTTGGCTTCCATTATTTACTTAAAAATTCCTTAATCACAATTTCAACTTCCTGTGCTACAATTTCAAGTTCTCTTCCTGCATCTATAATTACAAACCTGTGCGGTTCACTCCTAGCAAGTTTCAAAAAATTATCCTGCACGGTTTTCAGGAACCCGATTTTTTCAAATTTCGTGTGGCTGCCCCGGATGCCGCACCGTGTAACCGCAACAGCCGGGTCGATAGTAAAGAGAATTGTCAAATCAGGAACAATCGTCCAGCCTTTATGGACGCTCTCCACCCGTTCCATTGCGTCATCGAAGATATGCGAAAGTGTAGCTCCCTGATATGCGTATCTGCTGTCAGAATACCGGTCAGATATTACAATCTTTCCATCTTCGATAGCAGGCCGGATTACTTTTGCTATATGCTCTGCGTGGTCTGCCATGAATAAAAACAGCTCTGCGAGAGGGTCTGCCTCGGATTCAATCGATTTTTTTACGGCTTTCCCAATCCAGCTCCTGGTGGGTTCCATTGTAAAAACAGCATCAGGGAATGTGGTTTTTAGTCTCTTTACAATACTGGATTTTCCTGTCCCGTCTATCCCTTCAAGTGTGATTAATTTTCCTTTTGGCATTCAGGCTATATAAAGATGTTTTAATGAAAAAGCTTATCCATTTTATCTGGAAAAAATTGCACAATTACAAATAGACATGCATAAAGCTAACAAAATCGAATCAAAAGAGAAAAACATAAAGATAAGAATCACCAATAACATTTTGACATGAAATAAGGAGATTGAAACATGGGACTAAAAGAATGGATAATTCCACAGGATAAACATTTTTTTAATATGCTTGAAAACGAGTCGCAAAACGTGCTTGACGGTTCGATTGCATTCCTTGATATGCTAAAAAACTATGAAAATATCAAAGAAAAACAACAAACAATAAAGGACATCGAACATCAGGGTGACGATTTCGTCCATGAGATTTTTGAAGAACTCAACAAGACCTTCATAACTCCCATAGACCACGAAGACATATCTGCGCTTGCATCTGCGTTTGACGATGTCCTGGATTATATCGACGGCACTGCTGCGCGCCTTGTCCTGTATGAAATCAAAAAACCCGAAGAGAATATGATAAAATTAGCTGAAGTGCTTGTGACGCAGGCGACAGAATTGAACCATGCTTTAAAGGGTCTTCGTAATATCAAAAGCCCGAAAGAGATCGAAACAAGATGCATCGAGGTCAACAGGCTTGAAAATGTTGCCGATGATATCTATAAAAATTCCGTTGCCCAGCTTTTCAAAAGAAACGATGCGATAGAGATAATGAAACTGAAAGAGGTATATGAGCGCCTTGAATTTGCAACCGATAAGTGTGAGGACGCTGCAAACGTCATCAGCGACATCGTTGTGAAAAATAGCTAAGAGGAGTTACTTTGGATTCTTTCGTGATAATCACCATTTTACTTGCCCTGTTCTTTGATTTCATCAACGGGTTCCATGATTCCGCAAATGCTATCGCTACGGTTGTAGCCACAAAAGTTCTTTCGCCGATAAAAGCAGTATCAATGGCGGCTGTTTTTAACCTTGTCGGCCCGTTCGTTTTGGGCACCGCAATTGCAACGATGATTGGAAAAGGTGTTATTGATACAAGCATTGTCACGGTTAACCTGATATTTGCTGCGCTTGTCGGGGCTGTAGTATGGGATTTAGTCACATGGTACCTGGGTCTTCCGACATCGAGCAGCCATGCCCTTGTTGGCGGGCTCATCGGCGCAGCGATAGCGGCCGCAGGGATAAGTTCCATACACTCATCAGGAGTCGAAACAATCGTGCTGTTCATGGTCGTCTCGCCTATAATTGGCATGATAATCGGGTTTTTATTCGCTCTTATGATAATGAGGGCTTTTCGTAAATCGCATCCTACAAAGATTAACAACTATTTTCGAAGGCTTCAGCTTTTTTCAGCAGCATTTTATTCCCTGACACACGGAACCAATGACGCACAAAAAACAATGGGAATCATTGCACTTCTCCTTATCACTGCAGGTGTTTCCGCCCCAGGAAGCCCGGATACACTCCCTATTCCGCCCTGGGTTATTATTTCATGTGCTGCTGCCATTGGTCTTGGCACTTTTTTCGGGGGATGGAAAATTGTAAAGACCATGGCGCAAAGAGTGACGCGCCTTCGCCCATATCAGGGGTTCGCAGCAGAAACTTCAAGCGGTCTTGTACTTGCTTTCATGGCCCACTGGGGAATTCCCGTGAGCACCACGCATGTGATATCCTCCTCGATAATGGGCGTCGGGGCAACCAATAAGCTTTCTGCTGTGAGGTGGGGGATTGCCCGGAAGATTGTCGGGGCATGGATTCTTACAATCCCTGCGGCAGCGCTTATTTCTGCATCCACTTATTTAATAATGAAAACCTTTTTTTGATTTTTAGAAAAGTATTACTAGTTTTAAAAAGATAACAGAAGCATAATGTTAAAGGATAAGACCAAGCTTGTCATCTGGCCGGTGTATCTGGATGCAACCAAATCAAGGGCTGAGGGCAGGATTCTTTCCATGAAAGATTCCGTGAAATCCCCTGTTTTAAAAGAGATTGAGAGAGCGGCTTCGGAATTGAACTTGACCCCGGTCGTTGAAGCGGATAAAGCACACCCAAAGTCGTGGTGGGTGGTGAGCGGCAGGGTGCTCGTGGATAAAAAAGGTCCTAAATCAATTATAGTAAAACAGATTGCCCAGAAGATAAATAAAACACGGGGACCAAAATGATAGACCTGCATACACATTCAACGTTCAGCGACGGTGAATTGATACCGAGTGAACTCGTGCGCAGAGCTGTTTTTCAGGGTTATACTGCAATAGCAATAACCGACCATGCCGATTTCACAAACATTGAGCATATCCTGTCGTGCGTGAAAAAAGTCAAATCTCTGGAAGACGATTACGATATCAAAATCTTTTCAGGTGTGGAATTGACCCATGTTCCGCCAGGAAAATTGCCGTCTCTTGTTGAAATGGCGCGTAAACTCGGGGCTGAAATAGTGGTAGTTCACGGTGAGACCACGGTCGAACCTGTACCGCCGGGCACCAATCACATGGCAGTGTCGCTGGATATTGATATCCTGGCTCACCCCGGTCTTATAACCATCGAGGATGCTGAACTTGCAAGAGAGAACGGGATAGCGCTTGAGATAACCTCACGCAACGGGCACAACCGCACCAACGGTCATGTGGTGAGAATTGCAAATGAAACAGGGGCGACATTGATTGTCGATACAGATTCGCATGCGCCGCAAGACCTGCTTTCAGATGAAACCGCCTTCACGATTGCATTGGGCGCGGGTCTTGATGAAAAAGGCGCAAAAAAAGCAACGGGCGCAAATCCGTTAAATTTGATAAAAAGACTTTAGTGCTAATTGCTCAGGCTTAGAGCTAGTTTTTATCTCTGATACTTCGCGTTCTTTGTGTCTTTACGGCGTGAGATAAAAAATGGAAATAACAACGATTAAAACGAACTAAAAAGCCTGATGGCAGTTCTGGAAATGAGGTTACAAAATGATAGCTGATTATGTTTATCCGGCAATTATAGGAATAATTGCAGCTTTAGCGACGAATATTATTTTTTTTGAGCATCGATTTTATAAAGAAAAACAGTCGAATTTCTTAAAAATACAAATAGATGAGTTACTACTTCCATTATATATCAAAATGAAACAATTTGAAGGCAAAATGGAATTCAATAGAGACTTAGATGTTTCGTGGGAAATGATAATAGAAGATGACGCAGATATTAAGAAAATAGCCATTGAAAAGTTAAATTTTGCAAATAAAAAATTATCCAAACTTCTATTAGATTTTATTAATTATCGATATCTGAATGATGGTATAAGGAATGTAGAATCCGATATTGTTGTTGAAAATTTTTTAGAACTTAAACAAGAAGTTTTTAATGAATATGAACAGAAAGTTGAAGAATATCAAAACATGAAGCCGTGGTGGCATTTCTAGAAAAAAGGATTAGGATAGGCGCGCCTACTGAGAATTTTACAATCCTCACTTTGTGATGATGCGAAAGTATCGTGCGTTACTTTTTTTGGGTCGTCCGATTTCAGTATGAGTTCGTACCAGTTCGTACGAGTTAGTTGTTGATTTTTTCTTACGGAGCGCAGGCAAATTTGGAAAATAATCTCAATACCGTGGCTGGTAAAACAGAACGACCCTGTACTCTCCCGGCGGCCTGTCCATCTTCCTGTAAAGCAGGTAATCCAGCGTAATATCCGAAGGCGCAAACCAGTACCATGACATCTTTGCGCTGTCAAGCCGCTCATAATCCGAACGCAAGCGCTGCTTTACGATATCGGGTTCATGTTTATCATCAGAATCGTGCACCACAATCAAAGGCGCCGTAAGTTCAGAATCAATGCTCACCCTCCACTTGACATTACCGTAATGGCGCAAATACCAGAGGAACTGAGTTTCCATTTCATTATCAGTAACCTGGACTTCGGTGGACTGGTTCCGGTATTGCCTGGAAATCTCACTTATTTTATCAAGGAAAAGTGAGAATTTCTGCGGGGGCTGCGACGCCTGTATCAGCGGTTCGGCAGGATTTGTGTAATCATAGAAGCTTAAGAAAATGCTTGAATAGGCAAAATACGATGAACTGAGCACAAGGAAAATAATAGTAGCTGCCCCGGTTGCGGATTTAAGATTCAACCGCGGCAGGAGTTCTCCGAGATACACAGCGGCGATTATCACAAGTGGTAACAGGAAATTCAACACCAGCCATGGGACTTTTTCCTGGATATACGAATAAACAAAAAGGTTTGCCAATGCCCAGTATGTTAAAAAGGCAATAAAAATGTTGCGGGATTTAAGGACACAGGCAATCCCATAAATCAAGAGCGGAAAAAGGATAACAATAGACGATGGGATATACGAAGTCGGGAAAAACCTGCCCGATTGGGGATATATGCCTGAGATATAATACATTAAATCAACAATAACCCAGTAAGCCAGGAAAACAGTCAGCATTTTCTCCTTTTTTTTATCGAAGCCGCTATAATACACCATCCCGAGTATTCCAAAGACCAGGACTGGAAGTTCATACAGGGCGATTATCGGCAAATAGAAAAAGTAAGGTCCTCCGATGCGCTCTATACGGTGCATCTCATACCAGTGAGTTACAGCCTTTTCAAACGCTGCATACATTCCGTTTAATTCAAGAGGCTTCCCCGTGTAATAAAGCGAAAAGGCAATAAGAAAAACAAAGATGAAAAATATCGATTCAAGAACAATAGTCAGCAATTTTTTATCAAAACTTTTAATTTTTGCAATCAAACCCTGATAACCTTTTTCCCTTATGAAAAGCAGGAACAGGAAAAAAACTATTAATGCCATTGCAATATATGCATTTTCTTTAAGAGCAGCCATTGATGCCAGTGATATTGCAGCCAAAAAGAGGTAAAAAATCCGTAAAATCGAATATTTTTCTTCAAAATACTTCTCCGCATACTTGACAGCGCATACAAGCATTAACAGTGAAAAAAAAGCAATGAAAATATCTTCCCTGTAAAAACGTGAATAATAAAGAAACGAAGGCGAGAGCGCAAGAAAGAAAGCCGATAGAATCACTCCCATGTTTCCGATATACTTTCTTAACGGGATTAAAAGGAAAATCATGGCGGTTCCGAAAAGTGCAGGAAGAAGACGCGATGAATATATGTTATCCCCCATGCGCCTGAACACCTCGGCCGTTACATAGTACATAAAAGGACCATGGAACGAAGGGTCGTATGAATAAATGCCGTCATTGAACAGTTTATACGTAAAATAACCCACTGCGGCTTCATCGTGATGGAATACCCTTTCGTCGAGATGGTAGAGCCTAAGGATTAAGGCAGTAATAACTATGAGAATAAAACCAAGATATAAAGCAAAGTTTTTTTTATTCATCACTTCATCATAGTTAAAACATATTCATAGCATTTATGGTTTAAAAATAATTAAGAGAAGCCATGCCAAAAATAATAGTAAAGCTCTTTGCCAATTTCAGGGAATTTACAGGAACTAAGGAGCTTGAAATAGACGGCGTTACAACCGGAGAGATTCTCAGGGTTCTCTGCAAAAAGTTTCCGGGATTTGAAAAAATGCTTTTCAAAGGAAAGAATCTGCAGCCTTACGTCAATGTCTTTTTAAACGGAAGGAATGTTCTTGAATCGGGCGGACTCGATGCAGTTGTCAAAGCGGGCGATGAGATTGCGATTTTCCCTCCAGTGTCGGGTGGATGATGTTCAGGGAAAGAATGAACGCTGATGAGGCAGGAGAACTATTTTTAAAGGCATTTGCTCCTCTTTCTGATACCGAGAACCTGCCAATTGTGGATTGCGACGGCAGGATTATCGCAGAAAATATCACTGCCGGTATCGATGTGCCTCATTACCGCCGCGCAGCGATGGATGGTTTTGCGGTCAGGGCAGGCGATACGCTCGGGGCTGGAGGCAATTCCCCGGTTGTTCTCAAACTGGCAACGGCTGTTGAAAAGGGGACATGTGCAAGGGTACATACGGGTTCGCCAATACCGGAAGGCGCGGATGCAATTGTGATGCTGGAAGATGCGGTTTTGCGGGGTGAAAGCGTTGAGATATTTACCCAGCTCCATCCAGGGAAGAATGTTGGGGAAACCGGGGAGGATATCAGGAAAGGGGAGGTCATTTTAAAAGAAGGGAAAAGGCTCCGTCCATGCGATATAGCGGTTCTTGCAGCGCTGGGCATCCGGGATATTCCGGTCTTCAGGAAGCCGCTTGTGGCTATAATTCCCACAGGCGAGGAACTCGTTTCCAGGGAAAGCACGGCGCTCATGGAAGGAGAAGTCTATGAAACCAACGGTTTGATGGCGGCGCTGTATATAAGGAAATGGGGCGGCACGCCGAGGCTGCTTGATATCGTGGCAGACGTTCCGGAAAAGATAAAAGATGCGATTTCATCCAATCTTGATGTAGATATGATTATCACAAGCGGCGGGACATCCGTGGGAAAACGCGATTATGTTCCTGGCGTAGTCGGCTCCATGGGAACGGTACTTGTCCACGGAGTGGGCATATCCCCGGGAAAGCCCACGGCACTTGGCATCATAAACGGCAAACCCGTGGTGTGCATGCCCGGTTACCCTGTCGCAGGCATCGTGGCGCTTTACTTTTTTGCAAGGGTGGCGCTCCGGAAGCTTGGGCATATACCCGATGAGCAGGACAGGAAAGTTCGTGCTGTATTGTCCGGGAAAATTCCCGGAAGAACAGGATATAAAACATTCGCCCGCGTCAAATTAGAGAAGGGCAGAGCTTTTCCCCTTGCAGTTTCGGGCGCGGGGATATTAAGCTCTGTTTCGAAAGCCGACGGGTTTGTGATTATACCTGAGAATGTGGAGGGTTATGACAAAGGCGAAGAGGTTGAAGTGGTGCTGATTGAATGATGTTGTTCAGCTTTCATTTCATTTCCATTTTCACTCTTTTAATGAATTCTTCAGGATTTTGAGTGGTCAGTATAAGTTTCCTGAAAAACCCTTTCTTCTTTTCAATCAACACCGCGCTTTTACGCATGCTGATAAAGGCAAGCCTCCTTCCCCGCAGGCGTAGACCCCAACCTGCGTACCAGGGAATGTCTTCTATCGTTTTCATCTCTTTGATTTCGGAATACGGGATGCTGTATTTTAAAGGAGGCATTACAGCCTCGACGCCAACGTTTGTAATTCTGAACTTGATGCTAAAAAAGCTCCACGTAACGAAAGCAGTGATCGATACTACCAGAAGTAAAACGAATTCTGCCTGTTCAGGCGCTTTTCCAAAGACGGATATGAAGTACAAAATAGCCAGTATGAATAAGCCTGACACCATTACCAGCTTTATCGTAGCGCTGTAAGGCGCTTTTTCCTCATAGATTGTTGTTTTGCTTGCAGACATTCCGCCTCGTTTTGTTCCTGACGCAAAGACATATTCCACACCGCTATCAACAACTGTGTTTTTCATGCTCAACATAGGGCACCATCCCATCATTTTTCTTATCTTTTCTGTTACATTTATCGTCATGCCAAACTCCTCAACTTCCCAAAAAGCTCATCCGCCAGCTTTGTGGGGTCGTTAGTTTTCTCAAGCTTCAGTTTCATCTCATCAGCGAAATCCCACAGCAATTCAATGCACTGCGTATATCTCACACACGCGCCGCAGTTCCCCTCATGTTCGTACCACACCTGCATCCCGTGCTTTGCAGATACGAAAATAATGGCACTTGCATTAAACGGCGCCGAGTGACCGAACAGGATACCGCGCTCTGCATTCACTTTCTCTACCTCTATCTGATTTGCCCCTGCCATCTCAAGAAGCGTCTTTCCTATACGTTCATCCATTGTGATGAGCGCTCTTGATACTGCCTGCTTGGATATACTGAATGAGCGCGCTATATTCATATTAGGAAGACCGCCGCGCCGCAGCCTCCAGAACTCAAACTGCTTGTCATTTAAAGGCAGGAACATACGTCAACATATGTATATTGACTATTTATAGATTACTACAAATACTCCCATTTTGAATATTCGATATGCAGCGCCGCTGGTTTCACTTTCTTGCAACGTTTCACCTCTCGTATCACACAAAATGTATCTATCGTTTCACCCGTAAGAAAACTCAGGCGCAAAAATGTGCTCTGTAAATATGAGGTGATAAAATGAAGAAATCAATACTAATCGGAGTATCTATAGCACTGTGTACATGGGAAAAGACATCCAAAGAGTTGTCGCAGGCTGTGTGAAAGGGGATTATAAATGTTGAATGCGCTGGAATTTGAGGAGAAGAAAACTTAAACAGTGAGCAGTCATGTAGTAATTTGACTTAAGGTCGTGTATTTCGATGGTCTCAAGGAAAACTGGAACATTGGTACTCGCATGCGCTGTGTTGGTGATAGCATGCGTTATCGTCACAAGCATGCTGCTTGTTACAAAGCCGTCAATTATCCAGATAAACGATGGGACTTTCAAAATCCTCGAACTTCCTTACACCTATACCAAGAACGATGCATACGTTCTGGTTATAGGCTCAACAATTGGCGGCATGATGCTCTCGTATATCCTCACAATGTTATTTGCAACAGGAAAAAGCGAGGTTAAAGAAATGATTACAATAGAAAAATCGGTAGAAATCCCAGTCTCTGAAGCTGATACAAATACTGCTATGGAGCATATTAATGACAGCACGAAATTAGTCGATGCAGTCCTAACCGCACTTGAAGGCGATGAGAAAAAGCTGGTTAAAGAAGTTGCTGACCACGGCGGTGAAATGTTACAAAATGAACTTGTGCTTTCTTTGAATTTCTCAAAAGCAAAAGTCTCAAGGATGGTAATGGACCTTGAAAAGAGGGGGTTGGTAGTGAAAAAGCAGTACGGATTGACCAATAAGGTCGCTCTGGCTGACAAGCTGAGGGGTGAAAAGAATGAAAAATAAGATGATAGCAGGAGCAATAATGATAGTAGTTTTGCTGTCTGCGGTGGGGCTATTCTGGTATTTTACCCCATCAGATGTCAATATTGTAAGAGTAGAAGCGTCTAAGGAACTCCTGATTGGACAACTGGGTCAGCTTACGGTATTCATGCAGAATAATGCTTCAAAGGACGTAAACGTAACTATAGATGTGAAAAATTCATTTGTAGATGCGAAAGGCGTTAATTTAAAAGGGGTTGCTGTTTTATCGTATGAGAATTTAAGCTACACGCCATCAAACGTCACTGATATATCCCAGAAAGAAATTCTATTAAAACCCGGCAGCAACAGCATAACTTACATGGTGGGATACGAAGTACCGGGGCTGCAAAAAGTCGAAGTGGATATATATCGATATGGAAAACTCATAGATTCCAGAACAGTAGAAATCAATATTCCCACGCCGAAAATAGCGATGAACATCTGGAACCAGACAAGCATCAATGGAACTAATGAAATATACTCCGTTTATGGTAATTTAGAAATCTTCGGGCAAGGCTATGCACCCGGTGTTGTAGTTAATATTTCAGTAATAAATGAATTAACAAATACCACAGTTTCAACAGTTACAAGGACATACTCTTTAAACATACAATATGCATCATATGGATCTGAACCCCTCGTAGTCTGGGAAACCCGTAATTCCGTCTCTGACCCGGTGACCGGGATGCTAACCACTATCCAAACCGAAACATATGCACCCATCGTAGTTATTGAACTCTCAAAGGGCAATCCCTCGGATGAAAAATATATAATGTCCCCTGTAGTGATAAAAGGCAAGATAGGAGATAGATACAGGGTGGTTGTAACTGCAAGATGGATAGATCAAATAGTAAGTTTTGAAATGAAGATACCTTCACCCTATCCGCTTTCTTGAGTAATTGTATGGCAACACTGCTCTGGCGCAACCCTAAGCTCTACGGTTTACTGGGTTTCATCCTGGTAGCAGGTCCCACACTTTTCTTCTTTTTTGCAGGAATTCCCGGAACACAAGTTACTGAAACAGAAATTGCCGGCGGCAACAGGACAATTGGTACGGCAACAGTCTGGATAGGAGCATTCAATCCCTTTCTCCTGGTCTTTGTCATTGGAGCTGCCGTAGCTACATGGGGATGCTACCGGAGCACGCCCATGGCATGGGCCGGAAGTCTTTTCGTCATTGCCTTCTCGATACTTGCAATGTTCAGCATAGGGTTACTCACTTTGCCGGGTGCTGTACTACTTTTGATAGGTGCTGGATTCAAGACTGCCAACAAGAACATATAGATAAAATTGGGTTTTATTTCACCCGGCAAAGTCATTCTCAGAGCAGTGGTCTGAGGATTAAACCAATACCTTTTTTTATTCCAAACCCCACTTAAGAAACCAATCGAGAGAAACCCATGCCATTTAAAATCTTAAAAAAACAGGAGCTTGTTCCCACAATCCACCTGATGGACATAAGCGCTCCGCGGATTGCTAAAAAGGCGCAGCCGGGGCAGTTTGTCATACTAAGGATTAATGAAACAGGAGAAAGAATACCGCTTACTATTGCGGATTTTGACAGGAGAAAAGGAACTATAACCATGATTTTCCAGGCAGTCGGGAAAACAACAACGCAATTATCTTCCCTGAAAGCCGGTGACGAACTCCTGGATTTCATAGGACCGCTCGGGAATCCTGCGCATATCGAAAATTTAGGAACTGTAATCCTCGTCGGCGGCGGTGTGGGTGTTGCACCGGTTTTTCCGCAGGCGCGGGCTTTTAAAGAATCGGGGAACAAAGTTATCTCGATTATCGGCGCGCGCAGCGCGAATCTTCTCCTCTGGGAAGACAGGATGAGAGAGGTTAGCGATGAGCTGTATATTACCACCGATGACGGTACAAAAGGTCATCACGGCTTTGTGACCGATATTGTGAAAAAGCTCCTTGAAAATGGCACGAAAGTTGACAGGGTTATTGCCATCGGCCCGCCTGTAATGATGCGGGCTGTTGCGGGCGTGACAAGACCTTTCAATGTCAAGACCATAGTCAGCCTGAATTCCATCATGGTGGACGGGACGGGCATGTGCGGGGCATGCAGGGTGCTTGTGGGCAATGAGACAAAGTTCGCATGTGTGGACGGACCGGAATTCGATGCCCATCTTGTGGATTTTACCCTGCTGATGAACCGGCTTGCCATGTACCAGCCCGAAGAGAAGCAAGCATTTGAAAAGTACAAATGCGAACGTGAGGGATGCACATGTTTGATGAACCCGTCAAAAAAGGTGGATTAATTATGGGTTCATCAAAGTTAGAGCGCCAGAAAATGCCTGAACAGGAGCCGAATAATCGCCGCACCAATTTCAGTGAGGTTGCGCTTGGTTTCACAGCAGAGCAGGCTGCGGCGGAGGCAAAACGGTGCCTCCAGTGCAAGAAACCCAAATGCATGGAAGGCTGCCCTGTTGAAGTGAAAATTCCCTCTTTCTTAAAATACGTGGCGGAAGGCGATTTTGAAAGCGCCATAAAAGAAATAAAAGCAGATAATGCCCTCCCTGCCGTATGCGGTCGCGTGTGCCCGCAGGAAACCCAGTGCGAGCAGGCATGTATATTGGGCAAAAAAGGAGCGTCAGTCTCGATAGGCAGGCTTGAGCGCTTTGTGGCTGATTACGAACGCAATAAAGGCGTAGAAGTTCCCTCCACGCCAGAACATACGGGAAAGAAGGTTGCCGTCGTGGGTTCTGGACCTGCAGGGCTTACAGCAGCGGCAGACCTTGCAAAAATTGGTCATTCGGTGACGATTTTTGAAGCGCTTCATGAAGCCGGCGGCGTTCTTACCTACGGCATCCCGGAATTCCGGCTTCCCAAAGAGATTGTGAAAGCTGAAGTTGAATACGTAAAGAAACTTGGCGTTACGATTCTTCTTGATTCCGTGATAGGCAAGATTGATACAGTGGATGGGCTGCTTGGCGAATTCGATGCCGTCTTCCTTGGCACTGGCGCCGGACTGCCGATGTTCCTGGATATTGATGGCGAGAACTTAAACGGGGTGTATTCTGCAAACGAGTTCCTGACGCGCGTTAATCTCATGAAATCCTATAAATTCCCTGAGTATGATACACCCATAAAGAAGGGAAAACACGTTGTTGTGGTGGGCGGCGGGAATGTTGCCATGGACTCGGCAAGATGCACCCTGCGCCTTGGCGCCGAGGAGGTCACAATCGTTTACCGGCGCGGGGAGGAAGAAATGCCGGCGCGGGCTGAAGAGATCGAGCATGCCAGGGAAGAGGGCATAAAGTTTCGGCTTCTCACAAATCCTGTACGGATAATCGGCGATGCCAAAAACTGGGTTACCCATATCGAATGCATAAACATGTATCTTTGCGAACCTGATGAATCGGGCAGATGTAAGCCCATGCCGCAGGCAGGGTCGGAGCATAAAATCGAAGCAGATGTTGTGATAATCGCTATCGGGACATCGCCCAACCCCCTTGTGCCGCGAACGACGGAGGGTCTTGAGATTACAAAACACGGAACGATTATAGCGAAAGAGAACGGCTCGACTACTAAAAATGGAGTTTACGCAGGCGGGGATGCGGTAACAGGCTCTGCGACGGTAATCAGCGCTATGGGTGCAGGAAAAATAGCTGCGCGGGCTATAGATGGGTTTTTGATGGAAAAATAATCCTATCGTAAGCCTAATATCACATCCATCAAGTATAGATATTCATGAAATACCCACCAACCAATCTCATTCAAGCTGTCGGTCTTGCGGATGCATGGGCGCAGGCTGTGAATTTTGTAATGAAAAATGGTATGGAGATAAAGACAGAATACGGGCCGTTGTCAAAAGATATATGTTCTGTCATCGAAATCCGCGAACCCTATGCGGAGCCAATGCTGCATCCCCAGTTTCCGACAAAGGAGCTGCATGTAAAAGAGTATTTGAAGCAGTGGGAACGGGGTTACGACTGGAAAAAACAGGGATTTGAGTATAATTACATGGACAGGCTCATAAACTACCCGTCGCGGGGCAAAGATGTCGACCAGCTAAAAGCGATAAAAGACCTCCTTCCGCAGGGCGTTTCGCGCCGCCGGCAGGCAATCACATGGATACCGGAGCGCGACCTTTTCGTAAAGGAAGACCAACCGTGTCTCCAGAGGCTGTGGGTCAGAAGTATTGGTGATGGTAACGCCGAGATGCACTGCATGTGGCGCTCACGCGACCTTTACGCTGCGTGGAACAGCAACATGGTGGGCCTGCTCACGATGATAAAAAGGGAAGTGCTTGAGCCCAATAATTTGAAACTTGTGAAAGTGGTGGATTTCTGTAACTCGCTGCACATCTATGAAGCCGACTGGGAATCTGCCTCGAAGGTGAAGCCGCTACCCAAAAGCCCGCAGATGATGAGGTATTGATTTCGGCTCAGGTTTTCATGCCCTCATAAGTCGCGTGTTCCTTCCTGACCACGGGTACGAACTCCCAGCCGTTATCCTCAATGGTTTTTACAATCGGGTCGCGAACCCTGCTACCTCTCACCCACGTATCCGCCTGCAACTCCCATGAGAAACGATATCAACGGCATAAAATAAGGACAGAACCAGAACCCATAATAGAATTCCAGTTCTCATGTTTTATGTTCTCCCTTTTATTTTTTTCTTCTTATCAGGAACATCGCGATTCCAACTGCTGCAATCATTGGCAGTATTTCAAAGCCCGGCACTTTGACTGTGACTGTGTCAGCATTACGTTCAAGTCCTCCGCCCTTCGCAGTCACATAACCATATATTGTTGTTCCTTTGGGAATTTCACTCGGAACCGGATTCTCGAATACGAATGGCTGATACGGGGGATAGATGGTCGTCACTTTTCCCAAATCCCGCTCCTGGCCAAGCGCCTTTACTTTGACATAAATATCAACCGGCTCGTTGAATCCACCGCTGGGCATAACAGTCAATGTCAACCTCAAAGTATCTCCGGGATTAACGGTTAAACTTGTAGGCGAAATTCCAATAGCGAAATCTCTAGTAGCCCCGGATGTCGTAACTTGAGGTCCTGTTGGTGATATTGCCGGTGTATATGTTGGGCTTGTGTAAGGTCTTGGAGTCTGTGTAGCGCCCGCGGCTGTGCAGGTCAGGCTGATAGACTTAACCTTGCCGTCACGCGGCGGCCATCCCGCACCCTCCGCGCCTACGATATCAATCGTTTTGGGTTTCGGTGAAAGTTTCATCAGATCAAACTCATAGTTATACCATTCACCCTTCTGTGTTTTTATTCCAAAATCAGTTAAACTTGAGCCGGTCGGGTCCATGAAATATAAACCGGTCCAAAACATGCGATTCGGATCCTTTGGGTCCTCACCGAGGTTGCCGTGCAACACCCCGTTTATGTCTGTGTAGCGCGCGAAAACCGCTATCGGAGCTTCCCTGCCATTAAACCCCGTACCGCTTAGCGCCTGCTCATCAGCCTTTACGGTAGCCCTGAGATTAAGGGCCAAGCATCCGGATACGTCGGCATTGAGGGTCTGCATTATTCCGATATTGTTGTTGCCACTCTTGCTCAGGAATCGGATACCGTCAGACTCCGCAGTCACCTCGCCCTTGCCATCTGATGGCTTAAACCATTCCATAATCGTCCAGCCGCTAAGACCGCTGGAGAAGTCCCCATTTGTAACCATTTCACCGCCAGATGGTTTAGTTGGAGTTTTGGTGACAGTGGGGGTAATTGCGGTGACTGTTGGTGTTACTGTTGGGGTAGCCTCGCCCGGTATCATATATCCGGAATAATACCCACCGATACTCACTTCAGCAGGTCGCGGCGAGATTCCGCTGGGCAGGAAGTATATTGCCTGATAATAACTGCCCTTGTGTTCCGGCGTCCAAGATATTCCACCGTTGGTAGTGTGCCAGATAGCATCCGGACCGCCTGCGTAGCCCTCGTTGGCATTTAGTAAATAAACACTGTTTATCCGATCGGGGCTTATGTAAATCGAACTCCATGTCGCGCCGCCGTTTGAGGTGCGGTATATGCGGTACATGCCTTCTGTCTTATTGTTATTGAGATACGCAGATGCCCAGCCGTCATTGGCATTGAGCATGAAAATGGATGTGGTTTCGGCGCCATCATCCTCTGTTACCCACGGGAATTCCGGGTTCGGGCTCCAGCTATTGCTTCCGTCGGTGGTTCGGAAAAGCCTTTTGTTTGTAGCCACAAAGCCATTTGAAGCATCAACAAACTGCAGGGTTTTACCATTGAGGTATTGCTCGTATGTTCCATTCAATTTAACCTCTGCCGGTAACCATGTAACGCCTCCATCAGATGTTGTAAAGACATAAGTTTGACTCGATGCATAAATTTTATTGGCATTTATTACCGAAAGTCCAAAGAGCGGCACATAGGTCTGGTAGTTCAGCGATTTCATGAAGTTATCGTTAAGGTTCGTCCAGGTCTGCCCACCGTCGTTGGTCTTGCCGATGTACATATCCACGCCGAAGCCGATGAAACCTCCCACTGCCCAGCCGTTCATGGAATCAGCGAATTTTATTCCTCCTATGTTAGCAACATAGTCTGTAGTGTTTTTCCATGTATTGCCGCCATCGCCAGAATAATAAAGCTTGCCGCCATTCATACCGCCAGTACCGGCAGTACCGCCTACTATGTGGTTCTGGTCAAGGATGTAAACCTCACTATAACTGTTTCCTTTAAATTCAACATATTCCCACGCAGCTCCATAAACCGCTCCGGAGAGCAGCAACAGAGCGCAAATGCTATACAAAATAATTCTTGTTACTCGCTTTACCATCATACCAAGTACCTCTAATTAATGAATAATCATTTAAAACTATATAATTATTATGTTGCCCTTTTGTATAGTCCTGAAATTCCTGAATTTATATGACCCTCCTGGCGGAGGTATTATCCTCTAAACCCTTGCATATTCTTCCATGAATTTCAAAATCTGGTCGCTGTTCCCGATAACAGCAAGCGTCATCCCCTCTTTAATTACAATCGAAGGATCTATATCCGTTGTGGTCTTTCCATCTTCTTCAATCCCGATAATGGTGCATCCTATTCTGGAACGGATACAGGCATCCGATATTTTCTCACCCGTTAGGGGTGAATCTTTTGTAACGTGGTATCGTTCTATTTCCAGCCCTTCAAACATCATTATGGTCTCTTCTATTTCATGCCCGAGAACTATGCGGGCGAGCATCTGCGCAGCTACTATCGAAAGAGAAGCCACATAATCCGCACCTGCCCTGTAAATCTTATCAATGGACTTTGTTGCATTCGCCCTTGCAATGATTATACAAGGCGGATTCAAAGTCCTTGCTATGAGAGAAGTGAAAATAATATCGGTGTCATTATTCAAAACGATGATGACCGAAGTTGCGTTCTTGAGGTCGGCGCGCTTCAGGACTTCCTCATCGGTTGCATCCCCAACTACGTATTTGAAATTCTTATCCTTGAATTTTGCTTCATTCTTATCAACTACCACAAAACTCACAAGAGCTTTTTCAAGAACCCTGGCTATACTCATGCCCACATCCCCGTACCCGATGAGAATAAAATGTTTTTTCACAATATCACCGCGTCATTTTTTTTAATGCTTCAAGCTGTATTTCCGTACCGACTGCAAGAAGTATGGAATTCTCTTTTATCGCGTCCTCTGGCTGCGGATTTAATGATAATATGCCGCCTGTCCAGAGCCCCACTATATTTGCGCCGGTCTCTGCGCGTATCCGTGCTTCTTTTAATTTTTTTCCGATTAGAACGCTTCTGGGATAAATGGGAAGTTCCACAATACTCAGGTTTTCAAAGAATTTCGTAGCCCCTGCAAGATGGTCTGTGAGCGGGTCGATGGCTTTTCTTCCAATGTATGTCCCGAATAATGTTTTTGGTGAAATTACCTGGTCTGCTCCGGCGTATTTCAGGTAAGCTGACCTTGCTATGTTTTCAACAAGTGCTATTACCTTGATATTGCAGAGCTCCTTGGCTGTCAGGATTATGCTTGCATTCTTTTCATCATTCTGGTTGGCTATCAACATCTTTGCTGAGAGTATATTTGAATTCAGCAGCACGTTCTCGTCTGCCGCATCACCATGAACGCATATTATTTTCCTTTTGATCAACTGCGCAACGTTCTTTTCATTTTCATCAATTACAGCAAAAGAAATCCCGTACTCGTCAAGTTCTGTGATAAGGGTTTCAACGAGCTGGTTGTAGCCGCATATTATAATGTGGTCTTTCAAAACAGCCGGCACTTTCGCGGGCAGCTCTTTCTTGATAGTTTGTTCAAGCCAGGGAGTGACCACCAGGGGGAAAAGCATGGCGAATATCATTATTACGCCTGAGAGTGCAACAACGATACTGAACAGGTGTCCCATGGAGGAAGTGAAAATAATATCGCCATACCCCACCGTGGTCATGCTCATTATAACCCAGTAAATTGCGGTTATGAAATCGTAATTCCTGTTGTCGTATGTGCGCATCAGGTACTGGAAAATCAGGCCGTATGTTAAAACAAGAATTGTAAAAATGGAAACATAGACAATAACAGATTTACTTATTCGAAGCTTAAACATTCAATTACTATTATTGTATTGATGAGTTAATAATATTAACTGGGTGGAAAGCTAATTCCTCATGCTCGTAATGGGGCTGGGCATCCTCCCGCCGCGCAATATGAAATCGCGGGAACTGAATGCGCTCACTTCCATTACATAGGTTTCACCGAGCAGCCCCCCGAAATTCACATAATCCCCGGCTTTTTTTCCAGGGACAGGAATGAGCCGCACGCCTGTTGTCTTCCCGTTCACCACGCCTATCGAAAGCTCATCCGCAATTATAGCCGATATGGTTTCAGCAGGCGTATCGCCCGGAATGGCTACCATGTCAAGCCCCACAGAGCAGACTGCGGTCAGTGCTTCAAGTTTCTCAATCGAAAGCGCCCCCGCCTTCACTGCGGCGTTCATGCCCGAATCCTCACTCACCGGGATGAATGTGCCGCTCAGTCCACCCACATTTCCCGATGCCATGGCGCCGCCTTTCTTCACAGCATCGATAAGCAGCGCAAGAGCGGCGGTGCTGCCAGGCGCTCCCATTTTCTCAACACCCATCATTTCCACAATGCCCGCTACCGAATCGCCGACTTTCGTGGTTGATGCAAGCGAAATATCCACTATCCCGAAAGGGACGTTCATATTTCCGGCAAGTTCCCTTCCAATCAACTCGCCGGCTCTTGTTATCTTAAATGCCGTGCGCTTGATGACCTCGGAAAGCGCAGTCAGGTCGCAGTCTTTGTTCTTTTCTACCACGCTTCTCACAACACCCGGGCCGCTTATGCCTATATTCAGTGAAAAATCAGGCTCCCCGATGCCATGAAACGCTCCTGCCATGAATGGATTGTCCTCAGGGGCGTTTGAAAATACCGCAAATTTTGTGCATCCGATTCCGTTCTCTGTCCGGTTTGAAATTTCCTTGAGGGTTTTTCCAAGTTTGACCACTGCGTCCATGTTCATCCCTGAAACAGTTGAAGCGACGTTCAGGAAAGCGCATACCCTTTCGGTACCTGAGAGCACTTCTGGAAGCGAGTCTATGAGCAACGCGTCCGCTTTTGTTATGCCCTTCTGGACAAGCGCGCCGTACCCGCCGATAAAATCAATGCCTGCATCGCGTGAAGCATCATCAAGCGTCTTTGCAATCTGAACCGGTGCATCCTTCTCCGAGCACGCCTCGACAATCAATGAAACCGGGGTTACTGAAATCCTTTTATTGATTATCGGGATGCCGTATTTCGCTTCAAGTTTCTCGGCTTCAGAAACAAGTGTTCGCCCATAATCCGTGACGCGGTCGTAAACGTTTGACTTGAAAACCTCGATGTCCGAGTGGATGCAGTCTTTCAAATTGATTCCAAGCGTCACTGTCCTGATATCAAAATTATGGTAAAGAGTCATTTTGACAGTTTCCATGACCTCTTCGATAGAATATTCCATGACTTACACCCGGTGCATCGCTTTGAAGATATCCTCATGCTGGACCTGGATGGATAGGCCCATTTCCTTCTCTATTATGGAAAGCTCTTTTTTTAATTCCGGTATTGTCATCGAAGAATCTGACATATCAGCAAGCATGGTCATCACAAAATAGCCCTCCATGACTTTCTGGTTCAGGTCTTCGATATTGATATTGTGCGTGTAAACCGCGTTTGAGATTCTGGCGATTATTCCTTTCTGGTCTTTACCGATAACAGTTATGAATACGAGGTATTTGGGCATTGGGATTCTCCGATGTTCATCCAATATCTTGGCAGGATGGTTTAAATATTGTTATGAAATCCTAAACAGTTTCAAAGTAGGGCAGTAATACAGTTTATTATTGATTAAGTGGTTTGAATGACGATTATATATAAGAATAAGAGGATAGAATGTGTAAGAGAATCTTATTCAAATAGATAATATATTCAAAGTTCTACGCATGACCGTGTATCAGGATTCACAATATGATGAGGTAGTGGATATTGCCAAACACAAAACAAGCGAGATTTTTTAAAAAGCCAAATCGATTAGTTCAAGATTTGGGTAAATTAACTTTTACTTTGGAATTTAAATATCCAAAAAATTTTCCCGCAACATGCGTCGCTATGGAAAGTCTAGCTAAAGCAGAAATTAGAGATGATAATGCTAAGAGAAGTGGAAATGATGACTATTCGATATCTTTGGAAAAATTATTCAATGCTTTTGATACCTTCATAAGAGAAGGGAAACAAATTACTGGATGGGTAAGTAATTATAACCTTTCAGATTCATGTGAATTAACGATATTTCTACTTTGGCAAATAAGAAACGTTTGGACTCATCATGGTGGGCTGATTGATGAAAAATGTAAGGAAGTTTATGAAAAAACTCTATATTCTGCTTCGATTAATGGAATTAAACCAATTATTGATTTACCAAAAGATTTAGAGGTCGGTTACGAGTTCACAATCCAATTTGATGATTATCATTCTATCAAAAAATGTATATTTAAATATATTGGGGAGAGGGTTTCGAAGGAGGATTTTGAAATATTATCTACCAGATCTTCAATTACTGACATAAAAATCAATAAGTGTGAAGCCATTATTGAATATGAGTTTGGAACTCTAATACTCGATCTTGTTGAAGCTTATGATTGCGGTTGTGAAATTGATTCTGTAACAAAAAAATTCAAAGCTCCCTCTAAAATGAAATATGACTTTGAAACAGAACGCGTAATTATAATTTCTACAGGAAAATCATTTCCGGCCAAACTTAAGATGCGGCCTAAACGAATACGAAACAGTGGCAGAGTGGCACTAGCAAATGATGCTAAAAATCTAATGTAGTACCCGACGGAAAAGTTTAAACCTCAACAAGTATTCATAACCTAGATTTATTGGTACGAAGGACGTGAAAATTACTTAAATGTGGAAAGTCGAAGACGCAATAGAACTCTATGGCATTGAGCGGTGGGGTAATGGATTTTTTTCTTTTAATAAAAATGGTAATTTAATCGTCAAACCAACAAAAAACGATGCACAGGTTATTGACCTGAAAAATGTCGTGGATAATCTAACCTCCAGAAAAATCGAATTTCCAATATTATTCCGGTTCCCGCAAATACTCGAAGCCCAGATAAAAGCCCTGAACGGCGCATTCTCCAATTCAATTTCAGAATATAAATATAACAGCACGTACCAGGGAATATTCCCGATGAAGGTGAACCAGCGAAAAGAGGTAATAGAGGAAATCGTAAAATCCGGGAAAAAATACAACATGGGCCTTGAAGCGGGGACAAAAGCGGAACTGCTGGCAGCCCTCTCGTTTGATTTAAGCACTGATGCGCTCCTTATCTGCAATGGTTTCAAGGACGATGAATACCTGAGACTTGCATTGAACACAATAAAACTGGGGAACAAAGTCGTAATCGTAATCGATGAATTCAGCGAGACGAAACGGCTGCTTGAGACTTCAAAAAAGATGGGAGTAAAACCGCTTATAGGCATCAGGGTGAAGTTATACTCAAAAGGAAGCGGGAAATGGGTCGAATCCGGCGGGGAATCCGCAAAGTTCGGTCTTACCACTACTGAAATACTTGAATGCATAAAAATCATCAGCGAATATAATATGCTTGACCAGTTGCAGATGCTTCATTTCCATATCGGCTCCCAGATAACCGAAATAAGAAGAATCCAGAAAGCTGTCAAAGAAGCGGCAAGGGTGTACGCGAAAATTAAAGTCAAGCACATCAACATCAAATATTTCAATATCGGCGGAGGTCTTGGTCTTGATTATGACGGCAGCAAAACATCATCGGACGCCAGCGCCAATTACTCTATCCAGGAATATGCCAACAACGTGGTCTATTCTTTAAAAGAAGTATGCGACGAGGAAAATGTCTCTCACCCGATAATTTTATCTGAAAGCGGAAGGGCGATTTCTGCGTACCATTCCGTACTGGTTATCAACATTAAGGGCAGCAAGAATGGAAACCTCAACAGGCAGGTGGAGCTGCGCGGTAATGAACCACATATAATAAAAGAACTGTACGACGGGTCAAAAGAAATAAACATTAAAAACTATGAAGAGTATTACCACGACGCGCTGCTTCATCGTGAGGAACTTCTTTCATTATTCAATCTTGGCGAACTTGAGCTTGAGGATAAGTCCGAAGGGGAGATTCTTTTCTGGCAGATATGTGAAAAAGCCGCGGCATTTGCCAAGGAAACCCAGAACAAATCCGATGATTTCGAAGACCTGAATAAGCTATTGTCCAAAAAATATATCGGCAATTTCTCGGTTTTCCAGTCTGTTCCGGATTTCTGGGCAATAAAGCAATTATTCCCGGTGGTTCCAGTAAGCCGCGCCAATGAGAAACCCACCCAGTACGGCACTATCGTGGACATCACATGCGATTCTGATGGTGAGATAGACAAATTCGTGGACCTGAAGGATGTTAAAGAAGTCCTGGAATTGCACGAGCTTAACAACGGCTCTTACTACCTCGCCGTCCTGATGATTGGCGCGTACCAGGATACCATAGGAGATTATCATAATTTATTCGGGGCTGCAAACGAGGCGCATATAATTATTGATGACAGCGGCGAATGGCATATTAAACAAATCGTTAATGGTGACAGGATTTGTGATGTCCTTGGTTATGTCAAATATAATAATAGTTATCTTCTTGAAGCGTTTGAATCAGAGGTGAACCAGGCACTGCGGGAGAACGGGTTGTCAAAGGCTGATGCTGATGATATAATGAATAATTATAAAGAAGTCATGAACAGGTACACGTACCTGGATTTATAATCGTTGGGTTTTTGGGACAGTAAAAAAGTTTGGTGTGAGCAAAATCTTTGCGTTCTTTGCGCCCTCTGTGGTGGTTAATCCTTCACCGCAAAGCACGCCAAGCGCGCAAAGTTACTACCGCAGCGGCGCAAATCGGGCTTTAGCGTCCTCTGTCTCTTTGCTGTAATTAAGATAAATCTGTTCAGCAAGTTTATTAGCATCTTTGACTCTAAGAAAAAAGTATGCTGACACTTGGAATTGTGAACACCTACGACAAAATAAAGCTCCACGAGGCACATTACCGAAGTATTGCCAGGGCGGCGCCAATCGCATACGCTTTCGGGTTCAATCTCGCTCTTTTTGATTATCCCTTCAAAATGAACGCAGAAGAACTTGTGGATTTCGTGAAAGATAAAACCACAATCGGAGAGTCCGGGAAATATCTTAAAGAATTATTCGGCTCAGGAAAGTTTTTCGTTTTTGACCTTCCGGAAAAAGGATTCCAGCCCCAGTTCGGTTCGGTTGTAGTAACCACATCCCACCCTGCCCGCGAAAAACAGCTCCAACTGCCCGCTCTTGCCGGCTTGATTAACAAGAAGAAATCATTTCTATTTCTTATCGGCCTCGGGCATAAGGGTCTTCCCGACAAATTATTTGAACTCGCTCAGTATCACCTGGATATAACATCAAAAGGCGTTTCGCTTGAGACCTGCACGGCAATAGGGGCTGTGCCTGCTGTTATTTCAGGATGCGTGGAAAAGATGAAGGGATAAAAAGTCATTTTGCTTCTTCATTTTCCTCTGAAAAACATTCCCGCAGGTCAAGAATATAATTAATGATGCAAATGCATGCAGAAGCCAGATATGCTTTTTCACCTATCGAAACTTTTTTGCCATATCTCAAAACGAACTCTTCGTCCTTCCTCGGAAGACCCACCTGATCCCCCAATACGAAAACAGGGTTTTCACCAAGGTCAATCGTCCTTATGCTCTCGCCGGATTCTTCAAGAACAAAGATATTCTTTTTCTCCTTTACAAGCTGTTGAAGGCTGCTTTTTTTTATAGAAATACCCGGATGTTCCCTGCCTGAAAGGACTTTCCTGAGGATATCTTCCCAGGTACGTTCATCCGTGCGGGCATCTCTTAATTTTTCCCCATCGACTACAAGCTCAAGAGGAGGATTTGGAGGTCCGCTGAGAATTGCATGGAATACGACATCCCTGCGCATGGCATGAGAACGGAACAGCGCCATCAGGATAGACTGGTACACAACATCCAGCCTTCCCGCTTCCCTTAGATTCTGGAATCTTGGATCAGTTCTTCCGGTTCGTGAATAGAGGATGAATTCGCGCATATTTATGGTTCCTGCAATGGCAAGCCGCAACTGTTGCAAAATTTGGCTGATACCGGGTTTTCCAGGCCGCATGAGCACCTGGTTTTTTCTTCACTGGAAATGCTCTCAAGAAGGGATGATATCTTATCCATATTCTTATACAGGATTTTCCACAGAAAATATACCGGGACAAGCGCCAGGATGAAAAATATTATGAAATATATGCCATAGGGCAAACCGGCTGAGAACGGACTGAATGCCCCGTAAAGAGTCAGGACAATAAGCAAAAATATTAGCCATGAGACGATTGAGCGAACCTGCGGGAATTCCGGTGATGACACCTCAAGCTGTTTATTGAACTCTTGCATGAAAGTTAATAACACAACTACGACTGCAAGGGATAGCGCAATGTCGATAAGATCATTGACACCGCTGACTTTTTTGAGCATGATCATAGCGACAATTTTAACCAGGATTATCAAAAACAATGCAAATATCGCATTTATTATGGGTTTTAGCAATTCCTTTTTCATGTCTGACCTTTTTGATTTTCAATATAATTAAGGTAAGCATCCATAAGGCCGAAACAGCCTGTAAGCATCATGTCGCCATAAGGCGCGGCAAATCTTATGTCCAGATGAGAGCGGCGCATGATGCTGCGGTTCGGGCCTGTCACAAGTATTGAACCAATGTTATCAAACCCGACTGCTTCCCTGATATAACAGCCATGCCCGCCGTCATCGAATATTTCCTTGAATCCAAGCGTTCCCTTGCATAAGCGCTTGAGGTAATCATCGAGCTTGCCTGCTGTTATCTGATGTGTGTGATGCTCGAATAACGAAAGAACGACTCCTTTATCCACAACGCCTGCAAGAGTGTGGCCGTTACCGATATTTACAACAAGTGAAGGATTTTTTGCATCCGCTCCAGAGAGAGCGCCTCTTATCGCTGCAAATCCCGTATCCATAAGAAGAGCACCGGGAAGTGTTCTTTCCACAGCTTTCATCCTTGAGAAACGCTCAGGGATATTGCCTTTATAAACGAACGAGTTAAGACTCCCGCCATTTTTAATGATATCCCTGAAATACTCAAAACGGAATACGCGGTTGCTGGCATCAGGGGAATATCCGTGGTCCTGCACCGCGACGGCAAACTTATTCGGGAAGGAAATGCCAAAGAGCGCCAATGCCTTTTTAAGGGCGGGCTTATCCACGTCGCACATTTCAATCCTTGTTGCGTTTAACTCATCCGCTTCCTCTTCGCTGACCATGACCACTCCCATGTCCTTTACTTTGTTCAGGTTATCATTAACCGTGAGGGCGGCTCTTTCTGTCGCATATACCGCAAGTCCGGCTTCGATGTGCAGCCTGATAGCCCCAACGTATGGCCCACCGCCCATGGTTTCCCCGGCGAGGACGATAGCATGCCCGGCGCGGGTCTCCCTGGAAATCCTTTGCGCGACTATCTGCGTCTGCGACGGGAGGACCATCTTGAAGCAGTTTTCGATATTCTTTTTGCTGTCATAGAGAAGAATATCCTGTGTTCCCATTCCAACATCGATGGCAAGAAGTTTCATGGCATGTTATCCAGAAGATTTTACTTTATATAGCTATCTTTCAATGAAGATTAACACAGTTTAATCATACCGCAAAGAACGCAAAGCGTGGTTATGCTATTCTTGCTGATAATTTACTATCTTCGGGATGAAATTTATAAAATATAAAACTGGTAAAAAGTGTTAAATAGAAAACAGTAGATTAGAGGAATACCCGAAATCTTATTCTAAATGATGGATACTGCCATCATTCCAGATTTGACGAGATAGCCAAGCCCGGTATGGCGCAGGGTTGCTAACCCTGTGTTCCCACAAGGAACTCGGGGGTTCAAGTCCCCCTCTCGTCGCCTTGTACTGATGCTTTGCATGTGGTATTTTCATTTGCAAGGAAATGAGCATGGCAGGCGGCAGGACAGGTTTTACTGATGTCTTTTGCGGCAGAGTGACTGCAAGCGGGCTGGCGAGGCATTATACCGGGTACAGTCCCGAAGTGCTGAAAGAAATTTATGAGAAGGCGAATTTTGGAAATTCTAAAGTGATCGCCTACAAGGATTTGGTTAAGTATAAATACACGCATAAATACACTTAAGAATATGGCACATAAGACATTAACAATTTCAGAAGAGGCTTATAAAGCGCTGGCTGAGCTTAAGAAAGAAGGAGAGAGCTTTACTGATGTTGTAAAACGTATCACTGCACCTCTGCGGAAGAAACGTCTCAGTGAATTTATAGGTGTATTAAAAGACGATGAAGAATTTGAAAAAGCAGCACTTGAGGTAAGGCACTCCCCCAGTACCAGATTGAAGAGGTTGGAACTGTGACAGTCCTTGATAGTGATTTTTTAATATCTATCCTCAGAGGTAAAGGCATTTCAGAAATAACAGTGGACATGATAGAAGATCCAAAAACAACTATGATAAATGTCTTTGAACTTTATTACGGAGCTATGCGTTCCACAAAACCGGAAAAAGCGATATCAGAAACCAATTCATTACTTAAGTCCATAGATATTCTCGGCTTTGACAGGTCTGCGGCTGCGAAAGCTGCTGATATCCATGCCAAATTAATGAATTCAGGAAGTCCGCTGGACATCCAGGACGTTCTTATAGCCGGGATTGTAATATCAAATAAGGAAGAACTTGTGACCAGAAATATTGATCATTTCAGCCGCATACAAGGTCTCAGATGCAGGTCATGGTAAACTTCCTTTTTATTTTTATCTATCAGGACTGTTGTTTAGAAAAAGGTGGTATTGGTATGGGCACACTCCGTAAAATTTCTGTATTAATAGAGTCCCTGGTGGAGCCCACAGATTTAAACCGTGCTCCTCATTAAAACTCGATGATTCAAGTCCCCCTATCGTCGCCTGTTTTTCTCACTTTTTCGGTTACCAAATATTATTTTACTTTAAGCGCTGCCCAGATTACAGTAGTAAAAAATCCCAGATAAACAACAACTACGAGAAAATATGAAATTAATGCCATAGAAAATGATGAAATGTTTTTGACCATGCTGATAGCCAGCATACTTGATGGGATTGCAGAGAACGAAACTGCGACTAAAAAAGATGTTAAATTTATGATTTTTTTTGTAGTTTCATTTATTTCTTTTTGAATAAGAATATAATATGTAATTGAAAATAAAGCAAAAAATATGAAAATCATTGTTACGGCGGTATCTTTTAAACCGATATATTTGCTGGCCAAAACTTCGGGAGTTTTAAAGGCAACTATTAAAGAACCGACTATCAATAAAATTTCAATTAATTTTGTTTTTTGGCTAATCTCATTCAAATAAAAGACATCTGATAATTTAGTATGGGTTACTTTTAACTGATTTATTTGTTGTTTCATTCAAAACACAATTCTAGATTTATTTATTGATATAAATCAGTTGTTGTGTTCTACGTCAGTAACAAGGTATCGGGAACGAAATCCCCGGGTTGCCCCTGTGTTCCCACAAGGAACCGGGAATTCGCCTCTCGCAGTCTATCACTTATTTTTTCACTTCTTCGATACCTTTCTTTCCAAATTTGCCAAGGAGATTTCCGAGTATGCCTTTCGCGGTCAATAGATAAATCGCTATTAACCCGATAACTGTTGCAATTCCTCCAATCAGGTAGTAATTTATTGGCTGTTCCTTAACTTCCAGTAACCCTTTCTGTCCCAGGATTTCAATAGTATAATTGCCCGGCAGGGCTTCTTTTCTTGTAAAATTAATCCCCTTTATCTCACCGGGGGCAAGAGAGACTGACCTGTTGTCCACGACTGTCCCGTTAGAAATAAGTTCCACCTGTTTTGTGTCTGCTTTCGTGCCAGCATTTGTGATATTTGATGTTATTAACGTCTGGACATTTGTGAAAACCGCATTCGGTGCGATATTGATATCGAGGGCTTTATACTCGGAGAAGGGCAGCCTGATGGAAATCTCCCTGACAACGCTTATGTATTTGTCCTTGGAAGCCCCGAGATTATGCGTCCCGCTGGCAGTAAATGAATAATTCAATATCCCTTTGGTATCTGTTGCCCCGATGACTGAGTTGTCCAGTGTAATACTCGCGCCGGCAATAGCCGTCCCGTTTGACTGGACTTTCATTGATACCGGGATTCCCTGGTCTATAACTGCCGGGATATCGATGCTCAACCTGTTGTCCACCCATTCTGCAACCTGTATCGTCTTGACCGCTTTTTCATATCCCAGCTTGGTAGCCGTGATATTGTGCATACCGCTTCTGGTGAGGGTGTAATCAAGTTTGCCAGTGCTGTTGGTCGTCCCTATACTGACGTCATCGAAAGTTACCGCCGCGCCGTCAGCAGGAGATGAGCCCGCCGTTATTGCAATTGTTATCGTATCCTTTACACTCGGATTTGAGGGCACGGAAATTGAAAGCTGGTTTGCAGCAGCGAGGCTCCCGTTGACCAGTATGAAGGGATAAAATCTGATGTCATTGGAATCCGCTACATGGAACTTGATATTTCCCATCACATCAATGATGCTGTTCGGGGAAAGGCTCACAGTTCCTGTATTTTTCATTTCTATCTTGTTATCGGAAACTTCAGTCACTTTCATAATTCCATACTGGTCATTGGTGGTGACCGGTGTGATTGCTTCCGATATCTGGAATATTCCTTTTATGAACGCTGCATTAGCTTCCCGTCCTGAGAACACGGTTTCGATATGGGCGGCGATTACGGGCAGGTCGCTTACTACCCCGACCTTCTTTGTATAAACGTATGTACTTCCCGCCGCGATTGCAGTGGTGTCCACTTCATTGCCGTCTTTTAATAGTGATAGAAGTACTATCTTTCCGCCTGTGATGTCAACATCCTTGACTTTGAGGACATATCCTTCATTCAATGTGAGCGTGCTTCCCGCATATACTGCGCGCTGGGTGTTGTCATCCGCCAGCACTTTATGGAGCTGCTTGCTGTTTATAGTGCTTATATCGATTTTTGATATGCCAGTCGCGTTGCCATTGCCAATATATCCGGCAAAATATTTGTTAGCCATGAATCCTATGACTTTATACGTGCCGAAATTCTTGTATTGGAAACTGACAGCCTGGGGTGAAGTTGTATAGACAAGAGCATTTTCTGCAACTGACCTGTCGGTCCTTGTCAGGGTTAATTTCTCAGAGCCTACGTCTTCATCTATGTCATAATAGAAACCTTCGAAATTCAGGGGGTTCCAATCAAATGTTGTCGGGTCTGTAGCCTGTGATATCGTACCGCGCACTTCATAAGTCCCGGCTTTCTGGACTGTTGGGGCAAACCGCAGCACACTGCTGTTGTCTGCAACCACTATTTTCATATCTCCCATAAGGTCATTAAGAGAGCCTGGCGATAATGAAAGGGCGTTCTTGTTTTGCATCGTAATCCCTGTATCTGAAGCGCTTTTTATTTCCATTATGCCGTACATGTTGCCTGTATTTATCGAGGTAAAGCTTTCCGATATCTGGAATATGCCTTTCATGAAAGCTGCGTTCGCCTCACGCCCCGAGAACACTGTGTCTATATGGACTGCGATAATCGGGACATCGCTTACCACGCCAACCCTCTTTGAGTATGTGTAGGTATTTCCCGCCGCGATTGCAGTGGTGTCAACTTCGTTGCCGTCTTTTAATAGCGATAGAAGTACTATCTTTCCGCCTGTGATGTCAACATCCTTGACTTTGAGGACATATCCTTCGCTCAATGTGAGCGTGCTGCCTGCGTATATTGCCCGCTGGGTATTGTCATCCATCAATATCTTGTGGAGTTGCTTGCTGCCAATGGTGCTGATAGGCTTGCTTGTTATGCCGGTCGAGACTGCCGTATATGCGGCAAAATATTTCTCTGCCATGAATCCTATGACATTATACGAGCCCCATGGTTTGTATTGGAATGAAACGTTGTCCGGCTTTGTGGTGTATGTGATTGAATTTTCCGGAAGGTTCCTGTCAGTCCTGCTTCCAAGTTGTATCTGCAATGATTCATTGCCCACGTTATTATCCACATCGTAATAGAAGGCATAGAAGCTCATCGGGTTCCATGTATATGTGAGGTTCATCTCTTTGCTTGCATCCCATATGCGGTTGCCGGTCTCGTATGTGCGGGAGCGGACTGTCCAGTTCCAGGTGTAGGAAGCTGTGCCGTTTGCGTTGTTACCCACAACTGTAATATTCCATGTGCCAGTTGAAGGGGAGTTATTCAGGTAATAATTTGAGGTTACCGAGGCATTGCTGGATACATTTGTGCCGTTAATATACCACGTTACATTTACGGTCTGGTCAAAAGTTACAGTGAAGTTCTGCGAGGCGAGTCCAATGGTTTGGACTGTTGCTGAAGGTGTGGTGTTTGTTATTCCCGGACCTGGTGGAACACCAGGCACAAAAGGAGAGAGACTCGTTACATTGCCTCGAACCTTATGAGCCACAATATCCCCCGAAGTTACATCCTTCCAAACACCACTTTCAAGATGATATAATCTTACAAGGTTCTCGTCAAAACTGCCTGGAGTGTATGGTATTTCAACGATTGCATAACCTCCTGCGAAGTTTGCTGTCGTATTGATATCGTAATAGTTTCCAACAGCATTAAAAATTGAGGCATTACTTACCCAAGTATTGCTGCTTGAAACCGTCGTGGAGGTATTTCCAGAGCCGGTAACTCCTGAGAAATTAACAACAACATTTGACCCTAATGAAACCTGTCCATCCGAAACTGTATTCGGAAGGGTGGTGGTCTCGTTGTAAGCTCCTGTAGAGTTGATAATTCCGTATGTATTTACTGAACGAAGCGATATATTATGTGTTGTATTAGGAGCGAATGTTACAAGTTGGGAATACGTACTTCCTGGTGCATGACCGATAAAAGATGCTGAACCGCCATCTATACTCAAATAAACTCCACTGAAATTAACGTCAGATGGAGCAGTCCATGTCCAGTTAAGATATGTTTGTCCCCTATCGACATTTATAATAGTAACAGCAGGTGGTAGCAGGTTATTGATAATAAAATTGCGAGTTGCAACTGTGATATTACCAGTTGTTGTATTTCCTGCGGTCACTATCAGACTATAATTATCATTCGCAAATGTTGTAGTATCTAAAGGAGGAAGAAATGTGAAGTCCTCTCCTGAACTGGAAGTATTTCTATTTGGATTTGTAGTATTTAATATATTAGACCATCCAGGTGTTCCGTTAGTAATTTTAAATTCTACTATGTTCATGTTCTCGGTTGGACTGGTTATATTAGCAATGAATTGAAAGGTACCGCTAATGGCTTGATTATCTGTAGGTGCTGTTATAAGAACAGTTGGCGCCGCCGCCATCGCAATCAAAACAATACTCAACATCAATATCACAAAAGCAATTCCTTTAATCGTTATTTTCTTCACCATGTTTTTCCCCTAATCATAATTTCAATTATTCTCATCCTCGACCCGTCAACCATGCTGCAAAAAAGCAGTATAATAGACCGCACGTCATAAGAAGTCATTATATAAATAATTTCTGTGACAAAATGCAACCCGCCAGCAGTTTAATTCAAACGCAAAACCCTACAAATCCAGAAGTGCCGCAACAACTTCCTCATACTTTGCGCCTTTGCGTATGATTTTGCGGTTCACAAGGTCAACAACAGTTGAAGGCTTGCCCTTACACTCGCCGCCGTCAATGATATAATCCGCGCTTATTTTGATTTCATCGGCTTTCACAGGCGGCGCCTCTCCCGAAATGTTGGCGCTGGTCGATGTGATGGGGACGCCCGCAAGTTCAATGAGCTTAATCGTAGTTTCATGGTCGGGATAGCGTATTCCCACGAGCCCCGCCGAAGACAGTATATCTGGAACTTTCTCCTTTTTCTTCAATAAAACAGTTACAGGTCCGGGCAGAAGTTTTTCAACAAAATGCCTTTCCTTCTCATTCATTACCACAAGCTCGTCCATCATCCTGAAACCGGAAACAGCAACCGAAACAGGCTTTCCGGTATCTCTTTTCTTGGCTGCAAACACTTTTTTCAGCGCCTCTTCTGAAAAAATACTGGCGCCGATACCATACACAGTCTCGGTAGGATAGATGACGATACCGTTTTTTCTAATAATCTCCGCTGCTTTCCTGATATCTGTGCCTGTAAGCCCGCGATTGTGGCGCATTATTAATAGCATTAATTGAGAACCTAATTTTCTAAAACATATTTTTGTGAATGCTTTGCGTACTTGGCGCCTTTGCGGTGTGCAATTTTATTCACCGCAGAGTCGCAAAGGCCGCAAAGACACTTAAAATTGTTTGGTTTTTTGACTGTAATCCACGTTTAATTGCAGTTAAAAAAATTAAACCGGAACAATCGCCAGTGAGCCGACCGGGCAATTACGGGTGCATATCCCGCAGGCGATACACGTCAGGTTATCTATAACCGCAGCGCCATTGGATACTGAAATCGCAAGTTTTGCTGTATTGACATCAAAATCTTCAGCTTTTGCCAATTTCGTATTCGTGGGGCAAACCGTTACACATATTCCGCATCCGTTGCAATTCTGCGATTGCACAAGTTTCTTGTCTTTTGCCATGATGTTTGATATTGCTTGCGACGATATGAATATTTCGCTTAATACTGCGGCTCCAGCCCCTCAAGCTTTTCTTTTATCCCCCTGTTCTGTTCTGCCACCTGCTCCTTCTTCTCTTTTTCTTTCCTGACAGCCTCAATACCTATGTTAAATAATTTATTCAATTCAGAAGAAGCGCCGATTGACAATACAGTAAGCACCCTTGGCATTTCGCCATTGCGCAAAAGAACTCCCTTGAATATCTGCCCTATCTCGCTTGAAAGTTTCTCAACTTCTGTTGTAATATCAATTATATTGAGATACTTTTTATCCCCTTCTATAATTATCATTGCCCTGTTCGCTTCCTTATAAGGGTCAAGCTCAAAAAGAAGACCTGCATGCGAAAGGCTGTGCTTGATGACCGCCTTGATGGAAACGTTCTTGTCGCCTTCCCCGAAACCCATTGTAGCAAGCTTGGAACCCGCTGACATAACAGTTTTGAAATCGCCAAGGTCGGTGACCATCATCATCTCGCTGTCAAGCGACTTTAAAAGGAACAGGAACCGCTGCGCAACCGTCCTGTTTATCCCGTCATAAGCGGTTTTTATATCCTTGCCGAGATGCTTCAGGAACTGGTTATCCACGACAATATTGCCATCCGAACTTCCAGCTATTATCTCTTTCAGGCAAAAAATCGAATTCTGGAGATAAATCGACCCCTCCTCCCTGAAGGGAAGCACTATAATCCCGTAAACGCTGAATTTATATCGCTCTTTCAGCGCATCAATCAAAAGAGGAGTAAATGATGAACCTGTCCCGCCAGAAGACGACGCTATAACAAATGCTACATCAAAATCCCCGCGTTCCTCTATCGACCGGAGCAATAGTTCCTTATTATCTTCAAAACATTGTTTTCCGATGTTCCTGTTCGCCCCGACCCCGTGAAGATAGGGCACATGTATCCTGTCTTTTGCTTTTGTAAATCTCAATTCTTTCAGGTCGTTCATCGCCGTATTGATTGCAAGGGTTTCAACGCGGCTCGTAAACTTCTGCGTGCCATAATATTTTGAGAGCACGCTTCCGCCGAATGCTTCTTTGTTTATTGCGTCAAGAATCCTGTTGCCGCACTGCCCGACTCCGATAATAAGTACATTCAGCATATGACCTCTAATATGAATATTCCCTATGTCTTTTAATTGTAAATAATACTATTCCTATTATGAAAATCATAACCGGGAGTAAAAAGTACAGGTAATTCCCTTGTTTTTCTGTTACGGTGATTGTTTCGGAATCAGAAGGTGTACCAGCCTCATTGTCATTGTAAGCCGTTCTTAAATGTATGGTATAATTACCAGATTCTTTCGGTTTTAATGTGACCCTATATTCTTTTGCATCGGCCGGTGCTATGCTATCGTAAACCTGTCTTAAATCCCCCTCAACGGCTTCCATGCCTAATGGAGGTATTCCATCTACAAGTACAGATTTAGCGGTAGCTTTACCTGTATTGTTGATTTTTACGGTAGCTTTTATTAGCTCACCTACGGTGGCATTCATTTTATCAATGCTGATAACCGTGGTCAGGTAGGATTTTTCCCTTAAAACTTCAGCAACTGTAATTGTCAGCGAATTTGATTTGCTCGTTTTTGAACCATATTTTATAATTGTAGGTTCTATTGTAAATGTGCCTGAATCCACAGCTTTCAATCCATAGTTAAGTTCCTGGCTTTCTCCCGCGGCCAGTTCGGAATTTATCTCTGGCGGAAATGTTGAATATGGGGCATTGGAAAAACCGCTTGGGAGCTGTTCAATCAGTGTTACATTATAGGCTGTTGCATTTCCATTATTTTCAACTTTGATTTTAAATTTTACAACGTCGCCATTATTAATATTCGTTTTATCGGCTGTTTTTGTTAGGACAATGTTCGGAACCCCGACCTGGGCAACCGCAATCTGGTATTTTTTAGGAGCCCCCCATTCAGCAGGGAACTCTATTGTAATCATGGCTGAAGTTTCAGTAATAAACGAAGCGCCAAGCTTGATTTGATTAAATGTGATAGGAGCTTCGCCTTCGTATAAATTTCGAATTACCGGTTTGTCACCGTTAGTCATATTGGCTGTAACATAAGCCATCCGTTCAAGTTTAACAACTTCTATAATATAAGAACCATTTTCAAAACTTAAACCTGTACTGTTTTGCATTGAAAAATTGAAGGTTTGCGGCGATGCGCCTCCAACTGTTGAAGCCATTAATGAAATTAATAATAAAAAAGCAAGTTTCCTTATCGAATGGTCCCCTTTTTTCAACTTATAAGTCATTAACAACGGAGTATATTTACATACGATTATATATAAGCCTTATGAACAAAATTCACATTTCTATCCTTGAGAGAACGCCGTGGAGCTTATGGGGCGGAAGTTTATAAAACTGGACGAATGGCGGCGTAAGTTTTTTGATAGTTGAATAAAACTTCCAGATGATATTTTCAGTCACAATGTCTTCAAGACCATAGAATATCGTCTTTTCATCTATTCCGGATTCCTTCAATATCTTCTCGACATCCATCACCTCCATATACCCCATCCTTATCTCAAAAATCCGGAGACCATCTGCAAGCGTCTCCTTAAAAGAGCTGGTAACCCCGAAGGGGTTGTCTAATTTAATCATGGACACAATTATGTTATCCTCATAAATGATGTTATTTTCGAACATCGTATTAGCAATATATGGTGGAATCCTTGTTATATCTCTCGCAAAGAAAAGCGCTGTCCCTTTGATTTTATTTATACTTGAATACAATCTATTATATTCCCCAAGGAAAACATCTAAATCCATGGGTTTAAGCGCGCTATAAAGTTTTTTCTGCCCGGACGTGTAAACCATAATTACGCTGAATGGAATAAGTGCTAAAATGATCGACCAGTAGCCTCCGTAGCGTATTTCTATTTTGTGAAGGCTTGACAAGAGGAATGCAATATCAACAAATGTCACGAACATAGCGATAGCGAATTTTGACATTTTACCCTTTAAATAAAAAATCCATGTCATCATAATACCCGTAAGAGCCATAGTTCCGGTGACCGCAAGACCGTATGCTGCAGCTAAACGATGTGATTCCTTGAAATCAAACATAATAAATAAAACAAAAAAAAGTAAAACCCAGTTAACAGTGCCAATGTATATCTGCGAACTTAGTTTAGCCGATGTATAATCCACCTTTAGCATGGGCAGAACCCGGGTTGTAATTCCCTGATATACTATGGAGAACATGCCGCTTATCATTGCCTGAGAGGCTATAATAGTGGCAAGAATACTGAGAACGAGAAATGGTATATATAGAATCTGCGCCTGCTGGAATATCATATCAAAAAGCACATTTTTTGCCTCAGGATGCTGGATAATAAAGGCGCCCTGCCCGAGATAATTCAGTAAAAGAGCAAAAAACACGACATACCAGCCCCTCATGATAGGAAGCTTTCCAAGCTGTCCCATGTCAGCATATAACGCCTCGCCGCCTGTGGCGCAGAGTATAACCTGGGAAAGTATTAAGAAACCTGCGATACCGTTCTCTGTAAGAAATTTAAAAGCATAGTAGGGATTTATGGCATTGAACACCGCCGGAACATTTAGAATCGAAACAAAACCCGATGCTGCAATCGATAAAAACCACAACGCCATCACAGGACCGAACGCCCATGCAATTTTTTCGGTGCCCTTTTTCTGGATTGAAAATAGGGCTATTGCAATTATAGCTGCAATGATAACAAGCGTTTCCGGCGAGGTTCCCTCAAGTCCGGGAATAAGTACTATTCCTTCGACGGCGCTGAGTATGCTTATGGCCGGGGTGATGACGCCATCACCGAAAAGAAGGGAGATGCCAATGAAGGAAAGCAGGATGATAAACGAGATTTTTCTTCCCGATTTTAACATCGGGATAAGTATTTCACGAAGGACAATGGTGCCTCCTTCACCCTTCTGGCCAAGGCTCATGGCAAGCCATGCGTATTCTATTGTTACGATAATAATAAGAGTCCAGATGATGAGTGAGAGGATACCCAGAACATTGGCTAACGTATGTTCTGTAAGAAGAAAAATAACTGTAAGGGTGTATATCGGGCTTGTTCCTATATCCCCGAAAACAAGACCGAGGGATTTTATAATACCGTTGAGGTTTTCTCTGCTGAGCATAATTTATTCCAGCTTACTGGCATAGCTAAATCTTTGTCTGAAGATTCTCTTAATGGTTTTAAGGGTTTCTGATTGGTTAAGCCCTTGCAGCTTTAGTAAAACGGCAGTAAGTCAACTAATCCACAAAAGGTTTCCCCGACTTCAAAATGACATCCGCCACTTCGGGACGCATCAGGTCTGCTGTTGGCCGTTTCCCTGCTTCTATCATCTGCCTCATTTTCGTCCCGCTAAAATCAATCCTGTCGCTATGCGGGCACACCTTGTCATTGGTTATCCCGCCGCATTTGTTGCAGTAGAAAAACGACATGAAGAACATGGGCTCGATACCGATATCCGGGAACTCCTTGAAAATCTCCTGCGCTGCAAATGGGTGATAATAGTTGCCCACGCCGGCATGGTCTCTGCCGATGATGAAATGTGTGCACCCGTAGTTTTTTCGGACGATTGCGTGGAATATCGCCTCGCGCGGACCGGCATAGCGCATTTCGGTCTGGAAAATGCCAAGGACGACTCTGTCCTTGGGATAATAATTATCGATAAGCACCTCGTAACTTTCAAGAATAACATCGTCCCTGAAATCGCCTTTCTTTTTCTTGCCTATGACCGGGTTGATGAACAGCCCGTCCACCATCGTGAGCGCGGATTTTTGCAGGTATTCATGACCGAGGTGCGCGACGTTTCGCGTCTGGAACCCTACTATTTTCTCCCAGCCTTTTTCTTTGAAAAGATTCCTTGTTTCTTCGGGCTTCATCGCATATTTATAATACGGCGTTTGTGATTCGTTTACAAGGCTTATTTTTCCGCCAAGCAGCGTGTCTTTCATTGAATAAGTCTTTGCAACGCCCGGGTGTGCAGCATCGTTCGTCCCGAACACCTGCTCAGCATACGCTCTTTTGTCATAGCTGTATTTTTCATCGACCTGCATTACGGCCACAATATGGTCGCCATTTTTCAGGAGTATGTCGTCCCCTTCTTTTATGTCGCTGTTGTCGGTATCAAGCACTATCGGAAGCGTCCAGGGAAGACCGTTTGAGAGGCGTTTATTATAGAGGATGCTTTCATATTCCTCGCGGCAGTTGAAACCTTCAAGGGGACTGAACAGCCCTGAGGCAATGTTCTCTACATCTTTCATCAGGTCAACGCTGACAGGAACGCTCTGGTACTCGGAAGCCTGCCCGATTATCTTTTTCCGTTTCTGTTCAGTTAATGTCCTGTTGATTAACTTTCCGCCGTGAGGTTTTATTTGAGTCATTCTTATACCAACTAATCTTTAAAAAAATTTATCTCTTCACATTCCCTGCATGCAGGCCGCATTCCTTCTTCGTAGCATCCTCCCACCACCAGCGCCCTTCGCGCTCATGCTGCCCGGGAAGCACGGGTTTAGTACACGGCTCGCACCCGATGCTGACAAACCCCTTTTCATGCAGCTTGTTGTAAGGGACGTCGTTCTCGCGAATATAATCCCATACCTGTTTTGAAGTCCAGTTCGCAAGCGGGTTGAATTTAATGAGCTTGCCTGTCCCAAATGTCGGGTCTTTCTGGATGACGGGGACGGCCGCCCTCGTTCCAGGGCTCTGGTCTTTGCGCTGACCTGTTATCCAGGCATCCACAGTGTTGAGGGCGCGCTTGAGAGGGTCAACCTTGCGTACGTCGCAGCATTCTTTGTGGCCGTCCTTGCGGAACGAGAATAAACCTTTTTCCTTCACAAGCTTTTCTGTCGCATCCCGGTTTGCAAAGAACACTTCGATATTAATATTGTAGGTATTCCTGACCTCTTCAATGAACTGGTAAGTCTCAGGATGCAGGCGCCCGGTGTCAAGTGAAAAAACCCTGAAGTTTTTGCCTGTCTTTTTCGCCATGTCAATCAATACCACATCCTCAGCGCCGCTGAATGAGATTGCGATATTATTGAATATCCCAAGCGCCAATTCCAGGATTTCCTGCGGTGATTTATTCTCGTATTCTTTTGCTAAATTTTCAATATCAAGTTGTTCTGACATTTATTATCCTTATCCTTATGCCTATCCTAATATCTGTTCCTTGAATTTCTCAAATCCCACGCGGTCAAGGCAGTCCCCGAACCTCTCGCCGATGTTGGTGTTTTTCTTTGACCAGTTGATTATTTTCCTAAATATGGCAACAGCTTCATCAGCGGATTTTGCTTCTGTCAATTCCACTCCGAGTTTGGGATGTTTTCCAATCTTCCCTCCGACAAAGAGCTTATAGCCTTTCCATTCCTCGTTAATGAGGTCGGAAGGGCATGTTCCCACACAGGCGCCGCACAGGTTGCATTTGTCCCAGATGATTTTTGCTTTATCATCCTCCACAACGATGGCTTTTTCGGGGCACATGAATGTGCACGTCCCGCAGCCTGTGCATTCTTCAGTAAAAATGGCAGGTTTGAGTATCCCCATCACGCCGAGGTCGTTTTCCTGCGGCTTGGCGCAGGCGTTGGGGCATCCTGTAACCGCGAATTTTATCTTTACTGGCATGTCCTCCCCGAAGAATTCCTTATCCAGTATTCCGGCAAGCCCATAGGTGTCTATGATGCCGTAATTACATTCGAGATTCCCGGGGCATGAAATGATATTACGCACACGCGGTCCGCAAGAGCCGGGCGGTGTGCCGTTGTCTTCAAGCTCTTTTGTGATTGCATCGAGGTTATGGATATCCACGTTGGGGATTTGTAGCCCCTGCCTTGTGGTGATATGAACATAGCCTGTGCCGTATTTCTTTGCAATTTCGCTGATTCCCGCAAGCTGCTCGCAGGTAACGTTGCCGCATGGCATGCGAAGCCTGACCACGAAAAGGTCTTTTTGCTTCTGTTTCATGTAACCGGATTTTTTTAAGAGAGCTACGTCAAGTTTTTCAAGCGTCATGATGCTTCCTGATATTTCTGAATGATATTTAAATTGTGGGTTGGCTAAACTCGTTGAGGTTTAAATATACCTGATGGATGCGGCAATATTTGTTAATAAATATAGTCAAGTTCATAAATAACCAAATCTGACAGGATTAACAGGATGAACTGGATTTTGTAATATTTTATCCAGTCAATCCTGTTATCCCGTCCGAAAAATTGCTAAAGTGACATGCATAAAATTATGTGAATTTAAGAACCATGCTATAGCATATTATTTATCAGATTATTGCCATATTCTGTAAAAAGGGGCATTTATTTATGGAAAACCAAATTCTCTGGCTCAACCGTAACGAAGTGGAATCGCTTCTCGACATGAGAGGCGCACTTGCAGTAGTGGAAGAGGCGTTCAGGCAGCACGGTCTTAAGAAAGTCCAGATGCCGCCCAAGTTATATCTCTATTTCAAAAAGCATAACGGCGACCTGAGGACGATGCCAGCATATCTTGAAGAGCAGGACATTACAGGTGTCAAGATAGTGAACGTCCATCCTGACAACCCCAAAAAAGGCTTGCCGACGGTGATGGCGCTCGTTATCCTGAATTCAACCGAAACAGGCGCGCCGATTGCGGTAATGGACGGCACTTACCTGACCGATATGAGAACAGGCGCAGCCGGTGGGGTAGCTGTGAAATACCTGGCGCGCAGGACTGCGAAAACAGTGGGTTTTGTGGGAACGGGGAACCAGGCAAGGACGCAGCTTCTTGCAATAAATGAAGTGATAGATATTGATGAAATTAAAGCCACGAGCGCATCTGAGAAAAGTACGCTTGCGTTTAAGGATGATATGGAAATAAGAATAGAGTGTGAAATTACAGCTAAAAAAAACATTAGAGAAGTTTGCGATTGTGATATTCTCGTAACTACAACGCCTTCAAGAGAACCAATTGTAATGAACGACTGGATATCCGAAGGGACTCATATCAATGCGATAGGAGCGGATGCGGCGGGTAAAGAGGAACTTGACCCGATGATATTGAAGCGCGCTAAAATAGTGGTGGATGACCTTCCCCAGGCTTCGCATTCGGGCGAGGTTAATGTGCCGCTGTCAAAGGGATTGATTTCGGAAAAGGATATTTTTTGCGAGCTTGGCGAGGTAATTACCGGGAAGAAAAAGGCAAGAACGAGGGATTCTGACATCACGGTTTTTGATTCGACAGGGCTTGCTATACAGGATGTGGCGACTGCGAATATGGTGTATCAGAAGGCGCTTGAGAGAAAAATGGGTATCAAGTTACAGCAATTCTGATCATTGTTATTTTTGCTAACGTTTCCGTTCCAAAAGAACTCCCGAAGGTTTTGGACGGTCAAAAATAGGTGTATTGATTAACTTCTTCATATGTATTTCAGTATATTTATTTTATATTCAAGTCTTTTTCAAATGTCTTTGCTCACCAATTCTCCGCCCTGCATATCTGCCGTAGTTATTGATTCTCATTTTTTGCATTTTCAGATAAATATTTCTTTACCATCCTATCAAAGTCAGATTCAAAGCGTTTATCCTGCTCTACACGGAAACTTTCAAACTCTTTTTCCGCCAGCGCCACCGCCACTTCATGCGATACATTGCCTGCGTTTTGTAAAATATCCTGCTCATTGAACTTGAGAAAAGCATCGAGTTTCTCGCTCCAATCCCGCATATACATGGGCTTTCCCCGGCTTGCCTGAAATTCAGCGTAATCTATGTACATACTCACAATTCTGTTAAGTTTATCCAATTCCTCTTTTTGCAGGTAGTTTTTAGCAATTTGGATATCGCCGGGAATAATCTTGCCTTTGGGTGATTTTCGCCAACTGGTAAGTCCCATGTTCGGTTTATTCTTATCTGCGCGTGAGGCAATAATTTCCGCTGCGGTCTGTCCGGTAATTGCAAAATGAAGTTTGTTCTGGACGGCAGCAAAAAACTTTTCTGCTTGTGCGGTATGTGGCGAATAATCAATGGCTGTAGCATAAATGTCTGTGATTTTTTGATACGCCATGCGCTCACTTGCACGAATCTCGCGAATTTCTTCCAAAAGCTCATCAAAATATCGCGTTTCAAAGCGGGTACCATGCTTGAATCTCTCGCTGTCAATAGCAAAACCTTTCAAAATGTAACCCTTTAATTTATCTGTAGCCCATATACGAAATTGGGTGCCGCGCTCAGAATTCACCCTGTAACCAACAGCAATAATCGCCTCAAGGCTGTACCAGCTAATCTTTCGATTGACCTCTCTATCGCCTTCTATTTGAACTACCGAGGATTCCTCGGTAGTTGATCTTTTATCTAACTCACCTTCGGCAAATATGTTTTTAAGATGAAAAGAAATATTGTCCGTTGAGCAATCAAAGAGTTCAGCCATGAGTTTTTGTGTCAGCCAGACGTTTTCATGTTCAAAACGTACTTCTATCCGGGCTTTGCCATCTTCGGTTTCATATATGGTGATTTGATTGTTCAACTTATCTTTACTCATAGTTTTATTCTCTTGCGGTTCTCTCTAATCAACTCATTAAGTATTTTATCAGACATCTTCAATAAAAATCACTTTTACAGATTCCGTTATGACCCTGCCTTTATGTTTATGCTCTGCCCCATCTGGAATAAATACACCGTCTCCTTTTTTATATATTATTTTCTCATTCGGGTATTCAATTTCCATTTCACCTTCAAGAATCATGCCATAGTGACCTTTTTCGCACCAGTGTGGTGGCATTTCTTTTGTGTATTCTATAAGCCGCATTTGTTTGTTGTTATGATTATATTTTTTATATTTCACTCCTTCTATTGGAGATTCCCATTCAATATTATTAAAGTTAATCTTATATTGAAGCATTTCTATCCCTCATTAATTTTTTTGTATCTGCTTAAGTTCTATATTAAATTGACCTTCTCATTTCCCTCACTTTCATGAAGAGTTCATAGACTACTTTTTATGCGTTCTGCGAACCAAAACCTTTAATCCCAAATAAAAACACTAACCGAATATAGGAGATAAAAAATCATGGTAGTAAAAAAATACGAAGCCACTGTGACCATTGAAATTGATGAAGAAAAATGCAACGCTGACGGCGAATGCGTCAACGTCTGCCCGACAAATGTTTTTGAAATCGTGGATGGCAAATCAAAAGCGACACGAGTGGCAGACTGCATCGAATGCTGCGCATGCGTGGACGCATGTCCCGTAAAGGCCATCAAACACAGTTCATGCTAACGTCCAACTCTTAACCGCAAAGCAGGTTTTTCAGGTGCGGCAAGCATATCTTACTTTTTCAATATCATAGCTTTTCTTTCAATTTTTTTGAAATAAGGTATAGATGTATTGCCTCGGCTCCCCGGAAGGCATATAATGCGTATAATCAAAATATTCAAGCATGCTAAAATCCTCTCCCAGGAATTTTGCCAGCATGTTCTGGTCATAATTTTTAACATCCAGACCGCTGCATTTCTTTGCACCCTTTAACGAAAAGGCGGCGATAATAACATAACCGCCTTTTTTAATCACTTTCTTTAGCGTAGATAAATACATGCGCTGCTGGCTCTCTTCTAATAAAAAATGTAATACTGCCCTATCATGCCACACAGCAATATCTCTTAAATTCCGAATATGAATCGGTTTGGTAATATCATCTACTATCCATCTTACCAGGGAGGCTTTTTCTTTACCCAATCTTTCTTTTAGCTTATCCAGAGCTATTTCACTTATGTCGGTAGCAATGATATTACTGAATCCCTGGTTAATGAGATAATCAACAAGCATTGACGCACCTGCCCCCACATCTAATATTGACTCGTCTTTAGTTATATTGCATTTAGATAGTAATTTTATAGAGGCTTCAGGTATTTCTTCATACCAAGTCAGCTCATCTGCATCTAATGCCTCATAAATTTCATCCCAGTGTTCTTTCATTGAGCCATTCATTATGTTATTAATAATTTATGTCTCACTTATAACGGTTTCCTTCAATTTCCGCAATCACAAGCATATAGATATATTATGATTTCCCAAATAGCTGTTTGTATGGTTAAGAAAGTCAGAGCTTCGATGGGAACCCTGGGCGTCCTGGGACTTGAGCTTGTGCAGATGGATACGCCGCCCACGACTGCGTACCTTCAGATTTACACCGAAAAACGGTGCATGGCGAACTGCCGGTTTTGCGCCCAGGCAAAAGGCTCATCCGCAGACATGACCCACATTGCCCGTGGCATGTATGTACCCGCCGACCTTGAAGCAGTAGTCATGCGGCTCGGGATGGCTTATGAGCGAGGCTACCTTGCCCGCGCCTGCATCCAGACGGCGCTTTATGATAAGTGGTGGGAGGATACCGTTTATTTAATCAGAAGTATCAGAAGTGAAAGCCGGATTCCCATATCGCTTTCGGTTTTTCCGCTGAGTACGGAGCGTTTTGAAGAATTAAAAAAAATTGGCGTTGATGAACTTGTTATACCTCTTGATGCCTGTACGCCTGAATTATTTGACAAAATAAAAGGAAAAAGCGCAGGCGGGCCATACTCATGGGAACGCCATGTGGACGGGTTAAAACGCGCCGCCCGCATATTTGGAAAAGTAGGAACCCATCTTATGCTCGGTCTCGGAGAAAGCGATGAGGATGCAGTAAGGATAATTTCGGAATTACACAGGGATAATGTGAACATCGCGCTTTTTTCATATACATATATTCCGGGTTCCCTGGGCAATTTCAGGGATAAAACCGAAAGTAGCGTTATCAAACATTACCGCGCTGTGCAGCTTGCACGTTATCTGATTCTGGAAGGATTTGCTGCCTTTTCTGATATGCGATTCGAAAACGGCTTTCTCGTTGATTTCGGAGTGAAATACGATGTGATTCTTGAGGCCATTGAGAATGGAGTGGCTTTCCAGACCTCAGGCTGCCCTGACTGCAATCGACCCATGGCGAATGAAACTTTCTCAAAGATATATAATTTCCCGAAAAAACCGGATGACGAAGAAATAGTGGGAATAAAGAAGGATCTGGGGTTGGCTGACCGGATACCACAATCTTAATTTACTAACCAACCAAAATTAGATTATCAATGGGAGAGGAAATCAATGGAAATTACTGAAAAAATCTTCGAATTTACTGATGAAATCGGTCCTGAAAAAATTGTCCATCTATACGAACCAAGAACAAAAATGAAAGCCATTGTTGTTGTTGATAATGTGGCTGCAGGTCCTGCTATCGGGGGAGTGCGTATGGCGCCTGATGTGACCACGACCGAGGTCCGAAGGCTTGCCCGTGCCATGACTTACAAAAACGTCATGGCTGGTCTTCCACATGGCGGCGGAAAATCAGGGATTATAGCCGACCCTAAGACCGCAAACAGGGAACAGCTAATCAGGACTTTTGCCCGCGGAATAAAAAACCTCCTGGAATATATCCCCGGCCCGGATATGGGCACAGATGAAGCGAGCATGGCATATATCTATGATGAAATTTCCCGTGCCGTAGGGCTCCCAAGAGAGCTGGGCGGGATTCCTCTTGATGAAATAGGCGCTACGGGATACGGAGTTGCTGTGTGCGCCGATATAGCAAAGGATTATATCAATCTTGACCTGAACGGGGCGCGGCTCACTATCGAAGGGTTCGGGAACGTGGGAAAACCGACGGCGCGTTTTCTTTCAGAAATGGGTATGATTCTCGTTGGTACAAGTGACTCAAAAGGCGCAATTTATAATTCAAAAGGATTGGATATCGAAGAACTGGTACGGATAAAGGAAACCACAGGTTCGGTTACAAATTATAAAGACGCGGAAGTTCTAAAAACCACTGACTTGCTTACGGTAAGTACTGATATTTTCATCCCCGCGGCGCGTCCTGATGTGATAAACGAAGCAAACTCGGATGTTCTGGATGCAAAATTAGTTATCGAAGGTGCAAATATCCCGGTTACTGAAAATGCAGAAAAGATGCTTCATGACAGGGGAATCCTTGTCGTCCCCGATTTTGTAGCAAATGCCGGCGGAGTGATAACGGCGTCTGTCGAATATCATGGAGGTACAGAGACTGTAGCGCTTGACAGGATTAAAAGCACCATTTCCAGGAACACCAAGGAGATTCTTGACAAGGTATACAACGAAAAAACTTATCCCAGGGAAACCGCAATCGGTATTGCAAAACAAAGGGTAATGCGGGCAATGAAATACAGGGAATGGATGTAGTAATGCTTTCTTCAATATTCGAGCCAGAATCAATAGCCGTAGTTGGCGCTTCCAACAACGAGACAAAGTGGGGAGGACGAATACTCAAAAATATATTGAGCGGTTTTAAAGGACCCGTATTTCCTGTAAATCCAAAAGAGAAAGAGGTGCAAGGGGTGGCTTCTTATCCTTCTGTCCTTGATATTCCTTATGAGGTCACGATGGCAGTAATAGCAGTACCCGTTCAGCTTGTCCCCGATGTTGCAGAAGAGTGCGGGAAAAAAGGCGTTAAAGGGCTTATTGTGGTAAGCGCCGGGTTTAGTGAGACGGGAAATGCAGGTTTTGAACTTGAACAAAAGCTCTTGTCCATTGTAAAAAAGTACGGTATGCGCATGATAGGACCGAATACGCTTGGCATCGTCAACGAACCTGCCCATCTCAATGCCAGCGTTATAGGGAGGCTTCCGAGCCCGGGTCCGATTTCTTTCATTACGCAAAGCGGGACGCTTGGTCTTGCGATAGCCGACTGGACGATAGATATGGGGCTTGGCCTCTGCAAAGTGATAAGTACAGGAAACAAAGCCGATACCGATGATGTTGACCTGATAAAATACCTTGATAAAGACCCTATGACCGGCGTCATAGCCATGTATGCGGAAGGAATCAAGCGCGGGAGGATGTTCATGGAAGCAGCCCGGCGCACCAAAAAACCTATTATCGCAATTAAGACAGGACGGTCAAAAAGAGGGGCAAAGGCGGTTTTCTCGCACACCGGTTCAATCGCAGGCTCGGATGAGGTTTATTCGGCGGCTTTCAGGCAGGCTGGAATTCTGCGGGTCGATACGATAGATGAGGTATTCGATGCGGCGCTTGCGTTTTCATGCCAGCCGCTCCCGAAGGGGAATAATGTCGCGATACTTTCAAATGGCGGCGGGGCTTCAATCGTAGCGACAGATGAGTGCGAGAGACACGGTATCAATATAGTTGACCTGGCTGAAGAAACTAAGGAGCAGATAAAAGAAGTCATTCCCGGATTTGCATCAGCATCAAATCCTATCGATACCGCTGGCACTGTTTCTTTCACTATCTACAGCGAGGTAATCAAAGCGCTTCTCAAAGACCGGAATGTGGATGCGTTAATCGTAATCTATGTGCATACCGTAATGTCAAATGCGATACCGCCTGCCGAGGCTGTGGTCGAGATAAAACGAAAATGCCCGAAACCGGTAATCGCATGCTGGATGGGGGGAAAAGGAACGGAAGAAGGTGTTGATATCCTGAAGAGCGGCTGCCTGCCTAACTATTCTGTTCCTGAAAGGGCTGTGAAAGCGCTGGCTGCGCTTATCAGGCACAGGGAATTCCTTGAAACTGTTAAAACAAGACCCGCGGGGGAAAGCAAATGACCAAGATTCTTACCGAGCATGAGGCAAAAAAACTCCTTGCAAAATACGGGATTCCTGTGACTGAGGAACGTATTGCAGGGAGCGCCGATGAGGCTTTTGATATTGCGATGGAGCTTGGAATGCCTGTCGCCATGAAAATATCTTCGCCTGAAATTCCGCACAAGAGCGATGTGGGTGGAGTTGTCCTGAATGTGAAAGAGGACGAGGTAAAAACAACATATGCCGAAATCATAGCACGAATTAAGAAAGCAGTTCCGGGCGCCAGTATAGAAGGCATCCTGATGCAGCAAATGGCTCCACCGGGTCATGAGATTATCGTGGGTCTGAAAAAGGATGCACAGTTCGGTCATGCGCTGATGTTCGGGCTTGGCGGGATTTTTGTGGAGGTTTACAAGGATGTTACATTCAGGGTCGTGCCTATCGATAAGAGCGATGCGCTTTCGATGATATCGGAGATTAAAGGCTACCCCATACTCAAGGGAATCCGGGGAAGAATGCCTGCGGATATTGATGCTATCGCGAGAGTGCTTGTCTCGGTTTCGGATTTGGCTGAAAAGGAGAACATCATCGAGCTTGACATTAATCCGCTGATTGTGAGTGAGAGCGGGGCGATTGCGGTGGATGCGAGGGCGATGGTGGAGTAGCGCTGAACGCTTCCACGCTCAATATCTCTATCATCCAGCCTTTTTCCTGTATCCCTTTGTTTCACATGAACCTGATACCCTTCGGCATTTCCCCTACTTTCTCAGTGAACTTATCCGGCCAGTCCTTCTGTTCACATCCTTTCTGAGCAAGGAAAGTACTTGCCCATCTCTCAAGCCCGATACCGGAGCAGCCGCTCCATACTTCCTTCCCGGACTGCGACTTCACGTTGAAACCCTTTGGATACTTATCACCGTTCACGCTCAGGTTCTGGAACTCCAGCCACTCGCCGTCTTTCCCGCGGTAAGGCAGCGGCGCCTCAAAATCAATGGTGCCCACTTCTTTCTGCCCTGCAAGCCCTGTCAAGCCTTCCTGCGCCATGAACCACGGCGTGACCCATGCCATCCTCCACTCAAGGTCGAGTATGTCGTTGAATACATGCTTATAGCACTCCTGCATCTTCTTTGAGTGGTCGAGTATCTGCTCAGGCGTGCCAATGAAAACAAGCTCAATCCTGTGGAATTCATCAACCCTTTCCATGCCGTGTATGCCGCCGCTCTCGTACCTGTGCGAAGTGCCGGAACGGTCAAAAACTTTTATGGGAAACGAGTCATCCGCTATAGTTTTACCCTGCATGAAAGGCCAAAACGATGGGCACTGGGCATAGCACATGGCGCCGATGGGTTTATCGATTTTCTCCGAAATGAGGTCAAGAGGCACTTCGAGCGTGACTTTATAGTAATCAATTACCTCCTCCCAGAACAGCGGGTCTCGTGTCTTCGGGGGACAAATGTAGTATATTTCAGGATACACACCCTTTGCATGTCCCGAGTGCTTGAGCACGTCCCAGGTATCGAGCTTGGGAAATATCATTTCCACGTATCCGAGAGGCTTGATTACCTCTTCCAGCACTATTTCTTCAAACGCCCTGAAAATACGTGTCATCTGCGGTCCGTGTATCCACTGCCCCCGGCTTGCGCCGCGCTTTATCCAGCCGCGCTTCTCAGCTTCCACTGTCGGGTCGGATGTGAATTTCATCTCTTTTTTGGGGCTTTCCCAGAGAAGGCTCCAGTGTTCGGCTTTGCCGCCGAAGCTTTGCGCTGCAATTTTGTCCTCGATGAGCGAGATTATCCTGTCCGGGACCTTGTTCTCAAGCTCTGCTTCGCCGACATCGAGCGAAAGTGTAATCATGCCATCATCAAAGTCGATTGCCTTTACATGAGGTATTTTGTGCTGGTGCAGAGCCTGCTCTGAAGGCAGCTTGACAATGAATTCTTCCACTTCAGCGCCTCTTATTCCGATTTTGTATCCTTTGCCAATCACTCCTGCAAGCGGTTTGCGGAGGCGGATGAACGCATCGTGGGCACGCAGGTAGCGGTCTGATTCGATGTCAAAAAAGATACTGTTATCCCTGACGTCCCAACCAATGATTTTAGCCCCTCTTCCTGCGGGTACGCCTTTTTGCAGGATTGTGGTTTTTGCTTCTTCGATGAACTTTTCTATGTCAGCGCGTGCTGCGGATGCATCGGCGCTTGTTTTGAAGCTGCCTTTCAGGTGAAAGTAAGGTTCCATTGTATCTTATCCTTGATTTTTAATATAACAGATGGTTTTAACCGGATATACCAACATTAATTTTCCTAATTTATTGAGGTCACTTATAACTTATTTGTTATTTATACCTTCATTATGATTGAATCAGTACTTATATTGAAAAATATGTTTTCAATAAAAACATAGCTAATGAAAGATAATAGAAAGATATTTTAATTACTACGTCCTATTTTAGTTTGGAGTAATATCATGGGGTTAAAAATCGGTACTTTTAACACAGAGAACCTCTTTCTTCGCTATAAGTTTCTGGCTAAAGAAAGGGGAAGCATGGGAAAAAAGAAAGTTGAACCAGATAAATTCATCAAGGAGGGCGGACGCATAAACATGCTGGGATATGAAATTCTTGACGACGGGCAGAGAAAGAACACAGCCCGGGTAATCCTTGAGAACGACCCCGATGTAATATGCTTGCAGGAAGTAGAAAATTTAGAAACGCTAAAACAGTTCAATAGCAAATACCTGAATAGAAAATATCCCTATGCAATGCTTATTGATGGAAATGACTTGAGGCAGATTGATGTCGGGATTCTAAGTAAGCTTGAAATAGGCGGAGTGCAGACACATCAGTTTGATAAGGATGAAACCGGTGAGATTTTCTCCCGCGACTGCCTTGAAGCAGACATTTTCCTGGACAAAAAAGGGACTAAAAGACTGACCTTATTTGTGAACCATTTCAAATCCAGGCTCGGCGATGAGAAGAAGACCGCTGAGAAACGAGAGCGTCAGGTCAAACGTGTAACCGAGATTATTCAAGAGCGCTTTGATAAGGAGGTAAATAAAGCTAATTTTATTGTCCTTGGAGATTTTAACGATACACCGGATGCAGATTGCTTAAAGCTGCTTCTGGATGGATATTTGGTTGAGAACGTTGTTGCGCGTTTGCCAAAGAACGAACGATGGACGCATTACTGGGAAAGCAAGCATGAGGTAAATCAGTTTGACTACCTGCTTTTATCAAAAGCACTTTCAAATAAAAACCCGAAAACTCTTCCAAAAATTGAACGGCGGGGACTTGCCGACTATGCTGCAGCATATAAAGGCCCAAGATTCCCTGGCGTCGGGCCAAAAGGAACAGAGGCATCCGACCATTGTGCAGTTTTTATGGAGATCAACATTTAGTAAGCTAAGGTTGGCCTATTAAGTATTTGTCAAAGTCATCCGGTAGCTGGCGAAACAACAGGAAAAGATTATAGAATATTTTATTGAGTGCGGGGGATGGGATTTGAACCCATGAATGCCTGCGCAACAGGATCTTAAGTCCTGCACCTTTGGCCGCTTGGTTACCCCCGCTTGAGGGACAGGTTAAATATCCCTCGGGTTACTTTAAACTAACGTATTATTCGGCATGATTATGTAGGATTCATTTCAATTATGGTCTATGCCTCAACCCTTTGTTACGTTCTCGCGCAATGTCTTCATCCCGCTCACCAATGTTTGCAGGAATAAGTGCGGGTATTGCGGCTTCAGGCGGGATATCGGGCACCCCGAGGCTGAACTCCTCACGCATGAAGAAGTTGCTGACATACTTTCAAGAGGCGCGCGGGCAGGCTGCTCTGAAGCTCTTTTCACATTCGGTGAGCGCCCGGAAGAAGTCGAGGGTTTCAGCGTGTGGCTTTCCGAACTGGGACATGACAATATCATAGATTATCTTGTTGACCTGTGCAAGCTTTCGCTCCGTATCGGTCTTTTGCCCCATTCAAACCCCGGAATACTTGAAAAGAGAGAGCTTGAAAAATTAAAACCATTTAATGCCAGCATGGGGCTCATGCTTGAAACTGCGGGTACAGTTAAAGCCCATGAAGGCTGTTCAGGCAAAATTCCAGAGGCGCGCATAAAAACCATCGAATATGCAGGAGAACTTAAAATCCCATTCACCACCGGGATTCTCGTTGGTATTGGTGAAACATGGGACGACAGGCTTCGCTCCCTTAAAATTATCAGGGATATCAACGAAAAATTCGGACACATCCAGGAAGTAATAATCCAGAATTTTATCCCCAAACCCGATACAAAAATGGCTTTATTTCAGTCGCCGGGAATGAAAGAAATGTTAAAAACGGTCTCTATTGCAAGAAAAATACTTCCTGAAGATGTAGCTATACAGGTGTCGCCAAACCTTATTCGACCCGGAGAACTGGTCAGATGCGGCGCTTCGGACCTTGGCGGTATCTCGCCTGTAACGATAGACCATATTAATCCCGAATCGCCGTGGCCTGATGTTCTTGAAATCCGGGCTGGTGTGGATGTTCCCCTCCGGGAGCGGCTGCCGATTTATCCGCAATTTGTGAAGAAAAGATGGTACAGCGATGAGATGGCACCTCTTATTCGCAAGCTTTGCGACGCAGAAGGATTTCGGAAAGAATATAAATAAGTATCGTGTAATGGCTGTAAAATTCTGGTGGTACTATACATAAATTACAGGGCATCCAGGAATTGCGAAGCATCCAGGACGATTACCTGAACAGAGCCGAAGCAGGTAGATTCACGACTGAAGATGCGCTGGCACTTTATGATAAGCCTTCTTTTCTCTTTTCCCTTGCGGATAAGCTTCGCAAAAAATCTGTCGGGGACGAAGTAACCTACGTAATTAACAGGAATATTAATTTCACAAATATGTGTATCGGGACATGCAAATTCTGCGCCTTCAAGAAACATGAAGGATATATTATGACAATACCTGAAATTCTTGAAAAAACAAAAGCTGCGGTTGATATCAATGCCACTGAAGTATGTATCCAGGGCGGGCTTCTTCCGGACTGGGATGTTTCCAATTACTGCGAAATCCTGGAAAGTATAAAAAATGAATTCCCGCAACTGCATTTGCACGCATTTTCCCCCATGGAAGTATTCCATGCGGCAGGGAACAGCAATATGAGTATTAAAGAGACTTTGTCGTGTCTTAAAAAATCAGGTCTGGGCTCAATGCCCGGAACGGCTGCCGAGATACTTGCCGACAGGGTGAGGGAAGAGATTTGTCCTGATAAACTCACCACACATGAATGGATCAATGTTGTCAGGACAGCGCACAGGACAGGAATTCCCACAACAGCCACAATCATGTACGGGCATATCGAGACTTTGCGGGAGAGGATTGAACATATCCTGACAATCCGCGAGCTTCAGAAAAAAACAGGCGGTTTTACGGAATTCGTGCCTCTTCCTTTCATGCCGCTAAACAATATGCTGGGGACAGGAAAGCAAGTTTCCCGCGGGGTTGAGGATTTGAAATTGCATGCACTTGCAAGAGTATTGTTGTATCCGAATATCAGGAATATCCAGGTAAGCTGGGTGAAGCTTGGCAAAAAGCTTGCGCAGTCGGCCCTTGATTGCGGCGCGAATGACCTTGGCGGGACATTGATGGAAGAGAAAATATCAAAAAGCGCAGGAGCCACAAGCGGCGAGTACATGGCACCTTCGGAGTTTGAGCGCCTGATAAGGGAAATAAAACGTGTGCCAAAGCAGCGGGATACGCTATACAGGCATATATAAAAAGATGGGCCCGCGGAGATTCGAACTCCGGATCCCCGCCATGTAAAGGCGGTATCATAGCCGACTAGACCACGAGCCCTGCGATGGGGTAAGATGTTGTTTGGGGTATATAGGTTTTTTTGGTTGCTCCGGTCACAAATCATTAAATATCCCGCTGTCCATTCTAATGCCTGTTTTATGGCAGAATACTCACTCACCAACAATGAAAAAAAGGTCTTGCTCGCCCTATCCAAAAAAGACAAATTCACTCCCGAAGACCTCACCTCAACATCAGGACTCAGCATCGAAGCAGCTATGCAGTCCGCGTTTTTACTCGCTGAAAAAGGACTCTGTGAGGTAACAGAAAAAGTTACAACAATATACACGCTTACAAAGGAAGGCGAAACATACGCGCAGCTCTCGCTGCCGGAGCGCCAGATAATCAATTCCATCAAAGCGCCTCTTTCGCTTTCGGAATTAAAAAAGAAATTCCCCCCGCAGATGGTGGGTATTGCCCTTGGCTGGCTCAGGAAGAAAAACTGGGCAAGGATTGAAGGTGAAAATATAATCCCTTCAGGGAAAGCGGAGGTGGGTGAAGACGAAAACATACTCACAAAACTCAAAAAAGGTCCACTTTCAGAACTCGGGGATGCTGTCAGGGACCTCATCAAGCGCAACCTGGTTGAAAAAACCGAGAAAAAGACACGGCTCATAATAATAACGGCAGAAGGAAAAGCCCTCGCTGCCGCCGGATTGAGCATAGAAGAAGAAATCGCCCAGCTTACTCCGACCATTATTACAACCGGCGCTTGGAAGAACGCAAGAATCCGCCCGTACAACATCCACACGCCTGTAAAACCCGTTTACGGCGCGAAGCTCCATCCATACCAGCGCCTCATCAACGAGATGCGCTCGATTTTCCTTGAGATGGGTTTCACGGAAATAAAAGGCGACATAGTACAAAGCTCGTTCTGGAACTTCGATGCGCTTTTCCAGCCGCAGGACCACCCGGCGCGTGAGATGCAGGATACTTTCCACCTCGCTACCGAATGCGACATACCGGAAGAATACATAGCGCCCGTAAAAGAAATGCATGAAAAAGGCGCCGGAATATCAAGGGGCTGGGGCGGGAAGTGGAGCGAGGATGTCGCGCGAAAACAGGTGCTTCGAACACACACCACAGCGGTCACGATAAAATATCTCACAGACCATCCAGACCCGCCTGTTAAAGCCTTCTGTATCGACCGCGCATACCGCCGCGAGGCAATCGACCCCACGCACACGCCCGAGTTCGAGCAGCTTGAGGGCGTGGTGATGGATAAAGGCGTGAGCTTCAAGAACCTGCTCGGCTGCCTCACCGAGTTCTATCACAGGATGGGCTTTGATGAAGTGCGCTTCAGGCCAGGGTATTTCCCATATACCGAGCCGAGTGTGGAGCCAGAGGTGTATATCGAAAGCAGGGGCAAGTGGGTTGAGCTTGGAGGAGCAGGAGTGTTTCGGAAAGAGGTAACGCTGCCGCTTGGAATCAAGTATCCTGTGCTTGCGTGGGGGCTTGGAGTGAGCAGGGTTGCGATGCTGCGTTTGGGATTGAAGGATTTGAGAGAGCTGTACCAGAGCGATATTGATTGGTTGAGGAAGAGTACGGTGCTGTAAAAATTAATGCCGTCAATCTTGATAAAAAGGAACCGCAGATAAACGCGGATTTATTTATATGAATCTGGAAGGATATACGACGCGGATGTCGTATATGAAGGAGTTAGGCGACAATTTAATAGTGATCGGAGAGAGTTCATGGAGCATTATAAGGTAATTAAAGAGACGGTCCATATTAAAGAAAGTATATCAATTAAAAGTCGAACGTATTTTTCTATACAACATATTCAGTCTGCTGCTTTGTTTGCCAGAAATGCCTATGCTATTGAAAAGAATTATGATAACGTTTTTTCAGACGAACTGTTTTCTCAACATAGAGCATATGTTACTGCTTCAATTTTATCTTCTGTATTTTTTCTTGAAGCTGCAATAAATGAGTTATTTGCCGATACAGTGGAATCAAATTTTGAAATAGCCAAAAAACTAAATCCGACAACTATTCAACTAATGGCCAAAAAGTGGAGGTCGAAAGTTTTACATACGGCTATTCTGCAAAAGTATCAAATTGCATTGGCTTTGGCTCAAAAGCAAAAATTTGACCCAGAGGCTCCGCCTTGTCAGGATATGAAATTATTAGTCAAGTTGAGAAATGATTTAGTCCATTTTGAACCTGAATGGGTTAAGAACCCGTCGAGTGACGACTTCGAGCATGATGATATCCATAGATATGAAAAAATGTTAAAAGGAAAGTTTTTAGCTAATCCACTAACGGGTCAAGGCAACGCTTTTTATCCTGACAAGTGCTTAGGTCATGGTTGTGCCGAGTGGGCGGTTAATTCAAGTGTAAAATTTGCTGATGCTTTTTTCTCAAGAATGGGTTTACTTTCACCTTATGACCATATTCGTGATAGGCTAAGTACAAAGTAAACGTTTATTCAAACGTCGCCTAACCGCGGACATACGGCGTTCATCTGCGATTTTTAGAGGAGACCCAGTTCTTTTAACGTCTCTCTCATCGGCAACCCGTTCTCATCCCATCCCCTGAGTTGATAATACTCATCCAGCGCCTTCTCAAACTCCGCTCTATCGAGCCCGCCGCTCTCAAAGAACCTCTCAGGGAGGGTATCATCCTTTCGTGAAAAACCTGCCCCGATATTAAACAGCCGCTCAAGATTCCATATCCTCTCGCCGCATTTGCGGAACTCCTCGGTAGAATAATCCACACCTGTTGCCGCGCCGAGCATCTTCGCAAACTCCACTTCCGATATCGAAAACGAAGAGAAAATGCACAGCACAAGCGAATCAAGGGCTGCCGTCCCATTCTGGAATGCCTGCACAAGCCCTGCCTTTCCCGAAAAAGTCTTTGGTTCGACCTTCATGGGCTTTCCCAGGACCTCAGGCGCTATCATGTAGGCGCGCAGGTGGCATCCTCCGCGGTTTGAAGTGGCGTAGGCAAGCGCCATCCCGAAGACACCTCGCGGGTCATAACCCGGAAGCTCAAGTCCCTTTACCTGCATCCCGACATCTTTTCTGTGCGATTTTGAAAGAGCCTTTGAACCCCTGCCGAGTTCCTCCCCGACCCCTTCTTTTTCGCCTATTTTTTCAACAAGCCCTGATAATTCTTTTATGTCCCCGCCCATAATCTCAGCATAAGCTGCAATCGTCGAGCCTGAGGATATGGTATCCATGCCGTAGTCGTTGCAGAGGCGGTTGATTTTGATAATTGCATCAATATCCGTGTTGTTATTATCAGGCCCGTATGCCCAGAGGGTCTCGTATTCCGGGACCTCATGCCCCTCAAATGCGCCGCTTTTTATAATGTGCTTGCATGCGATTGTGCAGTTATAGCAGGCATGACCTTTAATGTCATAATTTTCTTTGATGAATTCACCTGAAACTTTATCCATACCTGCAAACCCGCTTTTCCTGAAATTCTGTGCAGGCAGGAGCTTCATATAGTTCAGGAGGTTTGCCATTGCTGAAGTCCCGTACGTTGAAAGTCCTTTCGATGCGCCGGCACCTTCTTTCATGAGCCTGCCGGCTTCTGCCCGCGCTTTCCCAAACGCTTCCTCATCTGCAATAGCGGGTTTCTTGCCGCCTTTTACCACAATCGCTTTGAGTTTCTTAGAACCCATGACCGCCCCAAGCCCTCCCCGCCCGCAGGCATGGAAATAGTCGTTCATGACACTGGCTATGGGAACAAGCCTCTCGCCTGCGCGCCCGATGCATGCCACACGCCCCCGCGATGACAGCATATCCGTGCATTTCCTCACGTTTTTTCCCCATAGTTCTTTAGCATTGAGTATCTCTATATTATCATTTTCGATGGAAACGTAAACAGGCTCCGGAGCCGCGCCTTTTATGATTAGCGCATCAATCCCTGCGAACTTCAGTTCTTTCCCGAAAAACCCGCCGCTGCTTGAATCTAATATTGTTCCGGTGAGAGGGGATTTTGAAACCATCACATGCCTGCCGGACAACGGCGCAAGCGTCCCGGTAAGCGGACCGGTTGTGAATACCAGGAGATTTTCAGGGCTCAGCGGGTCGATATTCGGGTCAGTATTATCGGAATATAGTTTTACTCCAAGTCCCCGTCCCCCGATAAAGGAGCGAAGAATATTGGAATCGGTCTTCGTTTCCCTGATTTTGCAGCCTGTTAAATCAATAGTAACGGTTTTTCCGGTCCAACCATGCATATGATTAAGAACAAGGTTTTTTGTATTAAATATATGGATTGGATTTCAATTATCACCTTTAGCAATTCTTAAATATCTCACCGCATATTTGAACTGAAAGTCGAATTCATCAGGTATCTTGAAATTTCAAAGAGGATCCAATGCACAGCATGAAACATAATTACTGGGAAGGTAAACCAATATCTCCCATCCCTCTTTCTGATAGCATGACGATTACTCAACTGGTTGATGAGGTCTTTGATGGCATGGGTTATAATGCAAAACGGCTGGCTGAAGCATGCCATCTTTTCAAGACCATGATAGACGATAACTCAACTGTATGCCTGACGCTTGCAGGAGCCATGACTCCCGTGGGACTGGGCGGCGGCATTATCAAAATGATAGAGAAGGGCTTTATCGACTGGATTGTCACAACCGGCGCAAACACGTATCATGACCTTCATTTTGCATACAAACTACCCGTGCACCAGGGGGATTATACAGCGGACGATAACGAACTGGCGGAGCACGACGTGGTACGCATCTATGATGTGTATATCGATATGCAGCGCACGCTAATAGCCCAGGATAAGATAATCCAGGCGCTTACCATGGAAGCGGTAAAAAGGAAGAAGTTCCCTGAAAAATTCTCAACCGCATATTATCATAAAATTCTTGGCGATGGGGTGCTTGAGACTTCAAACGCTCCTGAACGCTCATTCATCGCTTCCGCTTCAAAACATGATGTCCCTGTCTTTGTTCCCAGTTTTGCTGACTCATCAGTCGGGATGGGGACAAGTTACCTTCCAATCATGGCAAATGCAGGTTCAACGTCAGGGCAACTTGACCCGAAAACTTTCATAGACCCGAGCCCCACGATGGACGTGCTTGAAAGCGCCGCCATCGTTCACAATAGCATGCTAAACGATATTCCCCGCGGCGTGCTTGAAGTGGGAGGCGGCGTGCCCAAGAATTTCCTTCAGCAAACAGGTCCCATGATTTCACAGATTATAGGGATGGAGTGCCCTGGTGAGAACTATGTAGTGCAGGTGACTGTTGACCGCCCTGATGTGGGAGGACTTTCAGGCGCCACGATAAATGAAGGCAAGTCGTGGGGAAAGATACCAAAAGCAGGAGAAGGGAATGTAATCCCGTATATTGATGCGACGGTCGGCATCCCGATAATTTTTGCGTATGCGCTTGAGAACTGCAAGCCAAGGAAGCCCAGGAAGCTGGGCAATAAGCTGCCCGGGATAACCCGGGAATTGATAGAAGCTGCGAAGAAAAATGTTGGAAAATAGTATGCCAATTCAGCACTTCGGCATAATCGCATTTCTTTCAATTGAATTCATCTTTTAATTTCAATATACGAGCCCGTCTCCCTGGACTCAAATGACACGTTCCGGGAACCGCATCTTACGCAGACCGCCGAGCCAATCAGTCCTTTATTCTCCCCGAATATCCCCACTGCATAGTGCTCCACGCCGTATTTCTCTTTCATCGTTTTATCAAGCCATTCTTCCTCTTTCCTGGTTTCAGGGCATCTTGATAACAAAAAAAACCTTTCTTTGAATTCCACATCATTTTCGCAATCCAGGCATTCTCCCGGTCCAAAACTTTTCAACGATTCTTCCATTTCCTTTAAGCCGCGAAGCTCTTTGCGGGATATTTCCTTTATCTCGATCGGTTTTTCCTCTTTGATTTCGTCTATTTTCTGCGAAGCCACAAGCGCTTTTCTTCCTTCATCATGACGTTTTTCAAGAAGGCAAATCTCACCGCATACGCGAAGTATCTCTTTAGCCGGGGTTTTATTGGCTAATTTGTAAGCTTCCAATCCTGGAGTGGTCTGCCCCATATTGAAACATTTGTTGCCGCAGACAATGAGTTCTTCCTCAGGCGGCGTTTTATTAGCCAATTTGTAAGCTTCAAGACCGGAATAGAACTGTCCTTCTTTAAAACATACGCTGCCGCATGCGATAAGTTCTTCAACCGGCGGATTCTCTTTAATGAGCTTGTAGGCTTCAAGACCGGCATTAAGTTTCCCTTTTAAAAAGCACTGCCTTCCGATTATGATAATTTTCTCCCTTGGAAGCGGAATGCCAATAATCCTGGAAGCCTCATTCGCAGAATATATCCGCCCGTCGTCAAGATATTTATTGATGTATTTGATAAGCACTTCTTTTGGAAGTTCGATCCCGGCTGCTTTTGAACCTTCGATAGCTTTGGAAACCCATCCATTTTCAAGATATTTGTAAATGTAATTTTTGAGTTCCTCTTTTGAAAGCTCCACTTTGGCGATTTCGGAGGTTTCGATGGCTTCGGACATCCGCCCGGCATCAAGGCATTTTTTAATGTATGAAAGAATCTTTTCGTCCGTCATTTCTCTGGATTATCCTTTAGTAGTGGTTATAATAAATCTTCCCATGAACCTCAATCAGATTTACCAAATTCCTTTGCGCTCTCAAGCGCCCCGCATCTTGTTCCTTCCAGTGTTATGACCTTTCCTGAGATGTTGCCGTTTTCAATGTTCAATTCGATTGCGGCCGGCTCTGATAATCTCGGGGCTGTGGGGCTTCCCGGGCAGGCAAGAAGCACATCGGATTTTTCTATTAAAGGTCTATGGATATGACCGAAAATAAGCACATCAACCTCCATCTCTTTTGCCATGTACCATGCTCCGGTGGTATCCTGGATGGATAGCGCAGCCTCATGGATTATTCCAAGCCTGAGACTATCGAGCTCTATGACTTTTCGCGCCGGCAGCAATCGCTTCAATGCCGGCTCATCCATATTCCCAAAAACAGCCTCAAGCCTGCATATACCTGAAAGTTCATCATACGCCTGTTTCGTAACAAAATCACCTGCATGGATTACAATATCAGCGTCCTTGATTAACCTGACAAGTTCAGGCTGGATTTGCTCCAGGATAGAACCCTGTTTGATATGCGTATCCGAAATGGCAATAATCTTCATGCGTATCCGTAATCCATGTAGTTCAATTCTTTTTTAAGGCCGGCAAGCAACATCCTGTATGTATTGGTTGAAAAATCAAGCCAGCCCTTGAAATCGGAATTTAATTTTTTCCCGATGGCATCTTCCTTGTCGGTCTTGCTACTTTCAGTGTATTGTTTGAAGTCTTGTATGTTTAGTTCCATATACCAGTAAAGTGCGGTTTCCGCAAAGGGTTTCGGTATAAGCGGGGAATGCCTGGAAATCTTAAGCATGAGTTCATTTTCCAGGGCAAGCTCATCCGGCGTTATACCAGACCTTTCAATCGCCTTATGAAGCGTCTCTTTGCTTATTTTCCTTTTTTCCCCTGGAGAGAATTTCCGTATGCCGCTTCTCATATTTTCCTCGTATATCTCTTTTTGCAGCAATTCATGAAAAAGCGCATATTTTATCATGGTTTCGCTTGCTTCTTTTAAATACTCGGTGTTGAAAGTTATTATCGAATACCATGAACCGAGGTAATAGCGCCTGTTCATAGCAAGCGCGTAATCAAAAACGCCTGGTATGGGCGCAAAGATGCTTTGCGAGAACACAACCGCTTCGGTTGAAAGAAGCAGGATATTCGGGGGCGCAAGCTTCCTGACCGCATCAAGACCAACTGTTCCGTAAACTGATTCGGGTTTTTCCAGATACTGCTCGCTGCGGGTGATTATGCTTTTCACTTCTTCGGGCTTTAACTGGTTCAATGCAAAAGCTACATCCTTAGCTGCGGATTTTATCCACAGCGTGTATTCTTCCTCGAACTTTTCTTTTGAAAGCTTCTGCATACCTGATTAATCGTAACCGGGCAATAAATAGTTAGTGGGCGCATGCATGGTCGAATTTTAACCCAACGCTGCACTTACCTATATTCATATAGTGATATTTTCATAACCCTTATCACAGATTAACGATATTTATCGCTGTATGGTGTGCATAGGCGGTCTTGAACTTGAAAAGTCAATAGTGGCGGTTATTGGAAACAATCCTCTTAATTGCGCCAAAAAAGCAAAAAAACTCGGCGCGGATATATTGGAGGTAAGGATAGATCTCCTTGATATGGATGCACGCACGGTGATTTCAAAAATAAAGAAGCTTGATTTGCCTGTAATCATTACAAACCGGATGAAGCAGGAAGGCGGGGCGTGGGAAGGGAGCGAAGATGAGCGAATACAGACACTGTTATCCTTGCTCCATCTGGCAGATGCCGTTGATATCGAGTTATGCGCTCCCGAATGCGATGCCGTAGTTAAAAAAGCAAGAACCGAAGGAAAAACGGTCATCATCTCCACCCATGATTTCCAGAATACGCCTGAACCCGATGTCATGGCCGGTATAATCAACGAATCATTTGAAGCCGGCGCAGATATTGCTAAACTTGCAGTTATGCCGCAGACGCTTCTGGATGTTCTCCACCTGCTTGAGGTTACTTTACACTCAGGTGGGAAAGTATGTACTATCGCCATGGGCAATATTGGCAGGCATTCGCGTGTTGTTGCCCCGATTTACGGCTCAGTCATGACCTATGGGTATGTGGATAAACCCACGGCTCCGGGACAATTGAGAGTGGATGAATTAAAATCCATTTTGAAATTGCTCTGAGCCGGGAATTATTTAACTTTGCGCCCTTGGCGTCTTTGCGGTGCATGATTTCCACCGCAGAGACGCAAAGTACGCAAAGAATTTGCTTACCATTACAGAAATCATTTTAACCTTCCGAATTAAGATTAATATAATGGCAATCGACCCAATCTGCAAGAAAATCGTTGACGAAACTACACCATTCAAATCCACCTACAAAAACAAAGAGTACTATTTCTGCTCCGAGGAGTGCAAAAAGAAATTCGACGAGCTTGACAAAAGCGTAATCCGCGTCCGGCGCTCCCTGAAGGACAAGGAAAGGATATCATTCGGAAAGTTAAAGCGCGAAATCATCGAACCCGGCATCTGTACCCTTTGCGGCGCCTGCGTGGCAAGCTGCGAGGTATTATCTGTTGTGAACGGCAAGCCAACTCTCAAAGGGCCGTGCACCGCATGCGGCGTGTGCTACAACCAGTGCCCCCGCACCATAACCACCGAGTCAAGCCTTATCGGAAGCGTGCGCGATGTCTTTACTGCAAGAACCTTACTTCCGGAGGTGAAAGGGCAGGACGGGGGAGTTGTGACCTCGATGCTGTTGTACGCGCTGGAAGAAGGCTTGATTGACAGCGCCGTGGTGACCGTGAAAAGCGATGAAGAGCCGTGGAAGCCCGTGCCGATAGTGGCGCAGACAAGGGAAGATATACTGCGCTCGGCAGGCTCGATATACGTCCATTCATTGACCATGGAATCGCTGATGAGCGCAATAAAAAGAGGCTCACGCTCCATAGCTTTTGTTGGCCCGTCATGTAACATCGACGCAGTTCATAAGATGCAAAATTCCCCGTACGGGTTATTGCATATGTTCATGAGGGCGAATATACTGAAACTTGGACTGTTCTGCATGGACACTTTTTATTACGAGGGAGTGAAATCCTTCCTCGAATCAAAAAATATCCCGCTTTCAGCCGTAACGGAAATGAAGATTCGGAAAGGAAAATTCATGGTGAAAACAGATTCAGAGCATATTTTCCCTCTGAACGACATCGATGCCATCCGGAGCGGCTCATGCACGGTATGCACGGATTTAACAGCAGAGAAATCAGACCTTTCTTTCGGGAGCGTAGGGTCAAACGAAGGTTACACTACAGTACTTGCAAGGACAGGCCTTGGCTTAGAGCTTTTCAAGGATGCAGCGGACAGGGGATATATTAAGACCGAGCCGCTTGAACGGGCTGGTCTTGAGCGGGTTCTGCACCAGGCAAAAGCCAAGAAAGTGCAGATGTATATGATAAAGAAGAGAATTGAAACCGGGGCTGTGGGGCAAAAATAAAAGATAGCCTTTATATTTATAGTATATCTAACATATTACTTATTTAATAGCAGTTGCAGAGAATTTAAGATAATATCAAAACAAAATATAAACTTGAGAACAATGAACGAAAGAATAATGCTACGGGTCGTCGAAGCCCATCACAGGGACGTTGGCAGGGATATTGCAAGGATAGACCGCGATGTTATGGAAAAAATGGGTATCCTGAGCGGCGATATTATTATGGTCGTCGGCAAGGAAAAAGCATGCGCCATCGCCGGGCCAGGTTACCCGGAAGACCAAGGAACTGAAATAATAAGGATTGACGGGAACATCAGGACGAACGCCCGCGTGGGAATTGACGATAAGATTTATCTTCAGAAATCCACGCCCCAGGTTGCAAAGCGGGTGGTTCTTGCGCCCACGCAGCAAATCCGGCTTGTCGGGGGACCCCAGTACCTGCTTCGCCTCCTTGAAGGAAGACCTCTCACCAAAGGCCAGCGCCTGAGGGTGGAGACAGTGAGCAACCCGTTATCGTTCATCGTAATATCAACCCAGCCTCCGGGTCCTGTGATTGTAGCCAGGAACACGAGCCTTGTCGTGAAGGAAGAGGTTATGGAAGAGCTGGAAGTGCGCCCCACGCATCTAACCTATGAGGATATCGGGGGACTGCGGCGTGAAATCGGGCTTATCCGTGAGATGATTGAACTTCCCCTGCGGCATCCTGAGCTTTTCGAGAAACTTGGCATAGAGCCGCCGAAAGGCGTCCTGCTTCACGGGCCCCCGGGCACGGGCAAGACCATGATAGCAAAGGCTGTGGCGAACGAGACAGATGCAAATTTTGTTTCGATAAGCGGCCCTGAGATTATGAGTAAGTATTACGGGGAAAGTGAAAAGCACATCCGTGAAATCTTCGATGAGGCTGAAAAAAACGCCCCGACCATTATTTTCATTGACGAAATAGACAGCATCGCCCCGAAAAGAGAAGAGGTCACGGGCGAAGTGGAACGGCGCGTGGTGGCTCAGTTGTTATCGTTGATGGACGGTTTGAAAACGCGGGGACAGGTGATAGTTATTGCAGCCACGAACAGGCCTAACGCGATAGATGCTGCGCTTCGCCGCGGCGGAAGATTTGACCGCGAGATAGAGATAGGAATCCCGGACAGGATAGGGCGGCTTGAAATACTTCAAGTCCATACGCGGGGGATGCCGCTTGCCCTGGATATGTCCGAGGAAACGGGACTTCGCGAAATAGCCGACATGACGCATGGTTTCGTGGGCGCTGATATTTCATCGCTGTGCAAGGAAGCCGCTATGCATGCAATCCGCCTTATCCTGCCTAAAATCAACATCGAAGAGGAAATTCCTCCGGAAATCATGGAAAAAATAGTTGTAACAAGAAATGATTTCCAGAATGCGCTTCAGACTATCGAACCGTCTGCGCTGCGGGAGGTGTTTGTCGAGGTGCCTGCGGTGAGATGGAATGAGATAGGCGGGCTTGAACTGGCAAAACAGGAACTCATCGAAGCTGTAGAGTGGCCGCTAAAATATCCCGAAGCGTTTGAAGCCATCCACACACAGCCACCGAAAGGAGTGATGCTTTTCGGGCCCCCTGGTACGGGAAAGACCATGCTTGCAAAAGCCGTGGCTACGGAGAGCCAGGCGAATTTTATCAGTATCAAGGGACCTGAACTCCTGAGCAAATATGTTGGAGAATCAGAGAAGGCAGTCAGGGAAACATTCAGGAAAGCCCGCCAGGCTGCCCCAACCATCATTTTCTTTGACGAAATAGATTCCATAGTTCCCCCGCGCGGCGCCTCATTTGACACTGGTGTGACCGAAAGGGTGGTGAGCCAGATACTCACAGAACTCGACGGGCTTGAGGAACTTAAGAACGTGGTAGTGATTGCTGCGACAAACCGTCCAGATATGGTGGACCCGGCTTTGCTAAGACCGGGACGCTTTGACAGGTTTATATACATCCGGCCACCTGATTTAGCGGAGAGGGAAGCAATATTGAAGATTCACCTGAAAGGAAAGCCATTGTCCGGCGAGGTCGATATAAGGGAACTTGCAAGAAGAACGGAAGGTTATGTCGGCGCCGACATTGAAGCTATTTGCCGTGAAGCAGCGATACTTGCTCTCCGGGAGTGCATAAAACCCGGCATGGAAAGAGAGGATGTAAAGAGAGAAGCCCTTGAAATCAGGATTAAAAACGAGCATTTTGAAAAAGCTTTTAATATTGTGAGACCTACTCCGTGGGATTTAAAAGAATACGAAGCGATGACAAATTTTACAAAAACCATCGATAAAGAAAAAACAAAAAAGGAAAAGTAAAAATGAAAAAAAGAACGGATTTTGATGAATTCCTGAAACAATTGGAAGACGCTCTGGATAACATCATGCAGGAAATCGATGAATCAGATATTCCTGAAAATAAACCTGTAAATATCAATATTTCGATTAACCTGTTTCCGCTTATGATTCCAGGCGATGGGGAAATTGGGTTCCAAAAGCCCCCGAAAACGCCCGTGGATATACTCGAAACCGATGAAAAAGTCCATGCGATAATCGGGATTCCAGGAATGGAACTGAAGAATGTTAAACTTACAGGTTCAGGAAGGCTGCTTGAAATTACTGCGAATAATCCTGAAAAAAGTGTAATAGATTCGATAGAATTACCTGCAAGAGTCAATAAAACAGGCATGAAAGCAGTATTGAAGAACGGTATCCTTGAGATTGTTTTTAATAAATCAAAAAAGGCAAGTAAGAGCGTCAAAAGTCAGTAAAGCTTTTAATCAGTGAATTCATGTTAAGGGGGTATTATGATTGATATCGCTCTCCCAAAAGGCAGTCTTGAGGAACAGACTCTTCTTTTGTTCAAACAGGCAGACCTTGAGATAAGGAAGACTGACCGCGAGTATAACCCGACCGTGAAAGACCCGAGGATACGGAAAGTTAAAATCCTCAGACCCCAGGAAATCCCAAAATACGTTGAGGAGGGGTACTTTGATTTGGGCATATCAGGGAAGGACTGGGTAATGGAGTCCGATGCCGATGTTGTTGAAGTCGCAGATATGTTTTACAGCAAAATGGGAGAGGGAATAGTGAAAATCGTGGTTGCCGTCCCGAATGAGCGGGATGTCAAAACAGCAAAGGATATCAAACCCGGAAGCAGGGTCTCGACAGAGTATCCTAAACTCACGAGGAGATTTTTTGATAACCTTGGAATCCAGGTGGATATCCGCTATTCGTATGGCGCAACTGAAGCAAAGGTTCCCGAACTTGTGGATGTGATTGTTGATTTGACCGAGACAGGTTCAACGCTGCGCAAGAATGGTTTAAAAATCGTGGATATTATTCTTGAATCAAATACGAAGCTCATTGCGAATAAGAAATCATGGAAAGACCCGGTGAAGCGCAGGGAAATCGAGGAGATAAAAATCCTCCTACAGGCAGTACTTGAAGCGCGCGGCAAGGTTTTCATCGTGATGAACGTCCCCGAATCCAGGCTTGACGCCGTCGTAGGCGGGCTTCCCGCCATGAAAAAACCCACGGTATCAAAACTCTATAAATCTGATTATTATGCGGTGGAGACCGTGGTGAGCAAGAGCGAAATCAATATACTTATACCGAAACTCAAGAGTCTCGGTGCTGAGGATATTCTTGAGATGGATATTGCAAAGATTGTGCATTAAGAACCGTAGTATGGCTAATAAAAACGGTCAAAGCCCAGTGTTTACTGGATATGCTGGGTCTGAAACCGGAGAACAAATTAGAATGACAGTAGTGAATAAGAAATTGGTTGTAAAGGAATCTTCTGAACCTGTTGATGAACTTTCTGGAATAATTAAAATCAAAAAGACAGAAGCAGAGAAACTTATAGAATCTGAAGAGTGGTATTGATTGTCTCTAACCCAAGTTCCGAAAGGGACAAATGCACCTTGATTATGTTAAAAATAACCACCCCATCCCGCCTTCACCTAACCCTTATCGACATGAACGCAAGCATCGGGCGCGTGGATGGGGGAATCGGTCTCACGCTTGATAAACCTGTTATCAGCATCAAAGTTGAAAAATCGGACACGTTCGAAATAACAGGGAACAGCGAGCATCTTGAACGAATGAGAAACAGCGCCGCTTTGCTTCTTCCTGCGGGCGAAGGAATTCACATCAGAATCGAAAAGGATTATCCTTCGCATGTCGGTCTTGGCTCAGGGACGCAGGCTGCTCTTGCGGCAGGCATGGCTGTGAACAATATATACAACCTCGGCTTGAGCGTGTATGACCTGGCAATAAAAGTGGGGAGAGGTGGAACAAGCGGCATCGGCGTGGCTGCATTTGAAAAAGGCGGCTTCATACTCGATGGAGGGCATAAATTCAGCGAGAAAAAAGCGTTTCTTCCATCAGCGGCAAGCAAGCTTCCTCCTGCGCCTGTTTTATTGAGAAAAGATTTCCCGAATTGGGATATCGTGGTTGCAATTCCAGAGCAGAAAGGGGCGTCAAGCAAAAAAGAGGTAAATATATTCAAGGAAAAATGCCCTGTGCCGCTGCGGGAAGTGGAGAGGCTCTCACACCTTATCCTGATGCAGATGCTTCCTGCGCTAATAGAAGAAGATATCGTGACTTTCGGGAAGAGCATCAACTCTGTCCAGGAGATTGGATTTAAGAAAAGGGAAGTTGAACTCCAGCCTGTTTCTTTAAAATTGATGGAGGCTTTGAGGGAAGGAGGAGCTTACGGCGCAGGTATGAGCTCTTTCGGTCCAACAGTTTACGCATTCGGCGAGGATGCGGGGAACCTTGGGAAAATAGCAACGGAATTTCTCGTGGAGAAGGGGTGGGTATTTACTACAAAGGCAAGGAACGAAGGCGCAAGAATAGAAAATTATTGACTCAACATTTATCTATATTAGCAAATATGAATGATGAGAAATCTTTGGTTTTTGAAGGAGCCTGAACTAATGGTCGAATCAGAGGCACATAAAAAGTACGAATTCAAAAGGACTCTTGAGGTTCTGCGCAGCAAGCGCGGCAGAGGTACGGAACTTATCTCGCTGTATATCCCTCACGACAAGCAGATACATGAAGTAGCCGCACAGCTAAGGGAAGAATTCGGCCAGGCGTCCAACATTAAATCAAGAGTGACAAGACAGAACGTGACGGGCGCAATCGAGTCGCTGCTTTCAAGGCTCAAGCTGATACCAAAAGCGCCGGAGAACGGCGTTGTGATTTTCTGCGGGGCAGTGGATATAGGCGCAAACAAAACCGATATGGAGACATACATAATCGAACCGCCTGACCCACTGGTGTCCTACAAGTACCACTGCGATTCATCATTCCTGCTTACGCCGCTTGAAGATATGCTGCATGAGAAAAAGACCTACGGTCTCCTTGTTCTTGACAGGCGTGAGGCGACTGTTGGTGTGCTGCGCGGCAAGCACATCGAAGTAATGGCGCACCTCACTTCTAATGTCCCGGGAAAGCAGCGAAAAGGCGGCCAGAGTTCGCACAGGTTCCAGCAGCTTCGTCTCATTGCGATCAATGAATTCTATACCCGCATAGCTGACGCCGCAAGCGAAGTCTTCCTTGGGATTGACCAGAAGGATTTCGAAGGTGTTTTCATAGGCGGGCCATCACCCACCAAAGAAGAATTCGAAAGCGGCGAATTCCTTCATCATGAGATACAGAAAAAAATCCTGGGTCTTTTTGATGTTGCTTATACTGATGAATCGGGTCTGAACGAGCTTTTTGATAAACTTGGCGAAGCCCTGCAGAATGTCGAGGTGGTGCAGGAGAAGAAAATCGCGGAGCGTTTCTTAAAAGAACTGGTAAACGATACCGGTCTTGCCTCATACGGGGAAGAACAGGTCAGGAAGAACCTGCAGATGGGGTCTGTCGATACGCTTTTGCTTTCAGATCAACTCCGCAAAGTGCGCCTCACCATAAAATGCGGCAACTGTGATTTTGAGGAGAAGAAAACCATCACTAAAAAACTCGGGGATGAGGAATACCAGCCCGGTAATTGCAAGAAATGCGGGTCAAGTCTTAAAGTCGCAGAGTCCGTGGATATCGTGGAGGAGCTTTCAGCCATAGCAGACCAGATGGGAACGAACACTTCTTTCATTTCGAGTGATTTTGAGGAAGGGAACCAGCTTCTCACGGCTTTTGGCGGGATAGCGGCGATACTCCGGTTCAAGACAGGTGTATAAGATTATTTCTTTTGGACTGAGTATTTAACAATTAAATCAACAGCGAGCCCATTCAAGGAGTCTTCGGCATCGCGCAGAGCCTCCTTTAAGTTTGCATTATCTATAATCTGCTGGATTTGCTCTTTTATCCTGATATAGCGCACATATTCTTCAACCGTGAGCTGGTTTTCATTATTTGTTTCTGTCGAAATCGAACTCATCGTCCTCGGATGAGTTTATATGCGAAAGTTAGCAAAAAACGTATGTATTTGCTGTTAAACAAAAAAAAGAAAAAACGTGTGATGTGAACTGTCACATCACTTTTTAAACCTTACTGGCCTTCCATGAATGGGCTCTTGACACCTGTCAAGACTGCCATTACACGTACTCTGCCAGTGAGCTGGTCATCGACTTTTGCTCCCCAGATAACTCTCTTTGTATTGGGGACCTTGTCCATGATTAACTCGCCTGTGACCGCGACCTCTTCGAGTGTCAGGTCTTCGCCTCCTACAATGTGTATAAGCACACCGTATGTGGCAGACATGTCGGAGATATCAAGCAGCGGGACTGCAAGTGCCTGCGATACCGCTTTGGCTACCCTGTCCTCACCGTCGCCTTCACCAATGCCGATTGCGGATATTCCGCCGCGCTCCATGACTGCGCGAAGATCTGCGTAGTCAAGGTTGATCAAGCTTGGCTGGGTGATTGTCTCGGTAATGTTCTTGACGAATGCACCTACGAGGGCATTTGCAACAGCAAGTGCCTCTTTCAGCGGGAGATTGCCAGCTACTTCTCTTAACTTTGAGTTATCGATCACAATTGTTGAGTCGCAACTCTCTGAAAGTGCTTTTATGGCTTCTCTTGCTTTTTCTCTCCTGAACTGCTCAATCTTGAATGGAATCGTGACGCAGGCAATAGTAAGCGAGCCGCTTCCTCTTGTAATTTCTGCTACAACAGGTATTGCTCCCGTACCAGTTCCTCCGCCTAACCCGGCTACAAGGAAAACGAGGTTTGTTCCCTCTATTTCAGCTTTTATCTCTGCAAGATTTTCTTTGGTTGCCTGTGCACCCATTTCCGGATATCCACCGCACCCGTGTCCCTTGCATAATTTTTCACCGAGTAATATCAGCTTATCAGCCTTACTCATTGTACTCAGGTGATTTACATCAGTATTAGCTGCGATTATCCTTCCGCCTGCCATTCCTTTTTCCGCTATCCAAGTCGTAATATTGCATCCAGCACCACCAAGCCCGACCACGGCCACAGATGGTTTTGCTGTTTTTACAAGCTCTGCTAACTTTTCATTAACCATATCATAGCCTCCTTTGACTAAAATTAAGGCTACTATCTCTACATCTTTTTAGTATATAGATATTGTTGATAAGAAGGTGTGTAAAGAATAATCATGAACTTTTTTATTTCGGTTTAGGAGGCCAATTTTTCTCCATCCACCCGGGAATGCGCCCCGAGTCCGGAGGGCCTATCATCACACGAAGTCCTGTCACATCTTCCACATCGCCCTGCAGCCTTGCTGCAAGACCCGGCAAAATAAGTGTGCCATGAGATGTCTTATCCTTGAAATCAAAATTCGCTTTCTGGAAAGTATCTTTTATCTTGGCTGCCGTAAGCTGTCCGCCTGCAACTGCCGCTTCCACTCCTATCCCGTCGGTATCCACTGCCGCAAGATAGCAATTTATCTTGTTGGATGAAAGGTCGCTTTCCACAGTATAATATGTGAGAGCGAAATTGGTTGTGATTATCACTGGTGAATCTTTTGTTGGAGAACCTACCTCGTTCACTCCCGGCGCCACTTTCACCGGGGTTCGCGGGTCTGTGTAAATAGTGTCACGAATGTGCACTTCAGGAAGCATCGCATACGGTTCAAGGCTGTGAAGAATCATGATGTCGCCATACCTCACAGTGAAAACCGAAGAAAGCACGGTTTCCCAGTAGGAAGCGGTGACCGCATCCTTATAGACAAGCCATGCATTGAGCGGAACTGCCATAATCGGGTACGCTATATCCTTTTGCCCTTCTTTTATCCCTGCACGCCGAAGCATTATGAATTTCTCAAACGTCTCTTTTAGCTTCTTTCCCTGTGGATATGTTCCAGGGTCAAGCACAAGGTCTTTTATTCCCATTTCCCTGAACGACAGAGCAAGGGATTTTAGCTTATCAAGGTCTGGTGAAAACAATACTACCGGGACTTTATAATTCAAAGCCAGTTCTGCAACTTCGCCCCAGTTCTTTTCAGTTGCAGCGTATATCAGGGGATTTTTGTCCTTGACAACTTCAAGCGCAGCTTTTAACGCAGCGGGGTCAAATGAACAGAGTATCAGGGGAAGTTTTGTGGTTTCGCTTGCTTTCTTTACGGAGCCTGCGAATTTCAGGGGATCGCCTGAAACGCACCGTACTGCAACCATATCTACTTTCAGGAATTTCCCGACATAGAATTTCCGGAAGTTCGTAATCTTGTTTATCCTCTCTACGAGTTCTGCTTCAGGCATCGTATCCCAGACGTCGTAGGCAAAAGCAGTCGGGTCGAAAAAGGTCAGTTGGTGGCGATAAAGAACATCGTCCCCGCCTATTCTTTTAGCATGTTCCCCGGTACCTATCGTGATTTCCCTGATTTCCGGCGCAAGGAGAGTCAGCAATTCTGTATATTTTTTCTTGTACTCGTCTTTAAGTATGGGCGGGCAGTCATCGAGCTTTTTTGACCTGTCGATGAGATGGGCTGCAAAAGCCATGCACGTTGCATCCCCGCATTCTGCGCAGTTTATCTGCGGGAGGTACTTATAGACCTGAAGCGGGCTGTTCAGTTTCATTATAACACCGCCGCTACCCAGTTATCGATATTCACCGGTTCGCTTTCCTTTCCGCCGTAAAGCGTCGATGTTATCTCCTTTAGCACCTGGACAGCGGTCGGGTGCATCATCATAAATAAATCGTTTCCCGCTAGCGATAATGTCAGTCCCGTGATAATCTCCCATATCGGGCCCCTGTACTCGCGCGGCCCCCAGTCCGAATCTTCCTTTAGCGGCGAGGAAACCATCCAGGCTTCGCGCGCCCCCCATGCATTGGTGGTGCCGCTGGACATCGGGAAATTGAGTTCCATATCCCCAGACAATCCTGCCAGTCTTATTCTTTCCATATTCGTATAAGCGTAATCAAGCCCGTACCCAAGAGCCGCTGTCGTCGGGTCCATAATGATATTCTCGCGGGCTACGCCGCACTGTTTCATCAGTTTGCGGTTCAATTCTTTTTGCGCATTAATCTCAAGCTGCGTCCAGGAGAGCACAACGTGATTATATTTCTTGGCTGCTTCCGCGATTCGCGCATAATCAAGGTTCAAGCTTGCCGAAGCAAGTAAGCACCGCTCACCCTCGGCGACTTCTGCGGCTTTCTCCAGCACCGCAGGGTCTTTTTCAGGATTTCCCGAGCCGCCGATGACGATAGGCACATCAACAGCCTGAAGGACTTCTTCCACCGTTTTTGCAGCCTCGGCAGGCGAGGTGTCCTTGATGTTAGGGTCTGTGCTTATGAGATGAATCGTAACCATATCCGCCCCGAAGTCGCGAACTACTTTCTTTGCCCACTCTGCTGGGCTGTTGATTACATCTTCGTAGTTCGATTTGACCGCCTTTGCCATGTTTATGGGCATATCAAAAACGTCCATGGTTATGTGATTGCGGTGAGGCATCGGGCCGTCAAAATAATATGGAAGAGCTGTTTCCCCGCCAAGCGTTACTGTGCTTTTTCTCGTCCCGCCATCGGATGACGTTGCCCCGAGCACGACTTCCTGTATCGGGGTTTTCCATTCTTCTATTTTGCCCACGCTGAATCTGGATTCAATCAACTTACTGAGCCTCGCAGGTTTTGCAGGTGCGGCTCCGAGCATCTGGTCAACGGGATAACCCAGAATCCTGGAAATATTCATCAAGTGAAGGGCGAGCTGGGCTGTCTCATGCCCCAACGCATAAGCCATCTGCGGGTTCATTCCCATTTGCCCAAGGTCTATCTCCACATCACCTTCTATCTTTACACCTTCAAGTGCCTGGACATCAAGGCCCCCGAACAGGTTTCCAAGTTCCGAGAGTTTAATCTTTTTAGTCATATTTACATATCCCATTTAGCACTATTAATCGTCCAAGATAGGAGTGGCTACATATATATTTTTATATTCAGGATTTGTAAACGTTAAGCATCGTATCACCAGTCTGTTGCCCGTTTCTGAGTTAATTATTTATACTATCATAGCTATAGCCAACTTCCCCAAATAGAGGAAAAATGCCTGAATATACACTGTTCTTAGGTTGCATCATCCCCGCCCGCTTTCCTTTCATGGAAAAATCAACACGGCTTGTCATGTCAAAACTCGGCTGCGTTCTCCACGACCTTGAAGGGGCGACCTGCTGCCCTACAAAAAGTATCATAAAGCCACTGGGCGACATGACATGGTACGTGACGGCGGCAAGGAACCTCGCTTTAGCTGAGAAGGCTGGTCATAATTTGCTCGTACCCTGCAACGGCTGCTACAGCACCTTAAAATCCGTTGAAGTCGAAATGAGGATAAATCCCGGTCTTCGGAAAGAGGTGAATACAATACTTTCCTCGGCTGGACTGGAATACAACGGAACCATTGAAGTAAAGCATCTCGTTGAAGTGCTGCATGATGAAATAGGCATACCGAAAATAAAGCAGCACATCAAGAAACCCTTTGATGGTATGAAGATTGCAGCGCACGCCGGATGCCATATGCTCCGCCCAAGCTCTTCCATATTTTTTGACGATCCCAACAAGCCAAAGAAGTTCGATGCATTGATTGATGCCCTCGGGGCAAAGAGCATCGAATATGAAACAAAGATGCTGTGCTGCGGCGGTAACTTGAATGCTGCCGACGAACCTGAGGAAGCCACTGCCCTTGCACGCATGAAGCTCCTTGAGGTCGCAAAAAAAGCGGATGCGATTTCCCTCACATGCCCTTCCTGTTTTATGCAGTATGATTCACGCCAGTACCTCATGCAGAAAAGCGGGGAGAAATTAAATGTTCCAATTCTGTATTATCCCGAATTGCTCGGGCTTGCTATGGGTTTCACGGCAGAGGAGCTTGGCATGGATATGCACAGGATAGACGCTGCTGAATTCCTGTCGAAATGGGATTCAAGGTATAACTATCTTAAGGCGCTCAAAGAAGTATTCGACCTGCCCGCAATCCGGAAGTGCTATGAGTGCGGAGCCTGCGTAAACGACTGCCCGGTTGTGAAGATAAACCCTGAATATAATCCCAACGAGATAATAGGAAAACTGCTTTCCGGAGAACTTGAGGCTGTAATTGAATCACATAACATATGGCGGTGTGTGGACTGCTATACATGTTATGAACTCTGCCCGCAGAAAATGGGCATGAATAAGATATTTGATAAATTAAAGCATATCGCTCTTGAGAAAGGAAAAGGACCGAAAGGCTTTGCAGCCAGCATCGAGATGTTCAAGAAGGATGGGAGATTGGGAGAGCCCACGTCTGTCAGGAAGAAATTGAAACTTCCAGAGCCGCCAAAAAGCGGGGCAGAGGAATTAAAAAAATTGTTAAATCATATTAATCAAAAAGGAGAAGAAAATGAAGTGTGACGGAATTCCATCAGGATGTGCAATATCCGGAATGATGAGTGAGCAAGGAAGACGCATTGACGGCAGGATTATAATAAAATCCATTGCCTGCATGCATGACCGCTCAAACGGGCTTGGCGGGGGGTTTGCAGCCTATGGTATTTATCCGAAACGAAAAGACATGTATGCTTTTCACATGATGTATAATAACATGGAAGCAAAAGAAGCCACAGAAGAGTTCTTCAAGGACTACTTTAATGTGGACAAGGACGAGCCTATACCCACACAAAGGGAAACTGGCATTTCAAATCCCCCCATACTCTGGCGCTATTTCCTTGAAGTGCCCGAGAACAAGCTTGAGTTCCTCACTGAGAGGGATTATGTCACGAATACCGTGATGAAAATCAATTCCGAGATAGAAGGGGCTTTTGTTGCATCAAGCGGCAAGAACATGGGCGCATTCAAAGGCGTGGGGTATCCTGAAGATATCGGCAGGTTCTACAAATTGGAAGATTACAGCGCGTACATCTGGACTGCCCACGGCAGGTTCCCAACAAACACACCCGGCTGGTGGGGCGGCGCTCATCCGTTTACCCTGCTTGACTGGTCGGTGGTTCATAACGGCGAGATATCTTCATATGGCATCAACAAGCGTTACCTTGAGATGTTCGGCTATAAGCTTGAATTAAGGACCGACACCGAGGTTATCGCTTATCTGATTGACCTGCTCGTCCGGCGGCATAAGCTTCCCATCGATAAAGCTATAATGTCCCTCGCATCCCCGTTCTGGAAAGATATAGACCGGATGGAACCGGAGCAAAAGAAAACCGCCACTATGCTGCGCCAGGTTTACGGAAGTACGCTTTTAAACGGGCCATTCAGCATAATCATAGGGCACAGCAATGGAATGATAGGATTGAACGACAGGATTAAGCTTCGCCCCATGACAGCAGCCCGAAAGGACGATATGCTATACATGGCCTCTGAAGAGTCGGCTATCAGGGAAATTGCTCCCGACCTTGATGAGGTGTGGAGCCCGAAAGCAGGCACGGCTGTAATAGGTACACTGAAAGCAGAGGTGGAATAATGGAATCGCAACTTCCCGCAGAGTTTGTCGTGAACGTGGACCATGAGAAATGCCGCCGGTGCAAGCGATGTGTGATAAATTGCAGTTTTGGGGCGATTGAGTTCAAGGATAAGGTCACCCCGAATAACAGGCAGTGCGTGGCATGCCACAGATGCGCAACCTTCTGCCCCGAGAACGCTATAACCATTACTGAGAACCCGCTTGATTATAAGTACGGGTACAACTGGACGCCTGAAATAAGAAAGAACATATTAAAACAGGCCGAAAGCGGCGGCATCATCCTTACAGGTATGGGAAATCCCAAGCCATACCCCATCTACTGGGACCATATGCTGATAGATGCCTGCCAGGTGACAAACCCGTCAATAGACCCGCTGCGCGAACCGATGGAACTGCGCACATATCTTGGCGCCAAGCCTGATAGCCTGGAATTCGATGAGAACGTGAGCCTGAAAACCGAACTTGCGCCGCAGGTGAAACTTGATATACCCATAGTGTTCGCGGCAATGTCATACGGCGCCATAAGCCTGAATGCCCACAAGGCCCTTGCCATGGCGGCAACGCGCATGGGAACGCTGATGAATACCGGTGAAGGCGGGTTGCATGAGGATATCGCGCCTTATGCTGACCGGATTATCGTGCAGGTCGCATCAGGACGATTCGGCGTGACGAGTAAATACCTGAACAGAAGCGCTGCGGTGGAAATAAAAATCGGGCAGGGTGCAAAACCCGGAATTGGCGGGCACCTGCCGGGTGAAAAGGTGGGAGAGGACATCTCTAAGACCCGAATGATACCCGTAGGAACCGATGCTTTATCTCCTGCACCTCATCACGACATATATTCAATAGAAGACCTCTCGCAATTGATATATGCGATAAAAGAGGCTACCGATTATAAGAAACCCGTTTCGGTCAAGATAGCCGCAGTGCACAACGTAGCTGCCATCGCAAGCGGCATCGTGCGGGCGGGCGCGGATATTGTGATGCTTGACGGATTCCGTGGAGGGACAGGCGCGGCTCCCATGGTTATCAGGGACCATGTTGGAATACCCATCGAACTTGCCCTTGCAGCTGTTGATGAAAGGCTGAGGCAGGAAGGGATACGCAACCGCGCTTCCATCCTTGTGGGAGGAAGCATAAGGCAGAGCGCCGATGTTGTAAAAGCCATAGCGCTGGGCGCGGATGCCTGTGTCATCGGCACCGCTTCCCTTATAGCGATGGGTTGCAGGGTATGCCAGAAGTGCTATACCGGCAACTGCGCATGGGGTATTGCGACGCAGAAGCCTGAGCTTGTACGCCGGCTGAACCCCGAAATTGCTGCTGACAGGCTGTGCAATCTTCTTACCGCATGGGGGCATGAGATACAGGAAGTGCTTGGTTCACTCGGCATCAATGCGATAGAGTCGTTGCGCGGAAGCAGGGAACGCCTGCGCGGCGTGGGGCTGAATCAGGAAGCGCTTGACATACTCGGGATCAAACATGCAGGAATAGGACAGTGATTCGCATGAGTAATTTTTATGAAAAAAAACCGCAGATAAACGCAGATGAACGCAGATTTGTTAATAGGGTATATTTACGATTAGTTAATGGTTTCACACCGCCGCATCGACAAAGAACACAGATGACACGGATTGGACGGATTTTCACGGATATTTTTAATCCGTGCGCATCTGTGTCATCCGTGAAATCCGTGTTCTATCACATTGATGGATGTGGTGCTTAATGAGAATTGACGCAAAAGGCATGCACTACAGGCCATTGAATAAGATTATCCGCGACGCTATCGTATCGGGTGAAAAGGAGTTCGAACTTGATAACATAGGCGGGCAGAGGTACATTGGCGCCGGAATAAATGAAAGTGTTAAGATTACCATTAACGGCACGCCGGGAAACGACCTCGGGGTTTTCATGAATGGGCCGAAAATAATCGTTAATGCGAACGCCCAGGACGGTATCGCGAATACCATGAATGCAGGTGAGATTATCGTTCACGGGAATGTCGGCGATATTATCGGGTACGGTATGCGCGGCGGGAAGTTGTACATCAAGGGAGATGCAGGCTACCGTGTCGGCATCCATATGAAGGAGTACAAGAAACAGGTTCCTATCATAATAGCAGGCGGGACTGCTGGCGACTTTTTTGGCGAATACATGGCTGGCGGCATAATGATACTGCTCGGCATGAACGGAAAGAGTCCGCTTGTGGGCGATTACGTCGGTACGGGCATGCACGGCGGCGTGATATATATCCGCGGGAAGGTTGACCCCTTCAACCTCGGAAAAGAGGTTAGCTGCCTTGAGTTGGGCGAGGAGGATATGAAGCTCATTGGGTCATACCTGAAAGAATATTGTGAATATTTCGGGTTTGATTATGATGAAGTTATGAGCGGGAAGTTCACGAAGCTTGTGCCGCTGTCGATTAGGCCGTATGGAAATTTGTATGTGTATTAGAAATGGGTCTGTCTAGCGAAACGTTTCTTTATTTTTTGTGACTTTACTTTTCAAAACCCTCCCGTGCTCATCAATCTCCCCTCTCTTGATGCGCGTACTGGATATCGGTAAACCGTCATCTGCAAGAACATAATCCACCAGCACGATTTCTATTTGCCCCAACTTTTTCTCCCCACGTATCTTGTTTATCTTCAATCCGGCAGGAAGCGTCTCCGGGGATACAACAAGATAATCAAAATCATCACGTATTGTCGGGCCGTACGGGTTTTCAAGCCTCACAATTACAGGAGCTATCCCCTGCTTTTGGATAAATCGCATGACTTCATCGTAGCGCGACTGGTAATCAACTACTTCATGAACCTTGTTCCTTGCCAATGAATCCGAGGTCAGCCCGACAAGTAACTCACCATTGCGGCTCAATTCAACAGCTTTCATCAACAGGGCTTTATGACCGTCATGAAGTGGGTCAAAAGTCCCTCCAACTGCTACACGCGCCATATTCGCAAAATTGAACTGGCAAACGATAAGAGTATCTTTTAATATCTCTTATGCGATTTTAGGGGGTATGATAAATATCATACGACAGGTATGCAAAGCATACCTGAACACCGCATAAAGCGAGGTGTCGGTTTATGGCAGACGAAACAATACACTGGGCAGATGTTATAGCAGAAAACGTACTTGCACGGGGAAAAAAGCATACAGTAGCCTCAGGCATCACCCCGTCAGGTCCTATCCACATTGGCAATATGAGAGAAGTGGTCACGGCAGATGCGGTTTACAGGGCGCTTTCGGACAAGGGCGCCGATGTGCGCTTGATATACATCGCGGATACCCTTGACCCCCTGCGTAAAGTCTATCCTTTCCTTTCAAAAGATTACGAAGACCATGTGGGAAAGCCGCTGTCTGAAATCCCATGCCCCTGCGGCGGTCATAAAAGTTATTCCGAACATTTCCTTCTCCCTTTTATTGATGCGCTTCATACTCTGGGTATTAAGCCCCATGTTTACAGGGCGGATGAACTCTATAGAGAGGGAAAATATGTTGAAGCGATAAAAAAAGCCCTGCTCAACAGGGATGCCATAGCCCGAATCCTCACAGAGGTTTCAGGGCGTGAACTTGAACCAGACTGGAGCCCTTTCAATCCCATATGCAACGAATGTGGGCGCCTGAGTATGACGAAAGTGACCGGGTTTGATGTTGATAAAGAAACAATCGATTATGTCTGTAAATGCGGCTCTCAGGGTACTGTGTCCATGAAAGGTGGCGGAAAACTCAACTGGCGCGTTGACTGGCCTGCACGGTGGCCTATATTCGGGACAACGGTTGAGCCGTTCGGCAAAGACCATGCCACAGCAGGCGGTTCATACGATACGGGAAAGCGGATTGCCCGCGAGATATACGATTACGAGCCACCGTACCCGATAGTGTATGAGTGGATAATGCTGAAAGGCAAAGGCGCCATGCACTCGTCCACGGGTCTTGCGATATCGATAAATGAAATGCTTGAAATAGTGCCGCCTGAGGTCCTGCGCTACCTGATTATAAGGCAAAAGCCTGAAAAACATATTGAATTCGATCCCGGACTTGCTTTCCTCAACCTTATTGATGAGTACGACCAGGTGGAAGGGGATAAAAGGGCGTACCAGCTTTCGAAGACCGAAGGCACGGAACCTTCCAAGATTCCATTCAGGCACATGGTGACAGCCGTACAAATCGCCGATGAGCGGGGTTTTGATTACCTGCTTACTGTTTTGAAGCGCACCGATTACGATACCTCGGATGTGGCTGCGATAAGGCAGAGAGCGAATAATGCAAGGAACTGGCTCCTGAAATATGCGCCCGAGTTTGTGAAGTTCAAAGTGCAGGAGACGATTCCGCCGCAGGTAAAGAGTTTCACGAAAGAACAGAAGCTTGCACTTACCATCCTTGCTGATGAGCTTGAGCAGGGCATGACCGGGCAGGAAATCCATGATAATATGTATAAGGTGGCAGAGGAAGCGGGACTTGACGGGAAGAAGGTTTTCGAGACTGTGTATCAGGCGCTTCTGGGGCTCAAGTCGGGGCCAAGGGCGGGGCATTTTTTGGCGTCGCTTGATAAGGATTTCGTGGTGAAGAGATTTAAAGAGGCGAGCCTGTAAAAAAGGACAATTATAGCTTGAGCGTTATTTCCTCAGCACTTCAAACAGCATAAAAATCCCGATAATCAGCAATACAGCGGCCCATCTCGAAAAATCGGGAAGCGCATAATATTCCGTCGCACCAAACAGCAAACCCAGAGCGCCAAGCCCGATGGTGAACTTGCTGATATTGAGCTTCCAGACAATCCGCAGAAGGTTCAACAATAGCAGAATCCCGCCTGTGCCTGCATATATGAGCGCCCATTTATCAATTTTATACAGGCTTTCAAGAATCCAGCTTCCACCTATGAGTATGAAAAATAAAGCCCACGAGAATTTAATAAGTTTCAGGTTCAGCATATGCTTCGCAAGGAGAGCCTTTTCGTCCATCACGACTTCTACTTTTACCATGTGGCTTCCCAATATGCGGCTTGGAGTTTAAATATTACCCTATTAATCCATATTTCAATGCATAACATTGATAAGAAGTTAGATTCATTTACGGCGCTGGTGATATTATGAGTGAATGTTTCCTTTGCCATACTGCTCTTGAACCCGTGAATGATGCCGAAATAGAAGGCGTCGAACTATGCGTTGACTGCTGCGAAAACATGGATGCAGTTGTAAGAGATTACCTGACCTCAAGTCCCGGAGGTTTGGAACTTGTTGTTGATATAATTGCAGAAGACCTCTCAAACCCTGAAAGCAAGTTGAGAGATAGCCTCAAAGATGTTATCAAAGAAGTGATGTCAGAAAAGTAAAATCTTTACATTCAGACGGTGTAGAACATCCTGCCGATAAGCATTACTATCAAAAATATTATAACTATAAGTAAGCCGATAATAATATCGTCTTTCTCAAAATTTATGTCTTTCATTTTGTAATCACCAGGACTTCTATTCTTTTTTTATGGTATATATACTCACCCAAATAATAATTTTATAAAAAGTTAAAAATGAGGAGCTAATCCTTTATTCATTCTTTTTTATACCTGTTTTTAGCAATGCTGACCATATCTCTCGGGATGGAATGTTTGTTAATCGCCAGATGATTTTCAATTATCTTTAATTCGTTCTGGTAAGAGGAAGCGATTAATCCCGCATATTCCAGGCCATCGCTGGTCAGGACATACTCATATCGCTGCTGCCACCTGCCCTTTTTTTCAAAATAACGCAGGTCTTCATCCACCATTCCCATCGCCACAAGAAGCTGGATATCCTCAAAAAGCTTATCACTGTATGGGAAACCGTAGCGGTTATGGAACTTATAATCGAATAGATTGCGCAGCCTGTCTATTTTTTCAAATTCCCTCACAAGGCGGTATATCAGGTTAATATTACGAAGCCTTGGCATAGTTATTCTTCCTTCCGCTTCCCTGCTGAACATCCTGTGCGCGCTGTAGAAAATAAGAAGAAGACCTTCTATGGGCAGATTGTTCTCATTCCTGATAAAGTGCAAAAGTTTCGGGGACAGGCTCTCGATACCGAGCAGGAAATCGTGTGACGCCTGGGAGAGTGTGGAATCATCCTCATGCCTTGAAAAAATGCACAGCGATATCTGGCGCGAAATCGCCCTGACAAGACCGTTAGCAAGAGCCGATTCGTCATAGAAAAATCCTTCTTCTTCACCGAGTTTCACCCGGGTGCTTTTGGGGATTCCGCCTGCAACATCAAGGTCTATGAGCACAGGAGCGCCGTACTTTTTCGCAAAACGCTTTGCAAGCTCATCTTCAAACATCTTCCTGGCAACGCCATTCCTGGCAATGGTTGAAAGCGCCATTCTTGTCAATGGATTGAGGTTTTTGTGGGTAAAACGCGCAACTGCGTTGCAGATATAACCGTTTCGCAAGTTTAATAGCAGTTTTTTGGAATTCTCATCGCCATTTGATTCTATAAAATTCAAAAGGTCGCTGTCTATGTATGAAGTGAAGAATATCTCCATAATTGTTTTGACATCGTTCCCCGATTTCTCATATAAGCCAAGCGCCTTCTCAAGAGCATGGAGAAGCATCACTCTTGCTCCCTGCGTTTTCGGATTATGGATTATAGCGGAATAATGATGCGCCCTTGCAATCAGCATGGATTCAGCGGCTGTGAGCGCCATATCCTCATCGTAACTCTCTGAACCCCCGAGTATTACCCTGCCGTTGTGTAGCGACATGCTTCCGATAATCTGGTCAAGGTCCACAAGCCCGAGAGAGACGCCCGTGTGATATGAATCGCGAAGCAGGAAATCAATCCTGTCAGCGTCTATGTCGTTTGAGATAATCTGCGCAAGATAGGGTTTTGAAACCGCATCAACCTCGCCAATTGCCATTTGGGCAATCTCTTCAAAGAACGGCGCACCTGCATGCGCTGCAATTTCAGGCTTTGTATGGAATGAATTTGATATGATGTATTTCGTGAACATCTCGTGGTTCAGGAAATTCTTCCCATTGATTACGGGCTGGTATAACGGGTTTCTTTTAAGGACGCTTTCCACGACATGCGAGAATGCGCAGTGCCCGACATCATGGAGAAGGGCTGCCATCCTGATTTTTACTATTTCCTCCTGCGATAGCCCCAGCGCCTTTGCCATCTTATCTGCGATGAACAGCGTCCCCACGCTGTGCTCAAAACGCGTATGGTTGGCGCCTGGAAAAGCAAGGTCAGCAAGACCGAGCTGCTGGATGCGACGAAGGCGCGCCATCTCCGGAGTGTTTATTACGAGCTGCTCAAGCTCGCTTATTTCCACACGACGATAGATGGGGTCTATGATTGAGGGCATGATGATATTAGATTGGATTGGGGAAGTATTAAAATGAATCTGTAACTAAAATATAATATGCTATCTTAGATTATCCGTATCCCCTTTTTGATAGCTTCACTAACTATGCTTATCTGTTCCTTTTTCCGTGCAAACTCATCTGGAGTGTAGCATAAGACATCCACAACTTCGGCTTTCCTGTCGCTTAATAAACCGATGGACTCAATAAACCTGAACATCCTTTTTGTGAACTTTATATCCGAGAATTTATTAGATATTACAATAAGGTCGATATCACTGTATTCACCCGGACTGCCGTATGCCCTTGACCCCCAGAGCCACATCTCATCAGGTTCATATACAGACTTAATCTTAGCGAGATATTTATTCAAAAAGTAGGATACCTTTTCATCGAATGCCATATACAATCCTTAGATTTTGAAATCATCTGGAAATCAATTTTTTAGAGAGATTATTCATTTAATTTTCTTAACTCGATAGGTTTCTTTCCCCTGAATTCTATTAAATTCTTCTGAACCATAATTGCTGCAATCGCCGATGCATGGCGTGGAGTTAAAGGTGGAAAATTTTCTTGAATATATTTTCCCAAACCACCTTTTATCGGATCAGTCATACTAGCACCCAAAGGGTACCAAGTTTTAGAATCCTTAAAATAATTTTCCAAAATACTATCAATTAAATTGCCTGAGAGATTAAAATTGATTTTTCCCCAAAAAACACGTTTTCCATCCCAAGAAATAGGTTGTCCTGAGCCACTTAAAGGATATAATATTTGTTTATCGGGCGTCAAAATATCACTTCATTATGTTATGGATATAATTTTGAGTGAGGAGAGTAAGCCCCTTTATGTTTAGCGCAAGGAGCGAGTGCCCCTGTAGCGCTTATGCAGCATTCAGCTATGCGCCGTACTCGGACAGGTCTGGACTGCCCTTTTAGTCCTATTTCGGCTTGCACCCGCGTGGATTCGCCGTTCCATCCGCATGCGCATGACCTCATTCTTACAAAATCATCGCCTAACTGCGCAGCGGTATCGTTTCTGTTCCAGAGCCAGGATTCTCACCCTATGCCCTTAACAGGCATCCGCGGTCCAGAAGGTGAGGGGACTTTCCTCAGCGTTACCGCCGGAAGCCGCCCTTCCTCTCTCGCATCTTATTCAGCGTGTTATATTTTATACTTACCGCCGCAGCAGGAATCCTGAAAACTCTCCCTTATACGCTTCAGGTATCACTTCCACGCCTGTCACTCTTGCATATTCCGGTCCTTTCCTGCACCACTCTACCATTTTTTCAACCTTTCCCTCTTCCCCCTCAAAGACAGCCTCGACCCTTCCATCCTGCAGATTCCTCACCCAGCCTGAAAGACCGAGTTCATCCGCCTCATCCTTCGTGCTTGTCCGGAAGAATACCCCCTGTACCTTCCCGGAAACAAAAACATGAACCCTGGCGTTCATTTCCTAATAGGGTTTTAAAATAAAAAAGATGACCGGGCTATAGAAGCCCCGATCTCTGAAGCAGCATCAAATCCTCAGTATTCAGTTTCTCGCCAAGCTTGAACTGGTTATAAACTTCTTCGGCTTCCTTCTTGGCCTGCTCCCTGATGGATTCATCCTTGCTGTCTTTTGTCTTTCTCTTCAATCCGATTATTACTTTATTGAGTTCACGGATTTCCTTCTGGGTCTGGATGAATAACCTGTGCTGCTCATCCGCTGCTTCCTGGGCTTTCACAAATTCCTTGTGCGCCGCATCTGAATCCGCCCGCACAGCATCAGCTTCCTTAAAAATCACAATCATCTTATCATGATGCTGCTGCGCTGCGTCTGCATACTCTTTGACTTTATTATGATGTACTAAAGCTTCATCACGCAGGGATTGGGCTTTTTCAAGTAATGATTTTAATTCTGTATTTCCTTCAAGCTGTTGTTTTCTTTGTTTCAGCTCGTCGGTCAATGTAGCGATGTTATCAACAAGTTCCCGCTCTTTTGCAGGGGTCATTACCTCTGTCTGCTGCTTAAACTCAAGAGCATCGATTTGTCTTTTTAATTCTTTAAGTGATGGCCCGTCGCCAAGATTCATACCCTTTCGGATCTTATCGAGTTCGGCGTAAATTTTGTTGGCATCATCATTCAATTCATCGCGTTTGAGTTTTGCCTCGGCAACTTTTTCGTTATTCTCATCGCGAAGCTTTTTAAGTTGTTGCGCCTCGTCAATCAACTCTTTTGTGCGCTTATTTAAATCGTTTCTCTTGCTGGCGCATTTACTTGCTTCCAGGTTGAATTCATTTCTTTTGTTCTTATTCTCTTCCGACTTATCTTTCAAGTCCGCTTTTCTATCCTGTAACTCATTTAACAACCTATAGTCCTCCTTTTCCAACACCAGTTGGGGGTTATGCATTTCATAATGCACTGTACATATCCCGGCTAACCCGGAACAGCCTTTCGGCATCATTCGGACTCTGTTATACCCTGATAGGAGATTCTAATATCATAATCATTTGATTCCTAAAAACAATCCTGAAATAATTATGTCTTTAGACTGCTCCAAATCACTGTATAAAGAGTGAATGATTTCTCCTCATTCTCTCACATTCCTTTTAACCTTTTCGGACAAAAAAATGAATTTGTAGAGTACGAAGTACAAATATTATTTTGCCTTGATTTCCACAGTTAAAATCTATAATCGCAACTGCCTGAATTTAAAAAATCAAAAAAAAATTAATACGCGGACATCCCCTGGAGAGAGGATAGCCGCTGGATGCGTTTTAGCATGTTGGGATGGGTGCTCAATATTTCCATTATCTTATCAGTAGTTTTTACTTTAATTGGCTTTGTCCGAAGCGCCATCAATTCATTCATGTCGATTGTACCGCTTCCGTCAAGGTCAATCTGGGACAATTCCCTGATTTCACTGCCTGCGCGCGAAGGGTCACTGGCAAAAAACGCCTTCATGCCTTCGACCTTTTTTATTGAATCCTTCGACATTCTTGCACTGCCATAGACGAGTTTGTAAAGAGCTGAAGCAAGATAATGAGGCTGGTTCCCGAGCCTGACCGAACCCTCATCCGCATAATATTCCCTGATTCTCGAAACGTACAGCACAAGGAGATTTGTAATCAGATATACTACGAACGCTACGATTCCGATAAGGACATTGTTCCCGCGGTCCCTGCCGCCTGAGAATAACTGGTTCCACGCAAGATACCAGCATATCATTGGAATCACGCTTATCATCGTTATGACTACCACGTCCTTATGTTTCAGATGGGATATCTCATGACCAAGAACTGCCCTCAGTTCCTTTTCAGTGAGAAGGTTCATTATACCTTCCGTGACACACACGCGCCCGTCGCTTGCCCATCTTCCGAATGCGAAAGCATTGGGTATTGGTATTCTGGCAATGCCTACTCTGGGTTTTGGTATCCCTGCATCCCTTGCAAGTTCCGTCACCATCCTGTGAAGCGCCGGTTGTTCCTGCTCGCTGACGTAATGCACTCCCATAGACCATTCGACCATTTTCGGACCAATCATGTACTGGAAGAACATCATAGCCGATGCCAGAATTCCATAGAAGTATAAATTATTGAGTCCGCCGAGCCCCAATAGATTCACTGCTAATATAACCAGGCCGTATACTATGGAAAACATTACGGCCATTACCAGATACAATCTTAATTTAAGCCACATATTTTTTTTGTCACCTTTCTCTCTCTTAGAATAAATATCTTAGATAAATACTTTATCAACCTTATTGCGCGCAGACGAAAGCGCAGCACTTCCTGCTATTTCAGCGGCAAAGCGGTCAGCCCTGCTTTCAAGTTCGGATTCCGATGATGAAAAGGCCATTAACGCATGCCTCATAAAGTACGGTGCTCCAATATTCTGCCGGATATGCCATGCTTCATGCGCCAGTACAGCCTTCAACTCATTATCATCCAGCATCTCAAGAAGTCCTATAGACACGAAAATCGACCGCCCGGCTGCAAAAGCCCTGGGTATTGCAGAATCGAAATAATAGACTCTGGCGGTTACAAGCTTTCCTACAAAATCCTCTACCCATTCCATTATGCTTGACGCCGGTTTTGCATCAAGGCGCTTAATCAATATCCTGTCATAGTACCGCAGAACCCCGAATATTAATACTGTGGAAATAATCACATAAGCCAGGTAAATATAAAGGGTGAGCATTTCACTGCATTTCATCAGGTAAAATGTGACGACTATTGCTATTAAGCTCAGGATTTGGGCTGAAACGAATGTCATAAGCTTCTGTTTCGGTTTTTTGAGCATAAGGCTCACTGCAACCAGAGAGATTGAAATAACAACCAAAAGTGCTACAATAGGAGCAAAGTCGGAAAGCTTCAGGCAAAGCCCGATGCAGTTTAATTCACCTGATATATTCATTTTTTATCACTGTATTTTGAGAAATTCTCACGCGCAAGTGGCCCGAACGCATCCACAAGGCTGTCCAGTATCTTGGTGGTTATTTCATTCGCAGCCTCTTCCTCTGAAAAAGCGGGTTCATACACATACCTAACCCTGCCATTCACGTTTTCCATGCGCCGTGTCGTATATCCAGCCTTGACCAGCCTGTCAAGGGTTCCCGCAACGCTTGTCAAAGGAACATTTGTTTTTTCGGTTAGCTCTGAAGTGGTCATTTCGCCCCCGCTCCATAAAGCCCGCAAGATTGCCGCTTCGATGGGGCTGAAGAATTTAGTGAGCCCGTCGTTTGAAATGTTTATCTGATCAAGCTTAACCATGAGTTTACAATTGACGTAAAGGATATTAAAGATTGTGGACGTCCTTTTGATTTTGGACTTTCCACCTGATAAGAACACCATCTTCCAATCTCTCGCAGGAGATAAGCGAAAGTTTACAAAAATCGCTTATGAATCCCTCACCATCCACAAGCGTGGGAGCTGTCTTGCCCCCTATTATGATGTTGCCGACAAAAGTATATATCTCATCCACAAGTCCCCTTGAAATCAGCCCCCAGTTCAATGTCGCTCCGCCCTCAACCATCAGGCGGTTGATGCCGCGCGCCTTTAATTCAAAAAGGAGGTTTTCAAGGTCAACGCTTTTTTCACCGCAAAGGAGAATTTCAGCATGTTCCGAAAGCTGCTTTACTTTTTCCTCAGGCGCAATTTCCGTTACGGCAATTATCTTTTTTCCCACACCTTTTTTGAAAATATCAGCATCTATGGGCGTTCTTGCTAAGCTGTCCACCACTATTCGTACAGGGTTCTCATCACGACCTTCTGCGCGCCGCTTTTCCCTGCGTTCTTTGGATTTAACGGTGAGGCTCGGGTTATCCGAAAGCACCGTCCCAATCCCTACCATCACGGCATCTGATGACGCCCTCAGTTCATCGACCCGGTCAAAATCAATGCTTCCTGAAATTCTGGTCTGCTCTCGCTCTTTTGTGGCAATCTTGCCGTCCGCACTCATGGCAGCATTGATGAATACGAATGGTCGTTCGGCTGGCATCACCCTTTCTTTAACTTCATGGCTGAAATATTTAAGCTTTAACGAAAAGCTGAAATGCTATTAGTCCTATTAAACCGACTTATCCGGTGATAATATTGAAGATACTTGTAAGCGACCCTATATCCGACCAGGGCATCGAAATATTAAAAAAAGAATGTGATGTTGATATTGCAACAGGACTCCCTCCTGCTGAATTAATCAAACGCATAGGAAATTATGAAGCCCTCATCGTCCGCAGTGAAACCCAGGTGACAAAAGACGTCATCAACGCGGGCAAGAAACTGAAAATAATAGGCAGGGCTGGCGTGGGCGTGGATAATATTGATGTTAATACAGCGACAGAACGGGGAATAATCGTAGTGAATGCCCCCGAAGGCAACACAATCTCCGCAGCCGAGCACACGATAGCCATGATGATGGCGATGTCAAGGAATATCCCGCAGGCAAATGCCTCCTTAAAGAGCAAGAAATGGGACAGGAAAAAATTCATGGGCGTCGAAGTGAGGGGAAAGGTGCTGGGAGTCGTCGGGCTTGGCAGAATCGGGGCAGAAGTGGCAAAAAGGGCTCAGGGCATGGAAATGAACGTTCTTGCCTATGACCCGTTCATATCGCAGGAAAGAGCCGCCGAACTCGGCGTTGAGCTGACAACGGTAGAGGACATCGTCAGGCGTGCCGATTATATTACCGTACACACGCCCCTTACCAAAGAAACCAAAGACCTTATCGGCAGCAAGGAATTTTCAATCGCAAAAAAGGGTGTGCGGCTCATCAATTGCGCAAGAGGAGGCATCATCAACGAAGAAGCCCTTGCAGAAGCGGTTAAATCCGGCATAGTGAGCGGCGCTGCAATCGACGTGTTCGTCAAGGAGCCGCCGTTTGAAAGCCCGCTTCTTGAACTTGACCGTGTTATCATGACGCCGCACCTTGGCGCATCGACCGAGGAAGCGCAGATTAATGTGGCTGTCTCGGTAGCCGAGCAGATAGTCAACGCACTGAAAGGGCTTCCTGTGAAAAACGCCATTAACATGCCCTATGTCAAACCTGACGTTATGCAGATAATCGAGCCATACCTGCCTCTTGCTGAAAAAATGGGAAAGCTGGGCACGCAGCTCATGGGCAATTACGAGAAGGTGGAAATAACCTACAGCGGTGAAATCGCAGACAAGAACCTGGCCCCAATAACCCTTGCCCTGTTGAAGGGGTTGCTTGAACCTATGCTTGGCGCTGGCGTAAATTATGTAAATGCGCCAACGATTGCGAAAGAGCGCAAGATAAAGGTCACAGAGAGCAAATCAAAGACTTCTGAAGGCTATCCAAGCCAGATATCTGTCAGGTTAAGCAAGAAATCCGATGAAAAACTAGTTAGCGGCTCCATTATAGGTAAGGAACCGCGGATTATTCAGATAGATTCTTACCGCATTGATATAGTTCCCACTGGCTATATGATAGTGGCTAAACATGAGGACCACCCCAATATCATAGGACCTTGCTGCATGATACTCGGGAAGAATAATATCAATATCGCAGGAATGCAGGTAGGCAGGATTAAAATGGGCGGCGAAGCGATCATGGTGCTTAATGTGGACAGCGAAGTGGATGATAGGATTCTTGATGAGATAAGGTCAGTTGATGGCATAATCGATGCAAAATTAGTAGTTTTATAATCATGAAAAAAAAAGCTCTTGAAATCATTCTATCCATTGCTTCTGTGGCGGTATTTATTATTTTAATTGCTGCTGTAAAGCTTATCATACCTTCATCGTCCGGTTATGGCTATACCGCCGCATTACTGGTATTTCTTGTAATTATGGGAATGACGGGGTTAAAGATTGCGCAAATCCCGGATAAATAATAGGGGAAAATCAGATATTTTTTTCTTTAATTTTTGCCATTTACAGTTAACCTATTTTCTATTTTATGTTAAGTGTATTAGTCATAATAATATTAGGATGGATTGAAGTTTGCGTATATGAAGGAATTATATACTATGGCATCGGTTAAAAAGGTTAAAAGGGAGATATGCCAAGAGATGAGAAACAGACTTGTGCGGATTGAATAAGGAGCCATGAAAATGATATCAGAAATAGATAAAGAAATCATCATAAAATTCGCTAAAAAATATAAAGTCTCCTCTATCATTCTATTTGGTTCTTCGACCCGAAAAAACAGGGAATCCAATGATATAGACATCGGTGTAAAAGGACTTGAACCCGGACTATTCTTCGATTTTTATGCAGAGTTATTTAAAAATTTATCAAAACCAGTGGATCTCATCGACCTGTCCAGGAAATCATTATTTAATAAGCTTGTAGAAAAGACAGGAGTAAGAATTTATGGGTGAACTGCCTGAGCAGATTCTCGCAGAAAAAGAGAATGTTGATATTGCGCTGCATAATCTGAAGACAGCCGTGGCAAGAAGGGAGAAAACAGTTATTGAACTGGCGGCTATTGCGACTTTTCTTCACAACATCTATAATGGGATAGAAAATATTCTAAAACAAATTCTTCTCGCGAGAGATATTGAAGTTCCAAAATCCGGCACATGGCATAAAGACCTTTTAAACCGCTCATTGACAGCAGGAATTGTTTCAGATAAACTATCCAGCAAACTTTATAAGTACCTCACTTTCAGGCATTTTTTTGTTCACGCTTACGGATTCATGCTGGATGAAAAAGAACTTGAAGGCTTGTCTCATGATATTCCTGAAATCTGGCAGCAATTTCTATCAGAAATAGAGGCATCTTTTGAATAAAGGTAGATCTAAAATGGTAAAGCTCATCGTCATCAACAATTACGGGCAAACATGCCACCTGATTCACCGCGCTGTGCGGGACCTGGAGCAGGAAGTGGAGCTTATGAAGAACACTTCTTCCATAGAGGAAATACTCGCAAAAGAACCCGATGGGCTCATTCTCAGCGGCGGTCCAACGCTTGAACGCGCTGGCAATTGCAGTTTATATGTAAAAGAACTAGACCTCCCCATCCTTGGCATCTGCCTGGGTCACCAGGTAATGGCACAGGCTTACGGTGGAGAGGTAAGGACGGGCGCCGCCGGGGGTTATGCCGAAGTCGAGATAGAAGTAATCGAGGAAAACGATATTCTAAGGGGCATCGGTCCAAAAACAAAAGTGTGGGCGTCACATGCTGACGAGGTGTGCTCCCTCCCGCCGGATTTCATAAAGCTTGCCCGCTCCAGCATCTGCGAAGTTGAAGCTATGAAACACAGGACAAAACCGCTGTACGGCGTCCAGTGGCATCCCGAAGTTTCTCATACCGAGCGTGGAAACGACCTTCTCAAGAACTTTTTTGAGGTTTGCCTGAACTACCGGCCAACTGCATGACCGCATAGCCCACGAGCGCAAAAAAGGCACCTGCCGCCATAACTGCCCTGAAACCGTAATATTGAAGGATAATACCGCCTACAAGAGAACCTATTATTGTTGCAAAGGCAATTGATGAATTAAGCAATCCTGCAGCTGCACCTTTTTCTTCGTTTGTTTCAATTAACTCACGCATTGAACCAACGTACAGGAAGGAATAGGAAAAGGCAATCAGTACCATGCCCGGAACAGCCTGGTAGTAAATCGTGAGAGGTATCAGCGCAATAAAAGCAGCGGCTGAGAGCAAATCCCCGGCATGAATAAGAGATGCGGTTTTATAACTGTCAAGCCTTCTCATGATGAAAAATTGCAGTGTCGGATTCAATGAATAAATTATCCCGACCCAGAATGGATTTGCCCCAAGGCTCATAAGGTATAAGGGAAAAATCACCCATACATTATTTGCCCCTATCTGTCGCAGGAAAAACCCAAAATATAAATTCCAGTTCTTTTTCAGGATATCCCTGGAAAAATAATCCGTTTTCTTTTTTGTACGTACTTTTGTATCTTGCGTAACTGGCAGCGTCAATGTGATTAAGAAGGACGCAGCAAACAACAAAGATGCGATAGAAAAAATCTGCCAGTAAACTGCAATCACTCCTGCAAGCAGATTCCCCACAGCCCAGCCCAGGGGCATGAAAGAGCTGAACTTCCCGATGCTGCGCCTTAAGTTGTAAACATAGAGCATCAGCACGGCGGGATAAATCCCAACGCTAAAGCCGACAAGGGCGCGAATTATAGCAAGGCTGAACGGGTCGTATGCAAAAACCTGAAGGAAAAAAGTCACGGTTGCGCTTACGAAACCTGCATACAACAGCGTCTTTGGAGGATACGAATCCGCTGCCCTGCTGAAGATATATGTTGAAATGAATAACGCTGTGCCGTAAACAGCCCCTATTATACCAATCTCCGTACCCGAGGCGCCCAGGTTCTGTGCAAGTATGGGTATGAAAAGATTGGACATCATCACGGCCGTGTTGATAAAAAACTGGATAGCGTTGAGTCTCATCAAGAGTTTAATGAAAAGATATGTATTTAAGGAATACAGGTTGAACTATGGTAAACCATGAACTCTCTTGACTGGACAGAAAAATACCGCCCGCAGACACTTCCTGAGGTAGTGGGTCATAATAAGGCGCTTCTGGAGCTTAAAAAATGGGCAGAGGCGTGGATGCACGGGACGCCTGAGGCAAGGGCGGTTGTGCTTTATGGAAGGGCAGGGATAGGTAAAACCACGGCAGCCCATGCACTGGCGCATGATATGGGATGGGAAGTCATCGAGATGAACGCAAGCGACCAGCGCACTGCGGATATAATCGAAAAAGTGGCAGGTTCAGCCTCCCGCATGAGCACGCTTGACGGGAGCAACGTGAAACGGCTTATCATAATGGACGAAGCTGATAATATCCACGGCACGGCTGACAGAGGCGGGGAACGGGCAATCCTTGAACTGATAAAGAAAACCAGTCACCCCATCATTCTTATTGCAAATGAACTATATGAAATGTCAGCGGGATTACGAACCGCCTGCAAGCCAATCCAGTTCAATTCCGTAATGTCGCGTTCCATGATACCGGCGCTTAAAAGAATTGCAGAGGCGGAAGGCGTTAAGTGCGGACTCGGTGTGATTGAGAAAATCGCGGAGAACGCAAATGGCGACCTTCGAAGCGCTATAAACGACCTGCAGGCTATCGCACAGGGAAAAACCACTCTGGAAATCAACGAGATAATCACTGGCGAGCGGGACAGCAAAGAGAATATCTTCAAGGTACTTGCAAAGATTTTTAAAGGAACAAACATACGCGAAGCCCATGATGCCACTTTTAAACTTGATGAGAACCCTGAGGATTTAATCCAGTGGGTGGATGAAAATCTTCCGGTTGAATACACAGGCGCAAATGACCTTGAAGAAGGGTATCATTACCTTGGAAGGGCTTCTGTTTTTTTGGGGAGGGTCAAAAGAAGACAGAATTATAATATGTGGAGATATGCAGGCGTGCTCATGACCGCAGGGATTATGGTTGCACGGTCGCACCGCTACACCGGTTTTGTGAAATACCAGCCGCCGTCGCTCTGGAGGAAGCTCGGGCAGACAAAGGGCATGAGGCAGGTCCGGGATTCAACTGCAAAGAAAATCGGGACATACTGCCATGTCTCTATGAGCTATACACGCTCCCAATTATTTCCTTTTTTCAGGATGATGCTAAATGATGAAGAATCAGCCCCTCTTGTGGCTGCTTTGCTCGCACTTGAACCTGAAGAGATAGCTTTCCTTACCGAATCAAAATCCGTGACCAAAAAAGTCCAGAATATATACGAGGAAGCCAAGGCTTTGAGGGAAGCTGAGGTCGAGCATGAGGTGGAGGTGTTCGGGGGATTCGGTAAGAAGAGCCAGAAACCTGAAGTAGAGAGAGCCGAAGCTGAAAAGGAAGAACCTGAAGTTAATATTAAGAAAGAGGAAAGAAAAGAGGTTAAATCCCAGAGTTCGCTGTTCGATTTTTGAATATATTCGGAAAGTATTGTATAAAATGGAAAGATATAAGTAATGATTATACATGGTTAATGAAACCTGATTGATATGAGCGATTACTCTAAAAACACGTTGATGCAGTATATTAAATCAAAACCAGGGGATATTGAGATATGCGATGTGACGTTAAGGGACGGGGAGCAGACGCCAGGAGTGGCTTTTTCCAAAGAAGAGAAAATCGCAATCGCAGAAAAACTTGATAGTATCGGTATTGAAGTGATTGAAGCGGGATTCCCAGTTGTCTCACATGCTGAGGAAGCCACGGTGCGTGAGATTGCGCATCTTGGGCTTGATGCCAGGATATGCTGCCTCGCGCGTTCGGTAGCAAAGGATGTTGATGTTGCGCTCAAGTGTGATGTTGATTTCGTGAGCATTTTTATTGCCACTTCTGATTTGCACCTGAAATACAAGTATCATAAAACGTTTGAAGAGGCAACGTCATGCGCTCTTGATGTGCTTGATTATGCAAAAGACCACGGTCTTACCGTGCGGTTTGCGGCCGAGGATGCAACGCGGACGGACATGAGGGTGCTTAAGTCTATCTTCAAGTCTGCAGAAGAACACGGCGCTGATTACATCAGTATTGCAGATACCGTAGGGATATTGAACCCGAGCACCGCGTTTTATATCGTCAGCGAGCTAAAAAAAGAAATTAAGACAAAAATATGCATTCATTGCCACAACGACCTGGGCATGGCTGTGGCGAACACGATAAGCGGGGCAGAAGCAGGAGCGTTCCAGCTTCATACCACGGTCAACGGTATCGGCGAGAGGTGCGGGAATGCATCGCTTGAAGAGTTGCTTGTAAGTCTCCGAGTTCAGTACGGTATCGAGAGATATGATGTGAGCCAGTTGATGGGGCTATCAAGGCTGGTGGAACAATATTCCGGTCTTGCGATTCCTCGAATTAAACCCATTGTAGGCGCAAATGCGTTTGCGCACGAATCGGGAATACATGTAGCTGCCGTGCTTGAGGAACCCATGACCTATGAACTGTTCGCTCCCGAAATGGTTGGCGCGAAGCGGGAAATAATCATAGGAAAACATACAGGGACAAAAGCATTGAAGGGAGTAGTCCAGAAGATGGGTTATGACCTCACGCATGACCAGATGTGCTCGCTTCTGGATAAGGTCAAAAAATGTAGCGAAGCCAAGAAAAAGGTTTCATGCAGCAGGCTGGAAGAGTTCATTAAGGAACTTGAGTGAAAAATTGCTTGATTGAACTTGAAGGGGGACTATTTCCCCTTTTTCCTGATAATAGCCACATCCCCCAGAGTGGTTCCCCTGATAAACCCTCCTCCGCGCTGGTCCTGTGAGGATAATTTCTCGGTCAATTTGATGTTTAATGCAGTCTCAAGTTTTTTCCGCACCGCATCTTCAGGTATAAGCTCCTCGCGTTCGATCTTTCGAAGAAGTGTGGCTTTCTCCATCATTTTTGAGGCAAGCTCTTCGATGGTCAAGCCTAATGATTCCCTTCCTTTCTTGATTATCTGGGCATAATCAGGGTTTATCTCGTCCTGGAGTTTATCAAAAACATCTCTTCGCGGCTTATGAGTAACTATCACCCTTTCTGTTGGTGATATTTTCCTTGAAACAGGTGTCCATTTATCCGTAGGTTTCCCATAGTGAGCGCACTTGCCGCACACATCCAGGACACTCCCTTCAACAGTCACCCGAATAGGGTTTCCCTTTATATCACTGCCGCATATTTCGCATTGCATTACATCATCTCGGCGAAAACTCTATATACCGTCTACGCTTAAATATCATTCGATATAATGTCTGAAGCCCAGGAAAATCAGGAAAGTCCGATAGCAATGGGGAACAATGATTTTTCCCGCTATTTGATGGACAGGATTAAAACGCTTGAGGAAAGGAACAATCTTCTCAGGGAACAGGCAAACAAAGTTGAAATGGAGAAGCGATTTACAGAGAGCCAGAACCTCAAATATGAAAGAGAATTAAGGCAGTTAAAAAGCGAACTTGAACGGTTAAAAATGCCTCCTCTGGTTGTCGGGACGGTAGTGGATGTTCTTGAAAACGGGAAAGTTATAATAAGGAGCAGCACGGGCCCGCAGTTCGTGGTCGGCGCTGCACAATTTATTAACAGCTCAGAACTCATTCCGGGAGCAGCAGTATCTTTAAATTACCAGACTCTTGCGGTGGTAGGGATGCTCCCCTCTTCCAGAGACCCGTTCATTCACGGTATGGAGGTCATAGAATCTCCAACAGTATCGTATTCGGATATTGGGGGGCTGGATGAGCAGATCCGTGAGCTAAGGGAAACCGTGGAGTTGCCTCTTACCAAACCGGAAATATTTGAACGAATAGGGATTGAGCCTCCGAAAGGCGTATTATTATATGGGGCTCCGGGGACAGGAAAAACGCTCCTTGCCAAAGCCGTTGCAAACCAGACAAAAGCCACATTTATCAGGGTTGTCGGGTCTGAACTCGTACAGAAATATATAGGCGAGGGCGCGCGTCTTGTCCGGGATCTTTTTAAAATGGCGAAGGAAAAATCCCCCAGCATCATATTTATTGATGAGCTTGATTCAATCGGGGCAAAACGCCTCGAGTCTGCAACATCCGGTGACAGGGAAGTCCAGCGCACCCTGATGCAGCTCCTTTCGGAAATGGATGGTTTCAATCCGAGAGGAAATGTCAGGATTATAGCGGCTACGAACAGGCCGGATATTCTTGATTCTGCACTTTTAAGGCCGGGAAGATTTGACCGGTTTATTTCAATTCCGATGCCCAATAAGGAAACAAGGGCTGTGATTTTGAGAATCCATTCAAGGAGGATGAAGCTTTCAGAGAGTGTTGATTTTAATGAGCTTGCCTCAACTACCGAAGGCGCGAATGGTTCTGATCTCAAGGCAATCGCTATGGAAGCCGGGATGTTTGCAGTACGCGAAGAACGGTGCAACGTAGGTATGGAAGATTTCCGCAATGCTATAAAAAAATTGATGATTCCGACTACTAAACCGAACCTGCATTCTGAAGGAATGTTTGCCTGATTATCAGATGAAAAATGGACGTTTTTTTCGGATTGAATTTAATCGATTTTGTTGGGACTATTGTTGTCTTGTTTCAAATTGTGGTAATCTATTTCATGGTGATTGTGTATAGAGTATCAAATCTGCCGAGGCATTGATGGAAACAATTGCGAACATGCTTGAGAAAATACTTAACGACCTGCAAACAGTCGGAGGTATCGAATTTTCCGCCATTGTTTCGAAACAGGGATTGCTGATGGTTTCTAAGGAGACAGTAGCCGGGTTTAATAGCGAAGCGTTTGCTGCGTTAACAGCTACCCTGTATATGTCGGCAGAATCAACAACACTGCGTCTTAGCGACCAGAAGCCTAAATCCATCATAGTCGAAACTGAGGATAAACACCTCATAACATATACTGCAGGTCCGGATGCATTGATTGTGGTCCTGGTTGGAAAGGAGGGGTATATTGGCTTGATTCTTAATGAGTTAAAAAAGGCTGCTGAAAAAGTCAAGAATCTTATTTAAAGTTTTATGAGCGAGAAATCTTTTTATTGGACAATTTTCAACAGTTTAAAATAGTCCGCAGAAAACTATAATAAGACATGCGACAAAAGCTTATTGGGAATAAAATGAGCCTTAAGCTCTTATTATTGATTCTCCTGCTTGCGATAGTCTCAGGATGTATCGCAAAGGAAAATGAGGTAAACAATATGGAAAAGTTTTCTATTTCATCGGAGGTGTTTAAAGAAAACGGGATGATACCAGACGAATATACGTGCGAGGGTGAAGATAATTCACCTCCGCTGTCATGGCAAGGGTTGCCGGCCGGTACCAAGAGTATCGCATTGATAATGGACGACCCGGATGCTCCCGGGAGGACGTTCGTTCACTGGGTTATTTATAATATCCCGGGAAGCACGCAAAAACTGGCAAAAGGCATACCAGGGAAAGAAAAACTGGCTGATGGAAGCCTTCAGGGAATGACGGATTTCGGAAGAGCCGGATACGGAGGGCCGTGTCCTCCTCCAGGGAAGCCTCACAGATATTTTTTCAAAATTTATGCCATTGATAAAATACTTGATTTACCTTCCAAAGCGTCCAAAGAAGATGTGGAAACTGCAATGAAGGGGCATATACTCGCGAAAGGCGAACTAATTGGCAAATACGCAAGATAGGTGCATACCGGAATTGCCTTAAATTGTTTCTTTAACACAATTGATATAGGCTTTAATGCGTTTAATGGACATATGAAAACGATCACGATTCGGATTGAAGACGATGTATTCAATAAAATCGAAGAGCTCAGGGGCTTAAAATCAAAGAGTGAATTTTATCGTAATTTAATTGAAGACTACCTGAATAAATCTGAAGACAATCTGAATAAGACCGAAGACGGCCTGAATAAACGTGAAGACAGCTTGAATATGCATGAAGACGGTTTGAATAAACACGAAACCGATTTGAATAAATCTGAATATGTCCAGAATATCCTGAAAGAGAATGAGTCCATGAAAGCGGAATTGGCTCATAAGCAAGAGCTTTTAAAAATGGCCAATGATTGGATAAACGATATGCGAAACCATGTTGGTTTTCTGCAGTTTGAATATCAAAAAATAAGCGGCAGGCTGGCTCTGCCCGATGCCAGGAAGTGGTGGGAATTCTGGAAGAAATAGGTATGCGGGGGATGGGATTTGAACCCACGAACTCCTTCGAGATTAGCCCCTGAAGCTAACGCCTTTGACCGGACTGGGCGACCCCCGCATTGAGGTTTACGACAATAATTTCAGCAGCAATGCCTTCTGGACATGCAGCCTGTTCTCAGCCTGGTCGAATACGGCTGATTTTGGCCCATCGACCACTTCTGCAGTAATTTCCTCGCCCCGATGGGCAGGAAGACAGTGCAGTACCATCACATCATGCTTAGCTTGTTCTAAAAGCTTGCTGTTGATCTGGTATGGCATGAAGTCATGCAATCTCTGGTCATATTCTTCCTCATCTCCCATGGAAACCCAGACATCTGTCGAGAGGATATCTGCATTTCTTGCAGCTTTCATAGGATCCCGGCTAATATTGACAATTCCTCCAAGCTCCTTTGCTTTTTCTACAATTTCCCGGTTCGGCTCATATCCTTCAGGGCATGCCACAGTCATTTTCATGCCTGTGAGCGCACATGCAAGAATTGCTGAATTGCAGACATTATTCCCATCGCCTATCCATGAAAAATTAAGCCCTTTGAATTTCCCTTTGTATTCGCGTATCGTGAGAAGGTCGGCAAGGAGCTGGCATGGGTGTTCCAGGTCAGATAAACCATTGATGACCGGCACAGTTGAGTTTTTTGATAATTCAATGAGAGTCTCATGTTTATACACCCGAGCCATAATCGCATGAACATAGCGCGACATAACACGGGCTGTATCAGCGACAGATTCCCCGCGCCCGAGCTGGATATCTTTATAATTAAGATATATCGCATGCCCGCCAAGCTCAGTCATCGCCGCTTCGAATGATATCCTCGTGCGGGTCGAAGATTTTTCAAAAAGCATGGCAAGCGTCCGGGATTTTACTAAACCTGACATTTTCCCGCGCACCCTTTTTTCTTTTAAATCGGATGCAGTATCAAGTAAATTGATAATATCAGCGTATGATAAATCTGAGAGGGATAATAAATGAGATGGCAAAATCAGGACGCTCCTTGGTTAGTGCTACAAATGTAGATACTTATTTAAATTACTTTTGATAAGTCATAAATAAGATGGTGTATATTTGAGAAAGCGGAGTTAGTAATGAAGCTATATGAATATGATGCCAAGGAAATTTTCAAGAGAAACAGTATCCCGGTCCCGGAAGGCAGTCTTATCTCAAACCCTGGCGACGCAGGAAACATAGCCGGAAAACTTGGGCATGTAGTTATTAAAGCACAGGCCATGACCGGGGGGAGAGGAAAAGCCGGAGGCATAGCAACAGCATCAAACCCGCAGGAGGCATACCGGAGCGCACAGCGGATTCTGGGCATGTCCATCAAGGGATTGACTGTGAATAAGCTCCTTGTCGAGGAATACAAAAAGCCGGATAAGGAAATGTATCTCGGGATTACCATAGATAGAGCCGCAAAATGCCCGCTCATAATGGTCAGTCCTGAAGGTGGCATCGATATCGAAGAGATTGCAAAGACCTCTCCTCAGAAAATTGTGAAAATGCACATCAATCCTCTCACAGGGATGCATGATTACCAGGCAAGAATGCTCGCAAATTCACTTAATAAGAATAAATCATTGATGATTGCTGATATTATAAAAAAATTATACCGTGTTTTTATAGCTTATGATTGCACGCTTGCCGAAATTAACCCTCTTGCAGATACACAGGATGGTATTTTTGCACTGGACGCCAAGGTGGTCATTGACGACAATGCGTTTTTCAGGCAGGATTTCAGGGAGGAAGAAACAGGCTCACTTGAAGAAACTGCAAAGAAAAACGGCATGAGCTATGTGGGTCTTGATGGGGATATCGGGTGCATTGTCAATGGCGCCGGTCTTGCCATGGCAACTCTTGACATGATTAAACAATATGGAGGCGAGCCTGCCAATTTCATGGATGTAAGAGCAGGGGCAAATGAAGAACAGATGAAAAATGCCCTGAATATTGTCTCATCTAATAAGAAGGTAAAAGCCATAATCATTAACATTTTTGGCGGTCTCACCAAATGCGATGAGGTCGCCCGCGGGATTATTGATATAATTCCGGAAATAAAAGTACCGCTTGTAATCAGGCTTGCGGGGACGAATGAGGATGAAGGGCGGAATATGCTTGGGAAACATGGAATAACACTTGCATCATCAAGCGAAGAAGCAGCATCGGTGGTGGTTAAAATTGGGAATTCTGATAGATAAGGATACACGGGTTTTGGTGCAGGGGATTACGGGACACGAGGGCTCATTCCAGACAAAACAGATGCAGGAATTCGGTACCAATATTGTTGCAGGGGTCACACCCGGAAAAGGGGGCAGCGAGGTATATGGAATTGCAGTGTTTGACTCCGTGTCCGAGGCTGCTGGAGAAACAAACCCTGACACCTCTGTAATTTTTGTCCCGCCAAGATTCGCAGCGGATGCTATTTTTGAAGCTATAGACAGCGGAATTGAATTGATTGTCTGTATAACAGAAGGCATTCCAGTGCATGATATGATGCGTGTATGCTCTTATCTTGAAAGCGCGTCGTCAAGGCTTATCGGTCCGAATTGCCCGGGAATTACAACACCTGGGGAATCAAAATTAGGAATAATGCCAAATTCCATTCACAGGCAGGGGAATATCGGACTGGTATCAAGAAGCGGTACGCTTACTTATGAGATTATAGACCTTTTATCAAGAAATGGAATCGGGCAATCCACATCCGTGGGTATTGGAGGGGATCCTGTAATCGGGACATCATTCGTGGATGTATTGGAATTCTTCGAAAAAGACCCGAAAACCCATGCAGTTGTGCTGGTGGGTGAGATAGGCGGGACAGCGGAAGAAGATTCCATCGGATTCATAAAACAGATGAGTAAACCAGTTATAGGTTACGTCGTGGGAATTTCTGCGCCGCCCGGGAAGACAATGGGCCATGCCGGTGCGATTGCCTCACCGGGAACGGGTACGGCGCTTGAAAAAATAGCGGCTTTTGAAAATGCGGACATCCCGGTCGCAAAAAGCCCCACGGGGATAGTTGAGATGATAAAGGATAGATTATAGATATTCCGAATGCTCTATTTATGAGCGGTGTAAAGAGATTCGGATGGTTGAAAAAAAATACATTTTTGTATTTTTATTTAATTCTTGCCCTGAAATACCATCTTAATTCGACAATAAGTGAATACCAAATCGTCAATTGTGCCCATGCATGCAGATTTTGACCACAAAAGATTAATAAGGGTACTTACTATAAACGAAATGTAATCCATGACGGGATTAATCGAGGGTGATGAAAATCGTCTTTGACCTGCCAGTGTGCAGGAAAATGACGGTTTAGCGATAGCGATGGAATAAAAGTTCCGTCTTTAATTACTATCACTCTTGCCGTGAAAATGGCATCTCGAAGGAGAAAATTAAACCATATAAAATATGGAGGTAAAGAATAATGAGTAAAAAAATAATAGCAAGTGCATTAGCGGTGTTAATGTTATTAATAGTAGCATTACCTGCAGGTGCACAAATACAGGCTACCAGCGTGGAAGTAAGAGGTGAAGTGTATAATAATGCAACTACACCCCATGTTCCAAACGCGACTGGTTACGGAGAAGCAAGCTGGAATGCGTATAACTTCGCAGGGTTCTGGTATGACCTGAAGAACGGTCTTATGAGCGAGACTATGGTAATAACCGACCTATCAGCTGATAACAGGACCATTCAGCAGAAGGGTATGTGGTATAACACCACAGAGCAGATTGTACAGTATAAGGTCAACGAAGCAAACACCAGTAACTATGTAGAGCAGGGTTATACTTCTGCAGGTGTTAAGGATTCTACTCTAGGTACCCGCTACTATAAGATAGGCTGGCAGGCACAGCAGTACGTTGCCCTCAACGGCAAAGCCAAGAAGCTTGTCCCGCTGTTAATCGAGCAGGGTTCAGCTTCATCTGAGAAGAAGACTCTTACTGTCGGCGAGTCATGGGATATTGGAGGAGGCTGGACATTGACCGCACAGTCGATAGATGCCAAGGCATCCCCAAGACAGGCATGGCTCGTACTCAGCAAGGACGGCGTCAAGAAAGATGACAAGGTAATTGCTCAGGGCAAGGTCTATACCTATGTTGAGAAGAGCATAGGCGGCGAGTCCGATACTCCGATATTCGTTACATATGTAGACAGTGTGTTCGCAGGTGCAACCAGTGATATGGTGCAGCTCAGATACACATGGGCAGTAGATACAAGTGTAACAGAAATCAAGGGTGGAGACAAGTTCGGTGTCATGAAAGTCAGCGATGCTGGCGATGTCACGCTTAAACTGTGGAACGAGGATAGTTCATTGAGTCTGTCCAAGGATTCAATCGTGGATATAATGGGCAACCTGAAGTTCAGTGTTGCAGATAACGATACCGCAAGGTTCTATCCAGTAGTTACAAGAACCACACCAGGAACTTGGGAAGTAAGAGGTGAAGTGTTTGATAACAGCACCCATGTTCCAAACGCGCTTGGTTACGGAGTAACAAGCTGGAATGCGTATAACTTCGCAGGGTTCTGGTATGACCTGAAGAACGGTCTTATGAGCGAGAATATGGTAATAACCGACCTAGCGACTGGTAACAGGACCATTAACCAGAAGGGTATGTGGTATAACACCACAGAGGCGATTGTACAGTATAAGGTCAACGAAGCAAACGCCAGTAACTACGTAGAACAGGGTTATACTTCTGCAGGTGTTAAGTCGTCTACTCTAGGTACCCGCTACTATAAGATAGGCTGGCAGGCACAGCAGTACGTTGCCCTCAACGGCAAAGCCAAGAAGCTTGTCCAACTGTTAATCGAGCAGGGTTCAGCTACATCTGAGAAGAAGACTCTTACTGTCGGCGAGACATGGGATATTGGAGGAGGCTGGACATTGACCGCACAGTCGATAGATGCCAAGGCATCCCCAAGACAGGCATGGCTCGTACTCAGCAAGGACGGCGTCAAGAAAGACGATAAGGTAATTGCTCAGGGCGGTGTCTACACCTATGTTGAGAAGAGCATAGGCGGCGAGTCCGATACTCCGATATTCGTTACATATATAGACAGTGTGTTCGCAGGTGCAACCAGTGATATGGTGCAACTCAGATACACATGGGCAGTAGATACAAGTGTAACAGAAATCAAGGGTGGAGACAAGTTCGGTGTCCTGAAAGTCAGCGATGCTGGCGATACCACGCTTAAACTGTGGAACGAGGATAGTTCATTGAGTCTGTCCAAGGATTCAACCGTGGATGTAATGGGCAACCTGAAGTTCAGAGTTGCAGATAACGATACCCCAAGGTTCTATCCAGTAGTTGACTACGTGATTGGCGTAACAGGAACAGAGACAGGAACAGGCACAGCAACAGTAACCGGAACAGGAACTGCAAAACCGACCGGTAATGCAACAGGAACAGGCACAGCAACAGTAACCGAAACAGGAACAGCAACCGGAACAGCAACCGGAACAGCGAAACCAACCGCAACGGCAAAAGAGCCGGGCTTTGAGGCAGTGTTCGCAATTGCAGGCTTGCTTGCAGTAGCGTTCCTAGTGCTGAGACAGAGAAAGTAAATATATAAATTCGAAGGGAGCAATCCCTTCACATTTTCTTTTTTTTTAGAAGTGTTTAGTTATAGTCCAAACTGATTTTCATAAAACAAACCTATAAATCTTCTCTCTCCAACATTGGGTCGATGGATGAAATTGCCCGCTCCGTAAACATGCTGTACGAGAGATATCCATATCCCTCTCTCCCAATCCGCAATGAACGTGACCTTGTAAGTAAACTCCACGCAAATGTCATGTCAAAAATCCTTTCCACCGCGGGATTGGAGCCCCGCTCACTTTGCGGGAAAGAAGTGCTTGACGCTGGCTGCGGGACAGGGGAAAAGTCATGCTATTTTTCATATTACGGCGCCAACGTGACTGCGCTTGACCTCAGCAATTCCTCGCTTGAGGCTGGAAGAAGACTTGCGGAAAAATTCAAATTAAAGGTTGATTTTAACAGGTGCGACATCGCAGAATTAAAAACCGAAAAAAAGTTTGACCACATATTCTGTCTCGGGGTGCTGCATCATACCAGCGACCCGTACATGCGTTTTCATGTGCTTGCAGGACTTTGTAAACCAGGCGGGACTATTACCGTGGGATTATATAATCGATATGGCAGATTTATTCACAGGGTAAGAAGGACATGGATAAAATTGAATGCAGGCGAGGATCTCCAGAAGCGAATGTCATTTGTTGAAAGCTCGATATACAGAGGGAAATTCAAGAATACGCATGAACAGGCTTATGCTGCGGATAAGTATGCCAACCCCTATGAGAGTTATCATTCAGTCAGGGAGGTAATTGGCTGGTTCAATAAAAATAATGTAACTTATATTGGTTCACATCCGCGTACCGGAACAGGAAAGCTTCAAATTTTTTTATCCGAATTAAAGTGGTTAACCAAAAGGAATGGCTTTTTCATAATATCAGGCAGGAAAAATTGATGAAATGGCGTTTCATTGACCTGGATATGATTGACGGCTTCCATAGCGCGGCGCTTTTTGAATCCATAGCAAAGCATGTAGGCGCAGGTTCATCGCCTGAAACTATCCTTTTCTGGCGCGTTCAGTCTCCGGTCGTGTATCTTGGGTATCACCAGTGCGTAGAAGATGAGATTCATGCTGATTTTTGCAGGAACCACAATATCGGGATAATACGGAGGATACTCGGAGGCGGGTGCGGTTTCTGTGATGATAATCAGGTACTTTATTCCGTAATCGGACGGGAGGGCGGCGTGATTCCAAGCGACATTCAATCCGCATATACAACAGTCCTGACCGGAGTGGTTATTGCTCTTGAAACTTTTGGTGAAGGCGGTGAAATTGAACCAGCGCGAAATGCGGTTTACTCAAAAAGAAGAAAAATCTCGGGAAATGCGCAGGGGCGCATTGACGGCGCAGTGCTGGTAAATGGCAGCTTGTTACTGGATTTTGATTTTGAACTGATGGATAAAGTATTGAAAAATCCCACAAAGAACCTTCGACCCGTACCTTCTGCAAGGGAAGGGATGATAACCCTGAAGGAAATGGGCATTACCGATATTGAAAATGTTAAAAAAGTATTGAGACAGGGGTTTGAAAAAGCGCTTGGTATAAAGACAGAAGATGGGCAGTTGACTTTGTTTGAAGCTGATATGGCAAATCAATTATTGGGTAAGTACATGCAAAAAGAGTGGACGTATAAGATGGATATCAAACGCACGTTCAGGAAAAAATCTGCCGCGCCTTCTCTTCTGCAATCCTGATGACATCCCTTACAGGAACGCCGGATTCCTGGGCCGTTTTTTTACAATCCTCAAATTCGGCTGATATATTCAATAGAACCCCTCGCATATCCCTTGCAATTTTGACAGTTATTGTAAACAACCTGTTGTTAATTGTCATATCCACTTTCCCCATCTCCCTTTGAGCTATCAACCTGTGTTTTATCGGGATTATCCTGACACCGAGAGAACCGGTTTCTTCAATTATTTTTCTTGCAAGCTTCCCGGAATCCTCAGGTTTTGTTATAACCTGGATAATATGACCGCTTCGCCCTTTTTTCATTGTAGCCGGGATTATGGATACATCCTTGGCGCCAGCAATTAACAGCTCATCAATAAGGTTACCCAGCACCTGACCCGTGACATCATCAACATTGGTCTCAAGCATCTCGATTCTGTCAGAGATAAGCGCATCATCTATTTCTCCTGCGATGATTCGAAGCACATTGGGAATAAAGAGGTCTCTGCTTCCCGCTCCATAACCTGTACGTTCTGTTTTCATTGGAGGACATGTTCCTTTTTCATTGATAAAATGTGCAAGTAATGCAGCACCAGTAGGTGTGAGTAATTCCCCTTCGACCGGGCCAGGCTGCCAGGACAGAGAGTATTCTTTTAGAATCTCAAGCGCAGCCGGGGCAGGTACAGGGAATTTTCCGTGCGAGAACTCAATAAATCCCATGCCCACCGAGATTGGAGTGCAGTATATCCTGTGCTTTTTTAAACCGAGGTCATGGAAAGCCGTACAGGCTCCCACAATATCCGCAATCGCATCTTCCTGACCCAGTTCATGGAAGTGAAGTTTTTCAAGACTTGTTCCATGGACTTTTGATTCTGATTTCGCGAGGATGTTAAAGACCGAAATCACATCTTTAATTATCTCCGGATGAAGGTCGAGTGAGTTGATGCGCTCAAGGATTTCCTCAAATGTCATGCTCCCCTCTTTTTTCGTGACCACATTGACCGACTGCGCCGAAATACCTTTTTTAGCGGCTCTTGAAAATTCAACCCCGACATGCGCTGCTGACTCCATTGCTTCCCTGACTTTTTGGGGAGAAGCCCCAAGATCGAGGAGAGAGCCGATAATCATATCGCCTGAAGCGCCTGAGAATGGGTCAAATAGGATGGCTTTCATCGTTCCAATCTATATCCCTATTAGGATTTATAAACACTGTCTGGATTTGTAGAAAAAATACCCTATTACACCTATTGTTATTACAGGCGACACCCATTCCTGTATAGCGACCCCGAAACTTTTAAGCACCATCGTTATTCCCAGGAAAAATATGGAATACATTGCCCCATTTTTAAGGTAAATGTATCTCTTGATATTGTCGATATTGCTCACAGTCAGTTTTCTTACCACAAAAGCCCCGATGCCATTACCAATCAGTATCAGAGGCACGGATAGCGTGAATGCGAAAGCCCCCACCACACCGTCTAAGGAGAATGTTGCGTCTATGACCTCAAGATACATGATTTTGCTCCAGTCACTCATGTTTGTGCCTCCTATGAGTTCTTTTTCATGCTCTTCGGCATTCTGCTTGAATCCGTGGGTTATGAAAAAAGCCGTTGACCCGACCACTGCCCCGAAAGCCATGAACGGTCGCTGTTTTAGGGCAAACCAGACTATGATAGTCAATATTATGGAGACAATTGCGAAGAACCATACGCCGTGCTGGTGGAAAAATCTCTCGCCGCGCAGTCCATAATTTTTTGCCTCGATGAACAGCCATTGGAAAAACAGGAAAATAAGGAAAATCCCTCCCCCGACAAGTAAAAATGGCGAGGATTCCTCAATGACTTTGGCTATTTCGGGGTCTTCACTGAATGTGGCAGTCAATGCGCCAACCGGTCCCAGGGATGGGTTGGTTGCCCATACAATAAGCCAAGGCAACATTCCCCTTATAACAAAGACCGCAAAAAGCAATCCGTATAATAAGAACCAACGTCTTGCTCTCATGGACATCGTGGAAAGCACTTCGGCATTTATCACAGCATTATCGATGCTGCTTATGGTCTCGAATAGAATGAGACCAATGACAATGAGGATAATTGAGAATATGTCCATGCTCACCGAACCTTTTTAACCGTTTAACCGAATAGCTGATACGAACCTGCATTTCACTCACCGCAAGTTAATAATCATTTTCATGGTACACTTTTTTACTAAGTTTAACTCTGGCGGAAAAAATAAGGATATGTTTTACCCATTGATTGTTTTTATAGCTCTTACTTTAATATGAAGTTCCAGCGTGTGGTCTTCAGGAGTTGATATATTATCTCCAAAATAATATATTATCCTGCCTTTAACCGTAAAATCCCCTACCTGGTTCGTCTTTATTCTTACTTCAATATCCCTTGCGCCGCCGGGTTCAAGCTTATATGTTGAGGTATATTGTCCCGCGCCTGCTGTAACAAAATCCGATGACGTTACGGACATTCCCGAAAGTTGAAATAAAATTACCTGGACAGTCATCACCGGTTTTGTAATAAGATTGACCGCTGATAACTTTAATATAATATCTTCCCCAAGGTCCACATCCGTCTTTTCGCCATAAAGTTCGACACTTGCAGACAGGACAGGAGTTGTTGTCCCGGGAGTCAGGCTGGATGTGGCAGCAGGTGTACCAAACGTCACGACAGGCGCCTCCTCTGCCCCCCTCGCAGCTTCAAAGTACGCCTTGCTCTTAAAACCAAACATGTTCGCTATTATTGATGTTGGCATTCTCCTGATCATAGTATTATATATTTCGACTTTATCCTTGTAGCGCATTCTCTCAACTGCAATTCGATTCTCAGTGCCTTCAAGTTGCGCCTGAAGAGCCAGGAAATTTTCGTTTGACTTTAGCTGTGGATAATTTTCTGCCAGACGTATAAGAACAGAACTATTAATGGAATCCATACCTTTCGCAGCCGCTATTTTCTCTTCCTGTGTTGTAGCAGCATTCCATTGGCTGCGGTATTTCATCGCTTCGATAAAAATTTTCTCTTCCTGTGCTGCAATGCCTTTCACCGTCTCAACAAGATTGGGTATAAGGTCGGCTCGCCTCTGGTACTGGTTCTCTACCTGTGACCACTGGGCATCAACACCCTCTTGCGCCGACACAAGACCGTTATATGTAACAAAAAACCAGCCGCCAAACAACAATACGAAGACAAATACAATAGCAAGTGACGTTTTCAAACTCATTCCGTCACCTTGAGCTGGTCAACAATTTCTCCTATGGCGGTAAGTACCCTGATGAGTTCCCTGATATATTGCTCCTTATCTTTCCTGAGTTTAGCTTTTCCCAGCCGTATATCATGGATTTCTTTTAAGACCTGCATGTCTATACCATAACCTTCTGAAACAACCTTGAACATATCCTGTGTATCGCTATAATGTAAGTCCTTAAGGTATATCAGCCCGCCAATCATCGGTACAAGCGTTGGGACTGCTGAAAGGATGAGAGTTTCAAGATGCCTGTCTTTTAATTGGAGATATTGTCTGCGAAGGTGAATCAGCTTTGAGCGAAACTCGAATTCAAGCTGGTGGCGCAGGTTTTCTTTAGATATCTCTATATCCTTCAGTATGTCATCGCCATAATGTATCTTGTGGTGCTGCCTGATATTTAAAAACTCGATGGGAAACACATCCACCCCATCCGTGAGTTCTTCTTTTGTAAAAATGAAGGGTATTTCCTTAAGCAGCTTGAGCTTTTGTAGCTCATCAAAATCAAGGGTGTTGCAAATTGCAAGAAGGTTCGTTTCATCCCCTGTATAATATTCTGCAAGAGCTACCAGATTTTCTCCAAGTATTTCTTTAATTTTTGTTTCTATCTCCACATTATCACCTCGTAAACTTTACCACTTTCCACCAAATCCTCCACCGCCCGACCTTCCGCCGCCGAATCCTCCAAAACCGCCTCCTGACCCGCCTCCGCCAAATCCCCCTCCGAAGCCGCCGCCACCATGCCAGCCCCCTCCTCCGCCCGACCCCCAGTTCCAGCCACCACCAATTGGAAACTCCACAGGACGTTCTCTATAGCGATGCTTTCTTCTCCATTCTTCATCATATTTTGGTCTGTTCATTGCATTCAAGATGATAATAATAAATATTATTGCAACAAAGAAAACAATGCCACCCCAGTTGGTTTGCATCCCCTGATCGTTCATTTGCGGCGGATTGTACTGTGGTGGGGGAGGATTCGATGGCATGCTGTATTGCGATATTACTTCTTGATTACCTTTGACCAGCCCTTCGATAACCACCATTGACTCGTATATGCCTTTACCGTATTCACCATTCCTGAAATTCGGCACGATAATCCTGTCCCCGATATTAACTTTCATGCTGTCCGTGATAGTGCCTTCAAGCCCATACCCCACTTCAAACCTGTAGTCTCTTTCCTGTTTTGCTACCAGGATCAAAAGACCATTGTCTTTATCCTTTTTCCCGATTCCTGCCTGCTCAAAGAGATTTACGGAATACATCTCTATCGATTCCCCATCAAGAGAATCTACGGTGACTACGGCAATCTCCACAGTGCTTTCTTTTTCAATATTCTGCGCAAGCTGTGTTATCTTATCCTTATATACAGGGTCTATCATGTTTGCATTATCGGTGACAAACCCATTGAGTTTCGGATAACTTGCACTCGCTACGGGCAGTAACAGGATTAAAATAATCAGTAGTGTCCACTTTGCCATAATTTATTCCTGAACGTATTGGGTTTGAACAGTATTTAAAGGATTCTGTTATAGTTGAGAACCTATTTATCACGTTCTTCTGCAAACGATTCCCGGTATCCCTCTTTAAATTTTTCCACAGACCCGTAAAGAATGAGGATGAACCCTGCGGTTATCATCAGACTTGAAGCTACTCCGTATTCCTGACTCAATTGAAAAGTCTCGCCAATAATCAAAGTTACAAAAAATTTCGGCAGAGCAGCAATAATCGGGGTTATGGCTAAAGCTGTACCGACTATCCTTAGAGTGTGAAAACAACCATCTGATTTCTCCAAAAACATTTACCTCCAATAATTTATAATAAAGTGACTGAAGTCCTGATTCGGAAGGTATTCTAAAAAAAAAGAAAAAAAGAAAAAAATCGGTGTATCCTTACACCAATTTCTTTATCGGGTGTGATTCCGCAAGCACGCTAAGGCCGAGGTCTTTTGCGGTCTCTGCCAGCATGATGTCCACCATCGCCACTGCAGGGAACACACGCTTTACGTTCTCTATCGGGCCATAAAGCAGGAAATTCGCGCCCATTATCTGAGCAACGAGGTTCGTGCCTATGTCCACTGGCGGCCAGGATTCTGTCTTTGCATCAGGGTCTGTTTTCTTGTATTTCTTCATCCAGTCCCATGCAGAAGCCATATTGTGGAAACCTCCGCCTGCCGGCAATCCCAATTTGCCTTTTACAGCAAGAATCGACCTGATTGTTGCGCCCGCGCCTGCTCCGAGAGGCGTTGCGGCTACGTCCACAAGAGGTCTTGTGATTCCAACTTCCTTCGCGACATCAAGCATGCCTTTTGCCTGCCCTGTTCCTCCTTTCTCAAGGATTTCAAGTTTGCCTTCAACGCTCGGGTTTGTGGCGTTAAATGCAAGTACGATAGCCGAGGTAAGTTTGCTCTCTTTGAGCGCCTTTATTTCCTCAGCGCCAATACTGGCATTGATGGAGTTGTGAATGGCGCGCTTCTCGACACCGATTTCTTTAGCGTATTTTGCAGCCGCTGCTCTTGTATGACCATCTGATGAATCAACAAGGAACGGGATGTCGTCACAGATATCCACGAACCAGTCGATATATTTCTTAATCGCTTCAGGTGTTTCACCCACAAGCTGGTTGAAATATGGATTTCCTGTTGTATCTCCCATCACTTCCTGTGTATTCCACAGTTTCTCTGCAGCCGCTTTATCGAAAACACCCCTGTCTTCATCGGTCACAATCTTATGTTTTAAGTAAAACATCGTACTGACCAGTACTGTAGGATATTCTCCCGGCTGTCCGCCGACTTTTATCTTGCCGAATTCAAACACTTCTTGTTTCTTATCAAATCTGAACATCTTAGCACCTCATTTAAATAATACGCTCTGGAGGAATGACTGCAATCTTGGAAGCACAGGCGAGAGCAGAAGTAATAAATATACTACTACTACCATCAATGCAGTGCATATTCCATACAGGATTCCAATATCTCTTCCGATTTTTTTCCCATATCTCTGGTGAATCTCTGAATTTGTGAACTCGATCTTTTCGTCTATCTCGTTCAGTTTCAGGATAATATTCTTGTAGTCCTCAGGATCTACGATTACTATCGGGACTTTATCTGCCATATTATCACCTCAATACCGGAACCAGTACCGTCGCCATAACTATCACGAAACCGATTATGAATCCTATAAAACCTGTGGCTCCGACTCCTGATTCAAGTTTCTGGTTCCTTGCTATGAGCTGGCCCCTGTACCTGATATCTTCAACCAGTTGTTCAATGGTCGCCATTGAAGGGGCTATTACCATGGGTACGCCTTTCCCGTATTCGTATTCTTTCTCTGCCATTTTAAGCACCACCTCCGAATATTGTTATGCCAAGTATGGTTAATCCCACTACCAGGCCAATCATTATGCCCTCTATTTTCCCTGCATAGATGCCGGACATGAGCTTATTGAGATTGCCGATTCCAATGGTCTGCGCCTGGATTCCCTTAATCCGTGCCTGTACCGTGGCTATCTCGGCTGACATGGGTTTCACACCGCCAACCTCTGCAGCCTCTTCCTTTTTGCCAACCTCTATTATCATCGGCTCGCCTGCAAATGCGCCAGGGTCTTTTGCCGTAAGTTCCTTTATCTTTGCAACAATCGCGCCCTCATCCTCGGTACCTATCATTTCAACTACCTGGATTTGCGCCTGGAATCTCTTTATGGCATCGTCAGGCAGGTTTTCAATATACGGAATAGCTCCCGTAGCCCCGACAATCCTGTTTTCTTTGATGCCGTTCTGGTGTATCTTAATTATGGCTTCACCTGATATATGTCCCTTGACTTCCGAACCTGTTACGAGCAGGAAGCGGATATTTGGATTGGAGATGATATTTGCGACAATCTTCTCTATACCGAGGTTTTCTGTTTTATGTGGTCCTGTTATCGCAGCGCCTGCTGCAAGCTGTGATGCGCCTTTAAGATGCGAACCGCACGTTGTAACAGCAACCGGGTTTTCGGGATTTCCAGATTCATATTCTCCTTTAACGACAGGCCATCCCGCCGCGGGTTTGACTTTATTTACCATTTATATCCCTCCTATCTTCAAAAGGATAAGCAATAAAAAGGATACAATAAATCCTATTACTGCGCCATAGAATGCGTTGGTTACTATCCCGGCGTTATATGAAGCGTTTTCTCGTCCGGGGAACATATTCAAGAGCGGCGCTTTGGGGTCGAGCTGGTTCATCATATCCGTCACTATTTTATCAAGCTCGTCCAGTTGTGTTTTTACGCCATCCAACGAATACTCCACAACATCTTCCCGTTCTTCTGCGATTACGCCGGTCGCCGGATTCAATATCAAGTGCAGTTCCGGGGCTACTCTTATGTGACTCATGTTTATGCCTCCGTCTTTGGAATCAATCCGGTTCCGACTACCGCCGCCGCATCATTATAGACCTCATCCCAGAATTTCTTGTAGAAGATGAGCCACAGGATTACTCCGATAACCAATGTGACTGCGCCCATTATTCCAAGAGTCATGATTGCAGCTATACCCATCAATGCCATGGTGATCGCTCCGGTTGAGCCTGCAAGATACAGCAATCGTTTCTGTTTCTCATCAGGTCCAAGGCAGGCGTTGAATGGATGAAGCATTGCTACCGCCCCGACCCAGAACACCGCAAGGATTACGCCGTTATCGAAAACCTTTGGGATTAAACTGCCTACGAAATCATAATTCCCGGCTACTGATGCGCTAAAACCGATAATGATTAAAGCGCCTGCCGCTGCTATTTCAGTCATGCACCGGATCATTACCGGGATTTTCATTTTTATTACATGCTGGGCAAACCAGCCTATTATGAATCCGATAATCGATGCCGTTATCAGTGCCAGGATAGGACCTGCAAGCGGCATTGATTTTACCATCGCAAGACCGAACATGGCTGCAATGATGCCCATACCCATGGCTATCTGACCTATAGAAGGCACGCCTGTTCCCAGACCGTACTTAGCAACGCGTCTTACTGCTTCAGCACTCCATATAACCGCGCATATTGCTCCAAGCGCCCCTGCAGTTGGGAAATAAGGAGAGAGGTATATTCCAACCAGTCCTCCGATTATTCCGAATAACAGCAGGTTAATAGGGGTTATTTCTTTAACATCGCTCATGCTGTCATCCCTCCGGCAATTAATATTGCGATAATGCCGCAGAGCATACTCACAACAGCGCTTGTGAACACGTCTTTTGGAACCACTCTTTTGAACTTGGGGTCGTGGACTCCTTCGATTGTGCCGCCCACACCGTAGGACGGGATAACTGAATTAACATAGAAAACACCCATTGTAAATACGCCTGCTACTGCTGCTGCGTGAGTAGTAATCAATGGTGTATAGTACCCCATCAGGACATAATAGATAAGTCCGCCGCCTGCTCCGCCAAGCGCTGAGCCTACAACGCCGCTTACGAAACAGATGGTCGGGATTCCCTGTCCCTGTGTTCCTTTTGATACATAGTTGTCCTGCCGCTCGCCTGTAATCGGGTCTTTTTTAACCTGGGCAGAAGCAAAAGGCACAGCCACACCGTATGCGTATATGAAACCGCCTGCAAGCATCGTGCTCGCAAGCATTATTGCGGCGCCCATTGCCCCGGCTGCCATCACTAAATATACATCAGCCGCGGGTTCATAAGCGTACATGTAACTTGAGGTTATCAGGCCCACAAGTCCCGAGCCTGCCGCAAGTTCCACAGTTCCGGTACCTATTCCTGTAGCCTGCGCCATTGCTGCAGGCGCGCCGCCCACTGGAATAAAGTGAACAGCAAGACAGATGAGTGTCCCGCTTAATCCTATCAGAAGGATATCGATAATTGTTGTCGTAGCAAGTAATACCATTATGCTGAAGCCTCCTTTTCGGTTTTATCTTCTTTATATGGGCCGTAAGCATTCTTCACATTAATCTCTACCAGCCTGTTCATGATTGTCATAACAGCCAGTATAATAAAGCCTACCAGCATTGCTGTCCAGGTATATCCCCAGATGGTTGTTGGCCAGCTTGAGAAGAACACGGTGAGACCGAGACCGATGCCTGTAGCCGGTCCTCCGAACTTTGCGCAGAACCAGACGTTGTCAAGGCTGTTCCTCAAGCCCGATTCGGCTCTCCTGACAATGCGCCCGGAAAGCGCCGTATTAAGGCCGCATCCGAATTCACGGTTCTGGAATTCGCGCTCTCCGCCATAGTGTACGTCGCCGACCGATGAACCTATGGCACCGACGGAAATACCCCATATCAATGCCAGGAATGGGATCGAGAACGGATAGCCGAGTATGGCAAACTGGATATATGCTATTGTCACAAGACAGAAATTGACAATAAAATTATGCCCTATGATAGCGGGCGTGGTATATCTCATGATATCCATATACAGCGGCTGTTTGAACCTGCTCTGGCTCGCTATCCTGCCGGCATATGCGGTTGTTGCGAAAATACCGTATACGATCGCAGCAATGAATGCGCCTATCACTATCGCAGTCAATGGATAGAATTTAGCGTTCAAGAGTACGTTTGTTACTACACCGCCTGTCACCGCAGAGAGACCGTTGCTTATCGGCTCTCCTGAAATTGCTTTGTTGTATATCCTGTGCAGAAGATTCATCTGAGGGGCTAATTGCACCTGGGAATTGGGATTGCTCTGGGAACCTACATCGGATTCCAAATCTTCGATGCATCCCGCAATAGTAGCAAGCGCTCCAAGGAGTGCCAGTATAGCCATGCTCATGGTTAAGTCTAAGACCATTTATTTTTTCCTCCTTTATTGAACTGAAATCACCATTAAAAAACTATCGTGGACTAGTTTTCTAACGAGCTACCTTATTATACATTATAAATCTTTCCTTTTGGAATAACGATTTTTCCTTGGCTAAGTATGATATTGTCTTTTTGTCTAAACATAGATAAGTTTTCATCACAAAAAGGCTAATTAGTGTACAATTGTATGATTTTTAATCATGCGAAAAGATGCTGGAAAATTAAAAATAATGCTTAAATGCAGCTTTTTTCTTTACCCCAGCGGCCTTGGCTGCTTGTGCCCGGGCAGCACGGGCAACTCGGTGGTATTAACGAGAATGGGCGCATCAATGTCCTTTGCCCTTTCGATGAGCATCTCCTTACCCTTTTGCGTTATGGCAAACATTGGCACGGAAGTGCCTGCCTGGAGAACAGGTTTTACGAGGTCGCGCACCACTTTCGAGGCGCATCCTGTTATAATATCCATTTTCTCTATAAACTCGCGGGCATCCCCGTATTTTAACCCGGTAAGGTGCGCCCCGATAAGGATTAGATTGATATTAAGCTCTTTCTCTATTGCGCGAAGTTCCCCAGCATCACGAGGCGCGGTAACACTCACAGCTATATTCTTATACCCGAGTTCATATGCCTTCCTGAGCCCCATAACTTGGTCGATTATGGCGGTTTCTTTATCAAGTACAACGCCGCCGCGCGATTCAATCCCATCGATAATCTCAGGTATCGGCTCGGTTTCAATTAGTCCTGACATCAAAGCCCCCATGCCCTGGACAAGCGACGGGTCGTCTGTTATCACAGTGCCTGCGCCATCGCATACGGTGACCGTGGAATCGATAAGCCCGCGCCGGAGCGCCGTCATCATTATTTCGCTTGCGCCAAAATTAACGAAAATACCGTAATCAAATCTTCTTTTCGGGGTGAACATCCCGATTTCCCGTATCCTGTATTCCATATTCTTTTTTGCTTCTTCCCTTGTGAGTTTTGAAACCTGCGCAACTTTGCTGAACACAGGACACCAGTCCGCAATTGGTTCACCCACCTCCACCACTTTTCCATCTTTCACCACAACACGAGTTTTTCCGAATAGTTCCATTACATGCGGCATTTCAATCACCCACGAACTTATAAAGTTCAAGCAGTTCAGCGGCTATAACTTTGGAAATGCGGGAGCCAACTACTTCGATGAGGACATCAGCATGTTCTTTCTTTACGCAGTGGAGGCTCTCCATGCCATCAAAAATCAGGTTGGAAAGATAGTTCAATTCATCATCTGAAAGCTTCATGAGACGTTCCCTGAAATCCCCGGGGGATGTGGAAACATGCTGGCTCACGGGAGGAAGCACGGACCTGAATTCATGACCTGCATGCCCGCATGTGGTTTCAACAAGCTCAGGCGCAAGTTTCCTTAGAATAAGCATGTCCCTGGGATTCAGCTTTCGTGCCATCATCCATACTAATTTTCTTGCGATATATATTACCTTCGAAAGAAAAATAATACAGGAAACTATCGTGGAAATTTATTTCTGGAAATACTGGCCGGCGCTTTCCATGTCAAGTTTTGCCGGGCGCACCAGTTTGAACCATTTATACTCTGCCATGACGATGCATGCCAGGACGCCGAGCTGGCTTGTTTCACGGATAAGCTCTAAAGAACTATCTGCTATAAATATTCCGAACATTTCATGGAAATCTACTGTGGCAATAATGAGAAATAAGAAACATGCTATGAATATCATCATCCAATTATCCATCAGGAACGATTCGTTAAGAAATACTTTGGCTCCCAGCACTTTGCTATCTATTTTCCCACGCATGGCATCTGCAATATTTGCCACAAGAAATGCGCCTGCAAGTGCTAATATGATGGTGGTGATTTGTATAATGGTCTTCGTGGTTAACATATCGTTTAAATTAGTTTTTATACAATTCTTATAATGTGTTATATTTAAAGAGGGTTGTGAAAAATATGTGAATCAAGCTTAACCCATAGTTGATTATTCACTACAGAAATCCAAACCGGTAATTTTATCCATAAATATAAAAGCTTTAACCCAAATTTATAAAATATATGAATCTTGCACTTATTACCCCCACACCCCCTGAAACAGGAGAACTGGGGCGAGAAATACGGCCGCAACCGGATGCTGAGCTAAAAATTATTTCAGAGGGTGAACTGCATGGGAAATCCATCATTTTTACCCATTGCGGCGTTGGCAAAGTTAATGCGGCTCACTCCGCGACCCTGATGCTTGAAAATTACAATGTGAACTTAATGATACTTTTCGGTATCGGCGGTGGATACAAAGGCGCCAGGATAGGAGATGTCGCGGTTGCGCAAAGTGAAAACTATGCCGAGGAGGGAATATTGACCGAGGACGGCTGGAAATCCATGGAGTTTATAGGTTTTCCGCTTTTAAAAAATGAAAAAGAATATTTCAATACTTTCCAGATGGATAGCATACTGTCACAGCTTGCTGTAAAAGCTTCCGTTGACCTCGGATTTAATGCTTCATACGGCAATTTTATTACAGTATCGCAATGCTCGGGAACCGGGGAAAGCGGAGAGCTCCTGAAGAACCGTTTTGACGGGATATGCGAAAATATGGAAGGGGCCGCAGTGGCACATATTTGCGCCATGTACGGGATACCGGTGGTTGAAATACGCGGCATAAGCAATATCATTGAAAAAAGGGAGCCAAAAAAATGGAACATACCGCTTGCAGTTTCAAATTGCAATAAAGTCGTAAGCGAACTTGTTAGGAGGATATGATGGGAAAAATCTCTTTAGGCTTTTCCCCGTGCCCCAACGACACATTTATTTTCTATGTTTTAGCCCATAAAAAAATTGAAATGGATGTCGAATTTTTTGAAATACTTAGAGATGTTGAAACATTAAACCGGATGGCTTTTCATAATGAACTGGATGTTACCAAAGCGTCCTTCCATGCTTTTGGTTTTTTAAGAGAGGATTATTGTCTTCTCCATTCGGGAAGCGCACTTGGAAGGGGCTGCGGGCCTTTGATTGTGGCTAAGAAAAAGATACAATATGCAGAACTGTCGCGAAAAAGCATTGCCATCCCGGGAAAGATGACAACAGCGTACCTGCTCCTTCAGCTATTCAATCCTGAAATAAAGAATATCGTTGAAATGCCATTTGACAGGATTATGAACGCGGTCAGCCTGGGAACGGTTGACGCGGGTTTAATCATCCACGAAAGCAGGTTCACGTATCCTTCATATAATCTTGTAAAGCTCGTTGATCTCGGGGAATGGTGGGAGGAAGAAACAGGTTTGCCAATACCTCTTGGCGGTATTTTTGCAAAAAGAAAATTAGGCGCGGCAGCAATCCGCAAAATTGATAGCCTTATTAAAAAAAGCATCGGATATGCGTACCGGAATCCAGAAGAGACGCGTGAATATATCAAAAGCAACGCGCAGGAACTGGATGATGATGTGATAGACCAGCATATCCGGCTGTATGTGAATGATTATACGCTGGAAATCGGGGATGGTGTTGCAGCGGTTGAAAAACTGTTGAGATGCGCAGAGAAGTCAGGATTAATCCCGCATTCTGATAAACCGGTTTTTATTGATTAAAGGAAGCTTTTTATCAAATCGTCCCTTGAATCTTTGTTATTGCCATCGTTTATCTTGATTATTTTCTGCGCTCTCCTTTTCGCGGGAGGGCATCCCGAACATTCAAAAATAAAATGGATATAACCGGTTTCAGGATTTTCCACTGTATTCTTATGTTCGTATTCTGTATTGCAGTCCTTGCATATCCCGACTTTCGGAACGATTTCATTGCAATGCTTGCACTTGCATACTATGACCTCTATGACTTCATTTTTTGTGTTAATAGCAGATAATTTGTATTCGTCATCTTCGTATTTCAGCTGGGAAGTCATGTTATCATTCAACTTAATACCAACAGGATATATTAAAATCTTATGGGTTTATTGCGGTATTGCCAAAGCGCTGCATAACAAAAGGTTTATTCGTTTTTACGTTGTAACATTGTAACGAGGTGAAATGTTTGACCGAACATATTCCATCTAAAATCGATTATCTGCGTGCTCTTGAGAACGCCTGTTTACATTGCGGTGACAAACATAAACCGGATTGCCCTGTGGGGATGGCAAAATCGCAAATCAACTGCACAAACGACATAATAACCGAATTTTATAAACACAAATAAACCAAAACCTATTATATTCCCGAAGGTATATGGGCGTATCGTGACGAACATAGCAGTGCTTGTTTCGGGAAGAGGCTCAAACCTCCAGGCTATCATAGACAGTATCGGGAGCGGATATTTGAAAGCGCGGATTTCCGTAGTGATAAGCGATGTGGGGGATGCGTACGCACTTCTGCGCGCAAAAAAACATGGAATCGATGCTGTTTTTGTCAATCCTGAAAATTTTGCATCAAAGGAATTATACGAGAAAGAGATTCTTAAGGTTCTAAAAACGCATGATGCAGAGCTTTTGCTTCTTGCGGGATACATGAGGATACTCGGAAAAACACTGCTTCTCTCTTACAAGAACCGCATACTTAACATACATCCTGCGCTCCTGCCGGCTTTCACAGGTCTTCATGCGCAGAAACAGGCGTTTGACCATGGCGTGAAAGTAGCAGGATGCACGGTACATTTTGTGGATGAAACACTTGACGGAGGCCCAATAATATTGCAAAGGTGCGTGGAAGTGAAAGAGAACGACACGCCTGAGACGCTTGCAGACAGGATACTTGAACAGGAGCACAAGATTTATCCCGAAGCCGTGAAATTGTTTGTCGAAAACCGGCTGCGAATAGAAGGAAAGAAAGTGAAAATTTTACCATCATAAACACTGGAAAAGGAATTATTATGCCATTAAAAACAATCGACCCTGAAATTTATGAAATAATGAGACATGAAATTGAAAGACAGAGGAATAAACTTAACCTCATCGCATCAGAGAACTATGCAAGCCGCGCAGTCCTTCAGGCGCAGGGCTCGGTGATGACCAATAAATATGCTGAAGGGTATCCTGGAAAGCGGTATTACGGCGGATGCGAATTTGTGGACGCAGCCGAGAGCCTTGCGATAGAGCGGGCAAAGAAACTTTTCAAGGCTGAGCATGTCAATGTGCAGCCACATTCGGGTTCGCAGGCGAACATGGCTGTCTACCTTGCCATGCTCAAGTGCGGGGATACAATCATGAGCATGGATTTATCTCATGGCGGGCACCTTTCCCATGGCAGTCCGGTGAATTTTTCAGGAAAATTGTTCAATATCGTGCCTTACGGTGTTTCAAAAGAAACAAGGACAATAGATTACGATACCCTTTCCGGGCTTGCCAGAAAACACAAACCAAAACTTATAGTTTCAGGTGCAAGCGCATATCCCCGCGAGCTTGATTTCAAGAGGTTCAGGGAAATAGCCGATGAGGCAGATGCTCTTTTACTCGCAGATATCGCTCACATTGCCGGACTGGTCGTAGCAGGCATACATTCTGACCCCGTTCCATACGCTGATTTTGTCACCACTACCACGCACAAGACGCTAAGAGGCCCGCGCGGAGGCATGATAATGTGTAAGTCGGAATACGCAAAAGAAATAGATAAAGCAGTATTTCCGGGGATACAGGGAGGTCCTCTCATGCACGTCATCGCTGCAAAAGCCGTTGCGTTCAAGGAAGCGATGAATAAGGATTTCAATGATTACCAGAGGCAGATAGTGGCAAATGCAAAGAAGATAGCATCTGAATTGTTATCAAGGGGTAACGAACTGGTTTCGGGAGGCACGGATAATCACCTCATGCTTGTTGACCTTACATCTTCCGGCATTACAGGCAAGGATGCCGAGGCAAGGCTTGGCGAAGCCGGGATAATCCTGAACAAGAACACCATACCATTTGAGACAAAAAGTCCTTTTATCACAAGCGGCATAAGGATTGGCACGCCCGCAGTTACCACACGGGGTATGAAGGAAAAAGAAATGGTGACTATTGCCTGGGCTATCAATGAAATCCTCCAAAATATGAACGATGCTGAAAAATCAAAAGAAGTAAAGAGGACTATCCTTGACCTTTGCGGGCAGTTCCCGATTCCATACGAGTGAGGTTTATGGAGCCGCTTCCCGAGGTCACAGATCCACGTGTCATTGACGGACGAAAAATAGCACAGGATATCGAGGCAGAAGTCAAGAAAGGGGTTGAAGGATTCGTTAAAGAACATGGCATCAAACCAGCTCTTGCGACAATACTTGTGGGTGAGCATCCCCCATCAAAGCTGTACGTCAAGCTCAAACACTGGGCATGCAAGCGCGTGGGAATTGCATCTGAAGACCACAAGTTCCCTGCACAAGCAAAGCAGGAAGAAATAATCGGGCTGATCGATACCCTGAATAAAAGACCTGAGATACACGGGATACTCGTGCAGCTCCCCCTTCCAAAACACATTGATGAGCGCACGGTAATGATGCGCATCGCCCCTGAAAAAGATGTGGACGGCTTTAATCCGCTTAACATGGGAAAAATGCTCATAGGGCACGAAGGATTTGTGCCATGCACACCCAAGGGTATTGTCCGGGCGCTTGAGGAATTCAAGATAGACCCGCAGGGTAAGGAGGTGGTAGTGGTCGGGCACAGCAATGTAGTAGGAAAGCCCGCTGCGATAATGCTGCTCAACCGCAATGCTACCGTCAAGGTATGTCATGTCTATACAAAAGACCTCAAAAGCCATACCAAAGAAGCGGATATCCTGATAGTAGCAACAGGTGTGCGCGGGCTTATTAAAGCTGACATGGTGAAGGATGGCGCAATTGTGTTCGATGTGGGCATAACATGGCAGGACGAGCGGGTGTATGGGGATGTTGATTTTGATGACGTGCTGCCGAAGGTGAAATTGATATCACCGGTACCCGGAGGCGTTGGACCCATGACGATTGCGATATTGATGGAACATACGCTGATGGCGGCGAAGATGCAGATGTCCTGATATCCGCAAAACATCAACTATGAGGGAACAGGATTCCCGCATGTTTATTCATGGGAATAAGTTTTATGAGTGGATAGCGTGTATTCAGGATAGCAGCATGGAAGGGCTGCAAGGAGATTAGAATATGGCAGAAACCAAGAATTTTGTTTTAAGGAGTAAAAGCGGAACAGAGACCAGTGTTTTCACGGGGAAGCAGCCGCGACAGGCAGCGCTCAAAGCCGCTAACCGCATCGGAGGAACAAAAAGTAAGCCGGCCGAGATAAGACTGAGGGAACGGGGGACAAAAAAGGTTCATATCTTCAAGGGCTGGAAGGAGATTGTGAGTGCTCCGAAGAATAAACCTGCATGGATGCCGGATAAGATTAATAAGCCATTCGTCAAGAAAGCGGGAATTGAAAAACTGGATTAAATCCAGATATTTATTATTTTTTATAACAAAATTGCTTTTTTTATTTCCAATTTTTATAATCCGGATTATCCACAGAATTCTATTAAATAAAAAAGTATAGAGCAATTCAATGCTCTATTATTTGAAAATTATCAAAATATTATCGGGTAATATTTTTAATATCTCTTTGGTTTGTGTTTTTGGTAGCATTCCCTGCAATATACAGGTCTGTCGCCAGAGGGTGCAAAAGGTACTTCAGTTTCCTGACCGCAGTCTGCACATGTTGCTTTATGCATTTCTCTTGGTCCACTTGGTCTGAATCCTCTGCCTCCTCCACGGAAGCCGCCTCTTCTATCGTTGTCCATTTAATTTCTTTCCTTTATTTTTAAACCAATTAACTAATAAAAACAGCCCTAGACGGATTTAACCCTCTGAGTTGCCAAATAAGCCAACCGATTAGCGTGTAATTGTAGCTTGCACCTTATATATTTTTCCTCGTTCGAATTAAATCTGCTTAAATTGTAAATCATAAAAAGTTAGAAAATTATATTAGTCTTTAAGTTATAATGGTTTTAGATGAGATATTACATTGCTGCATTAATCATAATTTTCTTGTTCACAGGTATGGCATCGGCTTATAGCCCGGGTGACATTGAATGGGCTACTGCCGTATCAGGCACCCTCAATAAAGGCGGAACGCTTACCAACGGGGAGTTTATGGTAAAAGCAATTCAATTCCCTTCTCCTGTGCCTGGAATAAAAGATATCAACGGAAACATTATCCCCGAAACTACTGTGGATCCTATGGTCTTCCTTGAGATTTATAAAAATGGCGTCCTCATCAAAGAGCTTATCATGAATCTTCAAAGCGAGCCTTTTATCGACCCCGATTACGAAGTCAAAGTATCGGCAACCGGGTTCCCTGCAAAGAACGCCAGAGGGTGGGTATATGAATACTACACCGTTGAACCGCCATGGGCAACCATATCTATCCAGACGCGAGGAACCCTTAAGATTGATGTTTCGGTAACAACGGACAAAAGCACATACACATCTTATGATGACAATATAATTACAGCAACAATGACAGTAACAAATAGCGGGAGTGCAAGAGCAAAGAATGTCGACGTAAATCTCGATACAGGCGGATTAAAACTCAGGGGAGGAGATTCGAGCCAGCTTCACCAGTACTACAATAATATGGAAGCCGGAACAAGCCAGAGTTTTTCAGTTATCCTTCTTGTCCCCGAACTTATTGACCAGATATCCTATGTTTTGCGCGCGAATGCCACGGGGATTGATGTCAAAGACATAAGATATAAAGCGGTAACCGGTTCAATCACAATTCCGGTTTCACCCAAACAGAATTATTTTACTATTAGCAAAGCTGTGAAAGACCGCATATATCTCCAGGACATCGTACCTGTAAGGATTACCGTTGGAAATGGCGGGATGTTTGACATATATAATATCCATGTTACCGACAGCATGAGTGAAAATTTTGAGTTAAAGTCCAACACTTCCTTCCAATGGGACATACCTGTGCTCAAACCTGGGCAAGAATGGGGCACGACATATTCTGTTAAACCGCTTGAGACGAATCTTGATGGTTTTACAATTCCTGCCGCAACTGCGCAGTTCATTGTCAACAATAAGCCTTACAGTGTTTCGTCCAATACCCCTAAAATAGTTGTGAACGGACCCAAACTGATCATAAATAAAACCGTAGATAAGCAAACTGTGAACATAAGCGAATATGTGATTGTGAACGTTAGCGTAAATAACAGGGGAAATATAGGCACACGGTTTGAAGTTAAAGACTCGCTGCCTGATGGTGTCAGCCTTACAGCCGGTTCGACTTCCCTTGCAAACTGGTCAGACCCGAATACCATACTGGGATTCAATTATACTATCCGCATGAATAAAGAAGGAAAAATGGAACTGCCGTCTGCTGTCTCCAATTATACCAATGTTGAGTACAGGGGGACAACGAGAGCAGTGCTGAGCTCAGAAAAGCCTGTCATAACTGTCATCGATAAAAGTAAAATTACACCTGTTCCAACAGGAACTACAGTACCGAACCAGACAACAACCCAGACAATACGAGGGGAAACTACTTCAACTCCTATACCGACTGATAACCCTGAGCCCACTCCCACACCCATAACACCGGGTTTTGGGATTGGATTTGCAATCGTTGTTTTGGTAGTCATGGCCACGATTAAGCGTGGATAAAGATTTTTCAAGGTGATGTCGCTTTATGAAAGAGATAATATTCGCAGGGCGTTCCAATGTCGGTAAATCCACTCTCATCAGGGCGCTCACAGGTATCAAAATCCCGGTGGGCAGGCGTCCGGGAGTAACTAGAAAAATCCTTAAGATTCCTTACAGGAACATCCAGATTACAGATATGCCGGGGTTCGGGTTCATGAGCGGCGTGTCGGAAGAAAGCCGGGAAGCCATCAAAGATAATATCGTTCATTATATAGAGGATAACGCAGGGAATATCGTGCTTGCGGTGATGGTTGTAAATGCAGGGTCTTTTGCGGAAATCGTGGACAGGTGGAATGAGAGGGGGGAAATACCGGTAGAGGTTGAACTGTTTGAGTTCTTGCAGGAAATGAAGATCGATGCAGTTGTTGCTGCAAATAAAATAGATAAGGTCAAAGATGCGGATAAGACGCTTGACGGGATTGCAGAGCGACTCGGAATGATGCCGCCCTGGAGACAGTGGCCTGACAAAATAGTCCCGGTGAGCGCAAAAAAAGGGGAAATAAAAGGGTTAAAAGAGCTCATCCAGAAAAAACTGGAAGAGAAGCAAAAGTCGTTATAATATTCTCCCTAATTTGACCATTTTGGGGGATACGTTGCGATACATTCAAATGCTATAAAAACATCATTGAAACTCATGGCAAAAAAGAAAGAAGGCAGCGGCCTTATGTCTTCAGCGGGTTTAATGAGATATTACGATGCTGAAGAGACAGCAATTATAGTAGAGCCAAAAACCGTTGTTACCGTAGCAATAGCAGCAGGTTTACTTGTACTGGGTTTGAATGCATACTACCATATCTGGCCTTAATCAGGATTTTCCATCAAAATACTTTTAACCATCACAATTAATTAGGATAGCATGAAGCTATTCGGCGTTCTTGGAGATCCCGTTTCCCACAGCTTATCTCCCGTTATGCATAATGCAGCATTCAAAGCTATCGGGATGGACTGTGAGTATCATGCGTTCAGGGTCGGTCCCGAATTTTTACACGATGCGATACATGGCGCGCACGCTCTCGGGTTTGGGGGATTAAACCTCACTATACCTTTAAAAGAAAAAGCTCTTGAGATAGTTGCGCCCACCGACATGGCAAAACAGATAGGCGCTGTAAATACCGTGGATTTTAAAGAAGGAATCGTAGGATATAACACAGACGGGCTCGGTGCTAAAATGGCGCTAAAAGATAATGGCGTTGGAATAAAAGGAAAGAACGTGCTGCTTCTCGGCGCTGGGGGCGCTGCCCGCGCAATCGCATTCCAGCTTGCATCCGATGGGGCAAGCGTGACTATAGCCAACAGGACGCCAGACAGGGCGATTTCCCTTGCAAAAGAAGTTAGCAGGATAGGAAAAGCCAGTGCCGGGGATTTTCGTGACCTAAAAAATCTAATCCAGAATAGTGATATTCTCATAAATTCAACGTCTATAGGAATGTTCCCGAAAGTATCGGAAAGCATTGTGACATCGGATATGATTCACAGGAACCTTGTTGTGTTCGATATTGTTTACAATCCTGTAAACACACTGCTTCTCAGGGAAGCCAGGAAGGCAGGCGCAAAAACAATCGATGGAGTGATGATGCTTGTGTATCAGGGGGCAGAGGCATTTAAAATCTGGACAGGGAAAAACCCGCCTGTTGAAGTCATGGAAAAAGCTGTCCGGGAGAAGCTGGCATGAAGATATTAATCGTAGGCGGGACAGGTGAAACCGGAAGATTTTTTGCAAAATTTTATAAAAAACACGGCTTTGATGTGGCAATATGGGGAATCAATAAGAAAAAAGACATAGCTCTGGAATTGGGGGTGAAGTTCGCCGAGGACCTCGATGAGGAGATAAAATCAAGCGATGTTGTAATGATATCTGTGCCTATCAATATCACAGAAAAGACCATTGAAGATATCGCCCCAAAAATGCACGCCGGAAGTTTGCTCATGGATATCACATCTATAAAAAAAGGCCCGATAGAAGCAATGATAAAACATGCTCCCACTGATGTGGAAATCCTGGGTTCGCATCCCATGTTCGGGCCATCCATACCTGATATAAGGGGACAGATTGTGATTTTTACACCAATCGAAGGGAGGTGCGGAAAATGGTTCCCGGTAATCAGGAACCTGTACGAAAATAACGGCGCTCATATCGAGATAATGGACGCAGTGGCGCATGATAAAATGATGGCGGTGGTACAGGGTCTCACGCATTTTGCTTATATTTCCATAGGAGCTGTTTTCAGGGAACTTGAATTCGATGTTGGGAACTCAAGAAGATTCATGAGCCCGATGTATGACATTATGCTTGACCTCGTGGGACGGATACTCGGGCAGAACCCCTACCTGTATGCCATGATACAAATGAACCCGGAGGTGGCGAAGGTGCATAGGGCATATATCGAACAGTGCAACCTGCTTGCGGACATCGTCAAAAAGAAGGATGTAGAAGGTTTTGTGGGCCTTATGAAAAAAGCTTCGGCGCATTTCGGGGATACGGAATCAGCTCTGCGGCGGTCTGAAAAGCTTATCGGGACCAAAATAACGGAACATGAGGAGCTTGTGCGCTCTATCGGCAATGAGAGGGCGTTAAAACACATTTATTCAGGCGTGGTACACTTCGGTATCGTGAAAAAAGTGACACCGAGGACTGTTCTGCTTGAGCGGGGAGGAAGGACGACCGAGCTTTTGATAGAGAATGTGAGACTTTTAAATGAAAAGGAATTGTTCGCATGGAAAACCACGAATTTAAAGAATGTGACACGTGATATCTCAGTTTTTATTCCGAAGGGGTCTGATGCCGGCATTATAAAAAATGTGGTAAAGGGCACAAACAGCGTGGTTTCTGTAGAGGTTATCGATGTATATTCGAAGCAAAATACCCAGAGTGTTACATATAGAGTCACAATATTCGGAGATCAAGATGCAGCCATGGTGCAGGGAAGCGTAGAGGCGCTTCTTAAGGGCATAGGCTGCACCATAAGGTAAGTTTTATTAGATATGAACACACGCAACAACACAAAGATGGATTTAGCGTGATATTATGGCAGAAAAAACAACAGTTCGACCAAAGATCCAGGATTTAAAAATAGGAGATGTTCTGCATGTCGGAACAGAGGAAAAAGGGGAAATTTTTAAAGTAACAAAACTGGGTGAAAATGCTTTCATATACGACCAGGGTGGCGACCTTAAGGAATATGGAAGGGCGGTAATGGCGAAAAACATCTTCGGTTTTGCAGAGAAGTACAAGGCGGTTTACTGGATAACGCATGACGAAGAGTGAATTATAGAAGATTTGATTAAACCTCGATCAATAATATTTTCTCGATTAATTCAGAAATTCTGGGAATATCTTTCATCTTCTCAAGAACATTGTTCTTCCCTTCACTATCGCACAGGTTCTTCAAATCCTTTAGTGTTTTAATCTGATATCCAAGTAATTTTTGGGTCTCTTCAACAGTCCAATTTGAAATCCCAACCGCTCTGATGTCTGAATGTAAATTTAAAATATCAAAATAATCCGCCTTTTCCTTTGAAATATCACGCGATTTTTTTAAATCTTCCAGAGTAAGGAGCTTGAAGTCTTCAGATTTTGCAAATTCTTTTGCTTTTGTTTGTTTTTGCTTAAATATGTTAGAAATTTTCGCATTTTCAGTGGCTACTTCCGCTTCCCAATTAATTGAATCAATATCAACATTTGCAAATTCTTTTATTGAATAGACTTTAGCTTTATCAGTAAGCAACTTCAATTCAGATGGGGTCAAATTTAAAATTTCTTTTAATCTTTTTATTTCATCACGTTGCTCAATAGCTTTTTCAAAAATATAGTTAAAATAGTCTTTAGTTATCCCGTTTTGATTTTTTAATGTATCAAAATCTGCGACTGCAAGTTGTTCCACAGTGTCTATATTGTTGTAAAGATACAAATCATTGGCAACGTCTTCTTCTACACCAAGCCGAACCACAAGTTCGGAATTTTCAATATTGTATTTATCACGTTCTTTAACTTCATTTCGTAATTCTTCAGGCAATAATCCCTGAATTGATTTATATAACCAAACCTCAATCGTTTTAGTGAACATACCGGTAAAAAATGAAAAAAACAGAACGAACCATAAATTCTGTATTTTAACAGCATCTAACAAAATATAAACTCCCAAAATAGCAATATATGGGGCAATAATGATTCGTCGTATGTAGCCATACACGATACTTTTCTTCTTATATACATGTATTTTTTGAGAAAAAATCTCTTCGATGCTCATCAGCAAATAGGAAAGAACTCCAATTAGCGCAGCTACTGGTATATATACAGGAAAGCGAAGATTATCCGATAATACGATATACTCTTTTTGTTTGTACAACAAATATATAATCACAGGAATCCATGAAAATAATGACAACAAGAGTAAAGAATTTTTTATGTGTTTTTCATACCACGTGGGTGATACATGGTTATTATAAAATCTATAAGCCCAGAATATAAACATTAAAAGTCCCAATAATGCCGGTACAAAAATCGGCAAAAATCCAGAGTCTTTCTGGCTTTTTAGCGGACTTAATGTAAACTTTAATTTATTCTCAGTAATAAACGGTGAAATCGTTATGTTTTTCGATACGGGTTCATAATTTTCAGCTGTAATCTTGAAAGTGTATGTCTGATTTTGCTCGCCTTGGAAAAATGCAGTCCCGTTTTCATTTGAATAAAGGTACAAACTGGATGCATTGGACACATTAAAGGAAAAAACCTCGATTGTTGCTTCTTTGACCGGCAAATCATTAGTGCCGTTCACATCGATCTGGATTGCGGGATTGGCAATCCCGTAAGTAGGCTGAATGAATAAAGTGAATAAAATTAAAAATATCAGACCTGTATTTAACCACCTCATAATCTTCAGTTTGATAATAATTGTATATAAAATTATCGACTGTTTAAAGCTATCCATCACAAAAAAATCGTGGCGAAATAATTTCGGGATTCTACAATCACAAAAAAATAATAATTCGCGTATAGCGGGGAATGGATTCGAACCATTGATCTACGGGTTATGAGCCCGTCGGGATATCCTGACTACCCTACCCCGCTGCTGGAGTAAAAATAGTAACTCTCCATTGTGAATGATAAATGATAAAGCCTTCGGTTATGGGAATCTCTATTATCTTTAAAAATAATATAACACGAAAACATGCTTTATGCAATCGAAACCCGGGAGATAACAAAACACTTTGATGAGATTACTGCTGTAAACAAAGTCAGCATATTTGTCAAACCCGGGGAACTATTCGGGCTCCTCGGCCCAAACGGCGCAGGGAAGACCACTCTCATACATATGCTGTCCACTATGACTGAACCCTCAAGCGGCAGCGCTAAAGTCTGGGGTTATGATGTCGCACGGGAACCCGGGCCGGTCAGGCAGAATATCGGCGTGGTGTTCCAGGATACCACGCTGGACGACCGCCTGACCGGGAGGGAGAACCTCGACCTTCACGGTAGGCTATACGGTCTTGACAGCAAAACAAGGAAAAAGAGGATTGAAGAGGTGCTTTCTCTTGTGGAACTCGCGGACAGGGCAGACGTTCTCGTCAAGACATATTCCGGAGGAATGATGAGGCGCCTTGAAATCGCACGGGGGCTTATGCACCACCCGCATGTACTATTTCTAGATGAGCCGACCCTTGGTCTTGACCCGCAGACAAGGCTGCATATATGGGATTATATAAAAAAATTGAATAAAGATGAAGGCGTGTCAATCATGCTCACCACGCATTATATGGAAGAAGCCGACCATTTGTGCGACAGGATTGCGATAATCGACCATGGCGAGATTGTTGCGCTCGATACTCCAGAATCCCTGAAAACCATGCTTGGAGGAGATGTAATCACGCTCGAACTGGAAAACCCCGATGACATATCCAGATTATGTGAGATATATCAAAAAAACGGGTGCGCCAATATAGTTACAGAGAAAATGAATGAGGTTTTTATAACTGTAAAAAACGGGGAACGCCAGATTCCCCATGTGCTATCCCTGGCATCCGGCGCCGGTATTTCCATCCAGTCGGTCAGCCTCAGGAAACCCACACTGGATGATGTATTTATTCATTATACCGGGCGCGCCATAAGGGATAAAGAGGTTAGTGAAATTGAAACAGTGGGATATAAAATCCGCTCAAGGAGGAAATGATGGTCAGCGCGTCGGTAAACAGGGCGGTACAGACCGTATATACCATGTGGCTTCGCGAGATGATTCGGTTTTCACGCTCAAAATCGCGAATTATCGGCGCTCTCGCAACTCCTCTTTTTTTCCTGGTCATCCTTGGCGCAGGATTCAGTTCGTCTTTCCAGGTTCGTGGAGGCGGGGCTTTTGATAAAAGCTATCTCGCGCCGGGCCTGATAGGCATGTCGGTGCTTTTCGCTTCGCTGATGGGCGGCGTATCTATCATATGGGACAGGGAATTCGGTTTTCTTAAGGAGATTTTAATTGCGCCTGTCAGCCGTTTCTTTGTAGCGCTCGGAAAAGCAATAGGTGGGGTGACAACAGCCATGATCCAGGGGATATTAATTATGATTATTGCATGGCTGATAGGGATTCAATATAAATCGATATGGGGTGTGCTGGCCGCTATTGCCATCATGTTCATATCAGGAATCGGCTTTATGGGTCTGGGCATTGCGCTTGCATCGAAAATCGACAGCCATGAAGGTTTCCAGATGGTCATGAGTTTCCTTACTATGCCGCTTGTTCTCCTGAGCGGTGCATTTTTCCCGATTTCAAATCTTCCAGGCTGGATGAAGGCGCTTGTATATGCAAATCCCCTTACGTATGGCGTGGAGGCGCTTCGCTTCTGTTTATTTGGCAGTTCCACTATTCCGATTTTGCTGAGTATCACAGTCCTGATATTATTTGCATTCTCGATGATAGCGCTGGGAGGAAAATTGTTCGGAAAAATGAGCGTTTAATATGATAGTTCTATCAGGCGGCACAGGTACGCCCAAGCTTATCCGGGGTCTTCGCAAGGTTGTTTCGGATGAGGAGATAACGGTAATCGTGAATACAGCCGAGGACATTACAGTTTCCGGAAATCATGTATCGCCGGATGTGGATACGGTTTTATACCTTTTTTCAGGGACTCTCGATGCTTCAAAATGGTGGGGTATTAAAAATGACACCTTTCACACGAATAAGACTTTACAAAGATTGGGTTTCAACGAAAAGCTCATGCTCGGGGATGCTGACCGCGCCACATGTATTTTCCGCTCGGAATTAATGCGAAAAGGAGCAAGCCTGACAGAAGCTACAATGCAGCTTTCGTCGGGGCTGGGAATAAAAGCCAGTATTCTTCCCATGTGCGATGAAAAAGTGGATACGATGGTGAATACGCCGCAAGGGCGCATGCATTTCCAGGATTTCTGGGTTGGAGCGCACGGTGAGCCTGAGGTTCTTGATGTCAGGATTTTGGGTATCGAAAAGGCAAAACCTACAAAAGAAGTGTTAGCGGCGCTTGAATCAGATGATAATGTGATAATCGGGCCGAGCAACCCCATAACAAGTATCGGACCTATTCTTGCGTTAAAAGGGATGAGGGATATATTGAAGAAGAAAAAAGTGCTTGCGATAAGCCCGATAATTGGGAATGCGCCTGTAAGCGGACCTGCCGGGAAATTGATGAAAGCCTGCGGATTTCCCGTATCATCAAAAGGAGTGGCTGAATGCTACGGGGATACCCTGGATGTCGTGGTGATTGATGAAAGGGATGATGCGGATGAAAATGACTTCCCGGTCAAACTGGTTAAATACGATACCCTGATGACCTCGGTTGAAAAAAGTAAAGCGCTTGCCCAACGTGTACTTGAGCTACTTGGGGATATTTGATAGCAGCACAAGCCCCCTGTCGGTCAGCCTGAAAATCTCCCCTTCAATCTTGAGGTAATTCCCTTTCATTAAAAAATCGGTCTGGAAATTGAACATAGCATCATCCACGCCCACTTCTTTTTGAAGCTCGCTCTTTTCTTTCCCGAACACACCGATTGCTTTGATCATCCTGCGCCTGATGGGATGTTCAAGCGCCTTGACCATGAGTGCGTGGTCATCCACCTTTGCTTCGCGCACAGTGGGTTTGCGCTCAAGCATGGCTTCAAGTTCGTCTTCGCTGATTTCAGGCATGTCACTCATTACCGCTCAGGAACATCTCCACCCTGCAAAGATATGCAGCTATCTTATTGTCCCTGATTTCCACATCAAACCCCTTGATTGTGGCTTTTGTAATCGTGCCTTTCCGTTTGAAAATCGGGAGGTCTGATGCCTCCTCTATCGCATTTTTAGCCGCTTTTTCCCAGCTTTCGGAAGATGAGCCTACGGTATCGATTATTTTGACAAATGGCATTTAGTTTCACCCATGGTATTTGGGTTGGAAGAGTAATAAAGGTCACTACGCTATTCCCTTCACCGCATCTGCAGCCAGCGTTTTATAATATTCTCTCGTAATCCTTTCCGAAAGCACTATAGCTTCCTTCAATAACTCCTCATCTTTCTGTTTAGTTCCAATAGCCCTCTCTGTTTCCACAATTTTTAACAACACAGCAGACTTCTCAAATTCATCAGCAATTCCATCAGCCAGCATTATTGCTCTCTTTATGAACACGTAACTTCGCCCATCATTCAATAATGAAAGCAATGATGCGATATCGCAAAACGCAAAAGCAAGAAAAACAGGTTCTACATCTTTACTTTTTTCAATCAGTTCAATTGCGCTCCCAAGCAATTCAAGCGCCCTTTCGGGATTTGCGCCCACCAGCAATCGGGCAATATTCCGGAAAGCTGAAGAGCGGTACGTATTCGAAGGGATTTTTTCTGACAAATCCAGTGAGTAAGATAAGAGTTTTTCATCCTTTCTATCAATACCATTTTTAGCAAACGCAACTACAAGCTCATGAAGCGCCACCGAAAGATCGAGGTTGTTGTTGATTCTTCCTGTTATTTTAACCCCCTCTTTGAGCATCTCCTCATCTTTCCTGTTCATCCCGATTTTTGCCATAGCGCGGATAATCTCCACATAAGCCTTTGATGGGTCATCGGTAACAAGTTCCGCAGTTTTAATGGCTTCTTCAAGATACCAGAGGTTATTTGACCGCACCGCTTCCATCGATAAAATCCCCACGATATTGCGGTATTTCCTCGACTTCTCCGCCGAATCCCGGATTTCCGAAGCGGAAGAAATCATACTTAATATCCGATTTTTCTTTTCTTCTGTCATGATACAAATTATACAGATGTATCCATATATAATTTTGTTAATCGACAAAAAGTATTTTGCCTTTAACATCCTTCAAATATACGGGTGTTAGCTATGAAATCAATAATTACAGCCGAACTTGAGATTGTCGCTCTTGGAACAGGAGACACAGGCATGAGCAAACATATAGCAGAGGCGGTTAAGGCTATAGATAAACTTGGTATAAAATACCAGTTGACTCCGATGGGCACGGTAATGGAAGTAGCAACGATTGATGATGCCTTCAGCGCTGTTAAAGCGGCTCATGAAGCGCTTGTCAAAAGCGGTGTTAAAAGAGTAGTCACTCACCTCACCATAGATGACAGAAGGGACAATCCGAAAGGAATGGCTGAAAAAATGGATGCAGTGAAAAGAAAGCTTTAGAACCATTTCTGTATTTCTTTCTTTTCAAAATTTACACACATACCGTCGTGGGCAGCCATGACATCCACTCCTGTTCTTTCTGATATGCTCTTTGCCTGGAGTTCTGGGTTTGCTTTCAATACCTGCAAGCCAAAATGCGTCAATATCGCACGTTTTGGATGAATCTCTTCTATCAATCTTGCAGCTTCATCCATATTCAGGTGGCGTATCCGTTTATCTGTTTTCATTCGCACCACGTTAATTATCAGGAAATCAACACCCCTGTAAGCCCCGGCCAGTTCAGGAAAATATTCCGTATCAGGTATATAGCCAAGGCGGCCTTCTTTGAATGAGTAAATGGTTCCGTACGTTTCAACAGGATGCATGGTCTGTATGGGAAACTCGATTTTAACTTCGCCAAGAGTTATTTCCAGACCTTTTTTCATTTCAGTAATCTCAACAAACGGCCGTATGTATTGAAGAACAACGGGGTCGGAATTCAGGCAATCCGCAGGGACAATCAACCGCCCGCGAGGCTGAAAACCGCCTCCTGTCATTGCTTCCGTAATCACATTAACGTCATTTGAATGGTCGATGTGCCTGTGTGAAAGCATAATTGCGTCAAGGTCGCGCGGCTTGAGGCGGAGCTGGTGAACCATTACGAGTGAACCGGGTCCCGGGTCTTGCACAATATTCACATTGTCCAGTTTAAGCCAGAATCCACCGCTTTTGCGCAACTGGTTCAGGACCACCATCCTTCCTCCACCCGTTCCAAGAAAAGTTACACTTGACATTTATGATTAAACACGTATAAGTTATACAAAAAAATATCTGAAAAAAATGCATTGAATTGGATTAACGATTTAACTTCAGGATTCATGATAATGGGTGTGAAAGAATTCAGAAAACTCGTTACCATGGATGAGGCAAGGAATATTATCGAGAGCCTCGATATAGTGCCAAACCCAATAGAGGTGGGCATTGAAAACGCATCCGGCTGCGTCCTTGCAAAGGATATAGTCTCTGAAGTGGATGTGCCTCCATTTACCAGGGCTTCAATGGACGGTTATGCTGTTTGTGCCTCCGATACTTACCAGGCGCGCGAAGATAGACCCATCCGGCTTAAACTCGTGGGTGCCATTCCAGCCGGGTTAAATCCTGATATTCACATGGGGCGGGGCGAGGCGGTTGAAATTTCAACAGGCGCGGTCATGCCCGCAGGTGCAGATTCCGTGGTGATGGTAGAGTACACGCATATCGACAAGGACCTGTATGTCCACCGCCCTGTTTCTATTAATGAAAACGTAATGCATGCAGGTTCGGATATCATGGTCGGTGAGCGGGTATTGAAAAAAGGTACACTTCTCACCGCGCGGGAAACAGGGGTTCTGGCTTCCATAGGGAAAAAAACCGCAAGCGTTTTGAGATTAAATGTTGGTATTATCTCCACAGGAAATGAGCTTGCAGAGCCAGGCCGTGAACTCGGTGAAGGGGAAATATATGACATTAATTCTTTTTCACTCTTTTGTGCGGTAAAAGAATGCGGCGGGACACCTATTCGCTACGGAATAGTAAGGGATAACGGGACTGAAATAACAAAAGCGCTTAAGAAAGCGGCGGAAGTGTGCGATATTATCCTTACATCAGGGAGCACTTCAGCAGGTTCGGGTGATATCATGTACAGGATAATCGAGGAAAATGGCGCCGTTTTGGCTCACGGGATAGATATCAAACCCGGAAAACCTGCAATTATCGGGAAAGTATTCGGAAAACCGGTTTTTGGTCTTCCCGGGTATCCGGCATCTTCACTTACGATTTTTAATGAATTTGTGGCGCCGCTTATCAGGAAAATGCTTGGAAAAAAGGAAGAGCGCTTACAAACAAAGGCAATAATGGCTGTTCGCATCCGTTCCGAAGGACGAGGCCAGCTCCTTCCGGTTGGCATTGTCAGGAACGTTGCTTATCCTGTTGATAAAGGTTCGGGCGCCATCACCACGCTTTCAGAAGCGGATGGTTTTATCAAAATCCCCGGAAATGTGGAGATGATAGATGCCGGAGAGCTTGTGGATGTTACGCTTTTCGGAAAGCTTGAATCTTCGGATTTGCTATTCGTGGGCAGCCACTGCCTGGGACTTGATACGCTGGCTGATATCACCGGCCTGAAAATGCGCGTGATAAATGCAGGGTCTTCGGGCGGCTTAAGCGCCATCAGAAGCGGTATTGCCGATATTGCAGGGATACACCTGCTGGATGAAGCCGGAATATATAATGTTCCTTTTCTTGAAAGGTTTGGAATAACAGACGCGGTGCTTGTAAAAGGATATCTGAGAGAACAGGGCTTGATTGTAAGAAAGGACAGCGGCATAAAGAAATTTGAGGATATAATAAATGCAAGGATTATTAACAGGAATACAGGTTCGGGAACAAGGGTCATGACAGATATGAAACTTAAGGATATCGCAAAGCAGAGGGGAGTAACATTTGAAGAACTTACAGGCAGGATAAATGGCTATCATACAGAAGCGAAAACGCACAGCGCGGTAGCGGCTGCGGTGAAACTCGGGAAAGCCGATGCAGGAATTGGCATTCGTACGGTAGCTGAATTAAACGGACTTAAGTTCATCAAAATTGCGGAGGAAGAGTATGATTTTGTCATCCCCTCCAGGCTTTTAGGGACGAAGGAAATTAAGACATTCCTTGAGGTATTGAGAGGGAACGAGTTCAAGGAAAAACTGCCATCCGGACTCAGGGTATATGAGAGAACCGGCGAGATATTGGAAGCGTAAACGTTATTAGTTCTGCAAGTTTAATAAGACCTGAGATTAAATGAACACGAAAAAAATTCTTGTTTTTTCCCTTATACTGATGCTGACTGCTTATCCGGTATTTGCAGGAGATGTAAAGCTTAATAGATGGGTGTTGAACGTGACTTTGACCGATGCAGGGTCAGTCGATGAGGTTATACAAACCGAGATTGAGAATGGAGGTTCTACACCTCTTGAAGGTTTTTCTTTTGTGATTCCTGCTACCAGGGTAACAATAACAAATGACCAAATAATGAGTATTCCGGCAACAGGCCAGGAAGTATCGCAACAGACAGTTCCTGACGGCGTTAAGATAATCATCAAATTCAACAAGCCGCTTGAAGCGGGAAAGAAATGGGACGGGCGCATCAGTCTTACGGCAGAAAACTGGGCGGTAAAAGAAGGTTCGGATTATTCTATCAGCATACCCGTCAAAGCGCCCCAGGCAATTGTCGCAGGGAAGGATACTGAAATATCAGTGTCCGGGGATGCAGAAATCAGAAGCCAGGTTTTCCTTCCAAAAGGCGTAACTGCCACTTCAGTTGAAGTAAAATCCAGCGCCCCGAAGCCATATAAAAAACTGATGCAATTCGATCATGTTGTTCTCACATGGTTTCAATTGAATAACGGCGATGTTATCAGCATCAAAGGTTCATTTTCAGATGTATTAATGAAAATAGTCGATAATGATGCAAAATACAGGGAATTAAGTACCAGAATTAAGAATGCAAAAGAACAGGGTTTGAATGTTTCAGATGCGCAAACTCATCTCAATAATGCAGAAGATTACAATAACAACCAGGCGCTCCAGTCTTTCTGGAAAAGTGACAACACGGTTGCATTGCAGTATGTGGGATATGCTAATGATGAATTGAAACTTGCAGAAAATAGTCTTTCATCACCTGAGAAAACAACTCTCCCGCAAGAGACAGCGCAGGGTGAAAAAACCCCGGGGTTTGAAATAGCTGGATTAATTCTCGTATTGCTGATTTCCAGAGTGGTTAAAAGGAAAAAATAGGATTTTATCAGCCTTATCGCAGATATAAAGCAAGTCCTTTCTCCAATCCTTCCATGGTCGCATATGGGACTGTGGTCACGCGCCGGTTACCCAGCACCATCGCAGAAACACTCGCCTCCTCCTTATAGACGCAAACCACCCGCTTCCCCTTCGACACCGCGTAGCATATCTCATAGCCCACGCCGATGGAGGGCACGGTAATATCTGCCACAAGGCAGTCGCACTCATCTATGAAGCCTATATCGCTTAAAAAAATCTCCTCGTCTGTGCGTTTCGCTTCGGCCTCCTCAAGCTTCGAAGAAGCAACATGCTCACTCACCACATCATGTCCCGACTTTTTCAGGAGCGCTATTATCTGTTTGTACTCAAACAACATGCTGCGCCCGCCTCTTATTGAACCTGCAAAGAATACTTTCATTTGACCATCCGTATCAGATTCTCTTTGCCTTTCCTTATCTTGATGATCAGTCCTTCTTCTTTCATAGCGGCGAGAACCATGCTTATCTTGGATTTCGAGAGTCTGCTCTCCTTAACTATATCTGATTGATATGCCTGCCCACCCGACCTCAGGAGGTACTGTTCTATCATTTCCTCATACTCTAAATCCTCCTCAGCACGAGGTGTCCGGGCTGTTTCATCTAATTTTTTCAATCTTTGCTCTCTTGCAGCCTTTTCAAGCTCTTCCACGCTTTGCGTCCCGAATTCTTTGTGCAGCAACTGCACAAGATTATTCCATACCTCAGGGGTTTTTAGTATCTCCTTAAGCTCCCCATGCTCGTGCTTTAACCCGTTTCCTTTTTCGGTTAAATTAGCGCTACGTCTTCCTCTCAAGAATACCACTAAAGCCACGGATACAAAAACAACTATGGAAATTACTATCAAAGGCCACATGAATTTTCCCGGCGAGAGAAACGTCGTTACCCCGGAACGTGAGAGCACAAGAGCCGGCTCTCCTATACTGAAGTTGCGGTACAGCGTCCCACCCCATATCAATCTGCTCCCATCGCGTTGGTCATAACTGGGAGATACGCTCATGACATCATAACCATCAGGGATATTGATTATAAGTACGCTGGCAGGGGAAAGTACAATCCCCTCCGAGAAAGCATCCCCTACAAAAATACTATCAGAATCCCTGCGAGAAAAATTCTTCCACAGGAAGGTGTAACGGATAATGCCGAAATCACCTGAAAGAGTACTTAGCGTGTCGAAAGAGATATTGACATCTGCGATTTTCATCGAGCGTTTTGAGAAATTTTGAGATGAACGCTGGAACAGGTCAATCGTATCGTTAAACTCCGGGACGTCCCTGTAACGTGAGATATTCTTTCCTGTCTTTATGGCTGCTTCCCATTCATTTAGTTCAGGCTTGGTAAGAGGCAGGCGTTTTTCCATTGTCCAAAATGCATTTCCGCTTTCGTTAACATTAACCGTGATGATGGATTCGGCTCCTGCTACATGCATCCCAAGTATTAAAAAAATGCATAAAAGAAACAGTTTTCTCATCGATACGAAATTATGTGCATCAGTATTAAGACTGCTGCTCTTGTTATGTTCATCAAGAGGTATCTCCAAGAAAATAAAAAAGAAAAAGTTTGATTAAATCTCCGTTAAGAAACTTAATCATCCTTTTATTTAGTCCTTTTTGTTCTTGTCGGTTGTACCTTTGTGCACTTGTGTGTTGGTGTGTTCTTGTGTATTGGTATGCTCTTGTGTATTGTTGTGCACTTGTATGTTGGTATGCTCATGCGTATTGGTGTGCTCATGAGTATTGGTATGCTCTTGTGTGTTGTTGTGCTCTTGCTCGTTCTCTTCTTGCTCTTCTTGCTCATGCTTGCCATTGTGGCCTACAGGCAGTGCATTTACTGATACGATTGCACGTCCGTTGATTGTACCGTTTGCTGCGGTGATAGTGGTAGTTCCTGCTGATAATGCAGTGAACTTGCCTGTGGCATCAATGGTACCAACGGTCGTGTTGCTGCTCACCCATGTAAATATTGCCGAGATGATATGGCCCATCTGGTCAAATGCAGTGGCTGTAAATGTCTGTGTGCCGTTCACTTTTAACGACTTTTTTGGGGGTGAGACCGTTATGGTTTTCAGTACCGATGTTCCCGGAGCTGTTACAGTTGCGCCTGCAATTCCGATGACAGTTCCACCAGTTCCATTTGTCGCGATTATTGTTGTCATTCCTGCTTCAAGTGCTGTAAACACGCCTGTTGCAGAATCGATTGTTCCAACTGTGGTATTGCTGCTACTCCAAACTGTTGCCGGGCTAATCGATATGGAAACGCCATTCTGGTCAAAACCTGCTGCCGTAAAGCTCTGTGTTTCGCCCACTACCTTCGATGCCGTGAAGGGTGAGACCGTTATGGTTGTCAGTACTGGTGTCGGTGCTGGCGCTGATACAGTTACGCTTGCCGTTCCGCTGACAGTTCCACCAGTTCCATTGGTGGCGGTTATAGTTGTAGTTCCTGCTGCAAGTGCATTGAACATGCCTGTGGTTGGATTGATTGTTCCAACTGTGGTATTGCTGCTGCTCCAAACCACTGCCGGGCTAATCGCTATGGTAGCACCGAACTGGTCAAAACCTGCTGCTGTGAAGGTCTGACTTCCACCTAAAGTCAGCAACGCTGTTGCTGGTGTGACTGTTATTGTGGTCAGAACCGGCACAGGCGCTGGCGCTGATACTGTTGCAGTTGCAGTTCCGCTGACAGTTCCACTCGTTCCATTCTTGGCGGTTATAGTTGTCGTTCCTGCTGCAAGTGCATTGAATACACCTGTGGTTGGATTGATTGTTCCAACTGTGGTATTGCTGCTGCTCCAAACTGTTGCCGGGCTAATCGATATGGAACCGCCGGTCTGGTTAAAACCTGCTGCCGTAAAGCTCTGTGTTTCGCCCACTAATTTCGATGCTGATGTGGGTGAAACCGTTATGGTTGTCAGTACCGGTGTCGGCGCTGCTGCCTGTACTGTAATCGTAATATCTTTGAAGTTGGTTATTGGACCACCTGATACTGTGGAAGCATAAACCGTAACTTTATATGAACCTGCAGCCGAAGGTGCCTTTAAAGTTGTTGTTCCTGTTCCGCTACCGCTAACAATAACTCCACCTGAAGGAATGCCAAAAAGCGCATTATCATTTGCTACTGACGGCCATTTTGCTGTCGCGCTCGACGGGCTCCAGGTTACAGTTACAACAAAACTCTCTCCCGGGGCTACTGTCGTTTTTGGGGTTGTTGCGGTGATGCTAACACTCGACGATATGGAATGGCAGTCCGTACACACCATGTCATAATTTGCGTGTGCCGATACTCCCGGCACTGCTATTAGAGCCATTACTAAAAATAACAGCCCAATTTTCAATTTATTGTTCATTTGTTTTTTCCTATTCATTCTTTTTCTCCTATCTGCCTGCTTGAGATGCAATAAGGCATCTTTGCAGAATACCAATAGTATAACAATTGTTAATTTAACTATACTGAGAGTTTTTCATGGTTTTTGAGTTTTTACGGTCTATAAAAGCTTATTTTAGTTTTTTATCGTTCAATAAACTATTTTTTTAAATTAAAAGTTGAAGTAATAACCCAAATCTTAAAATACCACCCCCAAGTACTCAGATGTTGAAGAGATAGGGAAATGATACTGGATGATAGAAATAAAACCAAGCATAGAATCTGATTGGAAAAGTTGGCAAAAGCCGATAGAATAGAATCGTTGACGGGATATAGGAGGAAACTACTTCGACTTCTGCCTAATCATATTACGTCAATTGACGATTTAAAATTTACGGGTATTTATTCCCTGGGAAATTGTGTTCATAACAGGTGATAGTGTCCGATAACCTGATTGGCAATTCCTCCGATAAGTATTGCAAGAATTATCGTGAATACCATAATCCCGAATGCCCGCTTCCAGCCAAGCTCCCGCCCGAGTACTGCAATAGTAGCAACGCACGGGATATAAATCGTGTTAACAAGGGCGTACACGAATAACTGGGCAGGCGTCATGAATATAAGAAGGTTCTTTGCGCCGCCCCCGTACATGACAACCGCCAGCGTTACAAGCAACTGGAGCGCAAGTTCCTTCCGGAGTACGGCAAATATCAGCGTAAGTCCTGCCACTGCGGGAAGCCCGAGCCACCCCTCAACCACCGGGGATAACGGTGCTGCCAGTTTCCAGAGATAACCGGTCTCGTAAAGCGCCCCCAGAAAAAGAGAGCCGGCAAGCACAATCGGGAATGCCACGAACACGAAATCCTTGAACCTGTACCATGTCTTCTTGACGATATTCGACATCAAGGGCATCCTGAAGGGGAACATCTCCATGACAAGCCCTGTGGAACTGCCTGGCATTACTTTGTTAAGCCCGACGCCTACGAGAAACACAAGCGCCAGGACGATGATATATATCGCAACCGCCGGCTTCCATCCCACGAATAGCGAGACTGCGCCCAGGATGACAGCCGTCCGGGCGCTGCACGGGATGAGCGTGATGAGAGTGCTGGCTATAGTCCGCTCGCGCATCGTGGTCAATACCCGCGTTCCTATGATGGCTGGCACATTGCATCCAGCGCCTGCCACAAGCGGGATAATGGCGCGCCCGTGAAGACCGAACTTGTGCATCAGCCTGTCAGTCAGGAAAGCGACCGAGTTCAGGTATCCCGAATCCTCAAGGAAAGCGAGCATGAAATAAAAGGTGAGCACGTAGGGAATCCCGACTGCAAGCGCTGCAAGGATGCCAGCGTCAAAGCCCCAGATGAGGATTTTGCCGATATGCCCCGTCCCGAAGATATAGAATATTATGCCATCGATGACAGGCGACATATACGATGCCCAGAGGCTGCTGAATAAGTTGGAAAGCCGGTTGCCCCCATAAAACATGAAAGCGAATATTACTCCAAGGATACCGATGAGAAGCGGTATGCCTGTCAGCGGCGATGTGGTGTATGCCCAGAGCCTATCAGACCTTGCTGGTGTGACATCGCCCTGCACCTGTGAGGCTACTGTTCCTGCAAGACCATGCCTTTCACGGGCTATTCTTAGAGGTGATTTTTCGCCATGTTTTTCTTCGATTTCCCGGCTGATTTTATTTGCCTCTTCGAGAATGGAATTTCCATTTGCGTGTTTCTTTACAAGTTCTATGAACTCGGAATCCTCTTCGAGGAGCAGTATTGCCAGTGCCCTCGGGTTTATTCCGAAATCATAAGGCGCAAGTAAATCGCCAAGCTTTTTTATGCTGGCTTCAATATCCCCGCCATAGTGAATATCATATTTGATTTTCTTTTTCTGTCCTGCAATATCTACGGCTTTTTGTATCAGTTCATCAAGGCCGCTGCCTGTGGTGGCGATTGTTTTTGCCACAGGGACGCCAAGAAGCCGGGAAAGGAGGGGCGCATCGATAATAATATTCCTTTTCTCTGCCTCGTCTATCAGGTTCAAAGCAACCACAAGCGGGATGCCAAGGTCGATGAACTGGAGAGTCATGTATAGGTTCCTGGCAAGGTTGGTTGCGTCAAGAATCATTATCACGGCATCGGGTTTGCAATCGAGCATCGCCCTTCGGGCAACCCACTGGTCTTCTGACACAGCTCCGAGGGCATAGCTTCCGGGAAGGTCGATTATGCCGATGCGCAGTTCTTTAAAAGTCGTGGTCGCCATATTCAGTTCCACGGTCTTGCCCGGATAGTTTGCCGTAACGACTCCCATTCCTGTGAGCCTGTTGAATATGCTTGATTTGCCTACGTTCGGGTTGCCCGCAAGCGCAAATGTAAAATCAGTTTTACCTTTTATTTCCTTGAGGGCGCCGTGACATGAAAGAGCCATTTCATTTTACCTTTATCTTTGACGCTACTTCTCTTCCCAGGGCGTATCTGGAACCTGAAACGCACACGATTAAAGGTCCTCCGAACGGTGCAACTTCTTCCACTTCTACGCACACATCAGGAATCAATCCAAGCGATGCGAGGTACTGGAGCATTTTCGGGTCTTCTTCAAACACGCTGACGATAATCCCCTTATCCCCGGCTTTTAATTCCGATAACGGCCTGACTATTTCTTTTACAAATACGCCGTCCTTATCAGGTATGGGATGACCGTGCGGGCATGTCCTGGGGTTTCCGAGGCTTTCAGCAATGCGGTCTTCCATCTCAGGACTTATTGCATGCTCAAGCCTGCACGCCTCATCGTGCACCTCGTCCCATTTGAAACCCAGAATATCTGTAAGCAACCTCTCGGAGAGCCTGTGCCTGCGAATGACTTTTTTAGCCATTTTATTGCCTTCTTCTGTCAGGCATACTCCTTTTTCGATTTGGTTCACCAGACCTTTGTGCGCCAGTTTTTTTATCATCTCGGATACGGACGGCGGGGAGAGTTTCAGATGTTCCGCGAGACGTGATGTGCTTACAGGATGCTGTTCCTGCTGGAGTTTGTAGATTGATTCAAGATATTCTTCAATCCTTGAGGTATCAGCTTCCATGTCATCTCACCTTTTCCGGTGCTTTGAAAGACCTGTAAACAAACATTCCGATAATTATCCAGTAGCCGATATACGAAAGTACCATTGTCAGTGAAGGGGCTGCGTGGTAGCCAATAAGCGAGCTGAGGCCGCTCCCGATAAGACCATTCTCATGAAGAAGGGGGTAAGAGCCGTCAGGATTCAGGGGTGGGTTCAAGTCCCACACATGCTCTACCAACGGGGGTATGATTCCGGCTTCGTTGAATCCGCCCACGGCGGTAGCTATCAGCCCGGCTGAAAACAATATCAGCAGTACGCTTGTATATTTGAAAAATTTGGTTACGTCAAGGCTGTGCATTCCTTTGAACATAACAAACGACATAACGACCACAACCACAAGCCCGGCAGCAAAACCAAGAATGGTATCAAAAGGGGAATTGATTGCCAGTGTTCCAAGGAACAGGACAGTCTCGACCCCTTCCCTGAATACGGCGATAAAGGAGAGGACTGCAATTCCCACGGCGTGGCCTTTCGATATGGAGAGGTCTATCTTTTCCTGGACTTCTCCTTTTATCTTTCTTGAATTCTGCGCCATCCAGAAAATCATGTATGTCAATACAACGGCAGCGGCAAGAGCGGCGCCGCCTTCGAACAGTTGCTCCGCCGTTCCCTGAAGTTCTCCATATACTAATTTGAATACGAGCGCAACCCCGATACTTGCGATTACCGCGCCGATTATACCGGTGTAGATGTAACGATTTAGGTCTTTTCTGCCTATTTTTGCGACATAAGCCGCGATTATTCCGATAATCAGGGCTGCTTCAAGCGCTTCCCTGAACGTTATTAAAAAGCTTGCTAACATAAGGTATCCTTTTTCTATTAATTAGGTATACCTAATTTGTAGGTTTTGTTAGCCTATATAATTTTCGGTGAGTATTATAAGCTATAAGCCACAAACATGGCTCATCGCACACTCCGCAGCTTATGACTGACCTGTTTTCCCAGTTCCGTCAAAGCATATTTCCCACCTGAAAGTGCTAAAAGCTTTTTCCCCACCAGTTCTTCAATACTCTTATCCGCCCCCACCATCCGGGCTGTTTTAGCTATGGTAGCGCTGTCCAAGGGTCCCTTTGAATCCAGTACAGCAAGAATCTTGCTTGCTTTTTGGTTACTTGCAACAAAACCGATTAATTCTTCCATAATCTTACTCTATAACCCCAGTTGAGATAACTTTATTGCATGCAAACAACAATATCACAGCGGCGGGCTAGCCCGGGTAATTCGGCGTTACCTGTAACCCGAAACCGTCGATAGCGGGGGGCGAAGCCAGAGGAAGAAGTTTTGACTGTTGCCCGGCCCGCAGGTTCTACTGTGAAACCCCGTCCTGTGGGGCTAGTGTCGGTGCAAGGGCTTTCCTGAAGGAAGGTTTTTGTATCTTAATTGCGGACAAAGGTCTAGGCCCGGAAGGGAGCAAACCGCCCGTGAACAACTAACGCTCACGGGGGCGCGGGGCGGAGGCGAGTTTGCGGTCAACCGGACAGCGGAAGGGACTACGACCCGAGGCATGCCCGCTACTTTTAATAGATTAAAGAAAGGATTTTAATTTATCCTTAACCTCGCTTTGAAATAATGAGATAAACAACCATTAAAGAGATTATTATAGAACCTAAATCCAAATCAGCGGCATTCTTCTTGTTCTGGCCGGCACCCTGTGCATCAGAAACTATAGTAAAGTTTACTGGATAAAATTCACCCCACGTGTTATTTCTCTCCATTGAATGGATATAAATTATATGCGTCCCGGTTGAAATACCGCTTGTATTGATTTCAGTAGCTAACTGTTCAACTTGCGAGTCAAAAACACCGTCAACGGCTTTAAGAGGTATTCCATATCCAGGGCTGCCTTTTGTATCTATGAAGTATTCAGCAGATCTTATTTTCATCCCGATACCGCCTGCTGCTGTCGCTGTCAATTTCACCGATTCTGTGCTATTGATAACAGTCCGGGATAAATTAGCTTCACTTATGGAAGGCAGCATCTGGGGTCTAATAATCTCATGTGACCTTGGCATGTGACATAATTCGCAGGCAGAAAAATATCCATGAGCTTCGTCGCTGAGATTTACTGCTCCATACGTCGGTTTATCCTGGTATGTATGACATGATGTGCAGTTCCTTGGCATAACGTATGTGGGTGAATGCGTATTTGGTTCGGTTCCATCTGTATGGCATGCCAGGCATGCTTTATCAATGCTATCTGACATATAGGCATTATCAGGCGCTGCTGCATTCAATATTGAATGTTTTCCAAGCCGTGATGAAATAGCATTGACCTGAGAAATTCTAAGGTTCTTTGAGGAATCATGACATCTCACACAATCAGCCCAATCCCTGGGATTATCAAACAGGTTTGGAGTATGCAGGCTTGCCGGGATTTTTCCAAGTGTGAACCTGTCGCCGGGATGAAGCCAGCTGCTATTATACCCGAATTGAGTGGTGTTAGCGGTAGTCTTCAATACCTGTGTCGACAGGAGTTGCGAATCCTGAAGTACGATAAAGTCTTTCTGCCCCAGGAAAACGCTTGAAACGTTTGTAGTGAAAATGGTCATATTGGTGTCAGTATATTCTTTATACCTGATATCGGTATAATAATCGAACACCGAGCCGGCAGTGACCACATCATCTTCGACGGTTTTATTATCGATCCTGAATTCCAGCCATGCCTGCCTGTCCGTACTGGAGGCTTTGAATTTCAAAGAATAATTGTCAGCCATCTGCCACGTTTGTCCATCTTCTAAATATTTCTGATAAGTAGGGACTGAAATGAACTTATCCATAATACCGAGCTGGTCAAACACATAATCCTCATCGTTGAAGTAAATCTTACTCTTATTTTCTAATTTATGATCGAGTAACACTCCGGTATAATAGATTATATCCCGCCCCTCATCTTTTGCTTCTCTATCAATGACCTTATATCGTTCTTTTTCCGTTGAATACCGGTACATGTGACAGGCAAAGCAAGCGCTGTCCTTGCTTTCCTTTTCAGTGTGGATCTTTCGCGGCCTGTATGCCTCGAATATGATAAAACTTTCTTTAACGCCAGTAAAGATGGAGTTTATGCGCACCGTAATTGCAGGTGTCTTGAACGTTGCATTATCGATTGTGACCTCTCTCTCGTAAGTATATGGGTTATCCTGGCCAACCATTGCCTGGTCCACGATAACATCTTTATTCAGGATCTGGATAAAGGCGTCCCCTCTTAAAGCTGAAATTTCTATTAATTTCAATGAGTAACCTTCACCAAGATATACGGTCTGCCCTTGGAAGAGAGTAATATTGTTATCTTCTCTATTTACCTCGATAGTGCCTACCCTGTCCTTATTGATCAGCGTGGCATTTCCCCAGTCCTTACTGTTATCCTTATCGAGATGGCAATAAATGCAATTGAAAGAATCGACTAAGTTATCTTTTGACCCATAATGCGATACGAGAGCAAGATTTGAATTGTTATCTTTTGTTACTAAACTGTTTATATGGCAGTTCTGGCATTGCTCTGTTGTTGTTATATTGTAATTTGTAACGTTATTTGGATTACTATTCAGGCTTGCGTTCTGGAAGTGCGAATAAATCATTGTCTCGTTGTATTGTGACTGTGAAATCGAGTGGCAGTCATCATTATTGCAGTTATTTGGGGCATTGTAATTAGAGGGATGTCTGTCTGTCGGTTGTGCGCTCTCACTTCCATCGCCATCCCCGTGGCACGCCCAGCAGCGTGAATTATTTGCGCTCGTAGAATTTGAATTGTTGAAATTCAGGTTGCGATGTACCGAGTCAGTGTTATTGAGTGAGGAAAAACTTACCTCCTTTTGTGCAATTCCCCCGGTATCATGGCAATTAATACAATTAACTCCACCTACAGCCAAATTATGCATGAATCCTGTAATACTCGTACTTGAGTTCACGCTCCCGTGGCAGTTCCTGCATGTGCTATCATTGTAATCGGAAAAACCGCTATGATTGTAATAAGCAGGATTACTCTTGTTTGCTCCGAAGCTTGCATTTCCCGTAATCTCAGGCGGGACTAACAACGGTTCATTTGGAAAGTTAAAGGTACTGACTGTATCGTTAGAGGTATTGGCTCCGCTTGAATAGCCCTGCCAGTGGCATGAAGCACACCAAGAAGTGCTTGTTGAGATTGTAGAGTTTACCGTGTTGCTGCCTTGTAACAGCGAAGGTCTGCCTAAAGCAGTGGCATTGTGCAGGGTTATGCCGTGGCAGTAGAGGCATGACGAATTTTGTGCGCTGCCATCTGTTCCGTTTATCCAGTAACCCGGAGTTTCATTCCATTTTCTGCCGGAGTTTATATCAGCGCCGTGACTCACGGGTTTTGGAATCTGAGGGGGGTCACTTCCTGAGTATGCGCCTGCCCGTGGCTTTAACAACAAAGCGTCTAAAAATGTGGAATTCTGGTGGCAGTTTGTGCAGTTGCCCCTGTCCGCAGAAGTGCTGCCGTTTATGTAAGTGGCATTCCGGGCAAACACCTTAATCATGTGCGCATCCTGGCTGTGACATACAGTGCAGTTCACGCTGTTGTTGTGGCGCTGGTATGCATTATGGCAGGCAGTGCACTGGGTGTACTCTGTAACATTATTCGTATTCGCAGGCAGAGGGTCGGGTTTTGTGACGTTGTGCGCGGGTCCATGACATACAACGCATGGAACTGATGCAATTAAACTGGAATTCGTACCGTTGTGTGCAGTAAGTGGGGTTCCAGTACTATAATTATAAGAATATACCGAAATATTCACTCCCGTGACATTATTATCAGGTCCTGGTGTTAAATTAGCCAAGGTGCTTATATTTGTGAGGTTGTTATTGTATATAGGATGGCAATCGTAACAGCTCGGCATCTTTGGAATTCCCGCTCCACCGCCACCCGTTTGATCCTTTATGTAAGTCCAGTTACCATGGCAGAAATCACATGATCTATTCTTATGAACATCATTTGTATAACCATATGCATCTGAATTGTTTGCCGAATATCCAGGGTGGCAAAAATAGCATCCTCTTCCTGAACTGGAATGGCTGTTAAATAAGTGTGCCACTTGAGCGAATGAATTGTTTTTGCCGTAACCCCCCGTATAGGGGGAACGCGGATAATTAAGATTAGAACCATTAAGGGTAATAGCAGTTATCCTATGACAATATCCACGAGTACTGCTACAAGTAATAGCTGCACCAGTAGTAGAATTCCTACCGCTAGTCATATTTCCCCCACCTAGTATGCTCATATTCGTACTACCCCTCACGGCTGAATTGCTTGTATTATAGGCAGTTATAGTCCAATTGCCATAGTCAGTATCATTGACAATAGTAAAATCACCGCTCGCATTATAGGAAACACTTGCCAAACCATTCTGTTGGGTTATGTTAAATAGAGTCGTTTTTAATGTTCCATTTGCATAAATCTCAAAAGTAATGTTTGTTCCGTTAACCGGCAATCCATTATCTAAGAGCAAAGCAAAAGCAGTGAAATTTCCACTGAGATTAAAAGTGTAGAGTGATGTCTTTTGCCAGGGAGCGTAAATTGAGTATCTGTTGGTTGCGACTCGTATGATCTCCGCGCCGCCTGTTGCTGAAACACCAAATGGTGAAAAAGAAGTTGTGGTCGCTGTGAGTATATTGTTTGCAGCGTCCACCGTTGTAGCCAGCGGCTCCCACGCGGCGCCATTCCAGTGGTAAATTACCAGCCCGTTCTCATCCATTCCTTTAATTTCTGCATCGGTGTAACGTATCGTTACTGTTGCAGGAGAATGGGAATTTCTGCTTGCGCCGATTTCCATGAATTTTATAGCTTTTCCCGGAAGCGGAACCGGGACGGGGTTGTTTTTCCCATAATCCTCAATGATAATCTCTCCGCCGCTTGCATTTCTGGTCTGATTCTCTTTTGTAGAGTTAACAGAATCATTGCATGGATGGCAGTCTGAATAGCTCGCCCCCCTTAGCCAGGGGATGAAAGCCACTACTATTACTAAAAACAAAAATAAAATTATAATAAATTGCTTTGGTATTTGCATTTTTGTACCCCGTACTCTTTTTTGCTCTCACCCTCTTCATTCAACAGCATCTGCTATTTTAAAAAACGTTTTTCCCTGTTTATTATATATTTGTGTTGTCCCTTTAATTATAATTAATGGTAATTTGTCGCAAAGATAAGTTTAAAACGTTTGGTCTTTAACTATAATGCCAGTCCTGATTACTGCGTAATCCCCGTCACCACGTCTTTCTTGAAATCAAATACAGTCACGCACTCATCATTGTAACAAATATCCAATCTTGATGTATCTTCAATAACGCCAATATTTGCTGCCGTGTATCCTGCATTTTCAAAAAGCCTGATTACTTCGGATTCATTTTCAGGTAAAGACGTAACTATGAAACCGGTGGCGGGATGAATCTTTAACCACTGCACAAATTCAATATCATGCGGCGCAGGTATTTTTGAAAGATCAACGCGCGCCCCTTTTCCGCTTGTCTCAAGCAGCATACCCAGCGTTCCGATTAATCCGGGATTGCTGATGTCCTTTCCGGCCGTAACAAGTTTTCTCTCCCCAAGCTCCTGCATCACCCTGTATTTTCCGCGCACTGCCTCCGGCTCTTTCATGGTTGTAGAATCAAAACTATACGGCGAATTCGGGCCAGCTTTCCCATCCATGTCATAAGCAGCGATTATGGAATCACCCGCTCCTGCCGTGCCGCTTCTTATCTCGCAGCCCCTTTTTACGGTACCAATAATTGCAACCGAGAGCGAAGTATAGGGGGTATCGGGATGCAGATGTCCGCCAACCATCGGAACTCCGAACTTGGCTATGCCATCCCTTATTCCGCGAAGAAGTTCCTTGCATGCATGTTTATTATCAGATGAAAGAACATTGACCATTGCGACCGGTCTTCCACCCATTGCAGCTATATCATTGACATTGACGAGTACCGACGTGTATCCAGCCCACCAGGGGCTTGCGTTTACAAGGCGCCCCCAGATGCCATCGGCGGCAAACAGTATGTAATCATCGCCACCAATATCGATGACAGCGGCGTCATCACCGAAATCCACTATGGAATTTGAATATTCGGAGCGTACGCTTTCGAAAATATTTATCAGGTCTGCGATCGGTTTTTTCCGCGTCACGCCTTCAAATTCACGGATTTCTTTTGCTATTCTCTGTAAGTCCATTATACTGACCACGCAGCATGATTAATTATAGTTTTTGGGAGTTGGGGGAATAATCCGCTATTACACTTTTCCTGTATGCGGCAAACCTGTCCTCAAGTATCGCTTCCCTTGCGCCCTTTACTATTGACTGGATAAAGTGCAGGTTATGAATGGACGCAAGCCGAAGCGCGAGAAGTTCCGATTCCTTAAAGAGATGGTGCAGATATGCCCTTGTATAGTTTTTACAGGTGTAGCATCCGCAATTCTTATCGACTGGCTCAAAATCCAGTGCGAATTTACTGCGCGCGATATCGATATTCCCCTCCGAGGTCATCAGGGTCTGGTGCCTTGCATTCCTTGTCGGGAAAGCGCTGTCAAAAATATCAATTCCCGACTCGATTGCATTAATAATTTCAACAGGCGAACCTACGCCCATCAGGTAGCGTGGCTTATCCTCAGGAACCAGCGGGACGCTGTATTTCAGTACATCATTCATTATTTCCTTTGGCTCGCCGATTGAAAGCCCGCCTATCCCGTATCCGTCAAATTCCATCCCAATCAGTTCCTCAGCGCATTTTTTCCGAAGTTCCGCAAACGTCCCTCCCTGCAATATCGCAAAAAAAAGCTGGCCTTCGTTTTCTTCCACATCTCTGGCTGCCGCAGCCCATTTTATCGTCCGTTCCATGGAAGCCTCTACAACCTTGTACTCGCTTCCATACGCAGGACAGTCGTCCAGAATCATGGCAACGTCGCTTCCAAGGATTTTCTGGTTCTCAAGACATATTTCTGGAGAATAGGAATATTTTTTGCCATCACGCAGGTTTTTATAAGTGATTCCTTCATCCGTAATCTTGAACGGGAAATCCTTGCGTATCATCTGGAAGCCGCCGCTGTCCGTGAAAATAGCGCGTTCCCAGTTCATGAATTTATGCAGCCCCCCGGCCTTTCGGATGACCTCCATACCCGGCGCAAGTAAGAGATGGAATGCGTTGCTGATGAGCGCCTGCGTTCCCATTTCGTACAGCTCTTCGGGTGTGAGCGTCTTCACCGTGGCTTTTGTGGCAACAGGCATGAAGGCTGGCGTATCTATGACGCCATGGATAGTTCTGAGTTTTCCTGCTCTTGCGCCTGTATTTTTATCTGTGTGAATTAGCTCGTACATTTTATTTTACCTGAATACCAGCATTGCATCGCCGAAACTGTAAAACCTGTATGATTGTGATATAGCCTCATTATAAGCGACCATTAACCGCTCCCTGCCTGCAAATGCGCTCACCAGCATCAAAAGGGTGGATTTGGGGAGGTGGAAGTTAGTGATTATAGCATCGATATTCGATTTGAAACCGTAAGGCGGATAGATAAAAAGCTGGCTGAATCCATCATGCGCTGCAATTTTTCCGTCCACGCATGAACTTTCAAGCGCTTTTACAGTGGTTGTCCCGGCGGCTATGAGCTTACCTTTTGTTTTATTGATTATTTCTGCATTATCTGAGCTGACTGAAATATATTCAGGTTCCATGTTGTGGTCTTCGATGTTCGCAGCCTTAACAGGTGTGAACGTGCCAAGACCCACATGAAGAGTGACATACGCAATACTTACACCTTTTTCTTTTATCCTGTCCAGCAGATGTTCTGTGAAATGCAGACCCGCAGTCGGCGCAGCAATTGAGCCTTTTTCCCTGGAATAGATTGTCTGGTATCGGTTCTTATCATCGAGTTTTTTCTTGATATACGGCGGGAGCGGTGCCTCGCCGATTTTTTCGAGAATATCGTTCAGGTTGCCGTTGCTGTTAAAATCAACAAGATACCTGCTGGTGTTGGAGCTCTTTCTGACTTCAAGGACTGTCGCTTCAATCTCGCCGAAATGAAGTTTTGTGCCTTCATGGATATTTTTGCCCTGTATGAGACACTCGTATCCTGCATTGCTCTTTGAGATAACAAGCGCCTCCACGTGCCCGCCTGTACTCTTTTTGCCCTGGAGTTTTGCAGGGATGACGCGGGAATCATTTAGCACAAGGGTATCCCCTTCTTCAAAATAACCAACAATATCAGAAAAACGGCGGTGCTCGATATTTTGTCCAAGCACCAATAATCTCGATGAGTCCCTGGGTTCTATGGGCGACTGGGCAATCAGTTCTTTCGGGAGATTATAATCGAAATCAGAGAGTTTCATCTGTCTGCTTAGATTACATTGTGGGTTAAGTAATTTTTCTCAAAATAATCTCATCACCGGGTTTTTTATTAAAAAATTGCGCGGCATTTCCCCGGTTCACCGCAATCTCAAGAAACCCGTGGCTTCCAATCATTGCAACAGGTTCGCCTTTTCTGCAAAACCCGTATGATTTATGGAATAAAATCCGGACATTCTGGATATCCAGTACATCCCCGAATTGGAAATCCACCATATCCGAGGTTATGTTTGTGACAAGATTTCCGAACTGGTCAATGAAGATAATCCTGCCCTGAAGTGAGCCGTCTTTTTTCAATCCTTTTCCAAAATCAAGGTCCACATAGTCAAAAATCTGTTTCCCCACAACGCTTATGTCCAGCCCTTTTGAGATATGCGCTCCCACAGGCGCAAAAATATCCCTCCCGTGGAAAGTACTGGAAACCTGTTTTCGAAACAGGTTCGTGTTTGTAATCTCATAAACCTTAAAATAACCAAGGCTTTTCGCTGCAGGTAACAGGAGGCCATTATTGGGACCTATGAAATAATGGTTTCCGTGAAAATCCGAATCCGCCCTGATTGCAATAGCCCGCCGCTGCGTTCCGACTCCGGGGTCAACTACTGCAATATGTACCGTATCTGAGGGGAAAGACCTTGCACTTATCATTAATATGAATGCACCGGCGCGTACGTCATGAGCCGGCACAGAATGAGAGATATCAACAATAGTGGCTGACCTGTTTATTCCATAGATTGCGCCCTTCATGGAGGCGGGATAGACATCCCCGAAATCTGAAAGCAGGGTAATTACCATAATCCAAGAAACATTTAATACCTGTCAAACTATAAAACCCGCTGTCATACCGTGGACTCGTGGGGTAGCCAGGATATCCTAGCGGGCTTCGAACCCGCGGACCCGCGTTCGAATCGCGGCGAGTCCGTTTTTTAAACTGAAAGCTTGATAAACCGTCCCGAAGGGCTGTTCTCGCGGGTAGGCGCACATTCGCTTTTGCGTGCTCCCTTTAGGGCGGGGGCGCAATCGTCAGGATTGATTTTGATGGCTCTGTCTTGGCGCATATACAATAATTGACCGTTGATATTGAAGGATTGATTTTTATGAGATTAGTGTAAAGTTACAATGGTTTTTAGCTCTTAAATAATGGACATATTTATTAAATAATATTAAACAAATTTCTTTGTTAATGCCATGAATAGCTTTCTCATTCAATAAATTTAAATATTATTAATGTTAATGAAAACTCGTGGCTAACTTGAGATTGTAGAGGTTGAAACATGAGTTTAATAACTCAATTGACGAATTCAGATATACCAATTGTCATTATCCTATTAGGTGCTCTTTTCCTTTATTTTGGATTTATTATAGGGAATACAAAAGTTTGGAAATCTGATAAAATCGAATCTTATATAGAAGGTTTATTTTTCTTTGTTTTTTACATTTTTATTCCTTTTATTGCTTGTTTTTATCTCAGAGGTCAATTAAATGTTTGGTCTTTCTTATTAAATCCTATCTATATTCAAGTCGTTGTCTTACTTCAAGTCGCTGTCTTGTTATTTCAATTTGTTATCTTCAGCTTTCTTTCAACGGTCTTACAGGCACAGAGAATTAGAAGATATGAATTCGTTGATACAGGTAGAAATCAATTTGAAAAAATGATTAATGATTTTCCATTCATTGGGAGAATTATCAGAAGAAATGAGAATTTGTATGATAAAGTTGAAACATTTTTTGAATTGTTTATCTACAAAATTCCGATTAAAATGGGGAATCGATACATACTTTTCATTTCTGACAATCCTATTTAATTTCATATTATATGATTCACCAACTACCTTAGCATACGTCTCAGGAGAGCTATTGATTTTTGGATTCTCTCTGGTATTAAGTTTTTTTATATTAACTTATGTGGCATCAGCGTATGGTTATAGTGATGTTGGTTATCGTTTCGTGAAAGTTTACTTGGTTGATAGTGAACCTATTCGGGGAAAAATGATGTATTATGGAGAACTTGTTATCATACTAAAAAATGGGTATTTGTTTAGCTGGGACAGCATTCCAGAAAGCGGCAACGATGGGCTCATAGAATTTCTAAATCGATATTTTGGTATTGAGTGGGTAAGAACGGCAAACATTGAAAAAAGCGATAATGGTAGAACCATAAAGTTATCTACTGAAAATAATTCTCTTTCGCTAATGCTTAACAATGAAAACACCAAGGTAAATCTAAAAATCGATGACGGTAGAAATGATGAATTTATGGTGAAGACAGAAAAAAGTAAGCTGAACATATACGAAAATAAACGGATTTTGATAAATAAAGATAAAATCAATTATATTGAAGATAGTTTTTTTGAAACCGAAAAAGATAAAAATCTATAAGTTGATTTATTTAGTAAATAGTTTTATAATTATTATTTGGTTCGATGATTTTCTTATTTAATACGTCAATAATGCCTTCATTTTTGATATTACTTCATTCAAATCATTGGTTCTTTGTTCGACTATTGTGGCTTGGGTTTTGACTTGACCAGAAAGTGTAGCTTTTTTTATAATATTTGCTTGATTATATTGTGATATTAAGTTATTATATTGTGTTACTGCATCATTATATTTAGATAACTGGTCATTATATTGTGTTAAAAGTTGTAGATATTCTTTAAATTGTTTGGGAGTATAAAAATTCCATCCTCTATAATAACGTGGATTATCCGTGGAGTAAACTAAATATCCTCCTGTTGTTTCTAAAGCTAACCATTTATCGGCGGATACTTCTGCTAAAACCCATGCATGATTAGATTCAAATAGCGTTGCATTATCTTTATCAACATTACCAATTTGAATTTTTGCATTAATTCCTCTAGTTTTTAACATATTCCAGACATCATTAGCCATATCCCCACATACAAAAATATCCTTTCCGTAATAAGTATGAGTTTGATGGTATTCCTCAACAACTTCCTTGCTAATTTGAATGTTCATCTCTTCTAATGTAGGTGTATGAGTTGGAGTTATTTGTGTAGGAATAGGAGTTAGTGTTGTAGTAGGCTCCGGTACTGTTTGCCTGTTTCCCGACAAGGACTTTATGGTAGTGTCGTTACCTAAACAACCTGAAACAATAATTGCTAATCCAAAGATTGCTATAAATATAATCGATTTAAATTGTACCATAAATTTTAAAATGATTTTATTCCTAAATAAAACTATTGTATCTTGGAATAAGTACGTTTACAATTTCCTATGCGTTTAAAAAAGAGAAAAATTCCGGTAAAAACCGGAATAACAGACTTATTTTGTGAAATACCAGAGCAGAATCAGTATTATTAAAAGGATTATACCGATCCAGATATAGGTATTGCTGGACTTTGGTTCTACCTTGGGCTGCGGCTTGGGCGGTTCCACCCTCGGAGCAGGCCTCGGTTTTGGCGGTTCTGGTCTTGGCTCGGGTTTTGGTTCTTCAACTACGACCTCTTCCTTTACCTTTCCGGACACGAAGGGACTCTCAACGCCGGTCAGGACTGCCATTACACGAACTTTTCCTGTAAGGTTATTATCCACTTTCGCGCCCCAGATAATCCTCTTGGTATTCGGGACTTTATCCATTATCATTTCGCCAGTGACCGCGACTTCTTCCAGTGTCAGGTCTTCGCCTCCGACGATATGGATAAGAACACCATAGCTTGCGGAAATATCCGTCACGTCAAGCAGCGGTGTACTGATTGCCTGGGCTACGGCTTTGCTTACCCTGTCTTCGCCGTCCCCTTCACCAATACCTATTGACGATATTCCGCCGCGCTCCATGACAGCGCGAAGATCAGCGAAATCAAGGTTTACAAGGCTTGGCTGGGTTATGGTGTCTGTAAGGTTCTTTACAAATGCTCCCACAAGCGCATTTGCAACATTGAGGGCTTCCTTCAAGGGGAGGTTGCCTGCAACTTCTCTTAACTTTGAGTTATCAATTATTACAACCGAATCACAGGACTGTGCAAGCAAATTGATGGCTTCTCTTGCTTTCTCCCTTCTTGACATCTCGATTGTAAATGGAATGGTCACGCATCCGATTGTAAGAGCACCGAGCTCGCGTGTCAGCTCTGCCACCACGGGTATAGCGCCTGTACCGGTTCCGCCTCCCAGTCCAGCTACCAGGAATACGAGGTTAGTACCTTCAAGTTCGGCTTTCAACTCCCCTATATTCTCTTTGGTTGCCTGGGCGCCCATCTCCGGGTAGCCTCCGCATCCGTGTCCTTTGCACAATTTTTCTCCAAGTAGAATCACTTTATCTGCTTTTTGAACATAAAGGTGATTCACATCGGTATTTGCGGCAATTATCCTTCCGCCAGTAATACCTTTTTCTGCTATCCATGTAGTGATATTACAACCAGCGCCACCTAAGCCCACTACGGCAACAGACGGTTTTGCTGTTTTTGCAAACGCTTTCAAATCAGTAACCATGTTTCTACAGCCTCCTTCATACAAATGGCTTTGTATTTTAATAGCAGTTTTACTATATATGCTTTATCAGGCTCGGTTTCATATGGTCTCATCATCACATTCCTTCTGAACCGGCATGATGTTCTCTCTTGTTGTCATAAGCTCAATCGGCGGCGCGAACGGTAAGCAATAAATTAAATTTTTTTGATTATCGGGTAAAACCATTTAAAGCAGGAACAATAATGTAGATGCTAATGGTCAAAGTTGATAAATTCATCCACGAGAGCATTGAGAAGATAAAAAAAAATGTCAAAGGCAGGGCAATAATAGCGCTCTCCGGGGGAGTTGACAGCTCGGTCTGTGCGGTGCTTGCAAACAGGGCTATAGGCGAGATGCTTACGCCCATTTACATCGACACCGGGCTCATGCGAAAAGGTGAGACCGAAAGGATAAAGGATATCTTTTCAGATATGAACCTTCAGGTCGTCGATGGAAAGGAGAATTTCCTGCGTGCATTGAAAGGCTTAACAGACCCCGAGAAAAAAAGAAAGGCGGTGGGTGAAGCATTCATCAGGGAATTTGAAAAAGAAGCCCGCAAACTCGGCGCAAGATACCTTATCCAGGGAACCATTTACCCTGACAGGATAGAATCCGAAGGAGGGATTAAGAGTCACCATAATGTGGGAGGACTGCCATCAGTAATTGATTTTGAAGGGATAGTTGAACCTTTAGCAGACCTTTACAAGGACGAGGTAAGAGAAGTCGCAAGAGCGCTTGGACTTCCGAGGGAGATTTCGGACAGGATGCCGTTCCCGGGACCGGGGTTGTCAGTCAGGATAATTGGCGAGGTAACTGAAGAAAAACTGGATGTGGTCAGGGCAGCCAATGCGATTGTTGAGGAAGAACTTGTGGAACAGTTCGGTCCCTGGCAGACATTTGCGGCTCTCATTGAAAAAGGCACAGGAGTTAAAGGCGATATCCGCGTGCATGGATGGATAATTGCTGTGCGCGCCGTGAGTTCAAGGGACGGCATGACCGCCGAAGCTATGGAACTTCCCTGGGATACGCTTCGGAAAATCGAGTCACGCATCACGAGCGAAATACCCAATGTATCGCGGGTGCTTTACGACATGACACCAAAGCCGCCTGCTACAATCGAGTTTGAATAATATGTCTCTCACCGCAGTTGTACGGGATATTCGCAAAAGACAGAAGGTCAAATTCAATCCGCCCGACAGGCCGACGGCTGTATGGACTGGTAAGGATTTGCTTGACGGGAAGCCCATTACCGCCCTTACTGTGATTTTCCAGACATCGGGCTGTCGCTGGAACAATTGCACCATGTGCGGGTACGTTTATGACAGCGCGCAAAAGCCTCCATCGCACGATGAGCTGATGAAGCAGTTCGGGAATGCTATGTCGAGATGTAAAGACGAGGAGTTCATATTGAAAATATTCACCTCGGGCAGCTTCCTTGACGACGGCGAGATCGATGCGGCGACCCGCAACGAGATGCTCTCGCGCCTTGGGGCAGATAACAGGGTGAAAAAAGTCATTGCAGAGACAAGACCCGAATACGTGACCAGGAAAAAGGTCTCCGAATCCATGGCGAGTCTTGGTAAAAGATTCGAGGTGGCTATCGGACTTGAAACAAGTAACGATATGATACGGAAGGACTGCATCAATAAGGGTTTTACGTTCTCGGATTTTGTCAGGGCAAGCGAAGCCGCAAAGAATGAAGGTGCAACAGTGAAGGCATACCTTATGCTTAAACCTCCTTTCCTTTCGGAAGGCATAGCCATGAACGACATGATACAATCCATCAACGATGCTTCGCCATATGCGGGAACAATATCGGTCAACCTGTGCAATGTCCAGAAAGGCACGCTTGTGGATGAGATGTTCGAGCGCGGGGATTACCGTCCCCCGTGGCTGTGGAGCGCAGTGGAAGTCCTGAAAAAAGGGAAGGATTCGAATCCAGATACAATCCTGATGTCCGACCCCGTTGGCGCAGGTTCGGCTCGCGGCCCCCACAATTGCGGCAAATGCGATAAGGACGTGGCAGAGGCGATACGTAACTTCTCGCTGTCCCAGGATGCGGGTGTTTTTGATAACCTTGATTGCGAGTGCAGGGAATTGTGGAAAAAGGTGGTTGAGCTTGAAGAGCACACCTTTGGCGCGCCGATTGTGAAATAGATGCCTTTAAGTACATCATATATACATACTAACAATACATCAATTAAGGTGTATTATGAATACAGTCAGAGTTAATATAACTTTACCTTCAGAAATCGCAGAAATGTTGAAAGATGTGAAAAATAAATCCGGTTTTATAGCGGAAGCAATACGGGATAGGATTGAGCGAGAGAAGAAAGCGTATCTTATAAGAGAATTAACCGAAGGCTACAAGGCAAGTAAACGGGAAGACAAACAGCTTACTGAAGATTGGGATGCAACTTCGGGAGATGGGATTGATTAAAAGGGGTGATATTTATTGGGTTAAACTTGACCCGATAGAAGGTTCTGAGATAGGAAAAATAAGACCTGCACTTGTTATTTCAAACGACATTAACAATGAATTGGCAGATACGGTAACTATTGTTCCTATTACTTCAAACACAGGAAAGGTGTATCCTTTTGATGTTCTTGTACGTAAGGGAACTGCAAATCTGACTGACGATTCCAAAATAAAGGCAAACCAGATACGAACTGTGGATAAAAGAAGGATAAGGGACATGATAGGCACAGTACCCCCAACCATTTTAGAAAAAATTGAAACTGCAATAAAGATTCATCTTGGTTTTAAATAAAAGTTAGTTCTGTTTAAGATAGCTTTTTTATTATCTCATCCACCATTTCACTTGATTTTGCGCTGCCCCCGAGGTCATAGGTCAGGTTTTTTCCTTCGGCTATCACTTTTTCGGCAGCGTCAAAGATTGCTTTTGAATTCTCTTTCTCTCCCAGATAATCAAGGACCCACGCACCTGCAAGCACGGTAGCAACAGGATTTACCTTATCCTGCCCCGCATATTTTGGCGCCGAGCCGTGTGCGGGCTCAAACATGGCATAATCATCCCCGATATTTGCAGAATAAATAAGCCCGATGCTGCCCACAAGGGCGGAGCATTCCTCACTCAGGATATCCATGAAAAGATTCGTGGAGAGGAGGACTTTCTTGTTGAAAATTTGCGGGTTCTTGATTAACTGCTGCGCGATATTATCGATGTGGTATTCTTCTAATTCTATTCCGGGATAGTTTTTCCCCATCTTTTCAACTTCCTCAAGGAATGTGCCGCATGTCTGCTTGAGTATGTTGCTCTTGTGGATTGCCACAACGCTTTTCCATCCATGCCGTGCTGCTTCTTCAAATGCATAACGGGCGACATTCCTGCATGCTGGGCGCGTGATTTTTCTAATGGCTATGAAAACATCATCCGTGAGCTGGACTTCCTTGCCAAAATATAGTCCTTCAGTGCCTTCCCTCACGCACACAAAATCAACATCTCCAAGAGGTTTCTGCGTGTTTGGGAAAGATTTTATCGGTCTCACGTTGGCATAGAGGTTGAACTTCTGGCGGATTGATACTGCCACGCTCTTCGGGGAACCGGCGCCCCCCGGTGTTGTTGTCGGGCCTTTAAAACCTGCGTCGGTTTTGCCCAGGATGTCCCATGTTTCAGGGGGAATGAGCGAATCACCGCCGTGTTCTTTCCACCATCCTTCCCCTGCCTCGCATGTTATGAACTCAACCTTTGTCCCTGCCGCTTCAACCACCCGGAGCATACTGTTTACAAGCTCAGGACCGACGCCGTCGCCTTTTATGACTGCTGCTTTTTTGCTCATAATTATCTTTCCTGCCCCTTCATTTATCCGAAGCGCTATTAAGTTTATCCAGATACATCCTCAATGAAATCAATGAGAGCGCGCTTGCTGTTATGTTGCCCCAGTTATCCCTGACCTGCTTTTCAAGAAGCCATTTTATCGATGGGCCAATTTCCTTTTCAATATCCCTTTCCCCTGCAAGGATCAATGCCTGAATCGCAAGGTTACTTGTGGCGATATGCGTCCATCCTCCGAACAATCGTTTTGAAAGGAGCCAGCCCGCCCTGTCATTTATGAAAAACCTGTAATCGTTCCCATCCTGTTTTAAAAGCGCCGTGATAATTAGCGATGTCGTGCCCGCGTGTTCCCACTTTTCCCCGTAATTGCGAACCAGCCACTCACATCCGGGCTCGTTTTTGACGCCGCTATCCCCAAGCGCAATCAGGGCATAAGCGGTATCAATCTCGTTATCGTTCCAGTTGTCGTTTTTTTGCTGGTTGAGAACCCAGCGGAGCGAATCAGATTGTATAAGCCCGCATCCCGCCAGCGCGCTGCATGCCCTTGCAGTGTCAATCAGAGGAGTATCCGTTTTCCAGAATCCGTCTTTTTTCCCCGACAACAATAGTTCAATCAATCCGGATGCAGGTTCATTCCACAAAGACAACGCCTGGATGGAGCGGGAGATATCTTTTATCGCGACGGGTTTTTGTTTTTTTAACCAGTCCAACCCGCGCATTGCAGCAATATCGATTCCTTGAATCATGCAATTAATCCATAATGATTAGATAGTTTTAATAGCAATCGGATAAAAGTAGGCGTACCATCAGGGGCTGTGGCCTAGTCCGGCATGGCGACGGGCTCCAGCGGAAAACCCCGGAATCCGGGGTGTGATGATGAGCAACGGGTCTGCCGAGCGAACCGGACGCGGTAAGCTGTGAGGAACCGTTGGAGCACTGAACGTGCTGCTCAAAGATTAAATCGCCAAAAACCTGGCGTTTTCGGAGAGACCCGTCGATCGTGAGTTCAAATCTCACCAGCCCCATTTCCCACAAAACCAGGATAAAGTATATATATCATTATGTTTATGACAGTGATTCGACGAGCGGGAACATTTTTTTACTAACCCCCACTCCCCAACCCGCTCGTCATTCTTTTTACAATGTTTTTTGTGATTATCATCGCCTATCTGGCGATTGTTTTTATGCGAATTGCGTGAGGAACCAAAAAAAAGATTGACGGATAGGATAGTGGTGGTTACCTTGGTTCCTCTAACCCTAAATTAAACCAGATAAATAAAGCAATTTTCCAATATTATACCCTAATTTATGCCGGATTTAACCTTTAACTTCAGGTTGCATCGAATTGGATGTAAACGGCTCTGTTTCTACCTGTAATGCTTCTTTCGACTGAACCTACCACAGATAGCGTCAGAAGTCTATATTTATACCTATTGACATGAATTAAAGAGATTTTATGAAAAAACTTTATGAAAGTTTTATCAAAAGAAGGGGTATGCGCAGCATACCCCTATACCGCATAAAGCGAGGTGTCGCTTTATGAATATACTAAGGCGAGGTCGTCTCCAGGTCAAACAGGATGAAGACATAATGCGGTTCACATCGTCAATGGAAGCGGACAAACGGATATTCGACGCTGATATTGACGTGGATAAAGCCCACGTTGTCATGTTAAAAGAGCAGGGCATCATAAAGGAAAGCGAATGCTCAACCATCCTCTCAGGTCTTGAAAAGATTCAAAAGGAAGGAATTTCCGCTCTTGATGCCTCGTATGAAGATGTCCACATAGCCCTTGAGGCCCGGCTTATTGAACTTGTGGGCGAGGATACGGGAGGGCGCATGCATTCCGGGCGTTCGCGCAACGATGAGGTCGCAACATGCATACGCATCGCGCTGCGCACGGAACTTGCATTCCTTCTGGAGGAAGTTCATACACTTGCCGCAACGCTTGTCAAAACAGCAGAAGAACATCGTGAAACCATTATGCCCGGATACACCCACACCCAGCACGCCCAGCCAACCACGCTGGCCCATCACCTGCTGGCGCATGCAAACGCGCTTTCGCGCGACATTGAAAGGATAAAAGCGGCTTTTGGTCACACGAACCAGAACCCTCTTGGTGCTGCCGCATTTGCTTCAACCGGCTTTCCCATAAACAGGGAAAGGACAACGGAACTCCTCGGGTTTGACTCTGCACTTTCGAATTCCATGGATGCCGTAAGTACCCGCGATTTTATGATAGAAAGCTTAAGCTCCTTCTCCAATTTGATGACGGACTTAAGCCGCATGGCTGAAGAATTTGTCCTCTGGAGTTCATCCGAATTCGGTTTTATCGAGCTTGATGACAGGTATTCATCCACATCGTCCATAATGCCGCAAAAGAAGAATCCCGATATTGCGGAACTTTTGCGCGCAAAGACGGGAACGGTTCACGGCGCCCTCATGTCTGTTTTAACTATCTGCAAGGCGCTTCCGTACAGCTACAACCGCGACCTCCAGGAGGCAACGCCTCACCTCTGGCGCGCCGCCGATACAGTTCGAGCTTCTACGCGTATGGCAGAGGGCATGGTCAGTACAATGAAAATCAAAAAGGAAACGATGAAGCTTGCATCAAACACAGGATTCATGACTGCAACAGAGCTTGCAGATACTATTGTCCGGGCAACAGGCATCCCTTTTCGGACTGCGCATCATATCGTGGGCTCAATCGCAAAGACAGGAAAAAACCCCACTCTTTCCCTGCTGGATGAAATTTCATTAAAGATCCTTGGGGAAAAATTAAGCGACATGGGACTTTCTGAAAAAGCCGTTAAAGAAGCTCTTGACCCTCTGGTAAACATAAGAAAACGTACAGTCTCCGGAGGACCTGCTCCCAAAGAGATAAAGCGACAGATAGCCGTAATCAAGAAAAAACTTGCTGGAAGCGAGAACGATATTAAAGTTATTAATAACAAGATTAATAAAGCAAAAGAAAAACTTGCCCTGGTTTGCGAGCAACAATTTAAGAAAACGATATGAGCGAAGAAAAACCGGTATACCTGCCAGAAGAAAAAAAAGAGGAAACTATAGTTCCTCCACCCAAGTCCAATGGTAATTGCGCTTTCTGTGTCGCACTTCCGGTAGCCGGAGGAAAACCATTAAAATTAACCGGTGACAACCCGCATGATTTTTTACAATTCCTTACAGAATCATCAGTAGCCTGGTTAAACTTCCCGGTAAAAGACATAAAGAAAGACGCAGATATAATCGCAATGTCTCTCGGGTTCAGTTCCACCCTTGTACCCACTCTTTTCTCCGGTTATCATTCGGCATATGAAGACAGGGACACCGAAATGGGACTGATGCTTCCTGCAGTAAATGTGAAGAAGTTTGATGTTCTCATCAGCCCGATATTGATTTTGATAAGAAAAGACCTGATCCTGACCATACATGAAGAGAACGTCAACCGTTTGATAAGACTATCCAGATATGCAGATGCCTTCATGAGAAAAATCAAACCTACCCTGATAAATGAGGACAAATTAACAATCATCCTGACAAGAATAATAGATGAGAATATTAACAGGAATTTTGATCATCTGCGCGAGATAGAGGCGCAGGGAGACGATTTGAGCAAGATTCTGACCGATACGACGACTCCCAGGGGACTGATCGGTCCTGAAATTTATAACATGAAACATGCCCTTATAAGCTATATGGATACGCTGTGGGCTACCCTTGATGTAGTAAATTCACTAAGGCATGGCGATGCCGAACTAATAAGCGACAGCCCTAAATTACTTGCCCGTCTTGGCATACTCTCTGATGACGTCAACAGGCATATTGCACTCAGCGAGCACATGTCGGATGTTTTGGCTTCGGGACTTGAAGTGCTCCAGAGCATCTACAACAACCAGCTCCAGGTTTTAAATAACAGGCTTGCCCTTGTCATGACGTGGCTTACCATACTCGGAACAGCCGTGTTAGTACCAAACACGCTTGCTACGGTTTTCAGCAATCCTGCCTTCAGTATGGGACCTCAGGATAAAACATGGTATTCCCTGCTCCTTATTTTTTCCACGATATTTGCGACATGGGCTGCTTACTGGTGGATAAAAAAGAAAGGATTGATGCCCTTAAAAGTGGACTGATTATTTCGTTTTATTCAGTAAATTTGAGATAAAAAGGATTACCAGCATTAGCACGACTATTAAACCCAGCACCAAAAGCATTGAAGATACAACATCTTTTATGGTACTTTTTACCGGCGTTTCCTTAATTTCCGGTGTCCCAGTTGGCGTTGGAGTTGGTGTAGTTATGCCCGTGGCTGTCGGTGTAGGAGTTGGCGATGGTGTAGTCGCTGCAGATTTTGGCAGGTTCAATACCCTGATTGTTTGATTTCCCTGGGGATTAATATCTACAAAAAGGATTTTAGTACCATCCCTGCTCCACATTGGATTTAGCTGCCTGAAACCATCCTTAAAAAGAAGTTTTTTCCCTGAACCATCGGGGTTAATGATAAATATTTGCTGACCGCTTGATGCTGCGGTTTCATAAGAAACATACAGGATACCATCATGACCCCAGTCCGGGTCAGATTTTTTGAGACCATCGAACGTAATCTGCTTTTTGCCGCTGCCATCGGCATTGGCTGTGAAGAGCTGTTCGATATATGTGCTGTCATATGAAACATATACAAAGGAGTTCCAATCCGGGCTCCACTCCGGGTTCCACTGCCTGAATTCATCGGTTATTACCTGCTTTTTCCCGGTCCCGTCAAGATTGACCTGGTATATCTTTTCATTTCCTGCCGCATCAAAGGAGGTAAATAGTACCGTTTTTGTCTTCGGGTTCCATGAAGCGCCGCCAAGGGCCGGCGGTTTGTCCTCAGGCGCCCTTCCCTGGCGGGTCTTATCATCGAGGAGCTTTCTCAAACCAGAGCCATCCGGTTTTACAAGAAAAATCTTTTCCAACCCGTCAGTGCCATAAGAAATAAAAGAAATGTCATCATCAAACCATGCCACGCCCCATTTTTTAATAGTATCGTTCGTGACCTGTTTTTTCCCGGTGCCGTCAACGTTTATCGTGAAAATCTGTTGTCTCCTGGAATCATCATAAGCAACATAGGCTATGGAATTGCCGTCCGGACTCCAATCAAGGCTGAATATTAATGTTTCATTGGTCTGGATAACAGAGGAACTCTGGATATTCACGTCAGCCGATACAGGAACCGAAAATAATGATAACAATGCAAGACAAATTATTAAATATGATACTTTCATAATACCCAACACATAGTTATCTATACACAATGATAAATGTTACGATGCCGGTGTCTTTTTTTTTCAGAAAGTCATGTCAGAAGTCGAATAATGATTTCTGCGGTTCGCAATTATTTTTATTCATCGGCTGGGCGGATAATTCAACACGACCGTACTGACCCCCGCCGCCTGGATGTACTTTCACTTTCCCTTCCCTGAAAGCGATTATTGCATTGATAACGCGTTCGTTCACTCCGGAATTTTTGATATCGGCATCAACGAGCACACCAACTTCATTGCCGTATCGTTCGATAAGCGTGTTCCAGATGCTCTGCACACCCTTCGTATTGGTGCCGGCTGTTCCAAGAGCCATTGCGATTATCTCGGATAAAGGTATCAAATGAAGGTATGGTGGCCTGTGAGCCGGATGCATCGGCTTATCGTATGCAGCAAGTTCATTGACCCTGTCTTTCACGCCTTTTTTAATAGTTCCTCCGCACGAGCAAGTCCAGCTTTTTATAATGCTTTCCCGTAACGTATAATGCCTGTAACACCGGATGCAGGCGCTCTCGTTATATTTCCCTTCTTCGGGAGGTATGCCGACATTGAGAACTGGCTTTCGTCCCTTCTCCCGGATTATAGCCATTTTTAATTCATCGAAACTTATGTCTTCCATCTCGAAGCGGGTGAACTCCCTGGCAAGTTTATTCACATAAGGGGAATGGGCATCCGAATTTGTAAGAAAAGTGAGGCAGGAAAGCTCGGAAATCCTGTCTGCGTATGATGTATCCGCGCTCAGGCCAAGTTCCAAAAAATAAATTTTGTCTGCCATGTCCCCATAGCAATCCTTAAGCGAATTATGGTATGCGTACATGGCAGTCCAGGGCGTGAAGGCATGCGCGGGCCCGATGAGCGCACCGGCATCATGAGCAGCCTGTGCAATCTCCACGCCATTTAGCCTAACATTCGGCCTGCCGTTAGAATCGATATCCTTTGAGCGGGGTTTCATGAACTCGTATAATTCCTGCGCTTTTGATATTGAAGGAATAATCAGGAGGTGGTGCACCTGGTTTATATCCTCGACCTCGGTTGTCAATATGAATCTTGTATCGTTCAGTTTGAAAACCCCCTTTTCTTCCTTTAGCTTCTTTATTTCAGCAAGCCACATGGGGTGCAGGCAGTCGCCCGTGGCAACAAGCTGGATACCCTTCTTTCGTGATTCTTCAGCAAGGGTGGGCAGGTCCATTTTCGGGGAGGTCGCCATGCTGTATTTTGAGTGGATATGGAGGTCGGCGTTTACTTGCATGATGGGAGTAATCGACTGGATGGCATATAGGGATTGCGTTATTAGAATAATGTATTTCTACTTTAATGCCCAACATTGATTGATGAAAGAAAAGAAAAAGTTGATATTCTGGTCTTTGTTGCTTATTATATTAGCCCTTTTAATCATCATGTCCGCTGTCAGGACCATCCATAGATATGAAACATGGAAAGAGCACAGGGAATACCTGAAAAGCGGTAACAAAACCATAGAGGACTGGATGACTGTCAATCTCATTGTTAATAGAAGCGGCATCCCAAAAGAGCTTGTCTATAATGAGCTCGGGATTAAGGAATCATTTACAAATGACAGGAAACACCTAAGTTTACTCTGCCAGGAAAACAACCTTAACTGCACACAGGTGGTTGCGAGATTGAACAGTATAGCAGGAAAAAAGGGACAATAAAGTATGGATTTATCCTCGAATCTGCCTATTTTCTTTTTTATCATAGCTCTTATATCACCGTTTGGCATCCCGCTTGGGGCAACATTTGTCATCATAGCGGCCGGCTCGCTGTCGGGTACGATTGAAGATTACTTTTTCAGCGTATCCCTGATATTTTTCGGGTTGGTCGTGGGAGACATTGCAGCATATTCTACTGCATCACATTTTGAGAAGTTTTTCGCTGAAAAATTGCAAAAGAACGAAAAATTCGAAAAAAAATTTGAATCAGGAAAAGATTTATTTAATAAATATGGAGTGTGGGGCCTATTCCTGGGCCGTTTTGTATTGCTTGGATTCGGCGCGCCTTTAAACTACATCTCAGGATTCAGCAAATACTCGTTTAGGAAATTTCTTGCTTATTCAGCATCAGGTGAGTTCCTGTACGTTTCAATTTACGCCTATATCGGCTTTGTTTTCAAAGATAGCTGGGAATCGTTATACGACATAATAATTGAGTTCCCTTACCTCATACTGTTCATTCTTTTGGCAATATTTGCTTATTACCAGTTGAAACGATATCTTTAGCCGATTGTTTGCAGTATTATCCGTTCCCTTTCCTTATCAAAAAATGATAATGGTCGCCTTCCTTGAACAATTTCAAGAACTGGTGTCCCGCCCTCTTGGCCCAGCGGGGAATATCCTGGACTGCTGCCGGGTCATCGGTGACCATTTCCAGAACCTGCCCAACTTCTATGGTTTCCATTTCCTGTGTGGTATTAAATATCGGAATCGGGCAGTAGAGTCCAACGCAATCAAGAAATTTGTCCGGTTTGATTTTTTCTTTTTCTTCTTCGCTCATTTAATCAACTTTTTCTACCGTGCTTTTCGTAAAATATCATGTCCTTAAGTTTTTTCCTGGAACTTTCATCGTGTTTGGGCGGTGTCATTTCAGGATATCCAACCGGGATAACCGTCAATACGAAATACGTCCCAGGCACTTTCAGGAGCTCGCTGACTTTCTCCCTTTCTATACTCACCCAGCAAGTGCCGATTCCCAGTTCCCATGCCGCAAGCATCATATTCTGCACCGCCATTGCCGCGGCGTACCTGGGTTCGCCTATACTATTAATCCATGAAAATTTCCCGTCTATTTGGGGCACAACAACAGCAACTGCCATGGGTGCATTCTCAAGGTAACCTGAATACCTTGCATGTCTGGCAATGGATTTCAGGGTTTCTTTATCCTTGATTATTATGAATTCCCATGGCTGGGTATTGAACGGACTGGGCGCCCATCTTGCAGCTTCCAGTATCTTTAAAAGAATATCGTCAGGTATGATATCAGGCTTGAACTGGCGGACTACGCTTCTGTTCCTGATTGCTTCGAATACATCCATGCTTTCCCTTGATTAAGCTTGAGCCCAAAAGCATTTAATCCTTTTGGTGAATCCCCAGCACATCAGCCATCTCATATACGCCAGGCTTTGCCGAACAAATCCAGATAGCCGCTCTCACAGCCCCTTTTGCGAAAGCCTGCCTGCTATGCGCCTGGTGCTTGATTTCGATGCGCTCACCGTCGCCTGCGAATAATACCGTATGGTCGCCCACAATATCGCCGCCGCGTACTGCATGTATCCCGATTTCCTGCTTTCGGGGTGAAAGACCATGCCTGCCGTATACAAGCTCTTTCCCTCCGAGCGTCTTTGAAATAACTTCCGCTGCTTTCACGGCTGTACCGCTTGGCGCATCCTTTTTCTGGTTATGGTGGGCTTCTATTATTTCGATATCATAATCTGAAAGGCTCTTTGCAGCCTCGGCAAGAAGACCCCAGAAGACATTTACACCAATTGAGAAGTTGGGTGAAATAACCGCCGCAACTCCATTTTCTTTGATTGCCTTTTCCATGAGCGATTTCTGTTCAGGGGTGAAACCCGTAGTCCCGACAACCAGATTGACCTTCTTACCTGCGCTTGCAATTACGTTCTTCACGGCTGCATTAGCTATTGTAAAATCAATAAGCACATCGGGTTTTGACCTGTCAAGGGCTGCATCGATTTTATCTGCATCCTCGATCTGGACATTTAGTTTGCCTGTCCTCATCACTTCGCCAATGTCTTTTCCAATATTAGTTACATCCAGGGCGCATACAAGTTTCAAATCCTTTGATTTCAGGATATTTTCGATAATAAGCCCGCCCATTCTCCCGCAGGCGCCGGTGACCGCTATTTTTATCATAAAGGGTTACGCCCCTTTAGGACATCCCGAGTCACGCCTCGGGAGGGCGTGTCCGGGTATGGCGCGCCATACCCGTCGTTTGAAAAGCGACACCTCGCTTTATGCGGTATCCACGTATGCCTGTGGGCATACGTGTCTGCGAAGTAAAGCGGCGCAACGGTTTTTGATAAAACTTTTCCAAAGTTTTTCATAAGCAACTCACTTTATCAGATGAAGGTTATCCAATGCGGCTTTTAGCTTTCTTTCGTTATCTTCGCTTATTGAGGCAAGCGGAAGCCGCAGGTGCCCGGCCGGGAATCCGATAAGCTCGACCGCCTTTTTGATGGGAATAGGATTGGTCTCCAGAAATACCGCGCGAATAAGAGGAGCCAGGGCAAGATGCAGTCTTCGTGCTTCATCCAAATCTCCTCTTTGGAACGCTTCGACCATGGAAACCGTGAGCTTCGGGGCGACATTAGCGACAACAGAAATTACACCAGCGCCGCCCAGCGCCATTATGGGAAGCGTCAGGCCGTCATCGCCAGACAGGATAACAAAATCCTCATCCTGCGTCATCTCGATAATACGTGTAACCTGGTCAAGATTGCCGCTTGCTTCTTTTATCCCAACTATATTGCTTTCTTTTGCCAATTCAGCGACAATTTCAGGCTTGAGATTGATACCTGTCCGCGAAGGGACGTTATACATTATCATGGGTATGTCAACCTCGTTTGCAATCTTCTTGAAATGAGCAAGCATCCCGCGGTCATTGGGTTTGTTATAATAAGGAGTTATTAAAAGAGCCGCATCCGCTCCTGCATCTTTTGCGAATCTTGTAAGCTCTATTGCCTCTGTCGTATTATTCGAGCCCGTGCCTGCTACGACAGGAACAGTCGAACACTCAACAGCAATTTCAATGACATGTTCATGTTCCTCGATAGAAAGGGTTGCCGATTCCCCGGTAGTCCCGCATGGAACGATGCCTGAAACGCCGTTTTCAATTAAAAATCCGATATTCTGCTTAAAGCCCTGTTTATCTATCTTATTATCCTTTGTGAAAGGAGTTATAAGGGCAGGCAGAACACCTTCAATCATAAAGCGATACCTCACTTTATGCGGTCTGGGGTATGCTTCGCATACCCCTCGTTTGATACTTTCCAAAGTATTCCATAGTCCCTATCTCTTTCTGATAGCTTTTACTCTTAACTGGCGTACTATGTATCCTGCAACGCGGTTCCTTATTCCCTTGGCCTCTACGGTGGTATATTTAGTGACGTACTCTTTGTTCTGGTTAAAGTCCGTGGTGAAAATGTCACTATGCTCTTCAAGTAACTGGTGTCCCAATGATTTGATGTATCCGGGTCTAATATTTCCCATAATTATTCTCCATTTTGGTGTGCATACAACTCCATCATTCATATAGATTTCTGGGGATGCATCGTGCGGCTAAGCCAATAGAACCACAGATTTATTTTATCTGAAACCTATTTTGCTATAATGAAAAGAATACTTTTGACCAACGACGACGGGGTATATTCAACAGGTCTTAAAGCGGCGTATGAAAGCGTGAGCGACCTCGGAGAAGTTACCGTAGTTGCGCCGTCCACTCAAAAAAGCGGCGTTGGACGCGGGATATCTATCTTTGAGCCGCTGCGCGTATCGCTTGCTAACGTGAATGGTTTCAAAGCCTATGCAGTGGCAGGAACTCCTACGGATTCGGTCATCCTTGGCTTGTTCTCTATAATGAAAGAGACGCCTGACCTTGTGCTTTCAGGTTTCAACGTAGGCGAGAACATAAGCACAGACACGGTTACTACAAGCGGTACAATCGGGGCTGCGCTTGAGGCTGCAAGCTACGGCATTCCCGCGATTGCCGCATCCATACAGGTACTGGACGAAGGGGACAAGTTCGACGACCACCGCGCATACATTTATGACTTTGAGGTCGGGATTAAAATCGTAAACCGGATAGCCAGGAACGTTATGAGCAGAGGGCTTCCTGATGGTGTGGATTTGCTCAATGTCAATATACCGACGCATGCGACCATGGATACAGAGATAGATGTTACAAGGCTTGCAAAAAAGATATTCATAACAGGCGTGGAGGAGCGCCATGACCCGAGAGGCAGGCCGTATTACTGGATAAACGGTGATTTGATAAGGGATGCGGAGGAGGGGACGGATGTCAGGGCTGTAATGAAAAAAGGGCATATCTCTGTAACGCCGCTGTCTCTTGATTCGACCGCGCGGGTGGATTTTAAGGAGATAGATGCTTTATTATGAATTATGGAATGATTTAATATCCCCGAGGTCTATAATCAGGCAGATAAGTCATGATAATAAACTTCCAGCTTACCAACGTGGAATCCAAGGCATATACCACGACCGAGGATGTGCGGAAATACAAGAACATCAATATCAATTATGACGTGAATCTTAAAAACCCCTCGATTGTAGTGCAGCATACGCCTCTTGGTGAAAAATCGGTGCTGAGGGTGGAGTACACTTTTGCCATCAATTACCTGAGCCCGAATATCGGTCACATAAGGTTTGAGGGTTTGTCCGATTATTACAGCGAGGAAGACCTGAAAGCCCTGAAGGAGAAATGGGATTCTGGGAATGCGCCGGGCGATGTGCAGAACGAGATTGCAAATACCATGGTGGCGAATCTTGCGCCGCTGGCATTGATGCTTTCAAAAGCGCTCGGGCTTCCGCCTTCGATGCCTGTTCCTGTGATTAATTTCCAGCAGGCTCAGCAGAAGAAAAAGGAAGAGCCGACGTATTATCACGGGTAGGGCAGCGTCTATTTTTTAGTATAGGCTTTTCTGGAGGATGGATTGGTTACAATCCGGTTCCAATCTTAAAATAGCACTCAAAAATCAACATATAATTATAATTTTTGTTTATACAATGATAGATGATTTTTTCGATTGATTACCTCTACCTATTTTTATATTTTTATATTAGATTTCAATAATTAAAAACGATAGCAGTAAAAATTTATAGTAAGTTTTAAATACTATATGGTATTATATGACAATAATATTTCACAGGAGGAAATATTAGTATCTATCGATTTATCTGAAAAGGGTGAAAATATTATGAAAAAGGGAATATTTGTACTATCGATGATTTTAGTGGCTGTATTGATTGCTGGTTGCGTAGGAAAAGGTCCTGTAAGTCTTGATTTAGACAAAACAAGTGTGACCGTCAATAAGAATAATAACAACACTTCTGAACTTATTACAGCAACAATAACCAGAAATGACAATGATAATAGAGATGCCAGTTTTGTATTAAAGTTTCCAGATGAAAAGAATAGTGTTTATCCAGTTGATAGTAGTAACGGTAGTAGAATAAAAGAATTACGAACCAGATCACTAAAAGGGGAAAATTCAAAAGATATCCGACAATTTAAGATATACGGTAATAAAGGTGAGGCAGATAAATCAGATTTCAATTTAAAAATTGAACTTTGGTGGGATAATAATACAAAAATAGCTGACCAGGACAAAATACTTACAATTACAGTCGAGTAATCCTTGCCCTTGCCAATGAGCAGGGTTTGGATTTCTCCCCTTTGTTTTAAGGATTTTCTTTAAAAAAAATACTGTAACGCTTCAAATCGTGTTTAAATCTGTTTCCATTATTTTCCCGAAAAGACTTTGAGTCCAACTTTTCCTAAATATGCAACAAGCCCCAAGATAAACAATATTACACCAATAATTATTCTGGTTTCATTGACCTCTGAAACACCTGTAGCCGTTATTGGGCCTGCTGTAAGCGTCGCCAACGCCAAACCCGACATGGGAAGAGCTGACAGGATTGCTGCGACACCGGCTATCATTACAATCATCCCGAATATTTTTAGTGGGTCTCTCTTTGTCATACCAACCAAATAAACTAGTTTTACTTCTATTTAAAAGCTTTTGTCATCCTTTTCCATGTTCGTATGGATAAAAAATATCTACCGTCTGCATCCGCTTTTCTTCTTGAACCGCCCTTTTTATTTCTCTGACACTGGCGCTTCCTAGGTCTGCGCTTATGCGCCTTTCCCTCGGTTTAAACCACAAATTATAAAAGAGCCTGTGCTGAATATGAAAAAAGTTTTATTCAGGCTTTTGGTGGCCTTGAAATAAAATATGTTTAGGAGGAAAAATAACAATGGCGCTTGACATAGGAATAGCAATAGGGCTTTTCATTATATTCCTGATTGTATTGATAGGTCCTTTCAAAATTAAGATAATTGAACAGAATCTTGAAGTATTTCTTTTCATTTGTGGGGTTCTTGCACTCACGATATCAGGCTTTGCAAAACTTGTTGACGCAGCCGGACAGATTATAGCAACCGGCTGGAGAATGGACATCATCAAAGAAGCATTAGTCGCCCCCGTTTACATCTCCAACAGCTATCATTTACCCATAGGCATCGTGCAGGTTGTACTGGTTGTCGGATTGATTATTTACAAATGGCACAAACCCATCCATGGCGCGATAAGGACAATGACCGAAAAACTTTCATTAAAGGTCATGGCTTTCATACTCATCGCAGTCCTTGGTCTTTTTTCAAGCGTGATTTCAGCTATTCTTGCAGCCATCATACTCGTGGAGATGGTCAATGCCCTGCCGCTTGCAAGGAAATCCAAGGTTGACCTTACGGTCATAGCATGTTTTTCAATCGGTCTTGGCGCTGCGCTCACACCTCTTGGTGAGCCTCTTTCAACAATAGCTATTTCGAAATTATCAGGTGCTCCGTACCATGCCACTTTCGGATACCTCATACAACAGCTTGCAATTTACATTCTCCCCGGAATTATTGCATTTGGTCTTGTGGGTATGTTCTTCCTCGGAAAAGTAAATCCAAAGGACCCGGGCATGAAAGCTGAAGATTATAAGGAAACTTTGAAGGATGTAATAATGAGAGCAGTCAAAGTATATGTGTTCATTATGGCGCTTGTTTTCCTCGGCGACGGCTTCAAGCCCATAATCTTTGAATACATCGCAAAAATGCCTGCCGAAGCACTCTATTGGGTGAATACCGTGTCCGCTATCCTTGATAATGCAACTTTGACAGCGGCTGAAATCGGGCCATCCTTTTCACAGCTTCAGATTAATGCCGCGCTTATGGGATTATTAATCGCCGGCGGCATGCTGATACCCGGAAACATACCGAACATCATCTCGGCAGGAAAACTTGGCATCACAAGCAAGGAATGGGCAAGGCTTGGAGTACCATTGGGATTTGTAACAATGGTAATCTACTTCGTCATCCTGTTTGTGCCAAAATATCTTGGATACTGAAGTTAAATTTCAATGCAGGCAACGCCTGCATCTCTTTTTTTTAAAAGTCTAACGGACTGTAAAAAAGTTTAATGTTGAGCAAATTCTTTGCGTACTTTGCGCCCTTTGCGGTAGAAAATCCTGCACCGCAAAGCACGCCAAGAGCGCAAAGTTACTTTAAGCGAAATTTAACAACAAAAGCTTTTACAAAGACAGTCTGGCTAATAATTAATAATTGTCCATCGTAGTTTTCAAACTATTCTTGTACTCATCCTTGAGCGAATAGACATTATGGTCGCCCTTCACATCTATTCTCAGGATGCCAAGCCTTGTATTCATGAGACCCACCATTGCTGAAACTCCCCTGTAATTGACATCAAACCCTTCTTTCTTGAGATGGTCAAAAACATTCTCGGTAGTATATGGCTTGTCGGTGAGAAATAACTTCAAAACAGATTTCCTGATACCTGTTTCATCGCGCATCAGGTATTTTGTCAGGCGCGTTTTGATTTTCTCATTTCCTTCGATGCTCAGTCAGACCACCTTTTTCCATTATTTGATTTTAAGAGTTTATACCTTTCCATATTTTAAAGAGGCGTCATTTCTGCTATCATTCCGTTTTTCATGGGATATCGTTCAATTATTGAAACGCTGCATCCTGTTTTTTTCAGCTCATCCGCCAGGTCTTCTGCTATCCACCAGGCGGTTTCAACAGAACCATCAAGGACAGAATACATGTCTTCCATGACCCCGGCTTCTTTCAGGATATCGAGACATTTTCCCCTGACAACGCCATAAACAAGAGTCCCGTCATCGGTTATCTCATCAAAATACCTTGCAGATTTTTTTGCAATGCGTTTGAATCTTTCCCGCATCTGCACAGCGTCCTTGAAGCATGAGGAACAAAAACGGAGTTTATTTCCTGTTATTGATTCGGCCACCTCTTTGCTTCCGAGGACGGCTGATGAAGCGTCATCAACCGGGGCGAACCCGCGCTTTTTCAGTTCGCTTGCATTTGTTTCTGAAAATTCAAGCTCGTTCAGGTTAAGAAAACCGCCAGCTTCCTCAAGTAAAGATAAGATTCCGCTAAAATCAGACGCGATAGACGGAATTTCAATTCCCGTGGAAAGACCCGTTCTGTGAGCAGCAAGGATGGAATCCCTGTAATAGGTGTGGTTAATGTTTTTCCAAATCTCAAGAGGCGGGTGGAACCTTATCTCGTCAAGACCCGCTTTCCGCAGCGACTCAAGCGTTCCTTTGGTGGGGGCATGCGCCGTGTATAAATGGATATGGTGGGCGCTGCCAAACCTGTTTTTCAGGAGTTTTATATAATGAATAACACGCTCCAGGCGCAATAGCGGCTCACCGCCTGTTATGCCCGTTCCGAGAGCGTCCATTGAAACAGCTTCTTCTATCAGGTCATCATCTTTTTCCACGAGCCTTTCATTTGCAAATATTATGTCCTTTCCCCGCCTTTCATTTGAAACCGGGCAGTAAAAACAATTCCTGCCGCACAGCCCTGTAACAAAAAGCACCATCTTTGCCCCTGTGCAGCATAAACGGCATCCTTCCGGAAGGTAATTGAAAAAAGAACCCGAATTATCCTTTTCCATGGGTCTTACTACTTGCTTCGGCTTATTATATACTCACCCAATTCTTTGAGTTTTGTTTTTGCATAGGTTTCATCGAGGTCTTCAATATGGTTTTTTGCAAGCTCTATCTCTTCTCTTGCGGTTTTTTGCGCAAATTCAATGGAATTCGCGACAAGATGCATGAGTTCCCCGTTATTGCATTTCATCATCATCTCAATTGAAATGCCTGAATTAATGGCATCAAGCAGTACAATGGAAGGTCTCCCCATAAAAAGGTCTTTTTTCACAGGTTTACCAAGGTCTTCCTCTCTTGAAATGCAATCAAGGATGTCATCGCGGATCTGGAAAGCAAGACCGATATGGTTCCCGAACTTTGTAAGGTCATTTATCTGTTTTTTATCTCCACCGCCAACGAGAGCCCCTACCTCGGCCGCTGAACTGAAAAGCGAACCGGTTTTCCTGAAAGCAAGCTCAAGATAACTCTTCTTATCTTTGGCAAAATCAACAAGTTCCATGGCTTCGCCCTCGCCCATACAGAACAATGAATCGGCGATGGCATGGATGAGTCTCGGGTCGCGCGCCGCGATTTTGAGTGAAAGGGCTGCAAGGATTTGCACTGTCAGGAGAGCCATGTCATTGCCCCACAGCGTATGAATCGTGAACTGTCCGCGCCTTTTCTCGGATTTATCGATTACATCGTCCAGTACGAGAGATGAGGAATGTATTAATTCGATAGAAGCGGCTGCAAAACATGCTTCTTTTGCAGTACCGCCCACAGCCTCGCATGCGAGCGTGACAAGCGCGGGCCTGATGCGTTTTCCCTTTGAAGCTATTGCATAGGCGACCGCGGCGGCAAGCTCAGGCGGTTTGATATCAGTGAGAAGGTTTGGCAGTTCAGAATCCACCAAGCTTGCGCGCTCGGCTAAAAGTTGCTCTATATCCATTGCCTACACCCATGAATGAAATACTTGAAAAGTGTTTCTATTTAAACGCATAATCCTTCACAACATGAACTAATCATAGATAGATTTTATCTTTTATGTTCATTTCGGGAAAATCATTCATAAAGGGTTACGCCCCTTTATGACGTCCCGAGTCACGTCTCGGGAGGGTATCCACGTATGCCTGTGGGCATACGTGTCTGCGAAGTAAAGCGGCGCAACGGTTTTTGATAAAACTTTCTTAAAGTTTTTCAAATATCCAGTTTTCGCATTCGTTCAACCGCTTCATTTATCCTTTCTACAGGCTGCGTCAGGGCAAACCTGACATACCCTTCGCCGGATTCACCAAAACCCACGCCCGGCGTGGCAACTATCCCTGCTTTTTCAAGAAGCATCTTCGCAAATGCCGAAGAGCTGCCGTTTACATGCACCCAGACATAGAACGTGGCTTTCGGGGGTTTAACGGGAAGCCCAAGGCTCTTCAGGCCGACAAGAAGCGCATCCCGCCGTTCCCTGTATATCAGGTTCGTTTCGCGGACGCAATCCTGGGCACCGGAAAGGGCAGCGATGCCGGCTTCCTGTACAGCTTCGAATGCGCCTGAGTCCACGTTTGTTTTTACTTTTCCAAGACCGGATAGTATATCGCTGTTGCCGACCGCAAAACCGAGTCGCCAGCCGGTCATATTATATGTTTTTGACAGGGAATGCACTTCAATGCCCACGTCCTTTGCCCCGCTGGCATTGAGGAAACTGGGCGCCTTGTAACCATCGAAGGTCATTTCCGAGTATGCATTATCGTGAATCACTATGATTTCGTTTTCATTTGCAAAATCCACCACTTCCTCAAAGAATTTTATTGAAGCCGTAGCCGAGGTGGGATTATTGGGATAATTGATAAACATGAGTCTTGCTTTTTTTGCGATATTGGCTGGAATGGCGTCAAGGTCTGGAAGGAAATCGTTCTCAGAAAGCAGTGGCATCTTGAAGGGTTTGCCATTCGCGAGTATTGAGCCGATGTTGTAAACTGGATATCCCGGGTCTGGAACAAGTGAAATATCACCGGGGTTTAAGAATGCAAGCGGGATATGGGCTATCCCCTCTTTTGAACCTATGAGCGTGAGAACCTCGTTTTCAGGGTCAAGGTCAACGTTCATGGTCTTTTTGTACCATTGGGCTGCCGCTCTTCTAAAGGACAGCATTCCCTCATACGACGGATAACGATGGCGGGCAGGATTATCGAGGGATTTTTTCATGGCTTCCACGATATGCGGCGGAGTAGGTAAATCAGGGTCGCCTATGCTCAGGTTAATGACATCCACGCCTTTCTTAACAGCCTCGGCTCTTGCTTTGTCGATGGCTGCGAATAAGTAAGGGGGCAATGAATTTATCCTGTCGGCGTAGGTGACCATACGGGCTTCTGGATGTTGTTTATGGTATATAAGATATGAGCTTTTTGAACCAAACTATTTGTGTGAATTTCTTTATAATTTTGCAGGCTCACCTAAGTTCAGTCATCCCCGTCGTCCTCATCCTCCTCTTTCCCTTCTTCCAAAAGCAGCAGCTCCCCGTAAAGCAATTTTTCAATCACCTGCGAAACATAAAAACGCTTCATGTACTTTTCAAGGTCTTCATTCATGTGCAGGTGTGAATCGACCTGGACACGCAGGAGAACGAACCTGAACTTATCCACGTCATCAATTTCAAGCGATTTTATACCTTCTATAACATAGGGCAATTTGTCAGGGTCGTCCACGACTTCGGCAATAGTAAGAACATTATCGTGGATTTTTTCAATATCCACATCCTTCCGGCCTGCCAGAAGCTGGAGGGTTTTTGAAGAATATTTTTTATCCCGTATCCTGATTTCATCCATGCTAACCACGTATTCTATATCTATTAAGTTCTATATTATCCCAGCGGCGAAATAATGGATACACCTGTAATTCTAAAAACGTTCCGGAATGGAAAGATAAAAGAATATTTTGTCATGAAGGAGGGTGAACTTCATACCGACCTCGGTATAATAAAACTGGATGAGCTTAAAACAAAAACATTTGGCGATACGATAAGCTCGCACCTGGGTGTTGAGTTCATTATCCGGAAACCAAAAGCCCCGGATTTTTTCAAGTACGCAAAACGAAGCGGGGCGCCCATGATGCCAAAGGATATTGGCGTGATTATTGCAAACACCGGCCTATGTTCCTCAGACTGCGTGCTGGACGCCGGCACGGGTTCAGGGATACTTGCCATTTACCTTGGAAGTATTGCCAGGAAAGTGGTAACGTATGAAATAAGGGAGGAATTCCTGGAAATTGCAAAGGAAAACTTTGCCCAGGCAGGTCTATCTAATATTGAACTGCGCCATGGGGATATCGTTGAAGAAATACAGAAACTGGATGAGAAATTCGACGTGGTGACACTGGACACCATTTCTGCATCGCAGGTCGTCCCGCACGTACCGCGCATCCTTTTTCCGGGTGGGTTTCTTGCTACATACTCACCTTTTTTTGAACAAACAAGGGATATAAGGGATGCAATCGGGAAAACAAATTTCACCGAGCTTAAGACCATCGAGACCATAGAACGGGAGATTACTTTCACCGATAGGGGAACACGCCCTGCAACAGCGAGAGTGGGTCACACGGGTTTTATAACTATAGCCAGATACTAATCATTTTTAATCTATTACTAACCGCTTTCACATTTCTCTCTGCTATCTGGGTAATTGAAGAGGTTATTTTAATATTCAAGTTATTACTTAGACTTTTAATTCAAAAAAACACTTTAGTGAACTATAAAAAACTAAAATAAGATTTTATAGACCGTAAAAACTCAAAAACCCTGAAAAACTTTCAGTATACTTAAATTAAGAATTGTTATACTTACTGGTATTCGGATGCTTTATTGCATTCAAGCAGCCAGAAAAAAGGAATCGGATGAAAAACGCATAGAATTGACATAAAAAAGTTATTAGGAGAGTCGGAAATGAAAACGGAAGAAATGTTTATTGAACTTTTGGGAGATAAGTACTCCAGAGAGATACTATCTCGGACCTCAAGCATAGAATGCTCTGCCCTCCTGTTATCCAGGGAGCTTGGCATACCACTTGCAACTGTGTACAGGAAGTTAAAGTTTCTGGAGGATGCGGGGCTGATAAAGCATGTCAAGACAATCATACAGCTCTCGGGCAATGAAGAGAAGTATTACCGTTGTGTAATTCATGAGGTTAAAGTGAATTTCCATAAGGGTATACTTTCGGTCAACCTGACAATGGTGGATTACAATGATAAAATTGTGAGACTCTGGAAAAGGCTCACCCAGCCAGGTTCCCAGGATATCGAATGCTTGATATGTCAATAGAGGCGATACCACGAAACTTGAAATGGTTGTTCATCAAGCAAAGCGGTGCCATGAACAGATGCCTTCATGCCCCGGTGATATGGACGATGTGCGGTGCTTTTTCTGCAAAGGCTGTGTGCTAAGTGTCGAAGAACGCATAGGAAATCTTAGAGAGTTGTTAAAATGAGCCTACAAAGCGATGCAGCGAAGGCGCACATCGAGAGGCTGTTGGGCAGCCCACGTTGCCAGTGCCCGGGGGATTGAGGAGAAGATAACATACACGATTAACATCGGCGAGGGCGGCAGCGGGTATGGTTCGTCGGATACAGGACCCCGCTCATATCAAAGAGATTTTGGAATTATTCTATTTTACCACAGAAGGGTTTAATTTTTAGATATGTTATTTTTTCGGTATTCCCTTAGCCGTAAGTGATGGGGTTAAGTTCGAACTGCTTGTGTTCGTACTGCTTGCATTTCTCGCTGCATGGCAATCGGTGCAGTACTTTTCCTGATGACAATCGGTGCATGCCATGCCTGCAAATGAAACCTGCGTCTTATGCGTCGCAAGCCAGCCTTTGGGATGCGCGTTGGCATGACATTTATCACAGATAGCCGTTATATTTGCAGGATGTTTGACATCGGAGTGACAGTTTGTGCAAGTCACTGAAACCGGATGGTTGCTGTGGCTGAAATTGACTCCATTAAAATTAATATCGGGAGAAAAAATGCGCGTTTCATGGCAGATAAGACAATTTTTATCCAATACTTTTGCAAATAATGGATCTGAGGTATCTCCAGAGGTGGTTTCATAGTTGTACATTTGCATAAGCCCGTTAATCTTACCTTTTATATGGCCTACCAATCCCGGTTCATAATGGCAATTAATGCATGCAACACCCTTATGCGCTGATATGCTCCATGAGTCGTAATATGGTCTCATGATATGGCAATTCTTTCCGCAAAAATCCGGATTTTCAGTGATTGCAAGCACCTTTTCAGAAATAACCACCCCTGCCGAAAGTAGAACCACCAATGAAATTATAATCGGGAGCTTGTGTGCTGAAATCCAAGCCTTAATAACTGCTTTAAGCGATATATTATCCATCAGTTCACCGTTTTTTAATTTGTTTATTTCCTTATTATTCATTTAAATTTGCCCCGTTTTCCAATCCTGCCCTTGCTGCATCCATAGCCGACCTATAGCAAGTCGTAAAGGTGCGAAATCTGTATTATATCATTATTTCCCTTGGTTAATAAATTATATAATCCAATCACTGTGGCTGTCATTGCATTGCCTACTACGCCGTGGAAAGGGCTTTTGCGATAGCCGCGATCTGCGTCGAAGTCAGGGAGATGGATTTCATTTTGGAAACTGAACTGATGGCACTCGTAATATCGCTGACCGACTTTTTCTTCACATCGGAAGACGCCAGGAGATGATGGCAGCTTGAGCAGTAGCTGGCGTAAAGTGACGCCCCATCCGTAGGTATCGGAGGTAGGGCGGCTGCAATAGCCTGGATCTGAGCCGAACTCAGGGAGGTCAGGGAAGAGAGGGAACTCATGGCAGAAACTGAACCGATGGCATTCGTAATCTGCGTCGCCGTTCTTCCGGGCTTG